>DEIA01000014.1 GCA_002352225.1 Flammeovirgaceae bacterium UBA2786
ACACTGGTAATAGTTTCTTTGTTATCCGGATTTTATCCGGCTCTGGTAGTAAGTGGATTTAATCCGGTAAACGCGCTTAAAAATCAGATCAAAACTTCCCAGACTTCCGGCTTCAACTTACGCAGGAGTTTAGTAGTGCTTCAATTTGTAATTTCCCAATTGCTGATTATTGCAACCGTTGTGCTTATCAGTCAGATGAAATACCTCCGCAATAAAGAGTTGGGCTTCCGTAAGGATGCCATTATTACCATACCTATTCCGGTTGATGAACAACCCCAGTTTAATGGCGGAGTGAGTAAGATGCGCACTTTGCGTGATGAGATGCTGACCATACCCGGTGTTGAGCAGGCCAGTTTAAGTAATTCAGCCCCTTCGTCAGGCAGTGTATCGTCAACCAATTTTTCAATAGAAGGAGATGACAACACCTATGGTACCCAGGTAAAGCAGATAGATGGAAACTATATAGAGTTATATGATATAAAATTGGTAGCGGGTAAAGGAGTCTCTGATTTAGACACGGCACATACGTTTGTTGTGAATGAGCGCTTTGCCCAGGTGGCAGGCTTTGCCAATCCGGAAGATATTATTGGAAAGAACATACGCATGTGGCGAAAAAATTTGCCCGTGAGCGGAGTGGTTAAGAATTTTCATACAGTTTCACTACAAGACCCGCTTGAAGCTACCATTATGCTTAATCGCCTTACGGGCTATCGAACGCTATCTGTACGTGTTAATCCGCAATCCATGCAAAATGTACTAAAAGAAGTGCAGACTAAATGGGAGCGTACATACCCGGAGTACATCTATTCGTATCGGTTTTTAGATGAACAGATCAGAGAGTTTTATGAAAGCGAACAACGCATGTCTGTAATGCTTACTATTTTTACTTCACTGGCTATCTTTATCGGGTGTCTTGGGTTATTTGGACTAACCGTGTTCATGGCCAATCAGAAGACTAAGGAAATTGGGGTGCGAAAAGTGTTAGGTGCTTCGGTAGAAAGTATCCTCATGTTGTTTTCGAAAGAGTTTATTAAACTTATTCTTATAGGGTTTTTGATTGCCACCCCATTAGCCTGGTATGCCACCAATCAATACCTCGATCAGTTTGCATATAAGATTACCCTTGGCCCTGTTGAATTTTTAATAGGGTTAACAATAACATTCCTGATTGCTATTGTTACTGTGGCTTACCGGTCTATGAAAGCAGCAGTGGCTAATCCTACTCAATCGTTGCGGTCGGAATAATTATTTGAACCAGAATTTACGGATTTCAGTAAGCATTTCCTGATGGATTTTTCCGGCTGCGCATAATTGCCCACCAAATAAAAAATTATTGCCTCCGGAAAAATCAGTTACAATGCCACCGGCCTGTTGTACAATAAATGTTCCACCGGCTACATCCCACGGCTTAAGGTCGTATTCGAAAAATCCCTCCAGTTTACCGCTGGCAACATAAGCCAAATCCATCGCGGCACTACCTAACCTGCGGATGCCGTGCGTCTTTTCAAGAAATAGTTTAATGATTTCCAGGTAGTCGTCTTTTTTTTCGGAGTGATAGTAAGGAAAGCCGGTAGCAAGTAAACTTTCTTCTAACGTACTGATTGCCGAAACGTGAATTTGTTTCTCATTGCAATAAGCGCCTCCATGCTCAATGGCATGATAACAATGCTTATTACTTACATCATAGACAATACCCAGTATGGTTTTGTCCTTTCGTTGCAGACCAATACTGATTGCAAAAACAGGTAGGCTATGCAGGTAGTTTGTGGTTCCGTCAAGCGGATCGATAATCCAGGTGTATTCATTTGAACCCTTTACATCGGTACCTTCTTCTGCCAGAAACCCTGAGCCCGGTAGCAGTTTACTTAAACGATTTACCAATCGCTTTTCAGATTCCTTATCTACGTACGAAACCAGGTTACTGGAACTTCCTTTCTGCTCGATGCGCGACAGATCGAACCCTTCAAGTTCGGCCCGCATAAATTCACTTACTTCCGTGCAGAGATCAATAGTGTCTTTTTCGAGATTAGCCAGGTTCATTTTTTGCGGGTGTAATTTTTTACAAAAGATAATAAGATTATTAACACCGAAACCCAGGCTGCAGTTCGCGCAACCAGTTCGCCTTGCTGACTATATTTTTCAGGTAACGAGCCTTTGGCAGCAAATCCGTATAGCTGCATCATGTGAGAATATGTGATTACCCCAGTTTCGTTTTGTAAAGAGTAAATTATGGGGATAGCAACAAACAGAAGCGCCCCAGTAAAAAAGTAAATATTAAAGCCCGAAACACGGAATAGTCCCATGTAAAAGAGAAGATTGGCAACCAAAATCCATAAAGTAACTCCTAAATACCCGGTGGAATTTGTCCAGCTGTACCAATCGGGTTTTAACAACAACGAATCTGCTAAATAAACCACTTGCGTCCGCAACGGTAGTTTAAGGGCAAGGTACTCTAATCCTAACCAAAAAAAGACGATGGTAAATTTGCCCAGCCTTGTACCCAGGTTTTTGTATGCAAATGCGTATCCCACAAAGGCCAGGGTAAATACAATACTTTGTAGCAACACAGGTATTATAGTAGAAAAACTGAACGCATGGGCCGCAAATAATCCGATGCTGAGGGCAATCAAAATCAGTTCAAACCTATTCCAGGAGGATGTATGATCTTTGGCCTGATCGCTGATAGCAAACAAGGGAGCGATACCAACAAATATTAATACAGGAAATGACTTCATCAGCCAGGCTGCAGAAAGAAGCAGCGTGGCAATCCCGAATAATATCCAGACATTTAAAGTGCGGTTATTCTTTTTTGCCATCAATCACAACTACAATTTCTCCTTTAACGTCTTTCTGTTGAAAATGGAAAAGCACTTCATTTACCGGCCCGGTAAATGTTTCCTCATGCAGTTTGGTAAGTTCGCGCGAAACAGAAACCAGTCTTGATTCACCAAAAAACCCGATTATCTGTTCAAGTAGTTTCACTAATCTGTGTGGTGATTCATACAAGACAATAGTACGATCCTCTTCAGCCAGTTTTTTTAATAAAGTTTGACGACCTTTTTTGTGCGGCAAAAAACCTTCAAACACAAACCGGTCTGTTGGAAAGCCTGATTTAATCAAGGCTGGAATTAATGCCGTGGCACCGGGCAGGCAGTCAACGCTAAGACCGGCCCGCAACACTTCGCGCACCAATAAGAAACCCGGATCTGAAATGCCGGGTGTTCCGGCATCGCTTATCAACGCCATTACCTCGCCTTGTTGCATGCGTTGAATTAAGCTCGCCAGTGTTTTGTGTTCATTGAAAATGTGAAAGCTTTGTAGAGGTTTTGAGATTTGGTAGTGTTTCAATAAAAAACCCGATGTGCGGGTGTCTTCAGCCAGAATTATATCTACTGCTTTTAAAACCTCCAGCGCACGCAGCGTAATATCGGCCAGATTGCCAATGGGTGTAGGTACAAGGTAAAGATTGGCTTTTAAAGATTCCACTAGTAAATAAGCTTGTCTATTGCTTTTGCCAGAGCATGATCCTTTTCGGTAACAATCCCTCCGGCATCGTGTGTATTAAGTTCTATGGTTACCGTGTTATACACATTAGTCCAGAATGGATGATGATCCATTTTTTCAGCAAGCAATGCTACCTTCGTCATAAAGGCAAAGGCTTCGGTAAAATCTTTAAACCGGAATGTATTGGTTAGTCGGTTATTTTCCTCAACCCACATGCGTAAAATAATAAATGGATGGTTAAAGGTAGTTAAAGCCGTGATTCAAAACTACAAGGCAATGAGCCCTTCAATTTTGGCTGCGGTAATATAAATATCAATTACAGCCTGGCTGGAGGGCATCATCATCTGGTATGTAAAGCTGGTATAATTACCATTTTCAGATGTCTTTACGTTTGGTGTATGATTTGGGAATAATTCTTTAAGAGGGATTTCCTTTCCTACCGGAACAATGAACTTAAATGTAAAAACAGATGGCCATGCGTGATGCAGGTCTAATTGCTCTCTGAATTTATCTAACCGTTGCTGATCCATAAATTAAAAACGCCCCGACTTTTAAATTCGGGGCGTTTGATTTTTACCGTGTCTCTTTTAAAAAAACTTGTACCGGTTATCCTGAATATTAGCAGATCCTTTAATGGCTTCGGCAATACCCATACTGACACGACCATCCAAAGTTTGCTGCAACTGTGTTTTAAACATGGTATAATCGCCAATAGCTGGCGCTATAGTTTTGTTCTGTAGTTCAGCTACAACTACACCATTTTCGCCTGCAAAAGGTTCTGATCGTTTACCATTCTCCAGAGAAAAAATCTTTCCTACGGCTACGGGGTCAAGCCCTATACTCGGAATGGTGTTTGAGTTAAACTTAAGGTCGCTGGACGAACCCACTGTGGCATCAGTACCAAATTCTTTAGCTAACTCTTCCAGTGTTCCGGTTTTAGCTTTTAGCATTTCAATTATTTTTTTGCCTTTTACTTCATTACGAACAGCGGGCGTAATTTCTTCCTTCACAGCTTCGAAAGAGCGTGTGCCATCATTTGTTTCACTGGTCATAACCGCTACAATGTAATCCGAAGAGAGTTCAAATACGTCTGATACTTTGCCTGTTTTTCCATCCCGGAACAACCAGGTAACAACCTGACGGGCTTCGCCCAGATCATTCAATAGCCTGTCGTTTGTGCGAACGTTGTTAGACTGATTAACTACCAGACCCTGTTCTTTGGCTCTGTCTGAAAATTCTTTTACTCCCGAAAGATCGGCTGCAAAAGTTTGTGCTTTCAGGAAGGCTGCGTTTTGAGTTTCTTCACTTGGGGTGATCGAATATTCGATTGTGGCAACCGCATATGAAGTATAGTCTACCACTCCGGTTACATCAATTAAATGGTAACCGAATTGAGTTTCAACTACATCTGCCAACACCCCCGATTTTTTAGCACCAAATACTGCGTCTTCGAAAGGTTTAACCATTCCGCCTGAAGAGAACCAGCCTAAATCTCCACCCTGGCTTGCCGTTCCGTCTGTACCATGTTCGCGGGCTTTAGCAGCAAAACTGGCACCACCTTTTATTTCAGCCAGTATTTTACGGGCTTTCTCTTTTGCAACTTTCTTAGAAGCTTCCGATTCATCATCCCAACGAATAAGAATATGACTGGCTTTTGCAGTGCCCACTGTATCGCGACCTACTTTTGTTACCTTAATTACTTTATAAGAATCTCCATCTAAGAAGGGACCTATTACAGTTCCGGCAACAAGATTATCTTTTTGATCGGCCAAAATTGCCGGAAGGGTAGATGTATTGTATTTAGAGAATGGCTCATTGCCTTCGGTATTGGTTGAGGCATAGAGTGAATCATTGGTTGTCGTTTTAAAACCTTCGGCAAGGGTTTTAAGGTCTTCCCGAATCTGAAGCGAATCTTCTGCAGAAGGCTCGATTGAAAAGGCAACATAATTTAGGTTGCGCATTTGTTCTGCTTTATACCTGGCTTTAGTACGATTGTAGTATGCGCGCAGGTCGCTATCACTAACAGTTGAATCGCTAACAGCAAAGAACGGTACATAAAGATATTTTACTTCGGCTACATCGTTTTGAGAATGGTAATCGCGTTCGGCTTCGGCTTTGGTTACATAGTTTGATTTAATAAGCAGATTTTCATACTTAACACGCTCGCGACCTAATGCTAAATCTCTTTTAAAGGTAGACCAGCGATAGTTGCCTTGCTGCCACATAGCCAAAAGTTGTGGATCGGTAGGAACTTCTTCCGATTCCTGGATGAATTGCATTAACCGGCCACGGTCAAAATTACCGGCAGAATCAAGGAATGAATTTTTTACATTTTCATCTATGTTCTTACCCTGAATCATGTCCCAGATCTCATCGGTAGTAACCTGAATACCGGTTTGCGTAAACTCTGGTTTAATGGCTTTTTGAGCAATCAGGTATTCCCATGCCTGTTGTTGCAGCAGTGGTCTTTCGCGATCGCCTGGCTGGCGGCCAAAGTTCATGATATAACTGTTTTCGCGCTCCTGAATGGCGTCTTGATATTCTTTCAACGAGATATCGGAACCTCCGATTTCGCCTACAGTATTATCGTTTCCGAAAACTGCGGTTGGGCCATTTCCAAATAAATCGTTCAAAACAAAGGCTGAGATGGCCACGGCCACAAATCCTACCACCCATTTGGTCATCTTATTCCTTAGCGTTCCAATCAATGCCATAACTTAAGTTTATAAAGTTTACTGATGCCGGCCCATGCCAGCGCTTTTATTTAAAGAACCGCAAATTTAATGGGTTATCTCAATTCGCCAAAGGCACAAATAATAATATAGGCCCTGATTATCAGTTAATTGTGTGGCTAAAAAGGTAAGCTTAACGCCCTTTTTTGCGATAGGTGTAAATCAGAAAAAGAATAGCCGAAATCATTACCCAGGTGTAGGCTTGCCCAATGCCCACGGTCATTGTTTCATAAATGCCAATGATGACGAAAAAGGCGGCCAGTGAGAGCAGGATAATAT
Source organism: Flammeovirgaceae bacterium UBA2786 (assembly GCA_002352225.1). Taxonomy (GTDB): domain Bacteria; phylum Bacteroidota; class Bacteroidia; order Cytophagales; family Cyclobacteriaceae; genus ELB16-189. The sequence continues at coordinate 6,516 of DEIA01000014.1, forward strand.
CTAATAGTTTCATAACGGTAGCAATGCAAATAAACAGACTCATTCATCTACCACAAACTCACCTTCAGGGTTTTTGATCTGGTATTTCGATAAATCCTCATTGGCCTCCAGCCCGGTTCCATACAGTACTTCACTTTGGAGTTTAATGGTAACAAATTTATCGGTAAAGATTTTTTTATCGGCTGGTTTCCAGAATAACTCCTCGGTGTTCAGTTGTTCTTCTTTTTGCGTATTCACCACTTCTACATTTCCACGCCCGCGCCACTTGTTTTCTTCTTTAAAAAAATAGGCATCGTTGGCCCGCAGGGTAGATGTTTTATTTCCCAGTTCATCGTAAAACTCGATGCTAATACCCTCGGGAAACTCCTCATCGCCATTTTCGAACTCCAGAATTTTGGCTGCGGTAAGCACCACTTTTACGCGGTCTTTTTCGGCATATTGCATCGTTACATTTTCAGCTTCACTTAACGGGCCTTCATACTCAACCGGTATAGTAGTTTCAGACGAGTTACATGAAACTGCCAGCAGCAATCCAATTACCGGTATACCGTTTAAAAATCTAAATCTTTTCATGGGCCCGAAATAAAGAAGGCTGGCCTACTGACCAGCCTCCTGTTAAAAATATTTTCTGTTTAGTCTTTACCACGGGTTTTTAATACTACCGTTTCGCCTACCCAGCAAGAGATAGATTTTGATTCGCCTTCTTTCCAGTTTAATTCGAATAATTCAGTTACAGAAGGGAATTGAGCGCGGGCCAAATTCATTTTTTGCTGATTACCAGAGCGGGCATACATGTCGTATGCGGCTATATAAACCAAACGATCTTCTGCAAGACTTTGACTCTTCTGGCAATCTTTGAATGAACCTAGGTATAAGTCCCCAATTTTTTCATAACCTTCTTTGCTGGCAGAGTTTGCTGCTAATGCTTTGCGATAGGCTTCGCGGGCAGCTACCTTACTTCCTTTTTGAGCCAGCAAGTCGCCCACCAGAATGTTTGAAGCTTCTTTGTTTTCAGCAGATGGAGCCAGTACTGCGGCTTCGTTGGCAAATATCTCAGCTTTGTTAAGGTCTCCCTTTTTAGCATAAACACGGGCCATGTTAATAGCCAATCCGTAATCCGGGCTTTCCTTATGTATTGCTTCGGCAGCTTCTAACCAAAGCGGATCTTCAATGCAACCACCGGTGGTCATATAGGTAAAGATTTTCTTAGCTACAGTCAGATCGGCAGGGTTCTGCTTAAATTTTGGTGCAAGATTTTTCTTAACAAAATCGCAGTCAATGGTTACACCGCATTTTGGTAAAATATCATCTACACCACTCTTTACGCTCTTCAATCTATCCACATCGGCTTGTTTGTTTGCTTCCTGAGCCTTTTTGATTTTCGCGTCAATTACAGCAGACAATCTATCGTAGCGTTGCAAAATTTGCTCTTCTGAAAGATTCTTTAACAAAGCCACGTTAAGTTGAATCACTTTCATATAAGAGAGGAGGTTGTTATCGGCCACATTGTTACCACTGATTTCATACACCTTATCATACAGGGCCAATACCTCAGCGGTTTTAGCTTTATTTTGTGCATTGAAAATAGCAGATGAGGTAGCTTTGCGGTTAAGTACATTCACTTCGTCACCGCAATTGGTAACACGCAAATCGTATAACAACATTAAGGAGTCAATCAATACTTGTTTTTTAACCGGATCTTTTTCAGCTACAGCCAAATTGTTATAGATGTCCGCTGCATCAATGTACAATTTGGTGTTCCACTGAGGCGCGGCTTTTAACATCCATTGTAGTGGAGCTACCGCAGCTCTATAATTTTTCTGAGTTTTAGCATCGTCATAAAGTGCAACTTTTTCTTCTGCAGTAGCTTTGTCTTCAGGCCATTTAAATTCCTTACACTGACCAAAGCCTGCAAATGCACCAAAGGAAAGAGCCAACAACAATACCGATGATCGCAAGTTCATTTTCATTTTGTTCTAGGGTTTAAGTCTAAATAATTTAATCAAATCTGCGCTTAATAAACCAAAATTGATCGTTAATCGTAACACCAAAGTAAAGCTTAAAATAGTTCTCTTCAATGGTGTGGTCTTGCACCGTTCCCCGCCTGCCTACTTTAAAAGCGAAATCCAGGCTTGAAATTCTGCTCACCGGCATACTTAACCCAAAATTAATGCCAAAATCATCCACAGGCTTACCGTTAATCAAATACGGATATTGTTCAAAACTTACACCTGTTCGGTAAGTCATTCGCTTCAGATACCCGCTTAAGGCCATAGGGTCTGGAGTAAATTCGCCTCCAAGCGCTACGCGCCAGCTATCTGTAGCGTTTTGCGAATTTCCGAAGTAATCGCGAAACAAACTGTTTTTCAGATAAGAATAATCAGCCCCTATCATCCATTTTTCGCCTTTACCGAACGACATGCCCACCGTAAACGATTGGGGCAAGGTAATGCTGCCAGGTTGATTATTGGTAAGTGTGGTTGAATCAACCACACTACCCGATGAGTTTCTTCTTTCTATGCGGGTATAGTATTCGGTGTTTAATTCTGATTTAAAATTATAGACGGCACCAATATTAAACCGGTAGTTTTTATTAAAGAGGGAGTCTTCATGAAATGAAACCCCAAGTGAAAAATTAAAATCTTTTATGTAGGTACGCTCATATATTGTTGGCGAATATACGATGGGTGTGGCGGCTGCGGGAAGGGTGTTTGTATATTCATTTATGATGGAGCTAAACAAGTATGTAGCCCGAACGCCAACCGAAAAATTTTTATTGAGCGCTACACCATTGGCCCAAAACACCTGGTTTACCCCACCTTTGCCGGTTTCCTGAACATCAACCAGGTTAGCGCTGCCCTCAATTACATCGGTATAATTAGTGCGGTAGTTAACTCCGGAATAAGGAGCAAGGCCAAACGATGTAGACCATTTTCCCATCTTAACCGGAAAGCCCATCATTAAATAATTCAAATTACCATTGCCGCTGCTCTCGGTCGGGCCATTACCTTTAATTTTATTGTATTGGCCAATAAAGCCACCTTCAAAAACGGTAAACCGGTTAAAAACCAGCAGGGCCGGGTTTTGATTATTCAGATAGAAGTATTGTGGATTACTAACGCCTACACCAGCCATACCCTGATTATGTGCAAGACCATTTCCGTAGAAATCACCAATGCCCCTAAAACTGAACGGAGTGTTTGCGGTTTGGGCAAAAACACCCGAAACCAATAAAAATAACCCGAATGTGAGTGTGAGATTCCTTCTAAAATTCTGCATGTTGGCGTAAATCCTGTTCAAACCGGTCAAAACGAGATCGGGGGTTACAAATATGGCGTGTTTAAGCTTGTTTTCAAAAGAAGATAATTCTCCCCGTCAAAATAACTCTTAGGTTTTCATATTGTTGTATTACTCTGGAGATCAAATTTTGAATGGGCATTATGCTACAAATTTTCTCTCAAATTGATTTTAAAATACCTTTGGCTATTAAAGTTTATAGGATGAAAGACCTGCTGAAAAAGTTTGAGAGTAAGCCCGCAGAGATTGTGTTTGAGTGGAAAGATGCTGAAACTTCGGCAGAAGGGTGGGTGGTAATTAACTCATTGCGCGGTGGCGCAGCAGGGGGAGGCACGCGCATGCGTACAGGGTTAGACAAACGCGAGGTTGAATCGCTGGCCAAAACAATGGAAGTAAAGTTTACGGTTTCAGGGCCACCTATTGGTGGGGCAAAGTCTGGAATTAATTTCGACCCGAACGATCCGCGCAAAGAAGGTGTGTTACATCGCTGGTATGCGGCTGTTATGCCCTTGTTGAAATATTACTATGGAACAGGTGGTGATTTGAATGTAGACGAGATTCACGAAGTAATTCCGCATACCGAAGATGTAGGCATCTGGCACCCGCAGGAAGGTGTGTTTACCGGGCACTATAAACCAACCGAACCCCAAAAGGTAAATCGTATTGGCCAGCTGCGGCAAGGGGTAATTAAGTTGATTGAAAGCGAAGGGTACACACCATCATTAAATAAGAAATATACCGTAGCCGATATGTGTACAGGTTTTGGCGTAGCCGAGGCGGTTAAGCATTATTACACCTTATGGGGTGGTAATCTGCAAGGCAAACGGGCGGTGGTGCAGGGCTGGGGCAATGTGGGTGCGGCCGCAGGGTTTTACCTTTCGCAGATGGGGGTAAGTATTGTAGGTATTCTTACCCGTGAAGGGGGCCTGATCAATCAAAAGGGATTTACGCATGAAGAAATTTGCGAACTTGTTTTAAATCGCGATGGCAACAAATTGGTAACAGATGATTTGCTGCCCTTCGATATGGTAAATCAAAAAATATGGGATCTTGAGTTTGAGGTATTTGTTCCGGCTGCTGCTTCGCGATTGGTTACGAAAGACCAGGTTGACAGGATGATCAATGCCGGGGTAGAAGTATTTTCATGTGGGGCCAATGTACCATTTGCTGATCCGGAGATTTTTTTCGGGTCAACTGGTTTGTATGCTGATGAAAGAGTTTCCATCATACCTGATTTTATTGCTAACTGTGGTATGGCGCGCGTGTTTGCCTACTTTATGGAAAGAGAGGTAAGCATGACCGATGAAGCAATTTTTACCGACATTTCGAATACGATTTTGAAAGCTTTGCAAAAAACATATTCGGGCAACCATAAAAAAACGAGACTTGCACAAGCCTCGTTTGAAATAGCGTTAAAGCAATTGGTTAATTAAGCCGGTGGGTGCACGGCCAGATAAGGCTGTATAATAAGGTATACGATGGCACCGGCAAAATAACCCAGCATGGCCAGCAACGAGATTCGTTTCAAATACCAGATGAAATCAATTTTCTCTATACCCATAGCAGCTACACCAGCCGCTGAACCAATAATTAAAATACTACCTCCGGTACCTGCGCAATAAGCCAGGTATTCCCACACCATATGGTCTGTGTAATACACATCCATATTATACATACCCATGGAAGCAGCTACCAACGGTACGTTATCTACTATTGCTGATAGTAATCCGATTAATGTTACAATTATCCGTTGGTCACCTAAGGATGTATCTAACCAGCTGGCCAGGTGATGCAGTACCTGCATGGATTCTAGCGCACCCACGGCAAGTAAAATGCCTAAGAAGAAAAGCACACTTGGCACATCAATCCGTGTAAGCGCACCGGCCACAGTATAGTTTTTCTTTACGGCCTCATCAAGATCGGGGTTTATTAATTCGGAGACTACCCACAATACGCCCAACCCTAATAAGATACCGGTATAGGGAGGCATGTGGGTAATTGTCTTAAAGATGGGAACAAAGATCAACGCACCAACCCCTAAGAATAACATGAGTTTGCCTGACCTAACGGTGGTATCATGCACAAGTCCCTCATGCGTATTTGTTTCTCCCAGTGTTCCTTTGAGGGTTAAGTTTAGATAAAGAAGGGGAACAAGCATGCAGGCAACACTTGGCAGGAATAGGGTAACCATAATATTGCCAGTAGTGACCTGGCCTCCAATCCAAAGCATGGTAGTGGTAACATCGCCAATGGGCGTCCAGGCGCCACCGGCATTGGCAGCAATTACAATCATACCGGCAAAAAACAACCGCATGTCTTTATTCGCAATTAGTTTGCGTACCAGCGAAAGCATAACAATGGTGGTTGTCAGGTTATCGAGTACCGCAGATAAGAAAAAGGTTACCCAGCAGATAATCCAAAGTAGCACTTTCGGATTTTTTGTTTTTATCCGATCGGTAATAAACTTGAAGCCGTGGTGAGCATCTACCAGTTCAACAATGGTCATGGCACCCAATAAAAAGAACAGGATTTGAGCGATGCTGCTCAGATGTTCGGATAACTCAAAAGCAACAAATTCACGATACAGTTCCCCGCTGGTTAGGGCATTAAATTTCTCGCCCAACTCCACTTTTAAAATCTCCAGAAAAGAGGTGTAGGAATTACTTTCTGTAACCGAGGTACTTGGGTCTGATAAAATGAAGAGTGTCCAGCAGATAACACCGGCCAGCAGAGCTGAGGCGGTTTTGTTAATCTTAATAGGATGCTCCAGTGCGATGGCAATGTAGCCGATTACAAAAACAATAATTATCAATGCCTCCATGCAGGGGTAAGTTTAGGTTTTTCTTAATTAATGAAATTTCGGAAAAACTCGTAATACCCCAGCAGAAGTGCCAAAGAAATTTAATGGACGGCTAAATAAGGGTAGATTATGAGGTAAACGATGGCTCCGGCAAAGTAGCCAAGGGCTGCAAGCCACGAGATTTTTTTCAAATACCAGATAAAATCTATTTTCTCCATACCCATAGCGGCAACTCCGGCTGCAGAACCGATGATCAAAATACTACCCCCGGTACCCGCGCAATAAGCCAGGTATTCCCAGATCATATGATCGGTTGGATAAGTCTCCATACTATACATACCCATGCTGGCAGCCACCAGGGGCACGTTATCAACGATGGCAGATAGAATTCCAATGAGAGTAATGATAATCCGATTATCTTTTAATGTGGTGTCCAGCCACGAAGCAAAATGGCCGAGTATTTCCATAGACTGGAGTGCACTTACGGCCAATAAAATACCCAGGAAGAAGAGTACACTGGGAACATCAATGCGGGTAAGGGCGCCAGCGGCTGTATAAGGTTTCTTCTCGGCTTCGTCCATGTCGGGGTTAATAAGTTCTGAGACTACCCACAAAACACCAAGGGCAAGCAGCATTCCTAAATAAGGTGGAAGATGGGTAACCGTTTTAAAAACGGGAACTGAAATAAGACCGCCAATACCCAGGAAGAGCATAGCCTTTGAACCTTTAATGGGGCCATTGTGCGATCCATGGCCATGGGCTTTTTCCCCGCCTTCAGCGTGAGGCTGCCCAAGTTTTCCTTTTAAGGTAAACTGGAGATATACTAATGGCACGATGAGGCACACAATGCTTGGCAGTAACAAGGTCTTGATAATGTTAACAGATGAAATCTGGCCCCCGATCCAAAGCATAGTTGTAGTAACATCGCCAATGGGCGACCAAGCGCCACCGGCATTAGCGGCAATTACAATCATGCCTACAAATGTAAGTCGCATGTTTTTGTTGGGTACTAATTTTCGTATGAGCGATACCATCACAATAGTGGTTGTCAGGTTATCGAGTATAGCCGAAAGAAAGAATGTAACCGAGCAAACAACCCAGAGTAGCGTTCTAGGGTTCTTTGTTTTGATACGATCGGTGATAAACCGAAAGCCCTGGTATGCATCAACTAATTCAACAATAGTCATAGCGCCCATCAGAAAAAACAAGATGCCTGATATCTCACCCAGGTGCTCGTGTAATTGTTCTCCTATATGTTCAATTGATTCGGCAGAATAAAGTGCATAGATTGTCCAGCACAATACCCCAGTCAAAATTGCAGTAGCTGTCTTATTGATTTTTATCGGATGCTCCAGCGCAATGGCCAGGTAGCCTACAACAAACGTTACAATTACAATTGCCTCCATTTTTTAAAATGTTTAAAAAGCAGACAATATAGAGCCAATCCGGCTAGAAGAGGAGTTATAAAAGAATTAGAAGTGAGGAGAGGTAAAACCAACCCTTATTTCTGACAGAATTCCTTACCGAAGGTTAAAAAGATTTTCGTTTAGGAGTGTAAGCGTTTTCTCTTTTTGTGAGGAGTGAACCAGTACGGAGATGTTGTTTGGGCTACCACCATATGAAACCATTCGGATAGGCACAGTAGCCAATGCCTGAAATACATCTTTTAATACACCTTCTTTCTCGGAAAGCATGTTGCCCACAATACAGATAATGGATTGATCGGTGTCTACTTCAATTGTTCCAAAGCTTTTTAATTCTTCCAGAATCGGGTTCAGGTTTTTGTTGTCGTCTATGGTTACAGAAACGGCCACCTCTGAAGTGGAGATCATATCGATGGGTGTTTTGTAACGTTCAAACACTTCAAACACTTTGCGCAGGAAGCCATACGCAAGTAACATGCGCGATGATTTTATTTTGATAGCAGTAATACCATCTTTGGCTGCAATGGCTTTAAACTGTCCGCGGCTGCCTTTGTCGCTGATGATGGTACCGGCCGCTTTTTCGTCCATGGTATTTTTCAGGCGTACGGGCACGTGGTACTTTTGGGCAGGCACAATGGTGGAGGGGTGCAGAATTTTAGCTCCGAAGTAAGCCAACTCCGAAGCTTCATCGAACGTAAGTTCAGCAATGGGTACGGTCTTCTTTACTATACGCGGGTCGTTATTGTGCATGCCATCAATGTCTGTCCAGATCTGAATTTCTTCGGCTTTAATAGCCGCACCAATCAGCGATGCTGTATAATCGCTTCCTCCTCGTTTCAGATTGTCAATTTCGTTGCGATGGTTACGGCAGATATACCCCTGAGTTACCAGAATATCCACATTGCTCATGGTTTCCAGTATTGGCTTCAGGCGTTCGCTTATTTTTTCGAGTTCAGGCTCCTGGTTTTCGTCAATCGACATGAAGTGCAGGGCTGGCAACAGTCTTGCAGAAATTTTCTTTTCCTGCAGGTGATGATAGAAGAGTTCAGTGGAAATAAGTTCACCTTGTGCCAGTAGTTCGCGATAGCCGCGATCGTCAAACCGCCCGGCTGCCAGCAACCGGAACAAGCTGAAGTAGCGGCTTACTATTTCCTGACCGATGGCCCGGTGGGCCTCGCTATCATACAGTTCTTTTATGAATTGCAGATAATGTTTTTCCAGTTCGGCAATTTCCTGGTTAGCGGTTGTTTGTTGCTGGGCTAATAAACTATCGCCAATGCGTACCAATGAATTGGTGGTACCGCTTAGCGCGGAAAGCACAACAATTTTTTTACCGGGCATGCTCAACACCAGGTTTGCAATCTTCTTCATCCGCTCAGGCTTACCTACCGAGGTACCGCCAAATTTTACAATCAGCATATTCAAAAAATTTCAGGGGCGTAAAGATAGGTGGCATTGGATTAACCAGAAATTCTGACCACAAAAAAAGCCCTTTGAATTTTCATCCAAAGGGCCGTTAGGTTCATCATAAAGAAGGACTATTTCACTTCCTCATATTCTACATCGGTTGCATTGCTTCCTCCGGTTCCGGTATTGCTTTGTTCCGATTGAGTGGCATTGCCAGCGTTTGGCTGAGCATTACTTGCTGCATACATTTCCTGCGATGCTGCCTGCCAGGCATTATTAAGGGCCGCCATGGCTTGCTCAATAGCCCCCAGATCCTGACTCTTGTGAGTTTCTTTCAATTTTTCCAATGCCTGTGTAATGGCCGTTTTATTTCCTTCAGAAAGTTTATCGCCAAATTCCTTCAACTGTTTTTCAGTTTGGAAGATGAGCGAATCGGCCTGGTTAATTTTATCCACGCGTTCTTTCTCTTTCTTATCGGCATCGGCATTGGCTTGCGCTTCCTGCTTCATTTTCTGGATTTCAGCATCGGTTAAACCACTGGAGGCTTCAATACGAATCTTCTGCTCTTTGCCGGTTCCTTTGTCCTTAGCCGATACATGCAAAATACCGTTAGCATCAATATCGAAGGTTACTTCAATCTGAGGCACACCGCGTGGTGCAGGAGGAATTCCATCTAAGTGGAAGCGACCGATAGTGCGATTGTCTTTCGCCATCGGGCGTTCGCCTTGCAACACATGTATTTCTACCGATGGCTGGCTGTCGGAAGCGGTAGAGAATGTCTCTGACTTCTTTGAAGGAATGGTTGTATTCGATTCAATCAACTTAGTCATTACACCACCCATGGTTTCAATACCCAGCGAAAGCGGGGTAACATCCAACAACAATACATCTTTCACTTCACCGGTAAGCACACCACCCTGAATAGCAGCACCCACAGCTACCACTTCATCGGGGTTTACACCTTTAGAAGGTTTTTTGCCAAAGAACTTTTCTACTTCTTCAACAATGCGTGGAATGCGGGTAGAGCCCCCTACCAGAATAACTTCATCAATCTGGTTAACAGAATAACCAGAATCGGCAACCGCCTTACGGCAAGGTTCCAGTGTTCTGCGAATCAAATCGTCAGACAGTTGTTCGAACTTGGCGCGCGAAAGTTTTTTCACTAAGTGCTCGGGCACACCATCTACCGAAGTGATGTAAGGAAGATTGATTTCTGTTTCAGTTGAACTTGACAATTCGATTTTTGCCTTTTCAGAGGCTTCTTTCAAACGTTGAAGAGCCATTGGATCTTTACGTAAGTCGATGTTTTTGTCGGCTTTAAATTCATCGGCCAGCCAGTTCATAATACGCATGTCAAAGTCATCGCCACCCAAGTGCACATCACCATTGGTAGATTTTACTTCAAATACGCCATCGCCCAACTCTAATATCGACACATCGAATGTACCACCGCCTAAGTCGTACACTGCGATCTTCATGTCTTTGTTTTTCTTATCCAACCCATAAGCCAAGGCAGCGGCTGTAGGCTCGTTAATGATACGTTTTACATCCAGGCCTGCAATCTGACCGGCCTCTTTAGTAGCCTGACGTTCGGCATCGTTGAAGTAGGCAGGTACAGTAACAATGGCTTCGGTAACAGTTGTACCCAGATAGTCTTCTGCGGTGCTCTTCATTTTTTGAAGAATCATAGCAGAAATTTCCTGCGGTGTATATAACCGATCGCCAATGCGCACACGCACGGTATCGTTATTACCACTCTCTACCTGGTAGCTTACCAGTTTCTTTTCGTTATCCACTTCGCCAAACTTTTTGCCCATAAAGCGTTTGATTGACGAAACGGTATTTTTTGGATTGGTAATAGCCTGACGCTTGGCAGGGTCACCTACCTTACGCTCACCCTTCCCATTATCCAGAAAGCCTACAATAGAAGGAGTGGTTCTGCGCCCTTCGCTGTTGGCTATTACCACTGGCTCGTTGCCCTCCATTACGGATACGCACGAGTTGGTGGTTCCTAAGTCGATTCCAATTATTTTTCCCATGATATGTTCAGTTTTTAGATTACAGATTTTAATGCAAAGTCCCTTTGAACAAGGGTTATGCCAAGGGGGTTGGGGGGGTAAAAATGTGACAGAGTGGCAGGATTTGCTTGTATTCAGGAATCAAAACAAGCTAATCTTTAACAGATACTCTTCCGGGATTACCCGGTAGGAGTCTTTATAAAATTGATTTGAATCGTTCGAGATATTGATTAGAGAATGACCAAGATGGACATTACAGATGCCTTCAGGGTTTTTCCAATATTGGCTGAATGAATGATGGGGCCAGTCTTCAATTTTTTGAAATAAACCTGCTCTAAGCGGATTTTGATGTATGTAATGGAAGCATGTTGATGAGTAGGTATCAGAAGAGATTTCGATTGATCTTGTATTTTGTTGGAAAAGAGATCCCGTGGTATTCTGTTGTTTGTTGATTGCCCGTGTATAGGAGCTTAAAAGTGTTCTTAGTGCATTTGTAAATTTTGCCGAATTGTATTCTGGTTTTGTAAAGATTAAGAAATGGAAATGATTTGGCATCATACAGTAAGCCAGAAAATCGATTTCGGCTTTAAATTCATGGTGGGCTTTGGTTAGGAAGTATGAATAATTTCTTTCCTGCGGAAAAATAACCTGTTTGTTGTTTCCACGATTATAGAGGTGGTAAAGAGACTCAGGTGCTAAATTCATGATACTGCTGTGAAGATAGACGTGGCACCACTCTGAGTGGTGCCACGTCTTGGCTTTTGCTCTAATTTACTACTTTTGCGCCCTTATATTATGACACTCGAGCAGGAAATAGCCAAGCGCAGAACTTTTGGAATCATTAGCCACCCCGATGCGGGTAAAACCACGCTTACTGAAAAGTTGCTTCTTTTTGGAGGAGCCATTCAAAAGGCAGGTGCTGTAAAGTCATCTAAAATAAAAGACCATGCCCGCAGCGACTGGATGGAGATTGAAAAGCAACGCGGTATTTCGGTGGCTACATCGGTAATGGGCTTTAATTATAAAGACATTAAGATTAATCTGCTCGATACGCCCGGTCACCAGGATTTTGCCGAGGACACGTACCGTACCCTTACAGCCGTGGATAGTGTAATCATGGTGATTGACTGCGTGAAGGGAGTTGAAGCACAAACGGAAAAACTGATGGAAGTATGCCGTATGCGCAGTACCCCGGTTTTGTGTTTTATTAATAAACTCGATCGTGAAGGCCGCGATCCGTTTGAATTACTTGATGAAGTGGAGGAAAAACTCAGCATTAAAGTTCGCCCCCTTAGCTGGCCCATTAGTATGGGTAAAACCTTTAAAGGAGTTTATAACCTGTACGAAAAAACGTTACAGTTGTTTACAGCCAGTAAAATAACAGTGGAGGAGGGGATAGAGATATCGGATATTCATAGCAATCAACTGGATGAGTTGGTTGGTGAAAACTATGCCAATCAATTACGTGCCGATGTAGAACTTATTGAAGGTGTATATCCTGAGTTTGATGTAAACGATTATCTGGAAGGTAAAGTAGCTCCCGTATTTTTTGGAAGTGCGGTAAATAATTTTGGTGTGAAAGAATTACTAGATACGTT
>DEIA01000066.1 GCA_002352225.1 Flammeovirgaceae bacterium UBA2786
GCAAGGTCCCGTTCACATTCAGGAAATTGCCGAAAAGCAACACATTCCTAAAAAATTTCTGGAAGCCATATTGCTGGAACTTCGCAACGCCAAAGTACTAAACAGCAAAAAAGGTAAAGGAGGTGGGTACTATCTCTACAAGAAACCTGAAGATGTTAATCTGATTGAAATAATCCGGTTAATGGATGGGGCTATTGCTATGCTTCCGTGCGTTTCGCTTAATTATTATGAGCCTTGCGAAGAATGCCGCGATGAGAAAACGTGTGGTATCCGCGATAGTTTTATTGGTGTGCGCGATGAAACCTTAAAAATTCTGAAGGAAAGTACTCTGGCAAAAATTATGAAACGCGAAAAAGCCCTTGGGAAGAAATAAATATTTTTTTCAATAAGTCTACAAAATCTATAGACTTATTATAATTTTGAAGCCAAATCAAAAAAAATAAGTATGTCGTTACGATTAGGAGACATTGCACCCGATTTTAAGGCCGATACCACTGAGGGTGCTATTCAATTTCATCAATGGTTAGGAAACAGTTGGGGTGTATTATTTTCTCACCCGGCCGATTTTACACCGGTATGTACTACTGAGTTAGGAGCGGTTGCCAAACTACGCGCAGAGTTTGACAAGCGTAATGTTAAAGTGGTGGCCTTAAGTGCCGATCCGCTGGAATCGCACGAAAAATGGATTGGCGATATAAACGAAACGCAAAAAACAGAAGTTAATTTTCCGCTGATTGCCGACCCTGAGTTTAAGGTGGCTAATTTGTACGATATGATTCACCCCCAGGTGAGCGACAAGTTTACCGTACGTTCTGTATTTGTTATTGGGCCCGATAAGAAAGTGAAACTTACCATTACCTATCCGGCTTCTACGGGCAGAAATTTTGATGAGATTCTTAGAGTGATTGATAGCCTTCAGTTAACGGCTGGATATAGTGTGGCCACACCCGCCAACTGGAAGCACGGTGAAGATGTTATAATTACAGCTGCTGTAAAGGATGAGGATATTCCCGGAAAATTTCCGAAAGGGCATACACGGGTTAAACCGTATTTGCGCACCACTCCGCAACCCAATATTTAATTCAAAAAAAACAGGCTCGCTTATATGGCGAGCCTGTTTACATATTTAGGATTAAATCTACTTCTTTAGCACCTGCTGCATCGTTTCGCCAATAAGGGCTGGCGATTCTACAACATGAATTCCACACTCACGCATAATTTTCATTTTGGCAGCCGCTGTATCTTCTGCTCCGCCAATAATGGCCCCTGCATGGCCCATCCTTCTTCCGGGAGGAGCCGTTTGGCCGGCAATAAATCCAACAACAGGTTTTTTATTTCCCTTCTCTTTTATCCAGCGGGCAGCAACCGGTTCGTAGTTACCACCAATCTCGCCAATCATTACAATCGCATCGGTTTCGGGATCATTCATCAGTAACTCTACAGCATCTTTGGTTGGTGTACCTATTATAGGGTCTCCTCCAATCCCAATTGCTGTGGATACTCCCAGACCAGCTTTTACAATCTGATCTGCGGCTTCGTAGGTAAGCGTTCCTGATTTTGACACAATCCCCACGCGCCCCTTCTTAAACACAAAGCCCGGCATTATACCCACTTTTGCCTCACCCGGAGTAATTACACCCGGGCAGTTAGGCCCAACAAGGGTAGCCCCTTTTTCCTTTACATATTTTTTAGCTGTCATCATGTCCTTTACAGGGATTCCCTCTGTAATGGTTACTATAACTTTTATTCCGCCCTCAGCAGCTTCCATAATTGAATCGGCTGCAAATGCAGGCGGAACAAAAATGATGGAAACATCAGCACCGGTTTTTTCTACGGCTTCTTTTACTGTATTAAACACCGGGCGACCCAGGTGAATTTGCCCACCTTTGCCGGGTGTAACCCCACCCACTACGTTGGTACCATATTCGATCATCTGGCCAGCATGAAAGGTGCCTTCAGAACCGGTAAATCCCTGTACAATTACCCGGGAATCTTTATTAACAAGTACGCTCATAAATAAGAAATGGTTAGCTCACAAAATTAGGAGATTATTATTGGTAGCCAAGTAGTATTCATTGTTGCGTGCAACAAAAAACCCCGCTTTGGGCGGGGCTGTTTGTTACTTGTTAGTGGTTGAAGCGTTCGGATCGGGCTTCAACTTGTTTCTATATAGAAACTCCTGATAATATTCTTTGTAGGTAGGATCTTCAGGAGCCAGTGTAATTGCGCGTTCATAAGCAGCAATTGCATCTACAATTAATCTGTTTTGTTCGTAAAATCCAGCCAGAAATAAGTTACCAAAGGCCGAAGTCGCATCTAATTCTTTCGATACCTCTGCATAACCAGCCTTAATCTTTTCTGATCTGGCCTGGCTCAGGCGTTTTACCATTGGTCTTGACTCATCCTGTAGTTTAGCACCCGTGGTTTTTGATTTAATATCAACAATCAATGCATCTTCACCATTAAACTTAGGGTCCGATAAATCTACCGTTAGAGATTTTTCAGCTGTTTCTGCTTTAAAGATTGCTTCGTCAAACATATTTAATACCGTTACAATAAAGGGGCCCGCGCTTTCGGTATCCCAATTAATTACAAGCTGGTTACCAAAAATCTCAGCTCCTTCATTTTTAGGTAAATGGGGTTGAATTGCATCTTTTGCGCCTCTGTGTACCGCCCCTGTTGCACTTAATCTATTCTTTTTTGCTTCGGCCGAATTACTGCTCAAAATGAAATCGGTGTATTTGTTTAATACACTTGCTTCGGTTTGAACTTTAGCCGCCAGATCTGCTACTTTATACACTCCCGGTTGTTTTACTTCCAGAGGCTTTCCTTTTATGTGAACCAACCCCACCGAAGCGTTTTCTGTGATCTTAATTTCATCAGACGCATTTAAAGTAGATCCTGTTTTAACGGGTTGCCAGGCCGCACCTGTCTTAATTTCATTCGCACCTTTATTAGCTAATACCCTGAAGGTATAATCTTGCGCTAACGCAAGGCTACTAACAGCGAAAAAGCTAACAAATAAGAGAAATCTGCCTTTTTTCATGGTTTTTTAGTTGTTTGCAATTCGAAATTACGAAAAATTGTGCCAATACTGACTACTCATTTAATACTTCTACTGGCTTCTTGGTAAACCATTTGTTGAACTGATTTTGGAAACCTTTGAAAATATCGTAAGCAGGGCCAACTAAAGCAGAAGCAGCCAATGTAAGGGCTAAATCTAGCTTTGCGGAATAGTTTGTAAAGAAATAGACCACCGATCCGGATACGGTAAGCAAAAGCACAACCTGAATTAATACCGACAAGGTATCGAACCAAAGCGGCAGATGCCGGTCAATTAATATGAAGAGGATTATTGTAAAGAAACAAACTACAATAGCAATTGCATATTTGTGCCATTCCTTAAGTTCTCCGATATAGTCTTCATTTAAAATCATAGCTACCACATTGGCATGAACTACTAAACCAAACATATCGGGGTTGGCCCGGCCCGCTACTTTTTTGTTAAGAGGCGTAAAAAATTTGTCTTCCCAGCTTAGATCTCCAAAGTAACTTCCCATAGATCCTAACATAACAATACTGCCCTTAAAAATATCTTCCAGATACTGCTCCTCTAAAAATTTATCCCAATCAATTGCATAAAACATGATTGGGTACCGGGTAGTAGAAATGTCTTCTTTCGAAATGCTACTTAACCGGTTATCCATCAGTTCAACATTCCCTCTAAAGTTGATCACTTCCTCGTATTTATTTCTGGCTAAGAATTTTTCTGTTTTTACCGAATCGTACATCATGGCAAGTCGTACGCTAAAGGCCAGTTCTTCATTGCCATTCACTGTCATTTTGGGAAATAGCGACCGGCATAATTTTACATCGTCTTGATAATTTGCATCGGTTGGTAAATTTGCATAGGCGTTGCGTGCATAATCCCGAAACATTTTGTCAGAATATTCAATAGAATCATACTCATCAATATCGCCTTTGCTGGCCAGGGCTTTGGTTTGAACCAATTTGCTTACCAGTACCACATTTCCGGCTTCCTGTATGGCATTGCTCAACATCAGGTTACCTAATGTGTCTAACAACTGCGGGCAATTCAGCGTGTCATATAACCCTCCTTCACAATCAAAAAAACTATCCACGCCAATAACCTTTGGGTTTAGTGCTTTTAGTTGCATGATTTGTTGGGCAATTAGCCCGCGTGTTGGCGCCAGGTTTACCAGAACAATTCGCTGATCAACCGATGGGGTTTCGCGCAGGTTAGAGAATGCATAATCGGTTAATTCAAAATCACTTAACGCCTGAGAAATCGGATCAAAAGCATTGAAGAATTTAAAATCTGTAATTTTATCCACACCCCACATCAGGGTAAAAACAAAGACCGTGATGGTTAGCGATTGCCTGGAAAGCTTCTTAATTGATCTGAATGCCTGCTTAGAGAGTTTCTTCATAGATTAAATAAACTTCAATATAAATTTAGAAATTTAACCCAGCAATCAATTCGCCACATTGAAAAACCATATCAACGATAAGAATTTCAGATCTTACATAAATGCCATTGGCGATGGTAATCGTGTGATGTTGGCACAGGTCATTACACTATCAGAAAGTCAACGGGAAGAAGATATTGTTCTGGCTAATCAGATTATTACGGAATTATTACCCCAAACCGGTAAATCTGTACGGATTGGAATTACCGGTGTACCCGGTGTAGGCAAAAGCACTTTTATTGATGCGTTTGGTAAGCATTTAACCGAACAATCTAAAAAGGTTGCTGTATTAGCGGTTGATCCGAGTAGTACCAAAACCAAAGGCAGTATTCTGGGTGACAAAACAAGGATGGAGAATCTTTCTAAAGATTCTAATGCCTTTATCAGGCCTTCTGCCACCGGAACTACATTAGGTGGTGTGGCTGATCGTACCCACGAAACAATTTTGCTTTGCGAAGCAGCGGGTTTTGATGTGATAATTGTTGAAACCGTAGGTGTAGGGCAATCGGAAACGGCTGTGCGCAATATGGTAGATTTCTTTTTGCTGCTGATGTTAGCGGGGGCAGGCGATGAATTGCAGGGAATAAAAAAAGGTATTATGGAAATGGCCGATGCTGTGGTGATAACCAAAGCAGATGGCGAGAATAAAAAAATGGCTGATCAGGCCCGTGCCAACTATCAGCATGCTTTACATCTGCTTAATACCTCAGCTACGGGTTGGGTTCCAAAGGTTACAACCAGCTCGGCTTTAGAAAACCGGGGTGTTGCCGAAGTATGGACCCTGATTGAAGCATATTTAGAAATGACGCGCGCATCCGGGTACTTTGAGTCTAATCGAAAAGAGCAAGATCTAATATGGTTTAAGGATAGTTTGCAGAACCAGTTGCGAAAACAGTTGGCGCAATCGGAAAAAATAAGGAACAGCATTGCCCGGTTTGAAACTCAGATCGAAAACAGGCAAATGCTACCCTCTGCGGCCGCGCAAAAAATTATTGAAGAGTTTCTGAAGGTTTCTTCTTAGGTGTTTTGCTCTGATAAGGACAATGCCTGCACTGGTTCGCACAACAAAACCCTCGTTTTAAGTGGTAAGCCGAAGTAAACACAAGCAGGCCACTTTCAAGATAATAATCTATCCCCTCTTTTAATTCTATTCTGTCTTTCTCTTCGGCCAAAGTCTATTTGTTTAATTTCAAACTGGTCGTATCAGTACACTGTATCCATACGCTGGTAAACCAAATTCTTAACCATTGATTTATTAGTTCAAAGCGCATAAACATAATTAAATTCTTTAAACTTGCCTGATGAAAAAATTTGCAGCTGCTACTCTGGTATTTGGTGTACTTGTTTTGTTAACCGGTTGTACACCCACCTCTCAGAATACTTCAGATTATACCTACGCTGATTCTTTGAAATATGCCAGAGGGTTTTCCATTCAACGGGAAGGAAGGATAATTAAATTAACCGTTAACCGACCCTATCCCGGTGCTACTCAAAGTTACACGTACTTACTGGTTCCAAAAGGAGAATCGGCACCTGCTCACGCTGCCGACACACAAGTAATTGAGATTCCTCTTACCCGGATAGCCTGTACTTCCACCACGCATATTCCATTACTGGATTACTTAGATGAAACAGGTGCACTGGTGGCATTTCCTACTACAGACTACATCAGTTCAGAAAAAATGCGCAAAAGAGTAGATGCCGGAAAGGTTACGGATGTGGGTATTGATAAAGGCATGAATCTGGAAGTCTTGTTTTCGTTAAAACCACAGTTGGTAATGAGCTACACCATGAGTAGTGACCTTGGGCAACTACGAAAAATTAAGGAGTTGGGTATTCCCACGGTTATTAATGCCGAATACCTGGAGGAGCATCCGTTAGGGCGCGCAGAGTGGATAAAGTTTATGGCCTTATTTTTTGGTAAGGAGCGCGAAGCCGATTCAATTTTTAATGTAATTGAACACGAGTATCTAACCACACAAAAACTAACTACGAGTACGAACAGCCGGCCAACTGTACTAAGTGGAATTGTGTATGGCGATACCTGGTTTATGCCGGGCGGGAAAAATTATGCAGCAAAATTATTAACCGATGCCGGCACACAATATTTATGGAGCAACACGGATACAAATGGATTTCTGGAATTAAGTTTCGAAGCGGTTTATGAGAAAGCAAAAGATGCCGACCTTTGGATTGGAGTAGGTTCTTTTACATCCTTATCTGAAATTGAATCAACTGAAAACCGGTATGCAATGTTTAAGCCATTCAAATCGAGAAGCGTGTATAGTTACAATGCCCGCAAAGGCGCCAAGGGGGGAAATGAATTTTTGGAGCTTGGCTACCTGCGGCCCGATATAATTCTAAAAGACTTAGTAAAAATTGCACACCCTTCTCTGCTTCCCAATCACGACTTATATTTCCATAGAAGGTTGGATTAACTAACTATTCCGGTTCTGTGTAATGCACCTATTCGTATAGTTGTAAATCAACTTTATGGAAGGCCNNGGCTTAGCTATTACACGGGTATGAAAATCTCTAACCTCCGTTCCGGTAAACGTTAGATCGAGGTTGGTGTAAATCTGGCCATACCCGGTCTCGGCCCCTAACTCGCCTGTTGTACTTTCCTGAACCGAAACATCAACACCTCCATAGGTTGCCTCCACGCTAAGCGGACCAAAAAAATTACGTACTTCAGCCAAACCGTACACACATTCCAGCCTGGTTTCTACTCCGCGTGGCACTTTTATTTCTAACACAATATCCATATCAACACCCTGCGACTTCATAGTAAAGTTACTTCCGGTTTCTGCACAATACTTTTTGTAATCTGCTTCCGATCTGAAAACAATTTTTTCCTCGCCTTTATAAACTGTTATGCGATGCGGAAGTGATTTGAGGTTTCGGATATGGTTTTCAATACGAACTGTATTATCTGTTACCGCTTGTTCCAGTTCGAAAGCATTGTCGCTTTCGCCACCATTAATAGAAACCGAGCCTGTAATGGAAATTTCATTTTTATCCCAGGTGCTGATTTTTACCAATTGAGGGTAATCAAAGCTTAACGAAATTTTTTTATTGGCGGGCACCGGGTAACTCTTGTTTACCGGGGTTTGAGCCATAGCCGCCCCGGCAACCATCATGCATACTAGTAGTGCTTTCATTTTTTTCGCAGATAAATTTTACCGTACTCCGAACGTAAATCCATGCTTAAGCCGCCACCGTTAAGTTTTCCGCTTACGCGATCGCTGTACTTTACCCATTCTCCCTGTTTCTCTATTTCAATGTTGAATTCAGGGGCCACGAATATCTCGCCATACGATGTACTGAGTTTAAGTGTAGTTTTAGTTGCAGGCGATATTGCCACATCAACATAGTCATAAACCGATACGATAGAGATTGGTCCTTTTACATTACCACCCAGGCTGGCTTCAATATGTCCGTACACACTTTTAATAGTAAGTGGTCCGGTTACATTTTCTAATTCG
Source organism: Flammeovirgaceae bacterium UBA2786 (assembly GCA_002352225.1). GTDB lineage: Bacteria > Bacteroidota > Bacteroidia > Cytophagales > Cyclobacteriaceae > ELB16-189. The sequence goes on from DEIA01000066.1 coordinate 7,976, forward strand.
ATGCTGTTGTAGGTGGACGATACTTCTATCTCGTTTTCCATATTTTTAAATACAATCTTGCCCCCGTATTGCGATTGATGCGAGAAAGAAACAATTACACCTTTGGGGACCAGCACTTTTATATCTGGTGCATTCATTTTTTTTAGTTGATTCACCTCTATCACATCACCCTTCTGCGTTACATTTATTCCCAGTCCGGTGTTATCGTCAAGGCCTAATCCATTAATTGCGCGCAAGCCTGTGGCACGATCGTCCTTGCTTTCGCGGTGGTCGGTAGAAGAGAAAATAATCTCGTTACCCGGATGGCCTTCTACGGTAACCCGCCCGATGTTTAACTCTAATCTGCCGGTACTTTTGGCAACTTTATACTCTTGTGCAAACATTACCTGTGTGGCTAACCAAACGCACATCACTACCATTATTCGTTTCATGTTGCTATTCTGTTTAATTTTTTTACATTTTATCTATTACCACCACTGTAGTACACTCTGCAGTGCGCACTACGAAAGTTTCAATATTCCGGCATGAGCTTCGTCTTTTACAGCTTTAAGAATTCCGGCATCGCGGGTTAGCTTTTCCAACTGATCTAAAATGCTTTTCTCTTTCATTTCTACCAGTAACTGGATAAGGGCTATCTGCACAACCGGATCTTTTTGAGTTTTAAGTGAGTTAATTAGTTCGTTTCGAATCTGATTCTCATTACTAAATCGGCCCAATGCATCGAGAGCAGCCAGGCGCACATTAGTATTCACATCTTCATTCAGGGTTTTTATAAGAACGCTCACAATTTCATCATCTGGCTTTTCCATTTCATACGCTACCGAAACGCCTGCCATTCTCTGGCTGGCCGATAGTTGGTTATCCATCATGGCCAACATCATTCTGCGGTTCTCCTCTACTTCTTTTTGTAACTGCACCAGTTTATCCGATTCAATGTTGCTTTGATTGATTTTATATCCAATTGCCAGACCAGCCATCAGCAATACAAAACCTGCTGCTACACGATATAGTACGGGCGAGAAGAGTATTGTTTTTTTCGGTTTTGTTTGTATTGCCAGCTCTTCCTGCAAAGTCTTTTCAAAGTTGGCCTTCATGCTTGTTGAAGGCTCCTGTACTTTTGCTTCGTTTATAACCCCCATAAGTTCTGCTAGTTGATTATAGAGCGTACGTACAGCTTCATTATGAAGCAACTCGTGTTCAATGGCAGCTCGCTCTGCTTCGGTTGCGTTGCCATCGATATAATCAATTAACCTACCTTCCCATTTTTGCCTATCCATAAGGTTATGCATTTTCTAATTCAAAATAATTTTCCCGTAACTGCCCGATAGCCCGGTGAACTTTTACTTTCACATTGGCTACCGTCATGTTTAAAAAACCAGCCACCTCCTCGTACTTCAGGTGCTGAAACCGGGTTAGCACCAGCAACTCCCGATAATCGTCTGGTAGTTTAGCCAGCGCCCGAATCAACCGTTTCTCTGTTTCTTCCTGTTCCATGGCTTCTGCCAGATCAGGTAAACTATCGTGCAATTTTTCAACTTCCATGCTGGCAGGTTTTAACTGCTTTTGTTTTTGATAGTGATCGGCAAAGGCATTGCGTGCCATCTGGTAGATCCACGATTGAAATTTCATTTCCGGATTATAGGATTGGCGATACCGGAGCATGCGTAAAAACACATTTTGTGTCAGGTCTTCCGCTCCTTCTCTATCGCCCGTCATGCGTACCAGAAAATTGAAAATCCGTTTATGAAACCGGTCAAAAAGTATTGATGCCTGCTGGAGATTACCGTTTTTTACGGCTTCCATTATCTGTTCATCGCTCATCAAATCAATACTTTTAGCGGGTTTCGGCATTAGTTACCGGTATGGTAAAGAAAGGTTACAACAGTAAGGTAGGAATTTTTGAAAATGACCCATTCTCTGGTAACTACCTGTAAACGGGTTTTCTGATTGTAATTACTACCTTAGGTTTTAAACAACCTGATTATGACAACCAAAAGCACACGCAGAAGATTTATTGCCCAAGCATCTTTATTAACTTTAGCCCCGGCTTTTAATGCTTTAGCTATGGATCAGGATAAAAATGTATTAGTACACCACGTGTTCTTCTGGATGAAAAATCCCAACTCGAAAGATGATCTGGCCAAATTGATTGCCGGAGTAAAATCGCTCTCCAAAATCGAAACCATTCAATACATCCATGTGGGTATTCCGGCCAGTACAGAAAAGCGCGATGTGGTAGATAACAGCTACGGAGTATCTGAACTTATGTTTTTTAAAGATTTGGCTGGTCAGAAAACCTATCAGGATCATCCGATACACCAGAAGTTTATTGCCGAGTGCTCGCACCTGTGGGAAAGGGTAGTAGTGTACGATACGATTAATGTGTAGTTAATATAGTGCTCGCCTGGTTACACGATGCTTGCACATTTTCCGCTTTAGCTTTTCTTCCTGTAACACCAGCAGCCAGTTTTGTTGTGCAACCTGAAACAGTAAAAAGTATTGCTGGTTTACAGGCTTCGGTAGAGTAGTTCCGGGTGTCATACGCTTTGGTTTTTTAGTACGACACCCGGTATTAGCATTACCCCTACCCGCGCATTCAATTTCTTACCTCTGGTTATACATTTTGGTTTACACCCAATACCGGTAATGAAAGCGAAATATTACGCCTAACGCATATCTATTATATACCGCCTCTTATCTTCGCGGCCGTGAAACCCAAAACGCTTGCTTATCTGTGCCTGGCCGGCATTTGCCTGATCTGGGGCACCACTTTTTTGGTGATGCGCGTGGGTGTTATGCAGTTTCCGCCTTTTTTGTTTGCGGCAATCCGGCAAGTTACGGCCGGGGCTATTATGTGTGTATTTTTTATCGGCATCAAAAGAGAAAAAATACCTACACCAAAAGAGCTGGGTATTCAGGCATTCAGAGGTTTTTTAATGATTACCTGTGGCAATGGATTTGTTTCGTGGGCAGAGGTTACCGTGCCTAGTGGTTTGGCCGCCATCATATGCTCCACCATGCCCGTGCTGGTAATCCTCATTAACATTGGTATTAACCGGCACGAATTCCCTAATCTTCAGATTGTACTGGGTTCGCTTGTCGGGTTGGGTGGTATTGTGCTGGTGTTTAGCGAATACCTGACCGATTTTGCCAACCCGCGCTATAGTATGGGTATTGCTTTGATTTTTATAGCCACTCTTACTTGGGCTATCGGCAGTTTACTTACACAACGTACTATTCAGAACTCTAATCCATTCTTTAACACAGGGTTGCAAATGTTGTTTGGTGGAATCTTCTGCCTCCCTTTTAGTCTGGCATTCGATAATCTGCAAACCATAACTTTTTCGCAGGAAGTAATTTTTGCTTTAGGCTACCTGATTGTGGTGGGTTCGATTGGTGCATTCAGTATGTATGCGTACACGCTCAGTCAGTTACCACTTACAATTGCATCGTTGTACTCGTACGTAAACCCATTGGTAGCAGTGGTGCTGGGGTGGCTGGTACTGGCCGAAAAATTAAACACCCAAATTGGTATTGCTTTTTTAATAACCGTAGCTGGTATTTACCTGGTTAACCACGGCTATGCCATTCAACGAAGGAAAATGAGCAAACAGGTTTCGGCAGAATTATAAGACCACTTCCAATACCTGCGACTGGCGCACATAAACATATTGGTCTATCCAATAGACTTTAAGCCACACATCTTCTTTGTTTTTAATCTGAACTTTATTTCCCTCCGCCAGCAGCCCCACAACAGAAGCTCCGGCTGAAGGCCCGTTCATTACAAATGTATTGCTACCCGTAATAATAGCAGAGCGGGGCTGGGCCGTAAAGTTTACAAGTAAACCGAGCAGCACCAGACCAACCAGGGCAAATACAACAGCACCCACAGGCCTGTTTCCTTTTCGTGTTTGATAAACTGCAATCGCCATTATTAAAATAACAACCGCGGCAATACCGGTTGTTGCATAGGGTTTGTAGTGCGTTAATAATTCGCGGGCTTGCTCAAGCTGCGTATATTCATATCCGTACAACCGGTTTTTTGTGGCCAGTTCTTCCATCTTAACCCGTGTTTGCTCATCGCCACTAGCCAGATAATATAGATTGAGGTAGTAAAGCGCCAAACTGGGTTTATTTAAACCTTCCTGAATAAAAGCCATCTTTAGGAACATAGCAGGCGAGAACTGCCCACCCTTATGGATACGTTGATAAATATCGAACGACTGCGTGAATTGCTTTTTGATAAACAGAGAATCAGCTTTTTGCAAAAGTTCTGTTGATGTTTGAGCGTGTGTATGGAATACCCCAGCCAGCAACATCACAACACCAAGAATTTTTAAAATGCTGGTTTGCATATTTTTCATATCCTGTTACCTTTGTGCCCTCAATTACGGAAACGGCCTAAAATTAGGCAAAATCGTAAGATCTCGTAGCTCAGTCGGTAGAGCAATACACTTTTAATGTATGGGTCCTGGGTTCGAGTCCCAGCGGGATCAC
>DEIA01000021.1 GCA_002352225.1 Flammeovirgaceae bacterium UBA2786
AGCAAACGGGCATTTTCAGAAAACCCGGTTTCAGATGAAACGATGCGTTCGCTTTTTGAAGCCGCGCGTTGGGCACCTAGTAGCATGAATGCACAGCCCTGGGTTTATGTTTACGCAACGCAGCAACAACCTGAACTATATCAACACATTTTAAATGCGTTAAATGAAAGTAATAAGATATGGGCGCAACATGCCCCGGTACTGGTGGTAAGTCTGGCACGCAAAAATCATATTAGTAATGGAACTGTTAACGGAGCTGCCCGCTACGATGTGGGTGCTGCCAATGCCTTGTTGTCGGTGCAGGCCGCTCATGCGGGATTAACAGTACATCAAATGGGCGGGTATAATAAACAGGTACTGACAGAGAATCTGAATATTCCGGAGTCGCTTGAACCTCTTGTTGTAATGGCCATTGGTTATGCGGGTAACCCCGATAACCTGAGTGATAACCTGAAAGCAAGAGAACTGGCTCCGCGCGAGCGCTATACACAGGAATTCTTTGTGCAGAACCATTCATTTACTATTGTGTAAATTGAATTGCACGAACCCGATCCAACATCTTATCTTAAGGCATAATTTGAAACTATGAGGATTGGTATTATTGGATCGGGTGGAATAGGGTTAGCCTTTGCAGGACAAGTAGTAAAGGCGGGATACGAAGTAATCATTAGCAACAGTCGCGGAGCCGATTCGTTGACTGATGCAGTTAAGCAACTGGGGGGTAAAGCCCGTGCCGGTTCCATTGAAGAAGCAACTGCGGCTAATGTCATCTTCCTGGCGGTGCAATGGATTCATCTTCCGGCTGTGGCCGGAAAAATTTCTAACTGGAAGGATAAAATTGTGATTGATCCAATCAACCCGGTTGTACCACCCGATTATAAAATTGCAGAATTAGGTGGCCGTGCATCCAGTGAAGTGGTGCAGGAAATGTTGCCGGGCGCAAAACTGGTAAAGGCGTTTAACACATTTACACCTCAGTTGTTAGGAGCAATTCCTGAACAGAATGGAGGTAAGCGTGTAATCTTTTATTGTGGCGATCATACGGCAGCAAAAGAAGCGGTACGAACGATAATTGATAAAATTGGATTTGCAGGCGTTGATCTGGGTACACTGAAAGAAGGGGCCCGATTGCAGCAATATCCTGGCGGAGCACTTCCTGGCCTTAACTTAATCCAACTATCATGAAGAACATTACCAAAAAATATACGAATGGTGAGGTAACTATAGTGTGGAAGCCCAACCAGTGTAGCCACTCGGGCATTTGCTTCAGAGGCTTAGGCCAGGTATTTGATCCCAAACGCAAACCGTGGATAACGCCAGAACAGGCAACCACTCAGCAGATTATTGATCAGGTAAAAAAGTGTCCATCGGGGGCATTAAGTTTTTACATGAACAATGAAGAGAAGTAAGCTTCCAATTTAAAATTATATCCGGTAAGCATGCGTTAACCGCGATTAACCGACTCTTGCGCAAAGTGTAATTCAGTACCTTAGAGGGTATGAAATTGACACTTTTAGGTTTTCTTCAACTGATTGTATTTTATTCGCTGGCCCAAACTTTTCCAGCCGGCTTTTCCCGGGTGCAGGTGGGCGGCTCAATTTCATCGCCAACGGTATTTGCCTTTGCACCTGATGGTAGAATTTTTGTAGCCCAACAAGGCGGAGCATTACGGGTAATAAAAAACGGAACACTATTATCAACTCCTTTCATTACACTACCTTCTGTAAGTTCATTGGGCGAGCGTGGACTTATTGGTATTGCGCTCGATCCCGATTTTACCAACAACGGATATGTGTATTTATATTATACCACAAGTGTTGCCCCGCTTCATAACCGCATTGTACGATACACGGCAAACGGAGATGTGGCTCTGGCCGGAAGTGAACTGCCCATACTGGAACTGGATAACTTAAGTGGAGCCACCAACCATAATGGCGGGGCACTTGCCTTTGGCCCCGATGGTAAGTTATATGTTGCCGTGGGCGACAATGCCACCGGATCGCACGCACAAAACCTGGATATCTATCATGGAAAATTTTTGCGCATCAACAAAGACGGTAGCGCACCAACCGATAATCCATTTTATTCAGGCACTGCATCGGAACAACGCAAGCGAATCTGGTCATACGGATTACGCAACCCATACACGTTTGCTATTGAACCAGGCACAGGCAAAATTTTTGTGAATGATGTTGGGCAAAACGCAGTAGAGGAAGTTAATGATGCCACCGCGGGCGGAAAGAATTTCGGATGGCCGGCAACCGAAGGCCATACAACTAACCCTGCGTACACTAGCCCTGTTTACGCGTATAATCATAGTGGTGCCGCGCCAACCGGTTGTGCTATTACTAGCGGCACTTTTTTTAATCCGCAGTTTACTTCTTATCCGGCTTCTTACTTAGGTAACTATTTTTTTCAGGACTATTGCGGTAACTGGATTTACGCGCTTAATCTAACGGCCACTCCAACAGCAACCTTGTTTGGTAGTAATGTGGGAGGCTCGTCTATTGCACTTACAACCGGGCCAGATGGCAATCTGTATTATTTGAGCCGGGGGTCAAGCGCGCTGTATAAAATTGTATCCAACAATGTAAATGCACCCACCATCATCCAACAACCCGCAGGAGTTGCTGCTTCTGAAGGAACTTCTGTTTCGTTTTCTGTTTCTGTTGCAGGTACTACACCTCTCCAGTATCAATGGTTAAAAAATGATTTACCTGTTGCGAATGCTACCTCGGCAACGTTTACCCTAAATTCGGTAACGCTAACCGATGCCGGTGAATACAAAGTGAGAATAACCAATACAGCCGGCCAGGTAACGAGCAATGCCGCTACATTAACCGTAACACCTAATACAAAACCGATAGCAACAATTCAACTACCCACATCCGCAACCACCTATGCAGGAGGTGCAGCCATTTCATTTTCCGGTAGTGCCACCGATGCAGAAGAAGGGGCCCTTACTGCAACTTCGCTAAGCTGGCAAATTAATTTTCATCACGATATACACGTGCACGATGGCGTTCCGGTTTCCGGTATAGCTTCCGGTACGTTTGATGTTCCCGATGAAGGCGAAGTATCAGCTAACGTATGGTATCGGTTTATTCTTACCGCCACCGATACACAAGGAGCAACAGGAAAAGATAGTGTAGATGTATTGCCGCGAAAGTCAACTTTGAATTTTGCAACGCAACCAGCCGGATTACAAATCTTGTTGGATGGTCAGCCGCAGGTAACGCCTTTAGCCGTGGAAAGTGTGGAAGGAATAAAACGACAAATAGGTGTGAATGAAGAGCAAAGCCTGAACGGAAATACCTATGCGTTTACACAATGGACACACGGAGGTGCAGCCACACAGGTAATCGTTACTCCGGCAGCTGATGTTACTTACATTGCTGAATTTAGCTTGGTAGTTGGAGTTGAAAACTCAAGAGAAATTTTGTTTCCGAACCCAACATCAGGTTGGTTGTATCTGCAGGAGCAGGTTACACCCATAAGATTAACCAATTACCTGGGTCAGGCACAGCCCATTCAATCAGAACGCGAAAGCAATCAAACCCGGCTGGATTTGCGTGCACTGGCAGCCGGAATGTATATTTTTATATATGAGTATAACCAAGCCCGATCGATCACAAAGATTTTGATAGTGCGGTAAGTGCTGAGTTTTCAGTATTTCACCAACAAATTTTTAGCGCTTAAATAAAAGGGGTAGCGGAATTGGGTAAAAAAAATCATCTTGCTGCCCATGAAGAAAATTTTGTTTTTAGGTTTTTTGCTTTGCAGTGTTTGTGGACGGGCGCAGGAACGGCCGTATGTTGTTCTTGTTTCCTTCGATGGCTTCCGCCACGATTACTTAACTAAATACAATCCACCTGCATTTAAGAAATTTATTGCCGATGGCGCGCAGGCCGAGGCCATTATCCCATCGTTTCCCAGTAAAACATTTCCTAATCATTATTCCATTGTTACCGGATTGAATCCGGGAAACCACGGATTGGTAGATAATTCATTTTATGACCTTAAACGAAACGAGTTTTATGGCATGCGTAACAAAGACCGTGTGGTTAACCCTATATATTATGGAGGTGTTCCACTTTGGGAGCTGGCCAAAAAGAACAATATGAAGTCGGCTTCGTTTTTTTGGGTAGGTTCAGAAATGAGTGATCCGGCCCGCAGGCCCGATTATTATTTTCCGTTCGATGATACGATCGATCCGCGTAAGCGTGTGCAGCAGGTTATTGATTGGTTAAACCTTCCGGCAAATGAACGCCCGCACATGATCACGCTTTATTTTTCTTTTCCCGATCATGAAGGTCATGAATTTGGTCCTAACGCAGCGGAAACGCAACACGCAGTTATGCGGGCCGATTCTTTACTGGGCGAATTAATGACCGGTATTAAGGCAACCCGTTTGCCGGTAAACGTAATTCTTGTTTCCGATCATGGTATGAAAGAATTACCGGTGGAGGAATCAACTTTCATCTTTGTGGATGAATTGCTGGATCGCAAAGATCGCAGCATTAAGGTGGTTAATGGAGGTACGCAGACGCATTTGTATTTTGATTCTGCGAGAAAGAAGGATTCAGTATTTGCTGTATTGAAAAAAAACGAGAAACATTTTACTGTATTGAAAAAAGAAGATTACCCTGCCCGCTGGCAGTATACACACAACCGTGTTGGCGATATGATGATAATAGCCGATGAAGGATTTTATATTCGTGAAGGTACACGCGAACGGTTTTTAAGTTCGGCTAAGTTGGGAACAAAGATGGGCGTGCATGGCTACGACCCGGCCGTTGTGCACGATATGCGCGGAATTTTTTATGCGCAAGGTCCCAACATTAAGAAAGGAGCAAGAGTGCCTGCGTTTCAAAATATACACGTGTATCCGCTTATCGCAAAAATTTTGAATTTGCCATTACCGGTCATTGATGGGAGGGAGGAAGTGTTGAAGGGGATTTATAGGAAGTAGTTATTCACTCATCGCCAGGTAAACTCCATTCGTCCAGCCAAAGCCATCCTGGTTTGGGTATTCGCCACCACCTCCTTCGGCTTTGGTACTGAACACATTATATTTTTCAGTCATCTTTCCCGTTTCGGCATAAACTCTGTTGTTGGTTTGTAACCATCGGGTTTTTATTTCTTTTGCCAGATCATCAAAACCATAATTCAACAAGCCTTTGTAGCTCATCCATTGCAATGGTGCCCAACCGTTGGGGGCATCCCATTGTTGGGCGCTGTTAAAAATAGTAGTGGTTAGTCCGCCCGGTTTTAAAAATTTGGTTTGAACTATTTGTTCTAGCGCCATGGCCTGTTCAGGTGTTGCCAATTCAAAAAATAATGGGAATATACCCGCCAAGGTGTAGGCTTCTTTCTGTTGCTGTGCTACAAAATCGTAATCAAAGAAGAATCCACCGGCATTCCAGCAATATTTTCGTATAGCTGCTTTGCGTGCGTTGGATAATTGCAGGTAATGCGAAGTTTGTGTTTTGTTACCACTTTCCTGAAATGCTTCGGCTAATGTTTTTTCCAGATGATAGAGTAAGCAATTCAGATCAACAGGAATAATTTCGGTGGTGTGGATGGTTGAAAAAAGGATTTCATCTTTAAACCAACGGCTGCTGAAATCCCAACCCGATTCCGCGGCAGCGCGCAAATGCCTGTACACGGTTTCGGGTTGTTGAATGGAGTGCCGGGCCAGTTCTACATCTTCTTTATACGATTCGGGCCGAGGGGTGTTGTGCTCATCCCAATACCGGTTAAGAATATTCCCGTCTGGCAACCGAACCACGCGATGTAGGGCAGGAGTTTTTTCAGATAGTTCTTTTGAACCGCGCATCCAGAAGGCATATTCCTTTTCCAGGTGAGAGATGTACTTACTTAACGTATTCTTTTTTATTTCTGCGAGAAGTTTTACCATTAAAGAAAAGAAGGGAGGCTGCGAACGACCAAGGTAATACGTTCGGTTTCCATTGGGAATATAGCCAACTGTGTCTATGAGATAAGCGAAGTTATCAACCATATTCTGAATAAGGTCGGTGCGTGAAGAAACCTTTAATCCCAACATGGTGAAGTAGCTATCCCAGTAATAAATCTCGCGAAAGCGACCACCCGGCACAATGTACGGATGCGGAAGGGGGATGAGAGAACCTGCTGCCTGATCGGGTTTGCGGGTTAACTCGTTCCATAAGGTATGAATATGTTGTGTTGTTGATTTTTCAGGATCGCTTTTATACGCAGCGGCAGAAGTAACCGGCACAGAAAAATTTTCTAACACAAATTTTTTCAAGTCAAAGTTGGCGATATCTTTTTGCTGATGATAGTCTTGTTCAATATCTGCCAGCGCGCGTTTCGGCAAACAATCCGGAAAAGTTTTGCCATCTTCAAAAATGTGTTGAAGTTGAACGGCTTCTAAAAGATCTTTAACTATATGAGGGGATGTATCAAGCTGAACTGCCATGACTATAATTTCAAAGTTTTTGAGTCCTGACGACTATCCCATACGCGAAGTATCAGAATTCTTTCAGGAGTAGTTTGATAAAAGATTTTGAATGTTCTTAGAATTTTGACACGCCCTCTATATCTGTTCTCATTCCTGCTTGTGGAAACTTTGCAAGCAATTGAGCGCTTTTATCAAAAAGTAATTCCAGTTTTTCGCTATAGGTGTTTGAACGATTATGAGCTAACCAAAATTGGTAAATTGTTAGACGATCCTTCAGTGAAGTCTCTGTCCAGACTATTTCTTTAGCCATTCTTTCAGGCGTTCGGTTGCTTTTTCAGACGAAACAATTTTTCCGTCCCGAACGTCAGTCAGTCCTTCTTCAACCATTGATCTTTCATTATCAGACAGAACATAAATTTTACTAAGATCCGTTTCTGCGTGAATCAGGCTATAGATTTCATTCAGTAAAGCTTCATCATCCATTTGCTGAACCTGGCTTATAATCTTTGATTTTAATTCTAGGGTTGACATGGCTCTGATTTCTATTCGAATATCCACTTTATTTTCAACAAAATCAATGGGACGTTTTTGAATTGAATTCAACTGCGCCTTCTGTTTTTTTCTGTAGCCTGTTAAACAAGAAAAGACAAACCGCCAGTACGGTAATGGGTACCAGCGAAAAATAAAATGCCGTTTCGCCACCATAGCTTTCAAAAATGTTTCCTGTAATGATGGAGCCTGTGGTTCCGCCAAGCGCAGAAAAAATTACAATCAATCCCGACATGGGCCCGTGTTGCCGTGCCGGAAGTGTGCTAAGAATGACCGAATTAATTGCCGGATAAATAGGCGCGATAAACAAACCAATCAGAGGAAATACAAAAGCGCCTAACGGAGCATTGCTCCAACCGGTTACTTCAATTCCGCTTCCTGATTTTGCTAAGGGAATAGCAACCAGAACCAATATAACTGCAGCAAGCAAGCAGACGATCAATACGGCAAACCAATGGATTTTTCGCAATACAATTCCCGCTGCAAAGCGACCCAGTGCGGTTGAAGCAGCCAGGATACTGGCCATCTGTATGCTGAGTGTTACAGGAAGGTTTAACACTTTGCTGTTAAAGGTGGGCAGCCAACTCATAATACTTTGTTCAATCAACACGTACGTAAATGCGCTGATGATGAAAACCAATACAAGCGGCTTGATAGCGAGTTTAATCATGTCAGTAAACTCCTGCATAAAAGGTTTCGCTTGCGCTGATTGTATAGATGACTCATCCAGTTTTGTGAAGAATAACAAGAGAAATGCAATTGCCGATATGCCTGCCAAAAGGTAATATACTTTTAACCAAGAATCGGACTGTGTTGCCGAGTCATCTACAAAGGCACTGAAAATAAAGTAGCCGGTAAGAATACCCACCATAAAAAACGACTCAATAAAATTCATAAAACTGGCATGTTCTTTTTTACCGGCAGTAACAATACCGATGGTGGCATACACGCTAACTTTAATCAGCGCAAACGAAACACCCGTTACTGCAAACAAAATTTTTGTCATGGCAAAACTCCCGAAGGAGGGCATTGCCAGGCAGGCTGTGGTAACAAGCCCCAACGCTATCAGCATAGCATTTTTATAGCCAATGCGGGTAATGTAACTGGCTACCAGAAATGAAACCGCGGCAATACTTAAATCTTTGAAAGCCTCCAACACACTGGCTGAGGATTCACTTACACCATAATTGCTCTGAACCTGAAGAATAACCGTACCTACACTGTTTAGCAGGATGGCAAAAACAAAATAGTTTAGAAAGAGCGAGAGTTTAATTTTCCAATGCGACATGGGGTAGAGTTTGATAACTCTAAACTAACACTTTCGGATTAATTCCCTACAGCAAAATGATACCCCACGCCCTTTATGGTAATGATTTCGATGGAAGGATCTTCTTTCAGGTAATCGCGGAGCTTGGTGATATACACATCGAGGTTGCGCGAGTTGAAAAACGAATCATCGCCCCACACGCGCAGCAGCATGGTTTTGCGATCGATATTCTGGTTTTGATGCTCCGATAATATCTGTAACAGCATAGCCTCGCGGTGCGAAAGCTTTTTAACATGGCCCTTGTGCCTGAGTTCATACCGTTGGGGCACGAATTCATACTGCCCAATCAGTACACTCTCTTTAGGCGTGTTGCTCAGCTTTTGGGTAAGTTGCAACAAGTTGTTTACGCGCGCAATCAACTCTTCCATACTAAAGGGCTTGCGTAAATAATCATTGCCCCCCACTTCAAAGCCTTTTAGTAAATCTTCAGTCTGCGTTTTAGCCGTAACAAAAATAATGGGTATGCTGGCGTTGCTTTTCCGAATGTCCTGTGCAATGGAGTAACCATCTTTGTTGGGCAACATAATATCCAACACACAAATGTCGGGTCTGAACTCTTCAAACACAGACATTACCAACTTACCATCCGCTACCATGCGCACATCAAAGTCGCGTACTTCAAGACTTTCTTTTACAATGCGTCCAAGAAAGGGTTCGTCTTCTACGTATAATATTTTTACTTTACTCATTAATTCTTTGACGACTTATAGGCGTCTGACACTTTGAAAGTGTCTTAACGCCTGCTTAATTTTTTGGCAACCGGATAATAAACTCGCTTCCTTTGCCGGGCTCGCTCTCGACAGTAATTGTTCCGTTATGACTTTTAACTACGCTATCCACATAGCTTAAACCTAACCCATAACCCTTAATGTTATGCACATCGCCAGTAGGCACACGAAAGAATTTTTCAAATACTTTCTTTTTGTACTCCGGTGCTATGCCAATGCCATTGTCTTTTATGCGCAACTCTATTTCTTCCTTATTTTCCGAAAGCGATATTGTAATCGCTGGATTTGCAGGACTGTATTTTAATGCATTATCTAACAAATTATACACTACGCTGGTAAGGTGAGCCGCACCACCTAACAAATTAAAATCATTGCCCTTGCAGGAATAGCTAACAATTGCTTTCTGTTTTTCGAAAACAAGTTTCATGGAATTTAATACCTGACTAACAAGCAAATTAACATCCACGGGTTCGGCATTATACGCTACACCCTTATCTTCAAAGATGGCTGTCTTTAAAATTTTATCGGTAAGAATGTTTAATCGGTTTAATTCATTTTGGGCAATTTCCAGATACTCGGTAGTAAGCTCAGGATTATTTTGGCCCTTAAAATTTTTAATTGCTTCCAGCGCAACACTTACAGTAGTTACCGGAGTTTTTAATTCGTGCGTAATATTACTGATGAAGTCGTTCTTTAAATCCATTACGCGTTGTTGTGCCCGAAGGCTGCGGTACATCATTACAAAGGCTGCGGTGGTTATTATGGTAAGAAAAAGCGAGAATAAAATCTGGGGGGTAATTTGTTTAAGTAACAGAGGCCTGATGCCGGAAAGAATTACTGAATACCGGTGCGCAGGATCAAATCTTACCCAATCAGAATACAGTAAATTGGAATAGATTCTTTTTGTAAGCGAGTCTTCCCACTGGGCTTCGGCCATTCTGAAGCGGCCGGGCCTGAAATCCATCTGTGGAGGAGTATCTTTTGCGGTTTGCACGGTAAAGTGCACATCTACATTATTTTGTTCAAGTGTTCTGGAAAATTGATACTGAATGGAATCAAGAGAAAGCGAATCGGGCGTCATACGAATTACGAAACTCCTTCCTTGTAAAAACTGTGTCATGTGCAGGCGGCCTGCAATAGGTCTTAGAAGAGTACTAACCGTATCGGCTTTAATATTCTGAGCATTAATATAAATGCGTACCTGAGATGCTGAGTCGGGTAGTTTTTCTACCCGATCGGGTGTAATAGCCTGATTTACAGAATCCGGATAGAGTGGTGAAATGCGTTGTGTGAAAAGCGAATCGCGCATCGCAAAAATAGTGCTTCTGAATAACCCGTTGGTCTCCCTGCGTATATCAAAATAGGCTTGCTCATACGAGTTGGTAAGCCACAATGCCTGCAAGGCCAGCAATAAAACAATGCTGCTTATAATAAGGAGTAGCGTTACCTGATTTTTGTTCTTCTTCACAGTACAAAAGTACGGGAATAACCACCGCTACTGTCTGCTTTTTAACCTTAATTAACCTTGATTTTAGAATTATTAACCAATGGGCTGCATCCAAGCCCGTACATTTGTATGTGTTTTATTCAATAAATGAAAATTTCTTCAATCATGAAAAAAATAATCCTGCTCATCGGCATTCTGGTGTCGCTTACAGCCCTGCATGTAGTAATGGCCCAAACCGGTGTTATTAATTACGAACAAAAAATAAACATGCACCGTAACATTCCGGCCGAACGCGAAGGGATGAAAGCCATGATACCGGAATTCCGTACCACAAAACAACAGTTATTCTTTAACCCCTCAGAGTCGCTTTATAAAACGGTAGTTGAAGATGAAGAAGAGCAATTTTCTACCGGTGGAGGCGGAGGTATGCGGATGTCTTTTAGAATGCCCAATACAGAAATTTATATGCAAGGGTCAGATAAGATAATTTCCAAACAGGAGTTTATGGGTAAAAATTATCTGATTGAAGATTCTGTTCAGATGTCGCCCTGGAAATTTGGCGATCAGGTTAAAACTATTGCAGGCTACGAATGTCGTATGGCCTACTACACACGCACCGACACGGTGCGAAGTATGATGGTTGGAGGGCCAAACGCTAACCAGCAAGCCCGACAGCCTGAAGTGCGCACTACTGAAATAACTGCATGGTATACCGATAAAATCCGGCCTTTCCTCGGTCCCGAACGCTACAACACTTTGCCGGGAGCAATATTGGCAATTGATATGAATAATGGCGAACGCGTAATCGTAGCAAAATCGGTAGAACTAAGAGAACTTAAAAAGAATGAGTTGAAAGAACCATCTAACGGCACGAAAGTTACCCAGACCGAATTCCGTAAAGTAATGGAAGAGCAGATGAAACAAATGGGTGGGCGGGGTATGACCACCCGGAACTAAACGCGATAGTCTTTAAATGTTATTTCAAAAGAATTTTATGAAAAAGGTTTTAGGTATGATGTTAGTGCTGGCCGCTTTTGCTGCACAGGGTCAGAAATTCTCAATTAAGGGTGTGGTTACAGATGCAGAATCATCGCCTCTTCCTTCTACCACTGTTATGTTGCTAAATCCTAAAGATTCTACGTTAGTAAATTTTGGTGTGAGTGATATTAAAGGTGCTTTTGAAATAAAGAATGTGAATAAGGGCGAATACTTGCTGAAGATATCTTTTGTGGGCTTCGAAAGTTTTATGAAGCGGGTATCAACACCAGCTGATGCCACATCGCTGGATGTGGGTACAGTAAAATTGGCACCTCAAACACAGCAACTGGATGCGGTTGTAATTAAAGGCGAAAAAAATCCGGTTACGGTTAAAAAAGATACCATTGAGTTTAATGCAAGCTCATTTAAAACCAAAACCAATGCTAATGTAGAAGACTTGCTTAAGAATATGCCGGGCATGGAAGTGGAAACAGACGGAACGGTTCGTGCCCAGGGCGAACAAGTACAACGGGTATTGGTTGATGGTCGCGAGTTTTTTGGCCGCGATCCTAAACTGGCTACCCGAAACCTACCTGCTGACGCGGTAGATAAAGTTCAGGTATTCGATCGTAAGTCCGATAATTCTCAGTTTACAGGAATAGATGACGGACAGCGTGAAAAAACAATTAACCTGGAGTTGAAAGAAGACAAACGCAATGCTGCTTTCGGAAACCTAATGGCTGGCGTGGGTACTAACGATAGGTTTAAGGCAACAGGTAGTGTAAATAAATTCTCCAAAGGCCAGCAACTTTCTTTCCTCGGAATGGGAAACAATATTAATGAGCAAGGATTCTCGATGGGCGACTTCATGAACTTTTCTGGAGGTGCGCAAAGTATGATGGGTGGCGGATCGGGTTCCTTTACGATTACCACCGGAGGTAACAGTGGTGGAGGCGGTGGCCCGTCTTTAAATTTTGGAGGAAGACAAAGTGGTATTATGACCAACTATGCCGGAGGAATTAACTTTAATAAAGACTTAAGCAAAAGTACCAAGCTTACATCCAGCTATTTCTACAACCGGTTAGACAGAAACCTCAGTTCAGAAACCAATCGGCTTAACTTTTACGAGAATACCAACCTGAATAACACCCTAACACAAAACAGCCGTTCAATTAGTAAAAGCGATAACCACAGAGGTACGCTTATGATTGATCACGAAATTGACTCTGCTAATACACTAAAAGTTACGGCCAATGCCTCGTATACAGAATCTGACCAGAACTCTTTAAGCGAAAGTAAAACAATAAGACAGAACGATAACTCGATAGCAAACGAAAGCCGGCAGCAAACTTTTAACGACCAAACCGCCATTACATTAAACGCAAGTGCCCTATGGCGCCACCGGTTCGAAAAGAAGGGAAGAAATTTATCGACTAACCTTACGCTGGGCATTAGTTCCACCAACAATGAGGGTTGGCTCAACAACTCAATTAACGAAAGCACACCGGGCGAAATTTTACAGAAGCAAACCAATACACAAGTTACCGATAATCAGGCACTGGGGGCTTCGGTTTCGTTTACCGAACCCCTGGGAGGAAGAAAGTATCTGGAAGCAAACTATAACTTTCAAACAAATAAAAATGATCTGGTGCGCGAAGTATATGATGTAGGTAGTGGTACGCCCGAATTCAATATTCCACTAAGCTACCAGTATAGCAGTAACTACATCTACAACCGGCCGGGTATAAATTTTAGAATGAACCGCGAAAAATACAGCATTACAACCGGGGCCAGCTACCAGATGACAACCCTGAAGGGCGATATTATTTCGCGCGATGCTAACCGCAGCGGTACCGTAGATAATACATTTAAAAACCTGTTACCAGCTGTTCATTTCAATTACGATTTCAGCAGCTTTAAGCATCTGCGGTTGGACTACGAAACATCTATGCAAGAACCAACCATTAAACAATTGCAACCCTTTGAGGATAACTCTGACATTTTGAATATTTATATAGGTAATCCTGAACTGAAACCGGCTTATGTACATCGGGTAAACGCTAACTATACAGCTTTTAACCCTACCCGGTTTGTAAACTTCTTTTCGTTTGTGAATGCCTCTTATATGAAAAATGCCATTGTAAATTCACAATTTACAGATCCCGTTACGTTTGCCAGAACAACAAGACCGGTAAACGTAAGTAGTTCCAAAAGTTTATCGGCAAACTTAAATGGTGGGTTTCGTATCAGTAAACTTTACAGTCGGTTTAACGTAGGCCCAACGGCAAGCTTTAACGAAAGCATTTCAGTGCTAAATGAACGGTATAATACTACCAACACGCAAACCCTTGGTGGTTCAGTGCGCTATAACTTCACGTATAAAGAATTTGTAATTTTTGATTTAAGTGCAAACCTCAGCCATCAACAAACAAAATATGATTTCAATACACCCGATCAGGAATACTTTAACCAAACCTACCGCTCAGAGTTAAACCTCACCTTCCTGAAAAAGAATGCCTTTAATACAAGCTTCGATTACCTGATTTATACCAGTACCACTACAGATTTTAAACAAACCATTCCGTTCTGGAATATGTCGTTGTCGCGATTTATCCTGAAGAATAATGCGGGCGAGATTAAGGTAGGGGTAAACAATATTCTTGATCAAAGCAACAGCGTAACCCAAAGCTCAGGCGAAAACTATCTGCAACAACAAACTATGAACAACCTGGGGCGCTATTATATGGTAAGCTTTACCTATGCACTTAACAAACACCTTAACCCAATGGGAGGAGGCAGACGGGGCGGCCCGGGCATGCGAATGATTATTAATCAATAAAACAGTACGAGTTAATCAGTATCTACATAGGCCTATAGGATTTTTAAAATTTTATAGGCCTTTTGGGTTATCAGAAAATCGATTTTAAAAAATAAAATTTAGTAGGGCTTCAACCTGTAGTAAAACTTGAAACCAGAATCTGCCATTTTGCAAAATAGTAAGCTCCGCAGGAGCGAAATATAATAACCGCCCCGATGCATCGGGGCGGAAATGGTAAGAATTTATAATCGGGCCACGTAAAAAATTATATGCAAGGGGTGGGGTATCATGGCAGGAAAAGCATGAATGTTAGTAGTGGCAATCAGAAAAAAATTGAAACCAGAATCTGCCTATCTTGCAAAATGAAATTTTTGATTTTAGTTCTACTGTCAGGTTCGGTTTGCGCACAAACCTATATTCCCAGGTTTGATATTCAAGGCCATCGGGGAGCGCGTGGCCTTATGCCCGAAAACACAATACCCGCTTTTATAATGGCGCTTGATTCGGGCGTTACAACTGTTGAGTTAGACCTGGCGATTACAAAAGACAATCAGATAATCGTTTCGCACGAACCGTGGATGTCGGCCAGCATTTGCCTTTCACCGCAAGGCGATACGATCAAGACAAAAGACGAGCGTAAGTACAACATTTATAAAATGACCTATGCCGAAGTAAAGCAATGGGATTGCGGCTCAATGGGTAATGAAAAATTTCCGCAGCAAAATAAACAAACAAGCATAAAACCTCTTTTGCAGGATGTTATTGTAGCGGTTGAAAACCACATTAAAAACTTTACCCGTTACGAAGTGGATTATAACATTGAAATAAAAAGTCTGCCCGAAGGCGATAACAAGGTTCACCCCAAACCCGAAGTATTTTCCGACCTGGTTTATAATCTACTCGATCAATATCTTCCGTTAGAGCGCGTGGTTATTCAATCGTTCGATTTCAGAGTGCTGAAATATTGGCATGAAAAATATCCTGAAGTACGCCTGGCTGCATTAGTAGAAAATAAAAACTCAGTTGAAGAAAACCTAACCGACCTTGGTTTTGTGCCGTCAATCTATAGCCCATATTTCAAGCTGCTTACGCGCGAAGACGTAAAACTATTACGCACTCAAAAAATCCGTGTAATTCCGTGGACAGTGAATGAAGAGAAAGACATGCTTTCAATGAAAGGCCTGGATGTGGACGGCTTTATTACCGACTATCCTAACCGTGCTGCCAAATTCAAGCGTACATTAAACATTAAACCAAAAGGGCAGAAATAGATGTGAGCTAAAGACTGTAAAGCGCAAAGCTAGTGAGTCCTCAATTTCTTCTTTACAGCTTTCCGCTTTATCGCTTTTCCCTTATCATTGCAGCCAAATTCTAAAATCACAAGTATGTCAACCAACCAGCAAGCCCAATACGATGTGTACGGAGTAGGAAATGCTTTAGTAGATATTGTTACCGAAGTAGATGTAGATTTCTTTGAAAAGAATGAAGTTGAAAAGGGGTTAATGACTTTGGTGGATGAAAAGCGCCAGTTGCATTTGATGAAAGCCATAGACATGAAACGCAGTAAAATGTCAGGTGGTGGGTCTGCCGGTAATACTGTAGTAGCTGTAAACCAGTTTGGTGGCAAGAGTTTTTATTCCTGCCTGGTGGCAAAAGATGAATTGGGAAAATTCTTTCTGGAAGATTTAAAACGGAATGGTGTGGCTACCAATATGGTTCATGAAAATTGCCCGGAAGGCCATACCGGCCGGTGTTTGGTAATGACAAGCCCCGATGCCGAACGCACCATGAATACCTTCTTGGGAGTGAGTTCATTTTTATCGCCCGAGCATTTGAATGAAAGTGCAATTAAAAATTCGCAATACGTTTATCTGGAGGGCTATCTGGTAACCAGCCCGAAAGGATTGGAGGCATTGAAAGAAGCAAAGAAGATTGCTGAGAAAAATAAAGTAAGCACGGCCCTTACTTTTTCCGATCCCAGCATGGTAAAGTATTTCTCTACTCAGATGCAAGAGATTGTTGGAGCCAGTGTGGATTTGCTTTTCTGCAATGAAGAAGAGGCCATGATTTTTACCGGAACAGATTCGGTAACTGAGGCGCGCGAAAAATTAAAGGAGGTAGCGAAACGTTTTGCCATTACACTCGGAGCCAATGGTGCGCTTATTTACGATGGCGATACGTTTATACAGATTGAACCGTATAAAGTTCGTGCTATCGACACCAACGGGGCAGGCGATATGTTTTCTGGCGCGTTTCTGTATGCGATAACCCACGGACACAGCTATGCCGAAGCGGGCAAACTGGCTTCATTGGCTTCTTCTAAAGTAGTTGCCCAATGGGGCCCTCGCCTGCAACCCGACCAGGTGAAGAAGGTGCTGGGCGATTTGGTATAAGACTCCGATCAGACTGAATGTTCAATGATTCGCTCACAAATGCTTTGCGCAATTTCATGCTTGGTGTACATTTCATGGCCTTCATTTTTATACAGGGTACGCATTAGGCCTAATTTTTTAAACCACCCATCGTTTGGTTTAAAGAGATCGTTTTCTCCATAAAACAAGTCAATGGTGGCGGATGGTTTTTGCGTTTCAAATCGAAGCCGTGTGGACGATGCAACAAATAAATGTTGGCAAGGTAACCCTGCTGAACAAGCTTTCCAGCCAATGACA
Organism: Flammeovirgaceae bacterium UBA2786; assembly: GCA_002352225.1. GTDB lineage: Bacteria > Bacteroidota > Bacteroidia > Cytophagales > Cyclobacteriaceae > ELB16-189. The sequence goes on from DEIA01000021.1 coordinate 16,959, forward strand.
CCTCCGATACTTATCCCCAACAGACCATAGATAGCTTCCCGTTCCAGTTCAACAAGGTTCCGCACAGCGGTATCTATTCCACCATTCGTAAAACTCTTGTGCACGACTTCCTTGTCATCTTCCTGCATGGAAATGTTACCAAGCTGCCGGCAATCATAAAATTTTGTAATAAAATATTTGTTCAGCAAGGATGTGTAATGAACTACCCAATCTGCTTTTGCGGCACCCCACAAATCGGAAAGTATAATTATCCGTTTCATTAGTTTTATTGCACTCTTTTCAAACAGCGATCAATCATCTCCAGGGCTTCATCAATTGTTTCCTTTTTTGTGCGAAAGGCTAATATGGCTATTCGAATTACAAATCGCCCCTCAATGATTGATGAGCTTAAAAACACGGATCCGTCTTTATGTATTTCATCCATTAGCTTTCTGTTTTTCTCATCGTCATGGGTTGAGAAGGGATACCAAAAATAGCTCACCGAGAGGTCAGGACTGGGGCCAAGGCAAAATCCTCTTTCTTTAAGCTTAATTCTAAAATATTCTACCAGCAAAAGTTTTTCTTCCAAACAGGCAGTGAATGGGTCCAAGCCATGTACTTGTAGAGGCAGCCATACACGCAAACCTCTAAAATGTTTGGTAAGTTCGGGCGAAAGATTGGCCGGGCTTTTCAAGAGTTCTTCGTTGTGCCCGTCTTGCATATAGTTGGCCGTATAATAATGCGACTGAAGCGCGGCATTACTGTCTTTTATCAATACTGCCCCCACACCATACGGAAGAAATAAACTCTTGTGTGGATCAACAATCAATGAATCAGCTCGTTCAATTCCTTTAAACAGATCTTTTCTGGAGGTAAGAATAAAAAATCCTCCATACGCTCCATCTACATGAAACCATAGTTTGTGCGCATGGGCTATATCTGCGATAGCGTGAAGTGGATCAATAGCCCCTGTGTCGGTGGTGCCCGCAGTAGCGATTACCAGGAATGGGCTTAACCCATCAGCTTTATCTTTTTCAATTAGCGCATCTAATGCATTTGGAATAATTCTGTGTTGTTCGTCCATCGGAACATACCGAATCACAACATCTTCCAACCCGATGATGCGCAAAGCCTTTTGGGTGGAGTGATGTACCTGCTCACTCATGTAAACAACGCTGGAAAGAATCTTGTCATTTTTTATTTTGTATTTATCCCGGGCAGCGGTAAGCGCAATCAGCGTTGAAACAGAACCCCCTGAAGATAAACATCCTACCGCACTTTTTGGAAATGAAAAAACAGATTTCAACCAATTGATTACTTCATTTTCAATTGTAGCCGCTCCCGGAGAAGCGTAGTAAGCACCGGAAAAAGGATTGGTTACGGCTACGATAAAGTCTGCAAGCGCAGAAGTGAAGACGCCACCTCCGGGAATATAACCTAAGTGTTTAGGCGAAGCAGCATTGATTCCATTTTCAGCAACTTCCGTTTGATACTGCAGTAACAGTTGAGCCAGGGGGGATTTTTTATTTTTTATGGTTAAGTCCCCCACCTTGTTTTCACGAAAACCCTTTACCTGCCTCAATTCTGAAATAAATGCGTTGGCGTAACCGGCAACCTGATTCATCATTTCCGTTCTTTCACCTTCATTTATATCCAGTTCTCCGGAAGTAATTCCCAGATTTTTAAGTTTGTCTAAGATCGTTTCCATCGTCATAGAGCAGCGTGTTAGTCTAAGGGTGTCCTTGAGGTAATGGCAATTCTGTTCCACCCATTAATGGCCACTACCGACATGATTACAGCCGCCAGTTCTTTATCGGTCAAATGTTTTTTTGCTTCATCATAAATTTCATCCGATACCGGATTACCTGCTATTAAGGTCATAGCCTCGGTAAGCGCGAGCACGGCTCTTTCCTTTTCAGTATAAAGATCTGTCTCTCTCCAGGCATCAAGCAAAAACAAGCGTTGTGCTATTTCACCTTCCCTCATGGCATCCCTCACATGCATATTAATGCAATAGGCACATCCGTTTATCTGTGATGCGCGGGTCTTTATTAATTCGTAAAGTTTTTTATCTAATCCACTTTCTGCAATATACTTTTCCAGGCCAAGCATGGCTTCATACGCTTTGGGATCGGCCTTTGATAATTTAAATCTCTCTTTCATGATTATTATTAAGGTTGGTTCGCTGTTGTTCTTTCGGATAAATCAAAGGCAAAGTAAGTAAATCGTAATAACGATCACCTTTTTTTCGACTTACTGAATCAAAAACTATATGATGCTTATCTTCGCATCGAACTCCTTCAAAAATTTTACGAACCGGAGGGAGGAAATATCTTTATCGATGGAATCTCGCTAAACGAAATTGAAACGGTATGGTGGCGTTCGCAAGTAGCCTCAGTACCCCAAGAGCCTAAAATTTTTAATGGAACCCTATTGTATAATATTGCTCTAAGTGATCAACAAGATGAACTTGAATCCGTTATAAAATTTAGTGAAGAATCAGGATTCGGCAAATTTTTTGAAACGCTACCTCAGGGATATTTAACTCTTGTGGGCGAGGAAGGCGTTAACCTATCAGGCGGACAAAAACAACTTGTTGTTTTAGCGAGGGCTCTGTTTCGTAATCCGAAACTTTTGTTATTGGATGAAGCTACTGCTGCCATGGATCGCAAAACGGAGAAATTTGTAATAGATGTTTTGACGCGCGAAAAGGAAAAACGGATGACGATACTAGTAACTCACAGGATTACCACAGCCCGACAATGCGATAGGATTGTAATTATCGAGAATGGAACAACCACAGCATTTGGCACACCAGAGCAACTTATGCTTACCCAAAATTTTTACAGCGAATCATTTGCATAAACGCTTGGCAAGTCAATAGTTATTTATGTGTAATATTGTATTCCTTAAAATCCCCGTTATGTTTAAAAAATTAAGTTTAACCCTCTGGCTACTACTTATCGCGGTTACCGCAGGTTTTAGCCAGGCCCGAAAGATTCAGTTTACGGAGTACGATCTGCCCAACGGACTGCACGTAATCCTGCATCAGGATAACAGCACCCCCATTGTGGCTGTATCTGTATTGTATCACGTAGGTTCTAAAAATGAAGATCCAAACCGCACCGGCTTCGCGCACTTCTTCGAACACCTTTTGTTTGAAGGTTCGGAGAATATTAAGCGGGGCGAGTTCGATAAGTATCTTCAAAATGCAGGCGCTACCAACAATGCCAACACCTCAAACGATCGTACCTTTTATTATGAAGTGCTGCCGTCTAATCAACTGGAATTAGGATTGTGGATGGAGTCGGAGCGTATGCTACACGCCAAAATTGAAACCGTGGGCGTTGAAACCCAGCGCGAAGTAGTAAAAGAAGAAAAACGCCAACGCATAGACAACCAACCCTACATGTCTTTTCAGTCCGAAATATTTAAACGCGCCTATACACAGCACCCATATCGGTGGACACCCATCGGCTCAATGGACGATTTGAATGCCGC
>DEIA01000022.1:0-78623 GCA_002352225.1 Flammeovirgaceae bacterium UBA2786
CCCGCTACCGGGAACGACACCGTTGGCGCATGGAAACCATAATCCATTAAACGCTTGGCAATATCTTCTACTTCAATGCCTGCTTTTTTAAAGTCGCGGCAGTCCACAATCATCTCATGAGCGCAACGGCCATTAGCGCCTGTGTATAAAATTTTAAAATGCTGGCTTAACCGTTCTTTAATATAGTTAGCATTAAAGATGGCCATTTTGGTAGCATTGGTTAATCCTTCGGCACCCATCATGGCAATGTAAGCGTACGAGATAACTAAAATACTGGCGCTGCCATAAGGCGCAGCCGATACTGCTGAAGTTGCCTTGTCGCCACCGGTTTTTACTACAGCATGGCCCGGTAAAAAGGGTTTTAATTTATCGTTTACACAAATAGGTCCCATGCCGGGACCACCGCCACCATGCGGAATGCAAAATGTTTTGTGCAGGTTTAAGTGACATACATCGGCACCAATGTTGGCAGGCGAGGTTAAACCAACCTGGGCATTCATGTTGGCACCATCCATATACACCAGGCCACCGTTTTTATGAATGGTTTCGCAGATCTCAACAATAGATTCCTCATACACTCCGTGTGTAGACGGATACGTTATCATTACACACGACAGCGTATCTTTGTATTGCTCTGCTTTTGCTTTCAGATCGGCTACATCAATTTTTCCTTCAGCATCTGATTTTACTACCACCACTTCCATGCCTGCCATTATAGCACTGGCCGGGTTTGTACCGTGTGCGGAAGCCGGGATTAATGAAATATTACGATGGCTTTCTTTACGATTTTCATGATAGGCACGGATAACCAGCAACCCGGCATACTCGCCTTGCGCCCCGCTGTTGGGTTGAAGCGATACGCCAGTAAAACCTGTAATTTCTTTTAACCAGTTTTCAAAATTGGTAATCATTTCCTGGTAGCCCAAAGTTTGATCAGCCGGAGCGAAAGGATGCATCTGCCCTAACTCGGGCCATGTTACCGGAATCATTTCGGTAGTGGCATTCAGTTTCATGGTGCACGATCCGAGTGAGATCATAGAATGGACCATGCTTAAATCTTTGTTCTCTAATTTTTTGATGTAACGCAGCATTTCGTGTTCGGAATGATGTGTACTAAACACCGGGTGAGTAAGAAACGAAGACGTGCGAACCATTGATGCAGGAAGTTTTACAACCTTGGTCTGATCTTCAGCAGGCGTTCCACCGAAAGCAGATAGAATTGCATTTATATCCGCAAGACTGGTGGTTTCATCTACTGAAATACCAACATGGTTATCAGTAAAATACCTGAAGTTAATACCGGCTGCTTCTGCTTTTTGTTTAATAGCATTCTTATCGGCCACAGCCAATTTTAAAGTATCGAAATAGTGTGCATTAACTTGTTTGATGCCCAGCTTTGCTAAACCGCTTTCCAGCAGTTGTGCAAGACCGTGAATTCTTCCGGCAATTTTTTTCAAACCTTCTGGGCCATGGTAAACCGCATACATACTGGCCATTACCGAAAGCAGTACCTGTGCAGTACAAATATTTGAAGTGGCCTTCTCTCTACGAATGTGTTGTTCGCGGGTTTGTAAAGCCATACGATAACCGGGGTTTCCGGCAGCATCTATCGAGATACCAATAATTCTTCCGGGAATCTGACGTTTGAATTCATCTTTGGTGGCAAAAAAAGCAGCGTGCGGACCGCCAAAGCCCATTGGTACACCAAAACGTTGTGAGTTGCCCACCACTACATCGGCTCCCATTTCGCCTGGCGACTTCATTAATACCAAACTCATTAAGTCGGCACCCATTACTACAAACACATCTTTTTCGTGAGCTGTTTCGATAAAGGCTGTGTAATCTTTTATTGCCCCGTTGTTATCGGGGTTTTGAAGATAAACGGCAAACAAATCGGGGTTGGTAATATCCAGCTTGTCAACACTGCCAATCTGCAACGTAACACCAATTGGGGCCGAACGTGTTTTTAATAAATCTATTACCTGAGGAAAGGTGTTTTCATCAACAAATAAGGTGTTGGCGTTTTTCTTGTTTGCTTTGCGTGCAGCATATAACAAGTGCATGGCTTCGGCAGCTGCGGTGGCTTCATCGAGCAACGAAGCGTTGGCAATCTGCATTCCCGTAAGGTCTATTACCATAGTTTGGTAATTGATTAAAGCTTCCATGCGGCCCTGTGCAATTTCGGCCTGGTACGGAGTGTAGGCTGTGTACCAGCCCGGGTTTTCTAAAATATTACGAAGAATTACACCCGGAGTAATACAATTGTAGTATCCGGTACCGATGTATGACTTATAGATTTTGTTTTTAGAGATAAGTTTTTTGAAGTTGTTCAGAAACTCAAACTCAGACTGCGCAGCAGGCAGGTTTAATTTCTTCTTTAACCGGATGTTGGCCGGTATGGTTTGGTCAATCACTTCGTCTACCGATTTGGCCTTTACTACCTTCAGCATTTCGGCAATCTGCTTTTGATCGGGTGCGTTGTGGCGGCTTTCAAATTTTTCGGAGTAGGTGGGATTGATGTTGCTCATAAACTTAATTGTGGAAGGAATAACCAGAAAGAAATAATAATTGTTCGCGGAGTTACCCGTTTCCGGTTACCGGTTTGCCAGTAACCAGAAACGAGCAGGCAGCAACTAAAATCTCTCGAACTGCGAGAAGAAGAAGTTGCCTTCAATGGCTGCATTCTCGTCAGAGTCTGAGCCGTGAATGGCGTTGGCATCAATTGATTTGGCAAACAACGCGCGGATAGTACCCGGGGCTGCTTTTTTGGGATCGGTAGCGCCAATCAACTTGCGGAAGTCTTCCACGGCATTGTCTTTTTCTAAGATCATGGGTACAATAGCTCCGCTGCTCATATAAGCACACAGTTCGCCATAGAAGGGGCGGGCCTTGTGGATTTCGTAAAACTTACCGGCCAGCTCGGCACTCAGTTGTACTTTTTTCATCGCAATAATGCGAAAACCAGCCTCTTCAATCATTTTGGTAATTGCACCAGTGTTTCCCGCGTTTACGGCATCGGGCTTAATCATAGTAAATGTTCTGTTTCCTGCCATTTTTATTAAGTATTTAGATTTGTTCAACTGCCAAATAAAACTGCCAATGTGGGTTAAAAGTCCATTCCATTAGCCTGTTAATTGGCCGCAAAAATAGCTTTTTAACTAATAGGGAAGTGGATGCCGCAAAATGATTTTTAGCGACCCTAAGCATTGGGTTTTGAAGCCGGAAGAAAGGTTATGCACTCCCGATTAAAATTGCCATTTTTGCCGCTTCGATGAAGAATATAACCGCCTTTAAGTCATTACTCAGCAAACCGGCTGCGGTGGTAATTGTTACCCACTTTAAGCCCGATGCTGACGCGCTCGGTTCTTCACTTGGCCTGGCGGCTTTTCTCAAAAAATCGGGCCATTCTGTTTCTGTTATTACCCCAAGCGATTACCCCGATTTTCTGGCCTGGATGCCCGGCAACGAAACCGTGGTAGCACTGGCTAAGGATAACCCGGAACCCGAAGCGAAGGCCACTGCACTTATCGCGAAAGCGGAAATTATTTTTTGCCTCGACTTCTCAAACCTTTCGCGCATTAACAGCCTGGGCGATAAGATTCGTAATGCAACGGCCACTAAGGTGTTAATCGACCACCACCTGGAACCCGAAAGGTTTGCCATGTATGAGCAATGGGATCCGGCTTCGGCTTCAACAGCCGGATTAATTTTTGAATTAATTGAGGCGTTAGGAGAGAAAGATAAACTTGATGCCACTATAGCTACCTGCCTGTATGCCGGGTTAATGACCGACACCGGGAGTTTTAAACACAATAATACACGCCATCGCGAGTTTCAAATTGCATCGGAACTGGTGCGGTGTGGGGCTAATCCGCACACGATAGCCCAACAGATTTATGATACTAATTCGTTAGAGCGGTTGCGCCTTACGGGATTTGTATTAAGTAAAAAATTAGTGGTTTTGCCCGAATACCATACTGCGTACATGACGTTGAGCCAGGAGGAGTTGAAAGAATTTGGGGCACAAACCGGAGATACAGAAGGGTTGGTTAATTACGGACTTTCTATAAAAGGTGTGAAAATGTCTGTATTGATGTACGACCGCAAAGAAGAAATAAAACTTTCGTTTCGCTCGCTGGGTACCTTTTCGGTAAACGAACTGGCGCGCAAATATTTTGAAGGCGGAGGGCACCGAAATGCAAGTGGCGGACAATCCAAACTTTCGCTGGATGAAACTTTAAAAAAACTACTCGCTGTATTGCCCGAGTATAAACAACAACTAAACCAAGATTAAAACTTATAATTCAATTTAAAATGAAAAAATCCTTATTGCTGAGTGTGTGTGTAGCGGGTTTAATGATGGCATGTTCCAACACGAAAGAAACTCCTTCCGGTTTAAAATTTACAATGGTAAAGTCGGGCGGGGCAGGAGTAGCGGAGAATGGCCAGATTATGGTTATCTCTTTCATGTTTAAAGATGGTAAAGACTCCGTGTGGTCAGACAGCCGAACCAGCCCATTCCCTACCATGATTAAAATAGATTCGGCAATGGCTACCGATCAGGTTATGGAAGTAGTGCAAATGTTAGGTAAAGGCGATAGTGTTACCTTTCAGATTCCGGCCAAAGAATTATTTGCTAAAACGTTCCGCTCGCCCGTGCCTCCTAATGTAGATAGCACCGCAAACTTTACTTTTCAGATTGGGGTAACCGATGTAGTAACGGAAGAGCGTGCACGCGAAATGCAAAACGAATATGTGGCTAAACAAAATGAAGACGCGCTAAAATTACAGAACGAACAACTGGCAAAAGATACACTGGCCATTGATCTTTATCTGAAGGATAAGGCTGTTGTAGCACAAAAAACCACTTCGGGCCTGCGGTATGTAATTACTAAAGCGGGTAATGGACCTAATGCGCAACCCAGCCAATCGGTAAAAGTGAATTATACCGGCTACCTGTTAGATGGTACTTGCTTCGACAGCAGTATTGAATCGGTAGCGAAAAAAGAAAATGTATTTAATGAACAACGCAAACCATACGAGCCCCTGCAATTAACATTAGGTATGCAACAGGTAATACCAGGCTGGGAAGAAGCGTTAGGGTTAATGAACAAAGGTTCGAAAATGACCGTGTACATTCCTTCTACCTTAGCGTATGGTAACAGACGCAGAAGCGAAGTAATTGCCGAAAATTCGATTCTGATGTTTGAAATGGAGTTGGTTGATATTGTAAAAGCGAAGTAAGAAAATGAAATCCGGTAAAGAGATTATTGGTGTATTGTGCCTGGGGATGGTGATGGCTGGTTTGCTGGTAGTGCAAAGTTGCAAAAAAGACGATGACGATGCTGCACCAAGCTGCACCAAAGAAGTAGCCGATTCAAAACTGAATGCACCCAACAAAGATAAATTAACCTCCGACTCGTTGTTGATTGTGCAATACCTGGCCGACCACGAGATTGACATTGAGACAACAGAAATAAAAAACAAGGTGCGCTACCATATATCTGAATTAGGAACAGGCGAAACACCTTGTTTGGAAAACTACATAAAGGTTAAGTATCGCGGTACGTTAATGAAAACCGGTTATATCTTTGATCCGGATCAGGAGCAATCCAGCGAAGTAAATTGGCAAGAACGCGAATCCACTTTTAATCTTAATTCGCTTATTACCGGCTGGCAGATTGTATTGCCTACTGTTCCGGTTGGCACCAAACTTACGCTTTACATTCCTTCGGGGTATGGGTATGGCGTTAACGGTGGAGGTAATGGAACTATACCGGTTAATGCCAATTTAGTTTTTGATATTGAGTTGTTGGAGATTGTTCAGTAATGACGATTTGTTTCGCCACCAACAATACCAATAAGGTAAAAGAAATTCAGGCTTTGCTGGGAAGTTCAGTTAACCTGCTTGGCCTGGCCGATATAGGATGTGCTGAAGAGTTGGCCGAAGATCAGGATACGCTTGAAGGAAATTCGTTGCAGAAGGCCAGTTATGTATTTGAAAAATACCATGTAGCCTGCTTTGCAGATGATACCGGGTTAGAAGTAGAAGCCCTGGCAGGCGCACCGGGTGTGTATTCGGCACGCTATGCCGGCCCGCAGCGCAATGCTGGTGATAACATGAACCTGGTATTAAAAAACCTGATGGGTAAAGATAACCGTAAGGCGCAGTTTCGTACGGTAATAACGCTTGTTACTGCGCAGGGCATACACCCATTTGAAGGTGTGCTGAAAGGGTCAATTACCGATAACAAAAAGGGAACGCAGGGTTTTGGTTATGATCCGATCTTTCTTCCGAACGGATTTAACCAAACGCTGGCCGAACTTGATTTAGCCGAAAAGAACAAGATCAGCCACCGGGCGCTGGCCCTTCAAAAATTAGTTTTATTTTTAAAGCAACATGAGTAAACCATTTACCATAGGTATTACAGGCGGCAGTGGCTCGGGCAAAACTTATTTTTTGCAGGGCCTATCGGCTTGTTTTGGTGCTCATGAAATTTGCCTTATCTCGCAAGACAACTATTATAAACCGCGCGATCAGCAACCGATAGACGAAAACGGAGTTAAAAATTTTGATTTGCCGGTATCGATCGATCGTGAAGCCTTTCGGCACGATTTGCTTATTTTGAAATCGGGGCAGAATGTAGTGAAGCAGGAGTACACCTTTAATAACCCGCTGGCCGAAACCCGCATGCTGGAGTTTAAGTCGGCCCCTATACTGGTTGTAGAAGGTTTGTTTGTACAATACTTTGAAGAGATAAGCAACGAATTAGATCTGCGAATATTTATTGAAGCCAAAGACCATGTAAAGCTGGGCAGGCGTATTAAGCGCGACCAGGTTGAGCGCGGCTACGATATTGATGATGTGCTGTACCGCTATCAATACCATGTAATGCCGGTGTACGAACAACTGATAGAACCCCTTAAACACAGTGCAGACCTGGTAATACCCAACAACAGTAAGTTTGAGCGGGCGTTGGATGTATTGGTGTCCTTCTTAAAATCCAGACTGGCTTAGTAACCCGTTAGAAGTTTTTCCGGAAATACACGCTGAATTAAGTTCGGGGTTAAAACCGTAGTGGTTAAATTTTAAGATGGTTATGTTAACCCCAGGCACATAAATAAAGCCAAGTACATGTAACGCTCAAACATGCGTATTACATACCTATAGCTTCTGGATATACGCTACAAATGCGCGTATATTTAGGAGTTAGCAGTAATTCTACGACCGACCGTGAACACAGACCAAATAATCAAACTTGTTAAATTACTTCGACCGAAGTATTACAACATACTGACACGGATACTGGTTCTCGGTGGACTGACCCTTTTATCAAAACCTGTTTGGGTTGACATCTTAAATATTTTCCTTAGTGGTTTTAAGTTTTCAATTATCGGAGAACTTGATTGGTTACTTGGACTGATAGTAATAATTATTGCGTTGACCTATAATACAATTCACCGATACTTAGAACTGAAATTTGAGAATAGAAGTGAACCTGCGTTTAAGCATGTTGCAATCAAAACTGCATCTTCATTTGCAGAACTTTGTCAAGAAATTCTTCCATTAGTTAAGGACAACGAGTATATTTTTAAAGCAACTGGACCTAACTCTGGAAGTGAAGAACAAGAGCCTTTACGAACAGATTTAACAATGTGGGAGAAACTAAAAAGAGAGGCTATTCTCCCAAACAATGAGGCTATCAAAAAACTAATTTCTGACAACAAACAAACTATTCCAGCGAAATACACAGATGTCTTTAATCAATTGCTCCTGCACATTGACGCATTTAATGAGCATATAATCAATCCTAACTTTGACTATTCAGAGTTTCAATTTCCTAAACAGTTGCCAACAATCATTTTATCAACTTGCTTTCAGACAGCAAAGACTAATCAAAATCTAATCAAAAAGGTTAAATGGATTTCAACCAAGCTCAATAAAAATTACGTTTCAGATTGGTTCATATTTGGTTCAGCAGCTTTCATTCCTGACAAAGCTAATGACATTGACATCGCCATTTTAGTTGACAAAGCAACAACCGACCAAAGAAAATTAAACGACAATATTCTTGACATCAAGAATGATTTTAAATTAAAGTTCAAAAAGGACTTGCATGTATCAATTTTCGACAATGAGAGCATCAACGATTATTCCCAGTTTTCATCCAAAAATCCTTTAAAAATAGACAAGCCAAATGGGTAAAGATTTACACTATTCAATAAGACCCTTTATAGAACGGGCTCTTAACAGTCACAGTGCCGTTGAAAGCATAGAACCAATTGCTTTGGACGACTTCTATGCTTATAAGGTAAATAGACGAAGAGGAATGACAAGCTTGGTAGTAGTTCTTAGTGACGACTATCACTTTGGCTCTGCTTCATTACAAAGTAAACCGCCTATTTTGAAAGATGGAGGTTTCTTTCTCATTGCAAAACCAGAGGCAAGTGGATTTGAAGGAAATGAACCAAACGAAAAATTGGGAATAGGAAAAATTGGAAAACTATTGGGTGCTTTAAACAGGGAGGACTTTTGGAATTACGAACCACCGAAAAAGGACGAGGAGAAATAAGAACTACTGCTAACAGCGTGTTGCCTCAATTGGCGGTGAAGTGCAGAATTGAAGCTGAGTGCTACTATCAAACTTTTGTGCAGGTTGACAGTGTAGTTCTCCGAAATCGCCAACTGCGGCAACACGCAAAACGTTACAGGCAAGCGTAAAAAGACAGTGCAACCCTGACAGTGACGACTGAAAAAATGGTGACTTTGCAACCTTACAATTAAGCGGACCTTAAACCGACAGTTCTTTAACAACCTGACACGGAACAACGAGCCGACACGCAAGCCGACCCGAATGTTTTTAAAATTTTTCCCACCGCACATTTTAAAAAATAATTTTAGCCAGCCGCGCATTGGCACATTTGCAAGCCGCTCAAAGCCAGCCCACAAACCCAAGCTTGCAAAAGAGCCAATTTTGCCGACCCGCTATGAAGAGCAATAAATGAACGTTTATCCGTAAAAGTTGATATATTTGCACCAAATGCTAATTGATATGAGCAAGAAAGCAATTAACAGACTGAAAGCTGTTTTGGCGGAACAAGGCAAGACCAACAAATGGCTTGCTGAAAAACTCGACAAAAACGAAACAACTATTTCCCGTTGGTGCACCAATGAGGTACAACCCTCAATGGACACTTTTGTAGATATAGCCAAACTGCTTAATGTAGATGTGAAAGAACTTATTAATTCTACTAAAAAGTAACAGCATCTTATGGCAGCCAATAAATACATAAAGGGTTCTGAGTGGCGTAAATGGGATTTGCATGTTCATACGCCTAAGTCAATTATACAACATTATGGTGGCGACACTGATGAGGCTTGGGAAAAGTTTATTTCAGATTTGGAAAGATTACCCTCCGAGTATAAAGCAATAGGTATTAACGATTACATTTTTATTGATGGATACAAGAAGGTTTTAGAATATAAAAATGAAGGCAGGCTTCCAAATATTGATTTAATAATTCCAGTTGTTGAATTAAGAGTTGACAAATTTTCCTCAATAGGAGATGAAGCATGGAAAAAAATTAATCTTCATGTTTTATTCTCTAATGATATTAAACCTGAAATGATTGAAGCACAATTTCTAAGCGCAATTCAACATTCCATTAAAATTTCTCCTGACATCGAGGGTGTTGATTTTAAAGGAGTAGCTACAAAAGAAGCATTAGAAGAAATAGGGAGAAAGATAAAGGCGAGTTCTACAACAGAAATTACTTGGTCAGACCTAAAAGTCGGGTTTTGGAATGTATTCTTTGATTATAAGACAGTTATTGATATTACGAAAGGTTTCTTTAAAGGCAGCTGTTTGACGGCTGTGGGAAAATCTGAGTGGGATACTATGAGATGGGATGGCTCCGCAGCACTAAAAAAGAGCATAATTAATGAAGCAGACTTTTCTTTTATTTCATTAACAACATCCAGTGATTACAAAAAGCATTCAACTGCGTTAGAAACACAGAAAGTACGCAATATGCTTCTTGATTGCAGTGATGCACATCACTTTTCAGATTCTACAGATAAAGACCGAATTGGGAACTCATTTACTTGGTTAAAAGCGGACACAACATTTGAGGGACTTAAACAAGTTTCCAATGACAAAGCGAGGATATATATTGGTAACAAACCTCCATTGTTACAGAGGTTTGAAGCTAATAAAACCAAATTCATCAAGTCTTTGGCAATAAGTAAAATAGAAGATTCGTCATTGACTGAAATATGGTTCGATAATTTTGAGTTACCCTTAAATCCTTCGATGGTTGCAATCATTGGTAATAAGGGTAATGGCAAAAGCGCTATTGCTGATACGATAGGTTTAGTTGGAAACACTCCTAACTATTCATTTTTCTCTTTTTTAAATGACCAAAAGTTCCGTAAACGAAAACCAATAAATAAATCAGAACATTTTGAAGCCTTTATAAATTGGCAAGATGAAAGCAGTGATTCTAAAAAACTGAATCAGAATCCTGATGGCATCAATGTTGAAAAAGTGAAGTATATACCACAAGGCTTTTTAGAAAGACTTTGCAACGAAGATGTTGATGACTTTGAAAAGGAACTAAGGCATGTTATTTTTTCGCATTTATCGGAATCAGAAAAATTAGGCAAAGGTAATCTCAACGAATTAATTGATTACAAAACCGAAATTCTTAATGAAGAAATTGATGAACTGAAACGTGAAATCAATTCAATTAATAAATTGTTAGTTGACTTGGAAAAAAAGCAATCTGATGAATACAGAAAGTCATTAGATGAAAAATTAAAAGAAAAGGAGAATGAGCTTAAAGCCCATGAACTAACTAAGCCTAATCCAGTTGACCCTCCAACCGACCCAACAATACTGGAACAGAATAAAATAATTTCTGACCAAATAGAGGAAAAGAGAACAAAGCTTAAAGAAATTGAAAATGCTGTAACTGAAAAGGAGTCACAACTCAAGTCATTGCGGTTGGACATAGCTGAACTAGAAAAAGCAAATCAAAGTATTTCGATTTTTGAAGGGCAATTTGAAAAGTTAAAAGGCGAAATAAGCCATACTCTTTCAAAAGCTCAATTATCAATAGATGCTATTGTTTCTGTTAAGGTTGATAAATCTAAAATAACCGCTTTGATAGCATCAAAAGGCAAAGAAGCAAATCTGATACAAGATGCTTTAGGAAATCTTACTGAAACCGGATTATTGAGAGACAAATCAATCCTTTTGAATGATATTAAGGAACTTCAGGAAAAACTTGATGAACATTCAAAAAAATATCAGATATATATCAGCGACTTAAAGATTTGGGAGGAAAAACGAAACACACTTATTGGAACCAACGATAAAGAGGGCTCAATTAACTTTTTAAAAGCTCAAATCGAATATTTAGAGAACACGCTACCCTCCGAGATTGAACAAAATAAAACCGAAAGAATTGATTCTGTAAAAAAACTGTTTGGTAAAAAAGAAGAAGCAATTGCTTTATATAAAGCCTTGTTTAAGCCTGTGTCTGATTTTATTCAAACGTATGGTGATGTACTCGAAAATTACAGCATCAACTTGGATGTTGATTATAAGATAAACGGTTTGGTTGAAAAGTTTTTTGACCATGTAAGTCTTGGCTCTAAGGGCAGTTTCATTGGTTATCCTACAGGAATGGAAAGACTTAACCACATTGTAACTAATCATGAGTTAAAAACTGAGGCAGGCATTGTCGCATTTCTTAATGAGATGATGGACAACCTGCATTTTGATAAGCGAGAAGATTTTGAAGGGGAAAAAAGAGATATTGAAAAACAGCTAAAGAAAGGCTACTCAGTATTAGACCTCTTCTCATTTTTGTTCAACCTTGAGTATCTGGAACCTGAATATAAATTAAAATTGGGAGACAAGAATATCTCTGAACTTTCTCCTGGTGAAAGGGGTGCATTACTTCTTATTTTCTATTTAACCCTTGACCAAAATGATATTCCTCTAATTATTGACCAGCCGGAAGAAAACCTCGATAATCAAAGTGTATTTAAAATACTTGTTCAATTTATTAAGGAAGCAAAAGACAAGCGGCAAATTATCATTGTCACACACAATCCTAATCTTGCAGTAGCTTGTAATGCTGAGCAAATTGTTCATATAAACATTGACAAACAAAATAAAAATGCTGTTCAATTCATAAGTGGTTCATTGGAAAACAAAGCAATCAATGATGCTGTCATAGACATTTTAGAGGGCACTTTTCCTGCGCTTAATACAAGGACGAACACCTACAAAGTAATTGAACGAAAATCATTAGTGAATTAAGCCATGCCAACATTACACTGGATAGGAAAAGATAAAGTTATCAATCATCACATCGATGTGCCGTTTAAGGTTTTGGAACACTCCTACGGCTTTGACAACGGAACACAAACAGAACAAGAAACCAACAGTGGAAACAAAATAATACATGGCGACAACCTCGAAGCCCTGAAA
Source organism: Flammeovirgaceae bacterium UBA2786 (assembly GCA_002352225.1). GTDB lineage: Bacteria > Bacteroidota > Bacteroidia > Cytophagales > Cyclobacteriaceae > ELB16-189. The sequence goes on from DEIA01000022.1 coordinate 12,504, forward strand.
GCCCTTTTGCCCGAATATGAAGGACGAATAAAATGTATCTATATAGACCCTCCTTACAACACAGGAAACGAAGGTTGGGTATATAACGACAATGTGAACGACCCAAAAATTAAAAAATGGCTCGGTCAAGTGGTGGGTAAAGAAGCCGAAGATTTAACAAGGCACGACAAATGGCTTTGCATGATGTATCCGCGCTTGAAGTTGTTGCATAAATTACTCTCAGATGAAGGTGCAATTTTTATATCCATTGACGACAACGAACAAGCTAATCTAAAACTGATTTGTGACGAAATATTTGGTGGTGGAAATTTCGTTTCTGATATAATCTGGCGTTCAAGCGACAATAGCAACAATGACGCAAAGCAATTTTCAGTTGACTACAATCATACAGTCGTTTATTCTAAAAGTAGTGGGTGGCTTTCAAACAAAGTCAATCGTTCATTAAGCCAGCAAGCTCATTATAAAAATCCTGATAATGACCCAAGGGGTCCATATTTTGACGGCAATCCTGTTTCTTCGCCAAATCCAAGACCGAATTTGTGTTATGATATAGTAGCTCCTAATGAAAACGTAATTAAACCGCCAAAAAACGGTTGGAGATGGAGTAAAGAAACATTAGAAGAAAAAATGAAAACAGGGGAAATCCGTTTCAATGAGAAAATGACCAACATAAAAAGAAGAACTTATCTCAATGAACAAAAGGGTTTGCCTCCTTCAAACTTGTGGATTGATTTGGAAGAAACAGGACATAATCGTCAAGCAAAATATGATTTAGTAAAAATATTTGAAGCCGATTCAAGCAAATCTGTTTTTCAAACACCTAAGCCAACAAAATTCATTGATAGAATTTTGGAAATCACCACAAATGAAGACGATATAATTTTGGACTCTTTTGCTGGCTCAGGAACAACCGCTCATTCAATTTTAAATTTCAATAAGGAAATTAAAGGAAAAAGAAAGTTCATACTTATTGAAATGGAATCTTACGCAGACTCTATTACAGCCGAAAGAGTAAAAAGAGTTATCAAAGGCTACGGCACAGTCGAAGGTACAGGCGGAAGTTTTGATTTTTACGAATTGGGGCAGCCTATGTTTTTGGCAGATGGCAACCTAAACGAGTTGGTGGGCGAAGAAAGAATAAGGCAGTATGTGTATTACACCGAAACCAAAACGCCTTTATTGGCTCATAAGCAGAAAGACAACAAGTATTTACTGAACAAACACAACGATACGGCTTACTACTTCCATTATGAGGCAGACGAAGTAACCACCTTAGACCATGCTTTTTTAGCCACCATGAAAACCAAAGCCGAGCAGTATGTTGTATGCCGACAATTGTTTGCTCACCAAAGAGTACATGACTAAGCACAATATTATTTTCAAGAAAATCCCACGGGATATAACAAGATTTTAGAATATGGAAAAACTACTTGCGAATACGCATTACAATACATGGCTTTCATTACTTGATGTGAAGCTGGAGGCAGAATTTGAAAAAATAAAAACTAGGGAGTGGACTGCTGAGAATTTCAAATTTGCGACTGCCGTATCGGTAATGTCCTCTTCAAAAATTGAAGGAGAAACGTTAGAGGTGGATAGTTATGTGAAACATAAAATGCTTGACATTGAGTATCTGCCCAATCTTACCGAAAAACCAAATGACTTATACGCAGCTTACGAATTTGCAAAAGACAACAATTTAACAAAAGATCATTTTCATAATTGCCATGCAATTGCCACCCTGCATTTATTACCAGAACAACAAAGAGGTCAGATTAGAAAAGGGAACATGTTGATAATGGAACAGCAATCGCAACGAGTGGAGTATGAAGCAGCATCAGCCGGAATAGTTCAACATGAATACGAACAATTTTGGAAAGAATTAGAGAAACTTCTAAACACTAACATGAATATTGAAGAAGTGTTTTATTATGCATCGTTGATTCATTTAGTATTTGTAAAAATTCACCCATTCAACGATGGTAATGGCAGAACGGCAAGGTTACTTGAAAAATGGTTTCTATCTTCAAAATTAGGAGAAAAGGCTTGGTATATACCAAGTGAATTGTATTACTACAACAATCTGAAAACGTATTATCACAATTTGGCTCGTGTTGGATTGTTTTATGAAGAATTAAAGTATGAAAGAGGAATACCCTTCTTGCTCATGCTTCCGCAATCATTAATTTTTGAAAAGTAACATGGAACTAAAACCATATCAACAGCAGGTAATCAACGACCTTTCATTGTTTCTGGAATACATACAGGAAACCAAAGATGTAAAGGACGCATTTCATAATTTTTGGTCGCTACACCCAAGAACACCGCTGCAACCTTTTCCGGGAACAGCCATTGAACCATACAAGAACAATGTTCCCCGTGTTCCGCATATCTGTGTAAAAGTGCCAACAGCAGGCGGAAAAACCTTTATCGCCTGCAATGCCATTAAGACCATTTTTGATGCATTTGATTACGACCGTCCTAAAGCCGTTGTATGGTTAGTTCCTTCCATTACCATTTTGGAGCAAACCATTAAAAATCTAAAAGACCCTTCTCATCCTTACCGCCAAAAAATCAATTCGCACTTTGGTAATAAAGTAGAAGTATTTGACAAAGAAACCTTGTTGCAAGGCAGTGGCTTTAACGCCACAACCGTAAAAGAGCAACTAAACATTATGGTTTTCAGCTTTGACAGCTTGAGAGCCAAAAACAAGGAAGACCGTAAAGTATTTCAGGAAAACGGCAATCTGCAAAGTTTTGAAAACCTGCTTGGCAAAAACACCGAAATAACTTTAGGAGCAGTAATCAAATACCTTAATCCGTTAGTGGTGGTGGACGAAAGCCACAATGCTGAAAGTGATTTGAGCGTAGAAATGCTGAAAGAAGTAAATCCGTGTTTCATTCTTGACCTTACGGCCACACCACGCAAAAATAGCAACATTGTAAGTTTTATTGATGCTCTTGAACTGAAAAGGGGAAACATGGTAAAACTTCCTGTCATTGTTTACAATCATCAGGACAAAACAGAAGTAATCAATTCAAGTTTACAACTACAAAAACGGTTGGAACTGCAAGCCATTGAAGAAGAAAAGAAAGGTGGGAAATACATTCGTCCTATTGTATTGTTTCAGGCACAACCAAAAAACGGCAAAGACTTTTTGAACGAAGAAGAAGAAAAATCAAACGTTCAGAAACTGAAAGAAAAACTCATAGAGTTAAAAATTCCTGCCGAACAAATCAAAATCAAAACCGCAAACATCAACGAAATAAAAGGACTTGACCTAATGAGCAAGGATTGTGAAGTCCGTTATATCATTACCATAAACGCATTAAAGGAAGGGTGGGATTGCCCGTTTGCTTATATTTTAGCTTCATTGGCAGATAAAAGTTCAGCCGTTGATGTAGAGCAAATTTTAGGCAGGGTTTTACGCCAGCCTTATGTAATGAAACACAACTTTCCTTTGCTTAATTTGAGTTATGTTTTAACGGCATCATCAAAATTCCTTGACACTTTAGACAACATTGTGAAAGGTTTGAACAAAGCGGGTTTCAGCGACAAAGATTACAAACTTGCCGACCCTTCTATGTTGGAAGAAGTCAAAAAGCAAGACCCATTACAACAATTAACAGTTTTCCCAACCACAACAGAAGCAACCGAAAGCGAAGACATTACCAGCGACATAGACAGCACACGTATTGTATTGCCAACAGAAACGGCAACACCAAACGACACAATTTCAGAAATTGAACAAACCGCTATTCAACAAAATGAAGCATTTGAAAAAACAGTTTCCGAAATGGAAGCAACCAATACACCTGCATTACCAAACGAAATTCAACAATTAGTGAAAACATACGAAATAAAAGAAGTTTTCAAAGACGATGCTGCAAAAATCAGTTTGCCTCAGTTCTTTTTGAAAATACCTGCCAACGATTTGTTTGGTAAGAAGGAAGAAGATATTGCTTTAGAAAAAGAAAATCTGTTAGACGGTTTTAAGTTAAGCCAACAACCGACAGACATTGTTTTTGATAACATTTCATCGGAACTCTACAAAGTTGACCTTGATGAAACCAAAAAAGAACACACGCCAACTTTCGTAAAACTTGACGGACAAGTTAAAGATAGTATCATGGCTTACATGCTTGACCCATCAAGAAAAGAAAGCAGGGTTAAGAATTTCACTAAACGCATCATGGACATTATTGGAAATATGTATCCAATTCCAGACAAGGAAATTGAAAAATACATCAACCGAATTTTGGACGATTTCAAAGACGAGCAATTCAACGACTTTGCAAATAATGAATACACTTACACAGACAAGATAAAACAGAAAATCAGAGACCTTTCAGAAGCATTTGCAGAAAAGAAATTCAAGGATTTCTTGGACACAGACAAGGTTTTCATTAAACCTGTTTTCACTTTACCAAACAGCATTTCACCAGGCGACACAGCGAAAGACATTACAAAATCGCTATATGAGAAAGAGGGTAAAATGAACGACTTTGAAGCGAGAGTTATTAATGAAATTGCCAATATGCAAAACATCTCATTCTGGACAAGGAACATAGAACGCAAAGGATTTAGAATAAACGGCTTTGTAAATCATTATCCTGACTTCATTATTCAGACCAAAAGCGGTAAGACTGTTTTATTAGAAACTAAAGGCGACCACTTAGACGCAGAACAAAAAATAAGACTCGGAAACCTTTGGGCAAGTAAGGCAGGTAATAATTATCGTTACTTCATGGTTTACGACAGACGGACAGTTGACGGAGCATATAAATTGGAGGACTTTTTAAACATCATTAAAGACATTTAGCCCACGCATTTGGTGGCACATTTGCAAAACCACACAAGCCCACGTTAAAGCCAAGTTTTGCAAAAGAGCCACCAAGCCAACGCACCAAGACAGACACAGAATGACAACGAACAAACACGATAGAAACGGAAGGGCAGCCTGTAACAAGGTATTGCCAAAATGGCGGCAGAAGTGCTTCTATGAAACATTTGTGCAAAGTTCAGCAGCAGTAATTCGATTGAACTTTAGTGCTAAAACTCCCCGCCATCGCAAACCCCCGAACCGTTAGCGGTCAGGTTTGGACGACACAAAAAAGAATGAGATGAACACAATTAAAAAATATGACAAACAAATAGCAATTGTATTTTTCTTGTTGACAGTTGGCTTTATAACGTTAGCAATGACGAACAAGACATTTTTAAATTGGGCATACGAAAGACACCAAAATCAAATAAGTTGGTTTATACGACCTATTTTTCTAATTCCATTTTGCTTTTTTGCGTATAAACGAAGTTGGACAGGAATTGCTGTAACAATTTTTTGTCTATTGACAAGTATGTTTTGGTTTAACAAGCCTGAAACAACAAGCGAAGAAGTGAAAGCATTTCTACAGTTTGAAATAGATTGGTTAGGTGGAGAATGGAACATTCAAAAATGGCTTCTGACGTTGACAATTCCTATTTCATTTTTTGCACTTGGACTTGCATTTTGGAAACGAAGTTTATTTATGGGACTTGGTGTCGTGGTGCTTATGGCAACAGGAAAAATTATTTGGAGCATACAAAGTGCAGGAGAAGCAGGAAAATCAATTTTAGTTCCGGCAGTTGTAGGACTGTTAGTATGCACAGGACTAATTTATTTTGGATTTAAACGACTTGAAGAAAATAACCCGAACCGCTAACACGGGTTTGGCGTAAGGCGGACTGACGGGCTTCGTAGAAACATTTGTGCTTCGTATGAACAGTAGTGCTAATAATCCGCCACTTCGGCAGTACCCAAACCGTTACCTGCAAGCCTAAAAGACGACACAGCAAGAATGAACGACAGTCGTAACATCAGACGCAAAAGACAATCTGATTTCACTTCCTAATCAACTATGCAGAAATAGAAATTTAATTTTTGACTTATATGTTTTGTATAAAATTTAGCATGTTTTGTTAAACAAGAGGTAAAAAAAACGGAAATGGGTCTTAGAAAAACTTACCTGATCAGAGAAATTCGGAAGTAAGAAAGTCTGTCTGTAAAAAGCAGAAAGTTTTGAAGTTGAAAGGGACGGATGCGATGCGGGATGTTGGAAAAAAAATACCGACAACTCCTGAGTCCCGCAGGGACAATCTGTTACATTATACGCGAAGTCCCGGCTTCAACACATTCCTGCCTTCCCGGGCTGGGAAGGAAATTTTACTATCTTTATATCAACATGAAGTTAAAAGCTATCTCTATAATAGGGCTTTTGTGCCTGGTGCACGTTTTCGCCAGCGGGCAGTCATGCCAAAACCCGACTGGCGACTACGTTCATACAAAACCCGCCAGCCCCAACTACAACTGTTACCAATACACCCGGGCGGCCCTGCTGCAGGGCAAAGTAAATATGTCCACGGGTGTTCCCTCTGATGAGAATACGTTTGGGTCTATCCCCAACACTACCATTATCGGAGATCAGAATTTTATACGGGTGTGTGGAGTTGCCGAAGCCAAAGCGGTTGCTTTTCAGAATGCGGGGCATTCAGTAATAAAGTTAACCAATGGAAGGTTTGCCTTTACCTTCGATCTGTATCCCTATGTGGAGAGTTCATATTTTCCCGATGCCGGTTCGCAAGCCTGCGATGGCGATGAGCAATACTACGATGCCATTCCCAACATCGCTATTTCGGGCGGCACACAGGTAAACCAGGGCCAGAATATTACCCTTACCCTAACCAACAACGGGCAGGCACTGCCTTCGTATCTTCAACTAGACGAAAACAGATGGTTTTTCAATGAGGCATATTTTTCTAAAGTTAGCAGTACGAGCACATCAATAACATTAACCGCTAAAACCTTAACTGGCCCATCTGATGTAACTTACAATTTACGCACTGGCTGCAACGGCAACACTACCAATTATAAAATCAAGTCGATACAGGTACTACCGAACTGCACCGGCACTTTAAACCAAGGTCCGTTATATACCTTTAACATGGTGCCTGGTGGATCAAACTTGGTTACTATGTATTTAAGTTCGTGGACGTGGGTAAAAACTTCGGGCAACGCTAGCTGGAGTACCAGCAATGGCGGCAAAAACATGACTTTTTCCATCAGCTCCGGTTGCTCAACGTTTAACGCCTACAATGCCAGTTGCAACCTTACGTTTACCTTTTGCAGGGGATCGTCTTTCATGGGTGGCAATGAATTTATAGTGGTCGATTTTGCCAGTTCAAAGGTCGTAAAACAAGGCCTGCTGGAGGAGGGAGTGGACGAAACCAAGCAGATTTTAGACGGCCTACCGAATGGTCACTATGTGGTTTATCTTAATGGCACCAGTACGCAATATGTGAAGTCGAATTAAAAGGTAAAGAGTATGCGTCAAGTAAAAAGTCACCCAGGATTAAGACTTGCTCTCAATGCAATCTTTTTTGTTTTGATTGGCATTATGTCTTCATGTAACGAAGATATGCCTGAAGTACGCGATCCCTGCGATTTTGTTCGCTCGGTTGATGAGGTTTCACTGGATGTTAGCACTGCCTGTAACGAATGCTTTTTTAAGTTTTCTTTTCAAGGTAGAATTTATGACTTTAAGGATGAAAGATTTGGAGAATGGTTTGGATGCGAGGAGGAGGGAAAGTGTCTTAAGACTTATAAGAATGATTTTTTTGATTTTAAATTTAAATCCTTAAATCGGAGTAGCGATCTCTTTGTCAGCTTGAATGAGCAGCGAGCACTTTTAACACCCGATTCTCTGAGGTTAACAGATTTCAAGTTCATACAGCCATCATTTCTGCTGAAAGACCGCTGTGATGTAGAATATCAAGTTGTTAGAAACACAAACAGTTTTTATCCGGATATCTCAACTAATACTATTACCAAAATTAGTGTATGGAACTTCACAATAATTAATGATGGTTTCAATCCTCTGCGATATTCTACCGATTACCTTATAAGTGGCACTTTTAGTACTCAAATATTGATTGGTGATAAACCTAATAGTATTGGTGGTTCTTATTCATTGCTTTACACAATCGAGGAGCCTCTTTAGGCACTGTAAGTTTCGACTTTGCCAGTTCAAAGGTTGTAAAACAAGTCCTGCTGGAAGCAGGAATAGATGAAAACAAGCAGATAATTGCACAAGTAAGCAGTAGGTAAAGTCAAATTAAAAGAATTTTAGATTTCAGATGAAATTTCAAGTGTCCACATAACACGTTTGAATCGACAGACAGATGGTAATTTTTCATTCATACTCAGTGGGGCCGGTCGACTTAGTTGTTGGATTTATTGACAGATTGAACGATTACGGTATCATACTAGACGCTTAAACCTGTATCCAAACCTACTGAACTAAATTGATCAATCAAGTTTGACAACTGTTCAACTTTAGCCAAACATGGATTTGACTTCAGAGCCATCCATCATTGGGTATCAAAAGCCCGTGAGAAAAATAAAGCCCAAAATTAAATCCATCGATAGCCTTCCCCAGGAAGAAAACGTGAAAGTCTCCCTTCATTCGGCTCTTCCTGTTTGATCATACGGTTCTGTGAGAACCTGAGGGTGAAAATCCTTCGGGTGTCACGACTTTGTGTCATTGTACAGACCCGTCTTAATGATATTCGTTCGACCTTGATGAAATAAGGCTAATGCAAGAATAAAAACCTTATACAGACAAATAATAGAAAATAGACTTGTTTGTATGTGTTTATTTTTACTTATTTTGTAATAATAAAAGATTTTATGAGCATTTCAAGTCTAATTCCGACAGGAAAAATAGTAGAGCGCTTACGCTATGAAAACCCTTGGTGGCTTAATAAGCAAATTCCTGAAGCATACAGCTCTATGGCAAAACGCTTATACTTTAGTTTGTTTTATCCATATGTGATTGAAAAAAGTGTTCGTAGAGCCCTGGTACTTATGGGCCCAAGACGTGTTGGCAAAACTGTAATGCTTTTCCATAGCATCCATCAACTATTAACTGAAAATGTAAATCCCCATAAAATCTTCTTTATAGGTATAGACAACCCTATTTATGTGCATTTAAGTTTAGAGGACATTTTAAATCTTTGTAAACAATCACTCAATCAAAGCAACCTAAATGATTGCCTTGTCTTTTTTGACGAAATCCAATATCTAAAAGATTGGGAAAGGCACCTAAAAGTGTTGGTAGATTCTTATCCTGAAACCAAATTCATTGTATCCGGTTCAGCAGCCGCTGCCCTAAAATGGCATAACACAGAAAGCGGAGCGGGCAGATTTACCCACTTTATGCTGCCACCGTTAACATTTCAAGAGTACATTCATCTTAAAAATATGAATCACCTCATGTATAACGGAAAAATAAATTATGGCGACAATCAAATTCCTTATTGCCTTACGCACGACATAAAAGCGTTGAATAAAGAATTTGTTCACTACCTAAATTTTGGCGGCTATCCCGAAGTTGTTTTGAGTGAAAAAATTCAGAGCGATATGGGTAGGTATGTGAAGAGCGACATTGTGGACAAAGTGCTGTTGCGGGATTTACCAAGTTTATACGGCATAAAGGACGTACAAGAGTTAAATCGATTTTTTACTTACATAGCGTACAACACAGGTAATGAGTTTTCTTACGAAACAATGAGTAAAGAAAGTGGTATACAAAAAGAAACGTTGAAAAAATATTTAGAATATTTAGAAGCGGCTTTTTTGATCAAAGTGTTAAACAAAGTGGACGTAAATGCGAAACGCTTAAAACGTGTAACAAGTTTTAAAGTTTATTTGACAAACCCATCACTACGCACAGCTTTATTTTCACCAATAATCGAAACTGATAATGAAATGGGCAATATGGTAGAAACAGCCGTTTTATCACAATGGATGCACAGAGAAAAATTAGATTTAACTTATGCACGTTGGAAAGAAGGGCGTAGCGAAGGCGAAGTTGACTTGGTATTGGTTGACGACAAAAAATATAGACCCGTTTGGGGTGTAGAAATAAAATGGAGTAATCGCTATTTTGACAAACCAAATGAATTAAAAAGTTTAATCCATTTCTGTAAAAGCAATAATTTTAAGCAAGCTTTGGTAACATCCATTAACCAATCAGGAGTAAAACAAATTGACAATTTAGTGTTTTCATTTTTACCTGCATCGGTTTATAGTTACAACATTGGCGACATAACTTTGAAAATGAAGACAAATTAAAAGAAGAAACCAACAAACACACAACACGGGTTTTGCGTAAGGCGGGCTAATAAATTGAAACTTTGTGCTTCGAAACCCACCCGAACGCATAGCCCGAAACCGTTGCCAGCAACTATAAAAGACCATTAAGCATATATGAAACTTTCAACGAAAGGAGAAAATATACTCACACAAATCAACGACAAGAATACCAAACTTGGCGACTTACGAAACATTGCCAAAGACATAAAAAATGACCACGAATTAGCAATGGAACTTTGGTGGTCCAAACTCTTTTTTGCCCGACAATTAGCTATTTTGATTATGGACAAGAAACTGCTAAGCGAAGAAGTAATTGACAAATTAATTGGTGACATCGACCAACACAACGAAAAAGAAAAACTTCAACTCATTGATTGGCTAATGGCAAACCAACTTACCAAAGACAAAAGGGCTATTGTTTTGATTGAAAGTTGGGAAAACAACCCAACGGCACTTAAAAGACGAATTTTTTGGTATTATCAAGGTCGTTTACGTTGGACAGGTCGAACACAGTCAAATAGCGGAGAGTTATTAACTGAGATTGAAAAACAAATTGAAAATGAAGAAACCGAAGTACAATGGGCAATGAATTTTACAGCAGGCTGGATTGGTGTTTACGAAAAGAAATATCGAAAACGGTGTATTGAACTTGGAGAAAGAACAGGTTTGTATAAAGGCAAAATGGTTTCTAAAGGCTGTACTCCTGAATATTTACCAGAGTTCATTACTATTGAAAGTAATAAACGGAATTTATAATTCTTGTGGCAACTGAACGGAGTATAGGAGCGGCAGCGTGTAACATCGTATTGGCAATAGGCGGGCTGAATGCATCATATCAACGAAAAATTCAGCTCCACATATTTTGGAATTCTTCAATCGAACTTTTATGCTAAAAATTCGTACTTAAGGCGATAGGCAACCCGATGTGGGATATTTTAATTTGAGACATTAAATAATGGAGAAGATAATTTTCAAACTTAAATTGCTTTGGCCTTTTCAAGTGTTTACAATTTTTGTGAGATACCTGCTGGGCATAGCCTTCGTATGGGCAAGTATTTTAAAAATAGAAGGAATACGATTTGAACCTCAGTCGGGCGAGAATATGCCGATTGATTCATTGTCTCATCTTTTAGAGGCTATGTATCGTTCAGGTTTTTATTGGTATTTTATTGGATGGGGACAATTCATAGCAGGGGTTTTAATCATGTCACAAATGTTTAGCACATTAGGTGCAGTTGTATATTTTCCGATTATGTTAAGCATTTTTATTCTTACCACAGCTTTTCAAGGACCCGTTTTTTTGATAATGACGTCTTCCATGCTTCTTGCAAATATTTATTTGCTATTGTGGGATTGGAATAGATTAAAATTCTTGATTTTAAATAAACCAGGTGAATATGTCGATCAATCTACTCAGTTTTCAAAGAACAGAAGCTGGACTTACCTGGGGATATTTTTATGTGTAGTAATTGTAATTTTTCGCGTAATAAGTACAAGGCATTTGGTTTGACCAATTTCAAACATCTAAACTGCAACAAACCTTTTCAATATGAAGTGTGATCTGGTGAAATTTAAAAAAATTCTCTCCGCATACCAGGCACATACCAATGTCGTGCAAACCACCGCAATACCACCGCATTGGTAAGAGTCAAATCACCCCGAATTGTTAATTTTGAGCCACCAAGTGGCAAACAATAGCAACAACAGAACAATGCAAAACATACTATTTGACTTTATAGCAAAGTACATTTCGCTGACAGAAGATGAGAAGAACGTACTACTCTCATTAGACTTGTTTCACCCGGTAAAGAAAGGCACGATTTTACTCAAGAAAGGACAGAAATCGCGAGAGAGCTATTTTGTTTTAAAGGGCTGTATCCGGGTCTATTACATTAAAGACGGAGAAGAAAAGACAACAGCTTTCTACACAGAACTAGATGCTTTAACACCTCATTGCGTTGTAAATAATACACCTTCAGATTATTTCATAAGTTGTGTGGAAGATAGCATTCTTCTAATTTCAAATGCTGATATGACAGTGGAGATAAACAGTAAATTCCCAAAGTTTGATATTATGTGTAGAATGCTATCGGAAGAATTGTTAGCCAAGCAACGAATCGACTTTGATGAGTTTAAAACTTCTTCCCCTGAGCAACGCTATCTGAACTTACTACAAAAACGGCCAGACCTTATTCAGCGTGTGCCGCAACACCAGTTAGCGAGTTATTTAGGTATCAAACCCCAATCATTAAGCAGGCTAAGAGCAAGGATAATTGAGAAGGATAAAGGGTAAGATTCATTACTTAACTTAAGTGAACCAGATACGGCCTCCCGCCAATCTACTTTTGCAGTATCGTTTATTAGTAAAAGTAAAGGCATGCAAAAGAAAATTTTATGGATTGGGCTTGTCCTAATCATGACAAGCGTGCTTCAGGTTAACGCTCAAAAATCACAAGATGCGAAACAAGGCATTACCAACAGAAAATGGTTTATTGGGAGTACGCTGTTGCTATTAGGTAATTTTGATGATACGAACAATCCTGAGTACATACAAATAAATGCAGGATATAGGATTACACCTAAAGATGTTATTCAAGTTAGATTTAAAAGGTCCATTTATGCCTGGCCACTAGGCATCCCATTCGGACCGGATTTTGATGCACCCGGGTTAAACTATCCCGGACATGCACGCATACTTGCTCCTCAAATTGGATACCAGCGGTTTTGGTGGAAAGGACTCTATACATCTGTTTATGTATTGAATGCTTTTGAAAAATATAGGGATGAAAGTAAAAAGAAGATTGGAAATGGATTCACATTATATACAGACTTTTATTTGGGCTACCAATTTAAGTTTTTTAATGACCGTTTCTTTTTTGAACCCGCTATTGGAATTAGCTATTGGCCGATAAGAACTGGTGTTCCGGACTCTTTTAAAGCTGTGGAACAAAGGTGGTCTAACTACTTTATTCAACCCGGGCTTGATTTTGGATTTAAATTTTAAAATGCCGAGCCTGAATACTTGAAAAAGTAAGAGTCAATTTTCGCTTCTTAACTTTAGTGAACGAGTTATAGTATTTCGCCAATCCACTTTTGCAGTATCGTTTAGTATCAAACAGAAAACAAATGCAAAAGAAAGTTTTATTCCTTGGTTTTGTCATCATGATGATAAGCACGCTCCCACTCAACGCACAGTATGCCAAAACAGATAGTGCATACAAAAAATGGTTTGTGGGCAGCACTTTATTTTTATTGGGAAATTTAGATAACGTAAACCCGCCCGGCTTTGCTCAACTTAATGTAGGCTATCGTATTACAGGAAAAGATGTAATTTCTCTTGAGCTAATAACCTGGAAACATGCCTGGCCACTGGGTATTAATCCATTTTATAATAAGGCATACGGAACACCAGAAGAGAAATATCCTGGTTATATAAGAGAACATGGTTTTGGTTTTGCTTATCAACGATATTTTTGGAAAGGTCTTTACGCAGCGGTACACCTGGCGCCTATGTGGCAAACCTATAAAAATGAAAACGGGAATAAGGTGGGAGATGGTTTCATTCTATTCAATACGTATCGCGTTGGCTATCATGTTAAACTATTTAAGGATCGTTTTTTTATAGAACCATCTCTTGGTGTTGCCGGACGGCCCTATTACACAGAAATGCCCGCTGGTTTTAAAGAAAAGGATGACAAGTGGCCTAAGTGGACACCTGAACCAGGGCTGCATTTCGGATATAATTTTTAGTTGCTAATTATGCATAACTCAAAATCATCAGAAAAAGCACTGGAAGACATCAATGTCAGTGTGAAACTGAAGCTTGCTGCGCTGTGGACGAGTTTAATGTTTCTCATTATCTATCTTGATTATTTTCACTTATACATGCCAGGTAAGGTAGAAGATATTCTGAATGGGAAGGTGTTTGTATTTGATATCACGCAAGGATTTCTTTTAGCAGCACTCGCCTTAGTAACTATTCCGGCCTTGATGATTTTTCTTTCTGTTGCCTTGCCGGCTAACGTAAATCGCTGGGCTAATATCATTATTGCCGCGGTGAATATTCCTTTTATGTTGTTTAATCTGGCAGGAGAAGCCTGGATGCACATGGTGTTTGGCGCTGCTGTAGAAGTCGTTCTTCTTTGTCTGATTATCCGGTATGCCTGGAAATGGCCTCGTATTGAAACATGAAAATTATATAATAAAGTTTTATGAAAGTATGCGTGTATAGTTTCCTAACCATTGTAGTTCTGTTCTGCTAGCGGGGAAATTTCAGAAAATAAAGCGATTTTTGGGTTTTAACAAAGGCAGTGCTTTTCAAAACTCTAATAGTAATAATCTAAAAATTGTTTTACATCGCTTCCATATCGATTGCATTCCTGCTTTCACTTATTCTATTTACAAAACAAGGAAAAACAAAAGCCGATGTAATCTTAGCTTTCTGGTTAGTCATAATCGGGGTGCATCTGGCATTTTATTATGCCAGTCTGGTAGCTGATCCATATTATTATCCATACCTGTTAGTGGGCTACCCATTTCCTTTGCTTCACGGGCCCTTTCTTTATTTCTACACGGCTTCCCTCACTAACCAACACCCGTATTTGAAAAAACACCTTGCCTGGCACTTTATACCTGTGTTACTTATTTATAGTGTACTCATTCCCTTTTTTCTGCGTCCACATAGCGAAAGACTTGAAGTATTCGCTAACCATGGAGAGGGTTATGAGTGGTTTTTCATGATCCATCGAATTTTGGTTTTGTTATCAGGTGTGGCATACACCATTCTTTCATTGTGGTTGCTGCATGGGCATATCGGCAATGTACAGAATAGATTCTCGCAGACAGAGAAGGTAAATTTGGCTTGGTTGCGATATTTGATTTATGGGGTTGGTGTTGTGTGGTTGGCTGTTTTTTTTGGCAATGACGTTATCATTTTTTCTTTGGTAGCATTATTTGTTTTGCTGCTGGGTTATTTCGGAATAAAACAGGTTGGCATTTTTACCCAGGCCAGTTTAATCGATTCATCTGTAGCTTTCAATGTTGTTGATAGTTCCCCGATAGAGGAACGGGAACAGGGAAAGTACCTTAAGTCGACACTATCATCCGAAAGACAAACTGAAATTCACGCTAAACTTGCCCGGGCTATGGATGAACAAAGATTATTTCTCAATCCTGAGCTTACCATCGCTCAGTTAGCGGAGTCCATAGCGGTTCATCCCAATCATCTGTCGCAGGTCATTAATTCAATGGAGGCCAAAACTTTTTATGATTTTATAAACACATATCGGATAAACGAATTCAAAAAGTTGGCGGCCCAACCCCAAAATCAAAAGTATACGTTACTGGCGTTGGCTTTTGAGTGTGGTTTTAATTCCAAGACAGCCTTTTACAGAAATTTTAAGAACCTTACAGGACAATCGCCAACGCAATATCTGAAAGACCAGGATATTCAAATTCAGGCGGGGTAGCTTATTCCATCGCTTTACTATTAGTCCCGATATCTAGTTCCACTTTACAGGGACGTTGATTACCAACAACATAAGAACATTTCGCCTTGTCTCAAAATGACTCCTTACTCATAGGGTGGAACTTTTCGTTGAGCTACGTGCCATTTCTTTGTGGAAAAAATTAATCAATGAAGTCATCGACAAGGGAGAGAACAAATACGCTGACCTTCGGGTGCTTAATCCTCCTTTTTTTACTGCAACCTTTTGCAAAGGTCCATTCTCAAAACAAAGAGGGCTTTTCACTGAAGAATAAAGAAGTAGTAAAGATTGAGGGTAAAGATTATGTTTTACTAAGAGGTGAATTAACGGTTCCGGAAGACAGAAGCAAACCCGATTCAAGAGTTTTAATAATCCCGGTGCAAATTATTAGAGCGTTTGGTGAAAATGCAGCCGAGCCAATTTTTTGGCTTGATGGAGGGCCGGGAGCGTCCAACATTTTGTCAATAGAAAAAATAGCTTCCGCCTCTCCCTCAAAGTTACTAACCAATCACGATTTTGTGTGTATCGGGTACCGGGGAGTAGATGGTACAACGGTGCTCAAGTCAAGAAAAATCAACAAATCGTTTAAAGGGCTCCATCATAAAATGCTTAGTGACGAATCCTTGAATAATGTTGAAGCAAAAATAAAAGCGTATTGCAGCAGTTTAAAAAAAGATGGTATTGATATTAACCAGTACACGATTCTTAATGTGATTGATGATCTTGATTATGCCAGACAGCTATTAGGCTATGCTAAAATAAACTTGTTATCAGCGAGCTATGGAACACGGGTAGCTTTACTCTATAGTTATAGATACCCATTAGTGATCAGACGCACAATTATGATTGGGGCCTGCCCTCCTGGTTATTTTCTAACAAGACAGGAACAGGCAGAAAACATAATAAACTATTACGATAGCTTGTACAAGGTAAGCTCCGGTATGGAATATAAAGGATCTATTAAAGATGCGATGCAAAGGGCATTCGACAATTTACCAAGACGATGGGCAACATTTCGATTAGATGCTGATAAGATTAAAGCCGGAACTACGGGGATGCTCTATGCGCGTGGCTCTGCTGTTTGGGCATTTAATGCTTACTTCAAAGCCGCTAATGAAGGAGACTTTAGTGAGTTATACATGTTGCAAAAAATATTCGAGATGAGCAATAAAGCTATTATAGGAGATGTGTATGCCAAAACCGTGAGTGCAGATTGGGAGAACACCATTGACCTTCCCACAAGAGAGCAATTCAGGAATTCATCTACCCTATTGGGCAACAATATTTCTGCTATATATGGTTCAACCGCTCATGCCTGGTCAATAAAATCAATACCGGATGAATATAAAAAATGCAGAGTAAGTGAGGATGAAGTACTGGTCATCAGTGGTGATCTCGATTTCAGAACACCTGCTGACATTACTAACAGAGAATTGATGCCTTTCTTAAAAAACGGAAAGCATATTGTGCTCAAAAATATGTCGCACAGTGACATTCTGTTGAATGTGATGAAGAGTCAGGATTTTCTTTATCAATACTTTGAGTCAGGAATAGTAGATGAATCATTGATACGTTCCGTTCCAGTCTTGGACCTTACCTCCCAATCGAGACTTGGAAAAGTAAAAATATTTGTAGCAGGTTTAATCATGTAATGAGTATGAATATTAAATGGCTAAGCCGGTTCGCGATTGTAGTTGCTTACCTACCATTGATCTCTTTTATCATTTTTATTGGTTTGTATCCGTTACAGTTTTTTTTGTCTGATGGCACAGTAGGTATACTCAATATGAAGAGCGATACGCTTTTGAAAGATAAAGTCTGGAAGACTTTTTTTAACACGCATATAATTTTTGGTGGCCTGGCCTTATTGGTAGGCTGGATTCAATTCAATAAGTATATCAGGAATAACTATCGCAGGCTTCACCGAATTGTCGGAATGCTATATGTATTTTTTACCTGGTTAAGTGTTCTGGGTATTGGCTATATCAGTTTCTTTGCGGAAGGCGGAGCCATCGCTTTTTTTGGTTTTGTTATAGGCGGGTTAATCTGGTTTTACACCACTATTCAGGGATACATTACAATCAGAAACGGGCTGTTTACTAAACATCAACAGTATTTAACGTATAGTTATGCTACTTGCCTTGGAGCTGCAACGTTGCGCATATGGTTGCCAATCTTAGTGAGATATACCGATAATTTTATTTTGTCTTACCAATTGGTATCATGGATCAGTTGGCTTCCTAATTTGATAGTGGCATTTTTTATTATAAAGAGACAAGCGAGCAAGGCAACAGAGAAAATCAGTCTTATAGGTAATAAACATTTTACATAATGAAACCGGAATCTGTTTCCTTTGGGTTAATCATTAATTATTGCGCCTGGCTTTTTATTTTAAGCTGGGGATTGCAGATAATGGCAATTATAACGACTAACGGCCTGGATGACCCTGAAATGAAGTGGTGGTTAGCAGTCACTATGCTATCTCCTGGTATAGTTACGTTTTTCTACTTGTTCTTCAACCCTTCATTAAAATGTAAACTACAGTGGAAACCAAGTTTGAGGTTAATTAGTACTATGTTCTTTTCAGTTTTGGTTCCAATCGCATTCGCCTTTATAGTAGTAATAATTTTTGAATCGTTTCAGTGGGGCACATCAAGATGGTTTGTATTTTCAATTAAGAATGTTATTATTTCTGGTGGCCCTTTTCTATTAGGTTTGGGTAGCCAATCCTGGGTACTTTTCTCACTCAACATATTTACAACTGGATTTGTCTTTGCCGTAGCTAACAGTTTTTTAGCGGCTGGAGAAGAGATAGCGTGGCGTGGTTTACTTCAGGGATTGTTAATTGAGCGCCTGGGTGTTTGGAAAGGTATTTTGCTTTTAGGGTTTCTTTGGTCGATGTGGCATCTGCCGATACAAATATTTGGCTACAACTATCCAGAAAGCCCTGTAGCGGGAAGTTTAATTATCTCGCCATTGATACTAATAGGCTACTCATTTTTCATGGGTTGGCTTACAATTTATTCTAAAAGTTTTATCCCGGCTGCAATGGCGCATGGAGCCGGTAATGGAATACAAGAAGGAATTATTTCGCAGATCGATCTTGTTACACCGGAGTTGTATATGTACCTAATAAGGCTTTTAACGTCATTAACCATAGGGTTAATCTTTATGTACTTCATCCAAAGAATAAAATCGAAATGAAAATGCCTTATTTACTGAAAGAAACCACAACAATCTGGTGCTTTATTAACTTAAGTGAACGTCCGAATTTTTATCTGAGCTCTATTTTGCGCAATTGTTGGCAGAGGCCCGTATAACACATCTCTCCTCAAAAATTTTAATTAACCAAGTTACTGTCTAGCGTATATGTCATATTGTAAAAATTTAAAAAAGTACTTTATATCCTTAATTGCCTTTGCACTCTTTGTTCAATGTGAAGATCCATGCAATGGAGAACCGCCAAAAGCGAAAGTAGAATCCAATAGCGTAAGTATCAGTAGCAACAGGGTTTGGGTAACCTTTAATCATCAATCCGGGCAGACCTTTCAGCTGCAGGATATTACAGAAGATAACCCTAAAACTACCGGACCGCTTCCGGCTGGCCAGTATTCCATTCATGCAACAGTATCGAAAAGCACCGGTACACAAACCATTCGGTTGAATGCTCAACTCAAAGACTGTATTGATTACAAAGTATTTGTTAATGCCACAAGCTTAAGCATGTATGTGAGCGGAGAGGAACGTTGAGCGCAATACCATTCTCGGTAAATTAGTTTAACAACCTGAAGTATTACTTAAATTTATAAACCAACAAAATGAAAAAATTGTTTTTTGCTCTGATTGCATTACTTTCAGTTTTAACGTCATGCAGCAATGATGACGATAAAGAACCACAAAATACATCGCGTACACTACGGTACGAATTAACAGGCAATTTCTCTGGCAGTAACATCATTGCGGTATATACCACTGCAAGTGGTGGAACCGTTACAGAACAGATAGCTTCACTACCCTGGAGTAAAGAGATTACCTTCGACTCTACCGTAAGGGGCGCGAACCTGGTAGTCTCCGGAGCTGGCGGTACTGGAGGCCAGCAAACTACTCTGATAATCAAGAGAGGGGGTAAGCAATTAGGAACTCCCACAACCGCTACGGCTGATGCCGGAGGTATTTTCACGATTTCTTTACCGGTGATAATCTTTTAGTGTTGCGCTAAAATCATAATGTAAAATGCCTTTCCTGAAATTATTGGTGATACCATTCTTCTTATTAACCACAATTCATTCAACCGCACAGAATAGTACCCATGAAACAAAAACAGATTCTCTTCTGTTACCAGAAGTTTTTCCCGCATTTCCAGGAGGTGCAATTGAATGGCAAAAATTTCTGCAAAAAAATCTAAATCCAGAAGTGCCGGTAGACTTTGGTGCAAATGTCGGGCATTACATCGTAAAAGTTAGATTTATTGTGAACGTAGATAGCACCGTTTCTTCCATTGAAGCCCTAACGAAATTTGGTTACGGTATGGAAACGGAAGTGATTAGAGTGATTTTAAAATCTGGAAAATGGATACCTGGTTTGCTTAACGGAAGTCCGATAAAGACTTATATGGTGCAGCCAGTAATCTTTGTGATCAATGATGAATGATATAAACTACTTCTACTTTCACTAAATAGTAAATCGAATGAATAAAAATAATAAAATTTTAATACTGCTGCTTTGCGTAAGTTTCATAGGTAATGCTCAGAAACGAGATACGATACAGATTACATCGGAGTATATTAATACCAAAGTTCTACGCGAGGGAACCCATCGCTACCTCGTCTACTTCAAAATGAAAAAAGATGCCCCCCGCACTCAAACACAATTCTGGACCCGGACGATTTCCCGTACAGTATACAACGGAAAGCCCTGTATCGAAATCAATCAGGAATGGGAAGATAAGGACAGCATCATGCACGTGGTAAAATCCATCTCCGATGCCGAAACCATGCAACCGATGTATCACAGAACGTGGTGGAAGGTACAGCGATCCAGAGCTGCCAATACAAAAACGGTAAGCGAAACAATTGTGGATTTCTCAAAAAAGAAGATTGAGTATAACGGAAAGCAGGTAAGTGATGCCGATTCAATTAAGCAGGTGAAAAAAATATGGGAAGGCTATCAGTCTTCGGTCGATAAATACTTCCTAAACTGGCATTTAGATTTGGAAGTCTTTCCATTATTACCTTTTAAAGAAGGTGTAACTTTTGTAATCCCTTTTTACGATCCCGGCACAGGCTCTTCTTTTCAACAAGTAGCTTACACCGTTATGGGCTCTGGGGAGTTGGTTGGGTACAACGACCAAAAAATTGATTGCTGGTTAATGTCACATGAAGAAAGGGGTAACAAAGAGATCTTCTGGATAAGTAAGAAAACAAGAGAGGTTTTGAAACTTGAGCAAGAAATCAATGGAAGCCTTTATCGTTATAAAATTAAACTAGGATTCAGTATTTAAGCAAAACAATCCTAGTGAAACGGCACGTCAAAGTTGAGAGCTTTTAGACTTCTTCAATCATTGTTTGGGATTTCATTTCTCATTAGGTAGATTAGATTACATGTTCGATAGATATGAAAAGTAAGATATTTACATTCCTTAAAATCTTTTCAGTAATTATTCTTTTCTTATTGTTAATTATTGTGCTGGCTATTTTATGGCCAATGCCTCAACTAAAACCACCTGCAAAGCACAGTACGGTATTCATAAAATCAATAAATATAATTGATGTGAAATCCGGGAATCTGCTAAAGAATCGGGACATTCTGATAAAGGACAATATTATTTTAGCTATAGATACCTCTGGCATCTTAAAAGCGCATGCTGCTTCCCTGCTAATTGAAGGCACCGGCAGGTATGTAATGCCAGGTCTATGGGATATGCATACGCATTCAAATCAACATTCCGAGTGGCTTCATCACCCGCTTTTTATTGCCAATGGTGTTACTGGAATAAGAGATATGTCGGGGCAGCTTAGCAAAAGAGATAGTTATTTTGCTGGCAGCAAAGAACGCTTGAGGTGGAATGATGAATTGAATGAGAACAATAGCGTAACGCCAAGATATGTTTTGCAAAGTAGTTTTCAGATTGATGGAGCATTTTCTGTTCCCGGTGGCTTTCCTGAGTTTTTCAAACTTCAGAAAGTTGAGGATGTTGATTCCCTTTTACGCTTTTACAAAAATGAAAAAGTTGATTTCATCAAAGTATATAACCAAATACCACCAGAACCATATAAAAGACTTGTATCAGAAGCTACCAATTACGGAATGCATGTTGCCGGTCATAAGCCAATATTTGTGAGTCTTAAAGATGCCATTGTATTAGGGCAAAAAAGTTTTGAGCATGGACGTATTTTCTTATACGAATGCTTCCCTAATGCAGATAGTTTACGAACATCAGATAATTGGAATAAATTTCTCTCAAAATCCAGGGCATCAATGGTTAGAGACTATAATCCAGAATTGGCAAAAGGATTAATGCTATTGATGAAAGAACGTAACGCACATTGGTGTCCAACGCTTCAAACACTCAAGTTTGAGGCGTTTGCTCATGAGCCGGCATTTCTGCAAAATCCAAACTTAAAGTACATCAATTATATTAGCAAAAAACTTTGGTGGGATGGTGATGTCCGCAACAACACAAAGAGAAATCTATCGAAAGAAGGAAAGGGTATTAGTGCGGCTTTTTATAATGCTGCCAAAGAACAGATAAAAATAGCGAGTGATATAGGGGTACCCATTATGACAGGCACCGATGTCAGCGATTCCTATATTTTTGCAGGATTTAGTATGCATAATGAATTAGAAGATTTAACCAAAAGTGGGTTGTCAAACCTAAAGGCATTGCAAAGCGCAACTATTGTTCCGGCAAAGTTTGCTGGAGCAGATAAGGATTATGGAACAATTGAAGTTGGAAAGATTGCCGACTTAGTTATTTTAGATAGAAACCCTTTAGATAATATTGCCCACTCCAAAACAATTAACGGTGTTATCTTGAATGGGGTATATTACGATTCACAAAAAATTGAAGAATTAAAAAGTTTTACGCAGTCACTTTCCTTAAGTTTTCATATGAACGTAAAAGTTTTTTTCAGCCTTATAGGTAGCCCGCTGATTAGAGTACAGTGGGCTGATTAACGATAGACAGCACTAACAAAAATTAAACTCGACTTAATAATAAAAACATTATGTCTAACATTAATTTAATCATAGAAGAGAGGGCAGCCGATATAGGGAAATTTTTAGTAGGCCGACTGCTCCCCTTCAGGCAGAAACGAATGGTGGGCCCCTTTATTTACATTGATCATATGGGCCCGGTGAAACTGAATGAACGAAGTGGCTTTGATATATTGCCGCATCCACACATCGGTCTTTCTACTCTTACATTTCTGTTTGAAGGTAGCATTATGCATCGCGATTCGATTGGCAACGCTATAGAAATTAAACCCAATGAAGTGAACTGGATGACGGCAGGAAAAGGAATTGTTCACAGCGAACGAACCCCGGATCATTTGCGAAACTCAGAAATGCACATGCATGGCCTGCAAATCTGGATTGCGCTTCCAAAACACTTAGAGCAGATGAATCCTGAGTTTTTTCATATTGCTGAAAATGAAATTCCGGCCTGGCAACAAGACGGAATTTCGTTTAAGCTGATTGCCGGAGAGGCATTCGGTCGTAAATCAGGAGTGCCGGTGTACAGCAAACTATACATGGTTGAGATAAAGAGTAAAGCAACGCAACACATATCGCTTGGCGAGTATCTGTATGGCGAATCAGGTTTGTATATTTTAGAGGGAGGCGTTGAAAGCGATGGTAACGTATATGGGCCAAAGCAGATGTTGGTTACAAAAGACAGTCATTTGTGCAACTTCACCATTCAGGCAAACAGTACTGTGTATATTTTTGGAGGCGAGCCATTTCCTGAAGAACGCTTTATTGACTGGAATTTTGTGGCATCAAGTAAAGAATTGATTGAAGAAGCAAAACGAAAATGGAGAGAACAAACATTCGATAAAATAAAGGGAGACGAAACAGAATATATTCCTTACCCCACACTTTCTAAAAAGTAACAATCATGGCGAAAGTAACATCAAGTATAAAAAAGGAGAACTATAAGATTGAAATCAAATCTCCATCGGGCAATACGGTAATTGCTGACGAACCAGAGAATATGGGGGGCAAAGATTTAGGATTTTCTCCCAAAGAATTATTGGCTTCTGCTTTAGCAGCATGCACAAGTGCTACTGTAAAAATGTATGCCGACAGAAAAGAATGGGATTTGCACGAGGTTAAAATCAATATTGAGTTGGATTTTAGGGCCAGCGAAAACAAAACGGTAATTAGTCGTAAGATCGGATTTGTTGGAAACCTTGACGCCACACAAAAGAGCAGGCTGCTGGCGATAGCCAATGCATGCCCGGTTCATAAAATATTAAGTAACCCGATTGAAATTATTTCGCAGGTAGAGCAATGATGCACATAGCTTTACGGTTTTGTTTCCTGCTATCAGGCAATGGGTAGTATAATATAATGGTGCCCCCCGGTGTACATCGATAAGGGTAAGTTCTGGCCCTGTTGCAAAATTGCCGGTAAACGTTACTTTTGTGGTCTTCTAATTAAGAGGCAGTGCTAAAAAAACGTGTTTACAGAGGTATTTTGATGATTGTGGGCCTTTTGGCAGCCACTGTTATCGTGCTTTCGCACGTATTTAAAAGTCCTGATTACGAAGCTGAAAAAAGACCAGCTACCGAACAATCAGCTGAATCAGAGTCTAAAACAGTACTATCGGCCCCAACCGAGGCTGTTACACAAGGTAGTGCCGTTCAGGTTGGCGAGCAGTCTCCTCAGGCTTTATTAGAAGTAATAGCCGAGCCTCAAACGCAACAAGCCTTTGTTCCGCTGGTAAAGGAAATGGCGAGTGGGTTTTTACGAACTCTGTTTCGGGTAATCATTTCGCCCAACGCCCCCTAAGTAAATCTGTAATCTTAGTTTTCATGCTACCGGTTTAGCGGTTGCGTGCTTTTTTCTTGAAATCAATTTTAAATTTTAATAATTATATGCGTAATAAAGGTTTCGTTGTTGTACTAGGCATAGTCATTACTCTTCTATGCTTGTACTATTTGTCATTCACATTTGTCTCTCAGGGAGTAGAACGCGATGCTATAGCCTATGCTACCGATGCAGATGGTTCGCTAAGCCTCGGTAAAAAACAGAGCTATCTCGATTCTGTTTGGAACAAACCGGTATATAACCTGTTTGGTGCCGAGTTTACCTACAAACAAGTAAAAGAAAACGAGTTGAGCCTGGGGCTTGACCTGCGTGGCGGTATGCACGTGGTTTTAGAGATCTCTCCTGTTGATATTATTAAAGGACTTAGCGGAGATAATCAAGATCCGGCATTTAAAACGGCTTTGGAAAAAGCACGCGGTTTGCAAAAGTCAAGCTCCGATAGCTATGTAAATTTATTTTATAAAGCATTTAAGGATGATAACCCGGATAAGAGCCTGGCACCGTTATTTACTTCTGCAGCAAACAAGGATCGTGTAAAAATTACAGATTCGGATAATACCATAGTTGAGTTTTTAAACAAAGAAGTAGATGATGCTATTGATCGTTCATTCACAATCTTAAAAACACGTATCGATCAGTTTGGAACTTCGCAACCCAATATTCAACGGTTGCAGGAAAAAGGCCGCATTCAAATTGAAATTCCTGGAGCAGATAACCCGCAACGGGTGCGCAAATTATTGCAGGGTGTGGCCCGGTTAGAGTTCTGGGAAGTAGTGGAATACACCGACCCGCAATTAAATCAATCGCTATCGGCAATTAACGATTTTATAGTAAGAGAGCAGAATGCGGCCAAGGCACTTACAACTACTCCAGCCGAAGTAAAACCGGCCACCGATACAACAAGTACAAAGTCAGCATTAGAACAACAATTATCGCAAGTACGCGATAGTACTGTATCCTCATTAGACTCCCTTCGCCTGGCAACTACATCGCCCTTGTTGGCCCTTATGAATCCGAATTTCCCTTTTCTCTATCAGGTAAAAGATACTTCGGTAATTAATAAACTATTAAAACGCGAAGAAGTTCGCAATTTATTACCCCGTTCAATTGGTTTCTTTTGGGATGTAAAATCCGATCCTAAAATCACACCCGGTGTAGAAGATATTCAACTCAACTTTGTAAACCTGGGCCGTACCGGCAAACCTTTATTAACCGGTGAAGTGATTAATGATGCCCGTCAGGATTTTGATGAGAATGGTCGGTATGCCGTTTCTATGAATATGAATACCAATGGTGCTAAAAGCTGGGCAAAAATTACGCGCGAAGCAGCGGCCAAACAACCGCAGGGCCGTATTGCAATTGTGTTAGATAATTTTGTGTACACGGCACCTACCGTAAATGGCGAAATACCCAATGGTAGTTCACAGATTTCAGGAAACTTTGAACTGGAAGAAGCAAAAGACCTGGCAAACGTACTAAAGGCAGGTTCGTTACCAGCACCAACACGTATTGTGGAAGAAGCCATTGTAGGCCCAAGTTTAGGTAAGGTAGCGCAAGATCAGGGATTGATTTCAATGGCTGCCGGCCTTGGCATTGTGGTATTGTTTATGATTGCCTATTATTCTAAAGGAGGCTGGGTTGCCAACATATCCTTATTGTTTAACATTTTTTTCATTCTTGGAATTTTAGCCCAGCTTAAAGCGGCATTAACATTACCCGGTATTGCCGGTATTGTGCTTACCATGGGTATGGCTGTGGATGCAAACGTATTGATTTACGAACGCATTAAAGAAGAACTAGCCCTTGGGCGTAAAATACGCGAAGCAATTGATAAAGGATTCAGCCGGGCCTTTACAACTATTTTTGATTCTAACCTGACTACGATGATCACAGCAATTGCTTTGTTTGTGTTAGGCCAGGGACCGTTAAAAGGCTTTGCAATTGTGTTGATGATCGGTATTGCCACATCATTCTTTTCGGCTGTTTATATTTCACGGGTAGTTATAGAGTGGATGGTACGCAGGGGCGATGATGCAAAAATATCGTTCGATACCCCGCTGGCACGTATGGTGAAGAGGCGTCCGTCATTCGACTTTATCGCATTCCGCAAAAAGGCGTATTTGTTCTCGGGTGGGGTAGTGGTAATCGGATTTATCCTGATTGCATTTCAGGGATTAAATATGGGTGTTGATTTTAAAGGAGGACGTTCATATGTAGTGGCCTTTAATCAACCCGTTGTAGCAACCGATATGAAGGTGGCGATCTCAGAAAATTTTGAGAACACCGGTGTTGAAGTGAAAAACTTTGGCAGCGACAAAGTAATGAAAGTAACCACCTCTTACCTGATTGATGATGAATCGGATGAAGCAGATGATAAAGTAAAGAGTGCCTTGATAGCAGGTGTGGAGAACTTTAAAGGCGTTAAATACACAGCCAGCGAAGCACAATTAGACGATCAGCATTTTATTATTTCATCTTCTTCAAAAGTAGGAGCAACCATTGCCGATGATATTAAAGGTTCTGCATTTGAGGCAGCCATGGCATCACTAATCCTTATCTTTATTTATATTCTGGTTCGCTTTAAACGCTGGACGTACAGTGCAGGTGCCATTGTAGCTACCGTGCACGATACATTGTTTGTGGTTGCATCTTTTGCTATTGCCCGTGTGTTTGGTATTTCATTCGAAGTAGATCAGGTATTTGTGGCTGCTATCCTTACCGTTATAGGATACTCCATTAACGATACTGTAATTGTTTTTGATCGTATTCGCGAATACCTGGGATTAGGTACAACCCACGATCGTGCAAAAGTGTTTAACGATGCTATTAACGGTACATTAAGCCGCACCCTTATTACTTCGGGTACAACATTAACTGTGGTTGTAGTGTTGTTGCTATTTGGTGGCGAGGTATTGCGTGGTTTCTCTTTTGCATTATTTATTGGTATTGGCATAGGTACGTTTTCATCTATCTTTATTGCCGCACCCGTAGTGCTTGATCTTGAAGACAGTTCTACTCAGAATAAAAAGACAGAAGCGAAGGCCGCTGCCTGATACAAGGGTTAAGGTTCTTAAAAGGGGGTGGATTAAATCCACCCCTTTGTTTTTTACAAACCTTCTAACAAAATTTTAATAGAGATTGCCTGGTAAGGGTTTAATTTTGGATCGATGAAGATTCTTCTGATTGAGGATGAGCGAAAAACCATTCAGTACATTAAAAAAGGACTGGAAGAAAACGGATATGAAGTAGATACTGCTGAGGATGGAAAAACCGGCCGTGCGCTGGGATTCAAGAATCAGTATAATCTTATTATTACCGACATTATCATGCCCGAAATAAGCGGAAAGGAACTATGCAAAGAATTACGGGCCGCAAAAATTGAAACTCCCATATTAATGCTTACGGCATTAGCCGGTACCGATGATGTAGTAGAAGGTTTAGATAGCGGAGCTGATGATTATCTGTCGAAACCATTTGAGTTTAAAGAATTACTGGCGCGCATTCGCACACTTACCAAACGCCAACCCAAACCCGGTAACGATAGTTATTTGCGCCTGGCCGATTTGGTTCTGGATTTAAATACCAAAAGTGTGGTACGGGCAGGAAAAAAGATAGAGTTAACATCTAAAGAGTTTGCCCTAATGGAATATTTTCTGCGCAACCAGGGCCGGGTAATCCCTCGTGCAGAGCTCTCCAAACATGTTTGGAATGTAGATTTTGATACCGGAACCAACATGGTTGAGGTTTATGTGAATTACCTGCGCAAAAAAGTAGACCGGGATTTTGATGTTAAGCTAATTCATACGCAATTTGGGATGGGCTATATCTTAAGAGAGCCTACCTGATCCTGTGCAAATACGAACCCGACTCACCCTTCAGTTCACCTTATGGGTAAGCACAATTGTGTTGCTTTCGTTTCTGGCTATTTATCTTTTTTCAAAACAACTGGCTGAACAGGATTTTGCCCGCAGGCTTAGAGAAAAAGCCATTACATCGGCTATTCTGCTAATTAAAGTAGATCAGGTAGATACCATACTGCTAAAAATTATTGATCGCGCCAAGCGCGATAACCTTTTTCGCGAGCGCATTCGCGTATATGACCAGGCCGATAAAGAAATCTATGCCAGTGGCGATACCATGAAGTTGCCCATAAGTCAGCAGGTAATCGAAAAGATAAAACATGAGGGTGAACAGCATACAGTGTACAATGAATTTACAGTGGCCGGTATTCCGTTTAACGATCGGGGTACAAACTATACCATTGTAGCTTCAGCCGAAGATGTAATTGGCTACAATCGGTTGGTAGATTTAAGACGCCTTTTAACGGCCTTGATTGTAATTGTAATCGGGTTGGTTTTTGTTTCAGGATGGATTTACTCGGGCCGCGCGTTGCGCCCTATCCAAAAAATTATTGCCAATGTTCAAAACATCTCTCCACAAAATCTTTCGCAACGCCTTGAAATAAGCCCATACCCGGATGAAATGGGAAAACTGATTTTGATTTTTAATGGACTGTTAACGCGCATCGAAAATGCGTTCAAACTTCAGAAAATGTTTGTGTCTAATGTATCGCACGAACTTAAAAATCCGCTTACCAATATTACCTCGCAACTGGAAGTAACATTGTTGAATGAACGATCGCAGGAAGAATATCAGCATACAATAGAATCGGTTTTAGACGATATTAAAAGCCTGAACCATCTATCGGTAAGTTTGCTTGACCTGGCACGGCTTACGCACGACTCCGATACATTTACAATGGCCGAAGTTCGGTTAGATGAAATTCTGTGGGATGCACGCGAACGGGTTCAGGCTATTGACCATGCTTACAAAGTAGAGGTAGCCATAAAAGATATGCCCGAAGACGAAAGCCGGTTATTGGTAAACGGTAATCCCCACTTGCTTAAAACGGCTTTTCAAAACATAATAGAGAATGCCTGCAAGTTTTCTGAAGATGGCCGTGCAGAAGTGGTACTAAGTTGTAAAACCAATGAGTTATTGGTAGAGGTGGTTGATCGGGGGCCTGGTATTGAAAGAAAGGATATTGAAAATGTTTTTCAGCCCTTTTTCAGAACCGATGCTACTTCTAAAGTAAAAGGCTATGGTGTGGGGTTGTCGCTAAGCCAACGTATAATTTCCATTCATAAAGGCAAAATTAAAATCGAATCAAACCCGGGTGTTGGTACGCGTATTTCGGTCGTGCTTTTACCCGCACACGGTTTCTAATTCCTTTCTAATCGTTTGCTAAGCCGAAGCTAGGTGTGCACGGTTAAATTTGTTACATAGTTTTTTTCTAGGTTGTTTGAGTTTAGAACTAGTTAACAGGTTTCGGTGGAAGAGCAAGTATAATCAAACGTAAGCCAACTAATGATTAAGTTCTCTTCCTGAAATGGGGCTCGCAAGGGTCCCATTTTTTTTGATCATTTTTTCGAAGAAATTTCTACGCGCAATCCAATAGCGAGTACCCCGGCTACTGTATCCTGCCGGTTTTCCTGTTGTAAAGTAAATTTATATTTGCCACGTTGTGCAAAGGTGTATTCGGGTAACACCACAAAACGATGATCGTACACATCGCCCAATCCACTTCGGCCCAGGGGTTCGCCATCTTTTTCAAATAAGTAATTCGAAACAAGTTTATGAACTAAAACGGCACCGGTCGAATCGGCTAATTGATATTGAACAAAGATGCGTTGCCACGGATAATCAAGCGAATTTCGTACTTCATAGTACAGGTTGTACGGTTGTTGTGTATCGGTTATTTCAAATTCAAAACTTACAGGCTCCTGAACGCTCCATGCGCGCTCTTTAAATTCAACGTAGTTTTCAAAAACACGACTGCTATCACAAGCAGTAAGTAAAACAGTAGCCAAACAGAAAAGTAAAAATCTCATCGTGGGGTTGGTCCTTTGGGATTACGGGGCTGTGGGTTTCGGTTTTGATTTTGTTGCTGAGGATTTTTTTTATCGCGATTGCGATTTTTGCTCCGCTTTTTCTTCTTCGATTTGTTCTGATATTTTTTGTCGAGATTTTCGAGATCGCTATTTAATTTAGTTACCGGTACTTTAGCCTCAACTTCATCGGCCAGCAGGGTAGCCGGTTTTTTACCAGCACGATTAAGCACCAGAATTTCGTTTACACGATCGATGTTT
This sequence comes from Flammeovirgaceae bacterium UBA2786, assembly GCA_002352225.1. Classification (GTDB taxonomy): domain Bacteria; phylum Bacteroidota; class Bacteroidia; order Cytophagales; family Cyclobacteriaceae; genus ELB16-189. Next base: position 43,383 of record DEIA01000022.1, read on the forward strand.
ACCGGGTACCAGGTATTTTCTTCCTTATACCCAAACCACATAATACGTCTGAAGATATCAGTCTTTTGCAATCGCGCTTCGCCTTGCTCTGTCAGTAAGGGAGCTTCTATTTCGGGTATGCCCTTTAAGGCTTCCATGTATGTTTCTAACTCGTAGTTAAGGCAGCATTTTAAGCGCCCGCATTGACCCGAAAGTTTGCTTGGATTAAGCGAGAGGTTTTGGTACCGGGCAGCACTAGTCGCCACGTTTTTAAAATCGCTAAGCCAGGTAGAGCAACAGAGTTCGCGACCGCAAACACCAATACCGCCCAGGCGGCCAGCTTCCTGGCGCAAACTAATCTGTCGCATTTCCACACGCACCTTAAATTCGCCTGCCAAAATCTTTATCAACTCACGAAAATCAACGCGGTCTTCAGCTGAATAAAAAAAAGTTGCTTTTGTATTATCGGCCTGGTATTCTACATCCGATAGTTTCATGTTCAACTTAAGCTGTTGAATGATTTCGCGGGTACGATAGAGAGTAGGCAAATCCCGTTTTTTAACCTCTTCGTGCTTCTCAGAATCTTTTTGAGTAGCTACCCGATAAATTTTTTTGATTTCATCGTCATTGGCTACCTTTTTCTTTTGCATTTGCAAACGAACCAACTCGCCCTGTAACGACACATGCCCCAGGTGATGGCCGGTGGTTGATTCTACAATAATAGCATCGCCCGTAGTAAGCGATAGTTTATCGGTATTGCGGTAAAAATCTTTACGGCCATTTTTAAAGCGGACTTCAACAACCGGAAATTTATCCTGCACAGGCATATCCATGTTAGATAGCCAGTCGAACACATTCATTTTATTGCAACCGCCTGTGCCGCAGGCTCCGTTATTGTCACATCCCGAAACCTTCCCGCCTTTACTTGTGCCACATGCACATCCCATTGCGTTTCTGTTTAGATTAAACCTTAAAGGTAGAAGGTAATGCGGGCATTGGCAAACCTAAAATTGGAGAGTTAAATGCCCTTATTTTTCTCTATCTGTGCCAGATCGCGGCTAATGTCTTTGCGCCAGTATGCATCTTTCCACGAAATTTTGTTTACCGTTTCATAGGCTTGTTGGGCGGCTCCTTCAAGCGTAGGAGCATTGCCTGTAATGGCCAGCACACGACCACCGTTAGTAATAACCTGACTGCCTTTACGGGATGTGCCTGCGTGAAACACATGGGCCTGAGCAGAATCCAGCCCGGAAATAACATGGCCTTTTTCAAAGTGATCGGGGTAACCGCCCGAAGCCATAATTACAGTAACCGCATAGTGCGGATTAATCTGAATTTTTTTGTCTTTGAGTTCGCCTTTTGCACATGCTTTTAACAAGGCTACCAGATCGGAATCAATACGTGTCATTACGGCTTCCGTTTCCGGATCGCCCATGCGGGCATTGTATTCAATTACATAGGGCTCGCCTTTAATATTCATTAACCCGATAAAGATGAAGCCCTTATAGGCAATTCCATCTTTCTTCAGCCCTGCTATGGTTGGTATTATTACCTGTGTTTCTACTTTTTTCATAAATGCCTGATCGGCAAATACAACAGGAGAAACAGCGCCCATACCCCCGGTGTTGGGGCCCGTATCGCCATCGCCAATGCGTTTGTAATCTTTGGCTTCGGGTAACACCACGTAGTGCTCGCCATCAGTAAGAACAAAAACCGATAATTCGATTCCATCCAAAAATTCTTCGATTAATACTTTTGTACTGGCCTCACCAAATTTTTTATGCACCAGCATTTCGGTAATGGCTTGTTTGGCTTCGGATATGGAGGATGAAATAATTACACCCTTACCCGCAGCAAGACCATCGGCTTTTAATACAATGGGTGCCTGGCAGCCATCCAGATAAGATAGGGCTTGATTGCTTTCATCAGCTGTAAATGTTTTAGCTTTTGCTGTGGGCACCCCGTGCCGAACCATAAATTGTTTTGAAAAATCTTTGCTGCCTTCCAGTTGGGCACCTGTTTTACCCGGCCCTACCAACAAGATAGATTGTAATTGAGGATGAGTTTCAAAGTAATCGCGAATACCCAGTACCAGGGGAGTTTCGGGGCCTACCACCACCAAATCAATTTTCTTTTCAATACAAAAGGAGCCGATACGATCGAAGTCATCGGCTGCTATAGCCACATTTTCGCCTGCAGTGCTGGTGCCTGCGTTGCCCGGGGCAATAAACAGGGTGCTGCATAATGTGCTTTGACGTATTTTTCGGGCAAGTGCATGCTCGCGACCTCCGCTTCCTAATATTAGAATATTCATGAAATCAATTAAAGCTCAAATATAATTGAAAGTATAGTTGACCGATAGAGGAAATCCATGCAAAAAAAGGAATGCTTTGATTACGATCTATTCTATCTGATATTTTCCTGACAAATTCCTTTGCGCATCATTCAAAAGGAATTTCTTTTTATTTCGGTATTCTTTTTCCTGCAATAAACACCCACGGTTGGTTCGTATCGGGTGCGGAGAATAAATTATTGTTTGTCGTAATGCCGTCTGACTGAAAAACGCCTGTTACCGGATTGAACCAATAGTAAGGCATGTTTGCAGGAATGTTCTGTATCGAAATACTTCCGCCTGTATTCAGGTAAGCGATGTAAAACATACCTTCTTTTGCCAACAGAGGCTGGTTGTTTTCTGTAAGATCCCATCTTCTTTCCATGTCTTTAAAATCAAAACCCTGAAAGGCATGGGCTATTGAACCTACGTACTGACTCCCCTCAAAATCTAATGCTTCTTGCCACGAGTAAGGTGCGTTTGTCCATTCTTCCCACCCTGGTTCATGGGGTGAAATTTTCCATTGCCATAAACACACAGCACCATACACTACGCCCATTGTGCCTCCATGCATCAATTCGTTCCAGGCATCTTCTCCCTGCCACCAACCCAGGCCATGTTTGCCTTCATTCATTTTTTCGTATGTGGGCTCGCCATTCATAACAGCTTTGGTGGGTTTATTATCGTACATTTTTTCTACTTTATGATACAGGTGTTTTCCATCGTGCCCGGTTTGTGCCCATTGAAAATCTAACCACGCAGCGTCCTGATGCTTACGGTTGTAATGAAAGCAATGTAAACTGTCGGCCGATGTTGCCCAACTTGCCAGAAAATCATCGCAGGGATTATAATGTAAACCTGTGGGTTGTTTATAGGCATCCCATTCTTCCAGCATTTCGCCTGCAGGTATTACACCGGGGGCATCGCTATGGCCATCTAAACTCAGTAACCAGCAAACAGGCTTACTTCCATATCTTGCCAAAAGATATTTAACAAAACGGGCATACTCATCGCCCAAAGCAGTTGGCCCCAATGAGTTTTTTCCTTTCCATCCGTAGCCGTGTGCTAAGGGTGCAAACACAGGTATTATTTCATGATCGTGTAAAACTGAAAGAAGAGAATCCAGGGTTTGAAAATAGGAGGGGTTGAGTTTATTCAAATGACCTTCCGGTATATCATCAAAAGCACGGGCAAATCCTTCTGTTGTATTTCGGGTTTCGGGCCCCTCTGCTTTTTGATCGGGCTGTACGGCAATCAGTAATGCTGTGTTGAAGCCTTTCTTCTGCCGGTTAGCAGCATAAATTTTTACCTGATCTACAGTAGCCCGATATGGTAAAGACCAGGGGGTGTCGCCAACCATTAACATCGAAGTTCCATCGGCATACACAATATTTCTTCTGCCGGAAGACATGCGTAACAATCCGTGTTTTATCAGGTTGTGGGTTCCTGTGTATGGAACAGAAAGTAATTCTCCCGATTGATAAAGACCTTTATCATTTGACGAAGCGTAAGTTTGCCAACTCCATTTCTGATCTGCATCGGGCGGAGCGAAGCGCATCTTCCAAACATGGCCGCCATCCCAAAAGGCTGGTCGTATCAGGCTATCGCCTTTTTCATTTACAAACCATGCCCATACATCAATATCGGTATAAGGGTTAATGTATTTTTTATCCGATTGAATCCTGATTTCATAGCTCGTCCATTGCGGAACAGATATTGGGTTGTTTGAATGGCAACCTAAAACAAAGAGCAGTATTGTTAAGAACCATATTGTATCCGGATTCTTTTTCTTCATGGTTGCGAAGGAGTTGTTTGATTGTGTTTAACTTCCATTAATTACCGGGTACGTTATTTTGCTTTCAGGTACAACACGGCATCCATTGATGTAGGGGCTTCAATGGCAACAAAGTATCCGCCTTTAATGGTTGCCGGGGCTTTAACTAGTTGGTTTAAGGAAGGGATAAACCATTCGATGCTCAATTCACCATCCACATCGGATAGATCAATGGTAGCGGTAGTTGTAAAATGCGGATAATAAACCAGGTATTCTTTTCCGGGGTTTGCCAGACAATAGCGGGTAGAAGTAATGTCTGCCCTTGGTTTCATATTTTTTAGGTCTACTCGTTTAGCTATTGTATTAATGTATCCCATGTTATCTCTTAAAGGACCATAGTCTGGAAAATTTTTGTCGAGCCGGATAATTTCGCCTGTTGTAAAAGCCCAGTCCATTTCTTTAGTTGTCATTTTACCGGGCAAAGGTTTCCAGGTATCCATAAAGATTGGATTTAAACCACGCATAAAACTTTTCCATGCCCATACATAATGGCCGCCATATCCCCAAAGATGATCGGTATCAATAATACAAACTTTGTTGGCTTTATTTACGGGAGGGTTGGTGCCATACTCATCTACCATAACAGAACCGGATACAGCCCAGGCTTGTGGTTCCCATACTGGCGAGATATAATCTGCGGGGCTATCCCACAGTAACTTATTAAGCATAGGAGGACCAACCCGGTTACCTAATCCAACCATGTGCTGTTTAGGCATCTTTTTTTCAACTTCTTTTATGTAGTTGATAATATGATAACACCATTCTACCGTTCCGCCCTCGTTAATTATTTCGTATAGAACATTATCAAGATCGTTAACGGTTTCGATTACTTTTTTTACATATGCTTCCTGCCGGGCAAGTACACTCTTATTATCAAGACTGTGTAAGGTTGGTAGTCCTTCCTTATCAATGCCTTTGTCTTTTACATCTACACCATTCACATTGTTTTTTGTGTGGTACGGATGCGAATGGAACGGGTCTGCTCCTTTAATACCTCCTTTGTTTAAACTCCATCCTTGAAACAGCATAACTGAAACATAGATTCCTCTTTTACCAGCATCGATTACCCGTTCTCTTATTCTTTTAAAATAATCTTCATTCCATTTATCCAAATTAAACTTAGGGTTACCATCAAAGGCTTTGTCTTTGCCAGTTCGCAGGTAAGGCATTGGCTCAATAGTAATAGGCATACTAGACCAGGAAGCACCGTAAGGGTGTTCCCAAACCCAAAAGCGCATGAAGTTATGATTCTTGCTTTCCATCATATCCAGATACTCTTTCCAGTTAAGTTTCGGTATGTTTTCTTCAGAGGAAATATCCTGAAAATTTTCCCAGGTATGGGAGCCTGTAAGGAAGATAGCGTTGCCGCTGTTATCGGTGAAATAGTTAGGGTTTATAGCAAAATACTTTAAAGGCCCATTGATAGAAGGCGATAATTCTACCGTTTGTGAAAAAGCGTGCAGAAGGGCGAAAACTAAAATGGTTGTTACTAAAGAGTGTCTCATTATGCTATTGGTAAATGGGGCAATTATCAAAAGTATCTTTGCGATAATAAGATAAGTTTTTTTCAGTGTAAATGAAAACACGATTTTGTAACTCCAGCGAGTAACGAATATCCCTGTAGGAATCAGCTTTATTGAAGCATGAACAGCGCTTATGAGAGTTTATGCAACCGATCCATAACCGACTGCTTGTACAGGCGTCCCATAGGGATTTCAATTCCCATCAGTTGAAGGGAGCCTCCGGTATAACCAGAAATTTTGTTTAATGAAACAATATAGGACCGGTGCACCCGGATAAATTTATGATCTGACAAAAGATTTCCCATTGAGCTAATGGATTGTTTTACCAAAACATTTTTACCGTCTTCCAGAAAAATTTTCACATAATCTTTCCAACTTTCAATGTATTGAATGTGGTCGATAAAAATTTTTCTCATTTCCCGATCCACTTTCAGATAGATAAAGGGTGGAGGTTTTGGATTGCCCTCGGTAGCCGTGTCGGCCTGTAGTCCCATTATTCTGTGCAGTTTGGTGATGGCTTTAAAAAACCGTTCAAACGAAACGGGTTTTACCAGGTAGTCTACTGCGTCTAATTCGAATCCATCCATTGCATATTCGCGGTATGCAGTAACAAAAATTACTTTAGGCGGGTGTAAAAGATTTTTAAGAAAATCGGTACCGATGATGTGCGGCATTTTTATATCCAGAAAAATTACATCCACTGTTTTTTGTTGTAATACATCCAGCGCTTCGATGGCATTTTTACATTGCCCCACAATTTCAAGACCATTAATAGATTCGATGTACCGGGCAAGTATCTTTAAAGCCGGGGGTTCATCATCGATAAGAAGACACCGGAGCTTCATCAGGCAGGAATAGGTTGACTGATGGATGGAAGTGGAAGTGGTACATGGCTGTATCCCCTTAGCGTAATCTTTAACCAAACGTTAAACAAAGTTTGCTCGTCACGCATTTCCAGCATATAGCTACCGGGGTACATAAGGGCCAAACGCTTCTTTACATTTTCAATTCCAATTCCACTACTTTCTTTGCGATACGGTGTGTAATCATTTTTGCTGTTGACAATTTTGCATTGAAGTATATCGTTGTTTACGGAAATCTCCACATCAAGCCAGGGTTTTTCTATTTGTTCCGACATACCATGCTTAAAGGCATTCTCTAAAAAGGGAAGCATGAGTAAAGGTGAAATGAATTTGTTCCTCGTATCGCCCTTTACACTCCATAGAATTTCGATCGTGTTGCCGTATCGTTCTTTTTCGAGATCGATGTAGTTTTTCATAATCTCTATTTCCTTTTCGAGGCGCACTTCTTGCGCTTTGCAATCGTTGAGCATATAGCCAAGCAACGATGACAATTTTAAGATCATATCCGGGGTCTTGGGAGAGTTTTCAAGTGAAAAGGAATAAATATTGTTCAACGTGTTAAATAAAAAGTGCGGATGCACCTGTGCCTTCAGCAGTTGCAGTTCTGCTGTTATCTTTTCCTGTTGAGCCTGCACCCAGTTTCTTTGCCGGATAGTCCACAGCTTAAAAAATTTAAGAATCATGGGGCTGGCCGCAGATGTAGTCATGCACAGGTAGCTATGCGGTTGCGGTCCCCTCTGAAGAGTATAGTTAACCCCTAATACTTCTTGCAGGGGCACATAGAGATACGTTCTGAATCCGGAATTAATGTATAACCCAACAACTCCCCACGCCAGAATGAGTAGAAAAAATTGCACTACTTTTCCATTAAGTAAAAGCTTCGGAATAGCCCAATACACAAGGGGGTAACTGTATAAAATAAATACCGGAACCCATAAGAGCATGTTAAACATAGTATGCCAATACGACACATCAACCGGGCTCATAATCTGCCAGAATATTGTCCATAGGTTTATATGGATAAACCAATACACTACATGCCGCCACACCTGGTAGCGTGGCGAAAAAATGAAATCTTCAGACAGAAAAGAATCTATTTTTTTTAGAAATCTCATTAGATGCTTGCTATCAGCCTGAGTGGTGTTCGTTATAAAATTGGTACTGATGCTGTTGGACATTTTAATCCGGCTCATTCAATTCAGTAATTCTCCTAATCGCGCAGTGCATTTTTTATTAAGCTGATAACGCAGTTTCATACTTTATGGGTTGCGCGAGTATCGCTTCAGCTCCGGTTGTTAAGCTGCCCTCCAGTTTTATCAGCAACGAAACCACAAAAAAATTACCTTCATCATTAAACTTCAACTCGTACCTGTCAGGATATATAAATTCCAGCCTTTTCTTCACGTTGGTAATTCCTGTCCCGTTTTCTGCGTAGGGCACAAATTCATTTTTGCTATTGACAATTTTGCATCGCAGCGTATCGGCCCTCACGTCCAGGTCAACGCTAAGCCATGATTTATCTATTTTTTCGGATATGCCATAGTTAAATGCATTTTCCAAAAACGGAAGAATGAGCAAAGGCGAAATGAATTTATCTTTTGTATTACCTTCCACACTCCACGATACTTCAATGGTATTGCCATATCGTTCCTTTTCGAGATTTACATAATTCTTCATCACCTCTAATTCTTTTTCCAACCGTACTTCACCAGCCTTACAATCGTAAAGCATATAACTAAGCAGCGAGGATAGTTTTAAGATTAGCCCGGGTGTTTTGGATGAATCGTTTCTTGAAAAGGAGTGGATACTATTGAGTGTATTAAACAAAAACTGAGGGTGCACTTGTGCTTTCAACAACTGAAGCTCTGCGGTTATTTTTTCTTGCTGCACAAGCATCCAGTCGCGTTGCTTAATGGTAAGCAGTTTGAAAAATTTTATGATCATGGGGCTGGCAGCAGAAGTGGTCATGCACAGGTAACAGGAAGCCAGTGGTCCCCGGGGCAGAATGTGATCTAACCCCATGGCTTCCTGCAATGGGATATAGATATAGGATCTGTATCCAGAATCAATAAACAATCCTACGCCCCCCCACGCCAGAATAACCAGGAAGAACAAGGATACTTTTCCCTTGAGCAACAAATGAGGTATAGCCCCATACACCAAAGGATAACTGAATAAAATGAATACCGGAACCCACAAAGACTGATTAAACAATTGGCGTCCATAAGAAACTGAAGATCCCATAGTCATCCAAAAGGCTGCCCAGATCATTACATGAAACGACCAATAAATAACATGTCGCCAGACACGGTAGCGTGCTGAAAAAAGAAAATCAGTACGAAGGAATGTGTTTAGGTGATTCATACTACTCAAATGTAACGAATAGCGAGGCATAACGGTACAAACCGGAATACAAAATGACAAACAACAATTTTTTTCGATTAACGACATCATTCCATCCCTGAAAGCTATTAAGGTGCCTGTTCTGGGTTTATTTCTGAAAAGGACGACACTTGGCTATTAATTATCGATGACGGAGAAAGTTGCGCTACATTTATTTTAGTTATAAGGAGATTCAAATGAAAAGAATAATACTAACTACGCTGATTTCAACAATGACATTAGTAACTAATCAGGCTGCTGCACAAACGGCAAAGTCTGCGGCAGACCTGGTAAAAGAGGCCAAGGCACAAATCGAGAACCTTACACCGGCACAGGTAAAAAGCGAAATTGATAAGGGTAATGTTACCATTATTGACATTCGGGAGCCAGAAGAACTCAGGCAGAATGGTGTAATACCCGGATCGATTAACGCACCACGAGGGATGCTTGAGTTTTATGCCGACTCTTCGCTACCTTATCACAAACCTGAGTTTAAGAAAGACAGTCGAATTATTTTGCAATGTGCCTCTGGTGGGCGTTCTGCGCTGGCTGTTGTAACACTTAAGCAGATGGGCTATACAAACGTGGCCCACCTTGATGGCGGCTTCAAAGCCTGGAAAGAAGCTGGTTTGCCGGTAACGAAAAAGGAATGAGATACATACAATTATGAAGAAAATTGAAATGGTTCTATTTATAGCCGCGGCTCTGGGTGCTGTTTTGATGCTAAATGTAGACGATGATAGCACCCTTGTTATTTTATCGTTTTCATCACTATCTCTATTTTACTTTTTCTTGAGTTTTGTGCTATTCAATGATATCAGGCTCCGCGACATTTTTAAGAAATCAGCGTACCACAATACGAATGCAAAAAAAATAATTGGCGCCATTGTATTGGGTTTTACGATCTCAATAATAATAATCGGAGCGCTATTTAGGTTTTTACTAGTTGAAGGTGGCAATCTCCTCCATCTTTTCGGACTCATGGTTCTGATTGTTATCCTAATCATTAATGTGATTCTCTATTTGCGAAGCATGGAAAAATACTATGTAAATACGCTAATAAGAACTATCATTTATGGAGTACTGGGCGTTATTCTTTTTTATACACCACACTCCGCGTTTTTGCGTATCTATTATCGGGGTTACCCGGAATATATAGAGCTATACAAAAAGCTGGAAGCAAACCCTGAAAACAAGGAGCTGCGGTATGAGTTAGAACATATGGAAGAAGAAATGTTTCGCCCATAAGTGTTTATTTAATTTGACCGAATCTTTTGAATCCCCTTACCTAAAACCAAATAACATGAAAACTAATCTGGCAGTACTCTTTTTTCTTATCTTGTTATCTCCTTGTGTATCGGCACAGATAAAAATACCCGTAAAGGACAAACTTGATAAATTGAAAAAGGGTGCTGATGTGAAAACAGAAGTAAAAGTACCCGATGAAGAAAAGGTGTCAGAAATAAATAGTACTACTAATAATAGTAAAGTTTCGAATACTAATGCATCTGCTAACCCAACAACCGTTATGAATAACAAAAAAAATCTCAGCCCCTTTCAAAATGAAAATGCACAAAGTGGATTTAAAGACGAAAAAGGGGAAGTAGTAATAGCTGCTCAGTATGATCGCGTGTATCCATTTAAGGAAGGTCTGGCCCGTGTGCGTAAGGGAGGTTTGTGGGGCTACATTGATGAAGATGGAAAAACCGTAATCGAAATTCAGTTTGATGAGGCTAAAGATTTTTCAGAAGGATTTGCACAAGTACGAAAATCCACTAAAGAATACATCATCAATTACAATGGTCAAGACTTTATGGAGACTGTTCAAACATTCCAGTTTAGTGGTATACGTGGTATTATGTCTGTTATGGTAAATAATAAATGGGGTTTGATTGAAGAGGCTACCGGCAAGCAACTAACCCCTTTCAAGTACGAGAAGATAGCTTACTTTGCTGAAGGGAGAGATTTGTGTTGGGTGGTGCTTAACAATTTAATTGGTTTTGTAGATAAAACCGGTAAAGAAGTGGTGCCACCAAAGTATAATGCCACCAATAATTTTTATGACGGCTATTGTGCAGTAAACCTGGGTGCCAAAGCAACGCTAAACCAGTCACCGTCCGGGGGTAAGTGGGGGTATATAGATGCAACGGGTAAAGAGGTTGTGCCCCTAAAATATGATGAGGTAACCACCTGGTTTAATCAGGGGCTTGCCCCTGTGAAACTTAACGGCAACTGGGGTGCGGTTGATAATACCGGTAAAGTGGTAGTGCCCATTCAATATGATGCGGTGGGCGAATTTCCCTCCAGGGGCGAAGCCATTGCATCAGTTATGCTGGATGGAAAGTATGGATTCGTAAACAACATGGGTAAAGAAATTTTTCCTTGCAAATCGGAAAAGAAAACAATATGGAACGACTACAGAGGATCGGTAGTGGTAAATGGCAGAGCCTATTGGGTTAATGCTAATGGTGAAGAAATAAAATAGGCGCCTTTAAGCATGGCAAAAATTATTTCATTAGCTATGATTATGGTGGTGATTACAGGTGTATTCTATAGCGCACAAAAAAATCCACAAGCCCATCCTGAAACGGTAGCCGAAGCCATATTTGAGGCTGCCCGTAGCGGAGATTGTAAAAACCTGGCAGCGCTTATTGATACCGATGCCGATAGTGATGCCAAAATGATTGCACAAGCCGTCTCAGATAAGAACACACGGAAATCCTTCGTCAAATATTTTGCCAAGGGAAAAGTGAATGGGAAACCGGTTGTTAGTGATGACAAAGCCTTGGTAAACATTCTCTTTGGGCCTGACGGCACTGATGAAGAAACGTTTGAAATGGTGAGGAAAGATGGCAAATGGTATTTGTATTCGTTCTAACCGGATGGAGGCACATTACATTATTGCCAACATGCTGATTCGATGTGTGCATAACATAATTGGAAGAGAAGCTATTTTTTTGCGAAAACGATCTCAATATCAGAAGCCAAGTCAATAAAACTGAATGTAACAGGCTATACTTATGAAAATAGAATTACAACCAAACGAAGCAACCATCGATATCGGGTCAATTAATTATATGTCACCGGATGGTAAAGTAGTTGTAGGTAAACTCACTGTTACCAACCAACGCTTGTTGTTTCTTCCACAACACGATGCCGACTCTTTTTCGCTAAGCATCTACAATAAAGGAGGTATGGTTAGCCTTAGTAAACCAGATATCAAGAAAGTAAGCGCCCAAAAAAGCCTTCTTTCCAAAAAAATATTAGTTACCATGGCTGATAATTCCATGCATACCTTTCATTATGGTATTTTGAGCATTGACAAATTAGTGACTGCTATACAAAGCAATTAAGCAAACCAAAATATTCAACATCTCGTTTCATTAAACTAACCAATTATGAAAATCTCCATAAAAAAAGATTTTACCATTGAGGGGGCAAAAGAAAAAATTAATGCTGCATTTCCTCAATACACTACCAGCATTCGGCAAGGAAGAATTTTAGTTGTAAAAAAATCAAGAAGTTCAGCCGCCTTGATTTTTGGTGGCAAAGGTGGTTCAGTGCAGATAAAAGAAGGGTTCCCAACCATGGGTCAGCAACTGGTATTTACTCTCCTGCTCATCTTATTGGGTATTCTTATCCCATTAATTGTTTATTACATTGCATATTACCCAAAACAAAGTGCTATCCGCAACGAAATAACAGAATTCCTAAAGAACGAATACGACTCAAACTAATTCACCTCACTTTTCAATTCAACGGTGATGTGTAACAATAAACAAATCAGATGAAGCGCTGGAAGGGAGTAAACGATGATAAACCGAAAGGCGTGAAGATTTTTTTGTTTTCTACTGGTAATAACCTTTGAATTCACTAACAACAGATTTACGCGTTCAAAACCGTATTTTGCAGAATAACAATAAAAAAAGCATAGCGCATGAGGGCTAAAGGTTTAATTATTCTTGTAGTGGCCTTGGTGGTCTTTTTAGCCATACGCAAATGGATAGATCGGATAAGAGAAAGAGTTGAAGATACAGAAATAGTACGAGATGATATGGATGAGGGCGATGCGCACCTTGGCTTTTGGGCTCAAAAAAATGCAAACGCACTGATTCAAATTCGACTTAAACGAGATGGTACATTTAAATATGAAGTGATTGAATATCCGATAAACGACACCATAAGGCATATCGGGCAGTATCAAATCTACAACGAAGAGCAACCCAGGTTAATGGCACTGAGCAACACAGGAGATACCATTATCAATCACTATGTCTATCTTATGCGTGCCACCAAAAGGAATGTTGATATTTTGGGGTTGAAAGAGAGCACCCAGGTTGATGCAGGCGCCATGCTGTTCTATAGAATAAAACAATAGGGTTTATGATTTCGTTACATTTTAAACAACTGCAATCGGTTAGTTTTTTTTCACTGCTGATTTTAGTTGCGTGCAGTAATTCCTCTAACAACAGAGCCGTTACGTTAGATGAACTTGAGGCCATACAAGCCGAAGATCAGAAGGAATGGGAAAAGTATACCGCTAAACGCGATATGCTTACTGCCGTTGAATTGATTGAACTGGCTGATTGCGATAATTTACCCTGCGTAGAATTATACATGAGAGATCTTTCAAACGATTTTTTTTACGCTTCTAAAGGAGAATATGCCGCTCAAAACCGATCTGAAATTATTGACACGGCCGGTAACCAACTAAATATGCCAGCCTCTACATTTTACATAGATGTAAACCCGCAGGCATCATGGCGGGCAGCCCATACGGTGCATTCAAAAGTGTTGAGCGATACACTTTATAATGAATTTATCCGGTTAGGTTTCAAATTTGTTAATGAAGGCTATTTTCGTGGGATAAGAAGCAAACAGCACCGTTATGTTTCTGAAAAATATCCGGGCAAAACCCTGTACATAGCCGCCACATACAATCCGTGGAACTTTAAAGGACTGTATAAAGGTAATGTTACCTGGCCTTGTTATGTATTTGAAGTGTATTAGAGCGTTTCTTTTCCTGTGGGAAAGGAAGACCAAAAGTCATAGAGAAGACCAACGGCACTATCACCATTCGAATTCTTGATGGTTCATTGAAGGGAGCAAAAAAAAATCACCCCAGGTTATGCGAGGTGATTTTATGTGTTGTGCACTTTAGCGTTTTTTACATCTTTCGCACTTTACCGCTACCCGATGAATGACTGTTTATCTGGCTCGGATTACCACGGTACGAAACACTGCCGCTACCAGAAATAGTTGCATCTATAGCCTGCTTTACATTAATCTCAACATCACCCGATCCGGAAATCCGCACTTCGCATCTTTCTACTTCAAGATCAGCAGCCTGTACTTCGCCCGAACCGCTTATGGTAGTGCGGATTTCACGCGCACGGCCACTGGCAATAATTTTTCCCGAACCCGAAACATGTACATTGGCCCGATCGGTAATGGTACCGGCCAAAACCACTTTACCCGAACCACTCACTTTACTTTCCAGCGACCGGCATGTTCCTTTTACCCGAATATCTCCTGAGCCACTCACATCTGCCTCCATATTGCCCGAGGCATTCACTTCAATCTCCATCGAACCCGATCCGCTTACAGCAAGATACAGATCGCCAGCCTTTAGTACTCCTTCACCAAGTACATTACCCGACCCACTTACACTTAAACCCTCCAGCGTTTTTACGGTAACATAAGCGATAATGCGCTTGTCATCGTCCCAATCCCACATGCGCCAATTATTGTTCTCGCGACTGATACTCAGCCGCCCACCCGATACTTCAGTTTCAATTTTGTCCAATATTTCTTTGTCTCCTTCCAATACCACTTTCTGCTCATTACCCTGGCGTAAGTACATTTTGCCGGGTATGCGAAAGGCAATTTTGGTAAAGTTATCTACAGTGCGGGTTTCCTTGTTTTGGGCCCAAACCAGTACAAAGCCAAATACAAAAAGAAGAGTGATAGCAATTCGTTTCATGAGTTTTTGATTAATGTGTTAAAGACAGCCTGACTTTAATCAGGTTGCGTGTATTAGAATTATATTATTCGAAATTTGATTTTATTTAAGACGCAAAAAACAAGAATTACGTTGCACTCGCCCATATTTTCTTTTCGAACTATAAATTCCCCGGCCGAAACCCTGTTTAAAGAGCAAGGCAGTCGGTTTATGGCGTTTGCGTTTCCAGTTAGTTCAGAACCGGACATTAAAATGAATTTAGCTGTGCTGCGAAAGAAATATTTTGATGCAACGCACCATTGCTATGCCTGGGTATTGGGTGCCGATAAATCAAAATACCGGGCACATGATGATGGTGAGCCCAATCATTCCGCAGGAGACCCTATTCTGGGCCAAATTAAAGCACATAATCTTACCAATGTACTGGTGGTGGTGGTTCGTTATTTTGGAGGAACAAAATTAGGAGTAGGTGGATTGGTGCAGGCATATAAAACTGCCAGCGCTGCCGTGTTAGCCAATACTACTATTGTGGAATGTGAGGTTACTGTTTCATTCAACATTCGTTATGCGTACCCCAGCACACCAGAAGTAATGAGCCTGGTAAAAGAGTTTGATCTAAAGATTCAACATCAGCATTTTGCCGAAGATGGATTTATGCAAGTGTCGCTTTCGCTGCGCAAGCATGATGAATTGACAAAACGTTTGCAATTGTTGAAAGCTCTGGGTCATTCCCTTTCGTTTGAAGAAGAGAATTAATTCGTTTGCCTATTCAATGCCGCGCAGCAAATGCTGTTACGGGTTGAGGCGTTACTTAACTAACGTCTTTAACTTATGATAAATTTCCAGGCACACCCAGGCATCGGTGGCGGCATAGCTGATTTGTTTCTCATTCAGCACATCAACTTCCCAGTTGCTGGTTTGTGCGCTTTTTGAAATGCGGAACCCCAGCAACAAAGCCGTTAACTTCTTTACACTTTCTACCTGCAGGCCGGCTTGTTTGCTCATGTCTGCCAGTTCAATAAACCCTGCGGGGTCGTAATGGTTTAATCTTTGCAAGGCTTTGATATCATCGCGCAAAGCCACTCCGGCTTTTTTTGTATCATCACTCTCCAAAAATTTAATGATGGGTGTGTGGATGCCGGTAAATTTTACACGTACCAGAAATACCTTATCGGGTAATGCAATTTGTATGAGTGATACTTTGTTTTGCTGCCCCCGTACAAATACCGGTTTAGTTTCGGTATCAAAACCTACCACCTTGTGTTCGCGTACTTCATCAAACACACGAGGCAATAATTTTTCGTCAGTAATAATCATTACCTTTCCTTCAAACGCTCCAAGCGGAAGTTCGTTTATTTCTTCGTGCGAAATAGTAAGCGGTAAATTACTTTTCTGCGACATCCAACCTGCGAATTTTATAATTGAGGTATGCCTGCAGTACTGTCATAAGCGGGCTAATGATGCAGAAGAAACAATACGGAGCGTAAACCATCGTGGCAACACCCAATACATTGGCTTGGGTAGCACCACATGTGTTCCAGGGTATCAGCACCGAAGTTACCGTTCCGGAATCTTCTAATGTTCGGCTAAGTAGTTCAGGCTTTAATCCCCGCTTGCGGAAGGTATCGGCATACATGCGCCCGGGCACAGCAATAGCCATATACTGATCGGAGGCGGTGAAGTTAAAAAAGATGCAGGTAGCTGCGGTAGAAGCAACCAGCGAACCGGTTGAGTGTGCAAACCGAATAATTCTTTCTGCAATGATTTTAAGTAAACCGGCAGATTCCATTACTCCACCAAAAATCATGGCGCATAAAATCAGCCAGATCGTATTCAGCATTCCACTCATTCCTTTAGAAGTTAGTAGTTCGCTAATCATGGGGTCGGCTGTTTGAATATTAATTGTGGTGGTCATGGCATTCATAACTGCAATGAACGAGGCTTTCAGAAAATTACCTTCTATGTTAGAAACCGTTTGAATTAAGCCCGGCTGAAAAATAATGGCGGCAATACCACCCAATAGTGCACCTACTAACAAGGCGGGTAAAGCCGGCACTTTTTTTACAATCATAACAATAACCAACAAAGGCACAATAAATAAAAAAGGACTGAGGTTAAAGCGCGATTCAATGGCTGTTAAAACAGCAGAACTATCAGTACCTGTATCAGTGGTATCCAGTGTAAAACCCCACACAAAAAAGATAATCAGTGTAATAATCAGGGTGGGGATGGTGGTGTACATCATGTATTTAATATGCGTAAACAAGTCGGTACCTGCCATAGCAGGGGCAAGGTTGGTTGTGTCCGACAAAGGCGACATTTTATCGCCAAAATACCCACCCGAAATAATGGCCCCTGCAATTACGCCCTCATGAATATCCATAGCCTTACCAATACCAAGTAACGCAATGCCTACAGTGGCCACCGTACTCCACGAACTGCCCGTAGCTAATGATACAATGCAGCAGACTACACATGCCGCAAAAAGAAAAATGGTAGGGTTAAGAATTTTTAATCCATAATAAATCATGGAAGGAACAATGCCACTAAGCAACCAGGTGCCTGATAACGAACCAATGGCAAGCAGGATAAGCATAGCCCCCATAGCCGAACTGATACTTTTAATAATACTGCCTTCAATTTCTTCCCAGGTAAATCCACACCGAAAAGCAATAATGCCAGCTATACCCGATGCTAACAACAAGGCAATCTGATTAGCTCCTGAAATGGCATCGTTACCCAGAACCACCACATTAATAGATAGCAACGTTATTAAAACCAGAATGGGGATAAGAGCGTGGTATAAGGTGGGAACCTTTTTAGAAGTTTGCATCCAATTGAAATTTGGCCAACAAGATAAGAATTCGGGCTAATTAGAAAGTGGAAATTTTATAAATAACTCCACGGGCTTTCAGATAGTCAATCATGAATTGAAAGTTCTGTTCTTCCTCACCCAGGTATTCGGGTGGACTTATTCCCTTGCGGGTAAATAGTTTATTCATAACCAGGTGTACTGCGGCTGTACAAGTATAGCCGGTAGTACGGGCCATCGATAATGTGTGTGTTGTTTTATCGGTACGATCCAGCAAATGGTATTGAATTTTCTTTTCTTGTCCGTTCTCTTCTCCGCTAATTCTTATTCGCATAACTGTAAACTCCTCTTCGCCTGGTTTCAGTTTCCATTTTGGAAAAAGCAAACGGGCGGTTAAATCGATAGGACGAATGCGCACACCTTTAACCTCGATCTCTTCTTTCGAAAAAAGTCCGGTCTCCCGCAGCATACGCAAATATTCAATGCACCCTGGATAGCGTAAAGTTTTTTCTATCATATCCGGAATATGGTTCATGGTTTTTAGTAATGATCGCAGGCCATCAGAATTCCACGATTCCAGAGTTCCTACTTCATCGAAGTGAACTAATTCAGGATCAGAGAGTGCTTCTTTAATAACAAGGCCTCCGTTTTGAACATAACGGGCCGGGCGTACATATTCTTCAATAACATCAATCGGTGAAAACACAGCTTTGTATTCGTATGGCCATTCGCGGACAAGCGGCAATCCACCCACCAGGCATTCGTAAGATGTTACCCTCATCTTTTTGTTTTGATAGCCTAGCATAACATTACCCATACCAGGCGCAACACCACAATCGGTAATAATGGTAACATTTTTTTTTCGGGCCAGGTCGTCTAGTAAAAATGGATCCTCCGGGAAGAATGAAATGTCAACCATGTTTTTTCCGGCTTCAATTACCTGCCGGCAGGTTTCAAAACCCATAAATCCGGGCACAGCACCAACCACCAGATCAAAAGGTTTTACTAAAGCTTGCAAATCTGATGCATTGGCTATATCGGCCTTTTGTGTTTGTATACCCAGGGTACTTAATTCAGCAAGTGCTTGTTCATTTATATCAGCCGAGGTTACATCAAAATTTTTGGATAAGTCGATGGCAATAGCTTTGCCTACTAATCCGGCACCTAAAACCACAACTTTTTTCATTTTGTTTTGCGTTAAAAATTGTAAATCGAAATTCTAATTACGAGCCTATGTTTGAAGCCACCAAAATACTAGAAAAAGCAAAACATTCATCATTTTATCTGAGGCTGTTAAATTGGTCGTTAAATCGCATGATTCCCTTTAACAAGCCTCATGGTTTTAAAATTATTGAATTGGGAGATTACCGGTTAAAAGCTTTGATGCCGTACCGCAGAAGCAATTTTAACCATATTCGTGGGTTGCATGCCTGTGGGCTGGCAACTATTTCTGAATTTACAACTGGTTTTTTGTTGCTGAGTGTATTAGGCATGAAGAAGTACCGTATTATTATGCAACGCCTGGAAATGAACTATCATTATCAGGGTAAGATGGCGGCTACTGCCGAATTTGTGATTTCGAAAGAATGGATTGAAGAAAAAATTGTGAAGCCCCTACAAAGCCAGGAAGCTGTTGTGGTACCCTGTGAAATAAAGATTCACGATGAAAAAGGAAATCACTTAACTACCGGGTTGGTGTATTGGCAGTTTAAAGATTGGACAAAAGTAAAAACGAAAGCCTGATGGCCGGGTACACTTTTATACAACGTACATTACCCAAAACATTTTCTCAGCCAGCTTTACATGTGTACAACACACCTGCGCATTTGTTGTTGCAATCGAAAAAAGGCTGGTTGATTTTTGAGTTGATCGGGCCCCAGGCAGAAATCTGCGCCCGCATTTGTGTAAACATAAAGAACAAAATCGCGACCAGCCCGGCACGCGCACCTTTTGGTTCGTGCGAAATTTATGCTAAAGTAAACGCCACCACGGTAGAAAAATTTTTACGTTATGTGGATGAAACAGTACACCAAAAAGGAGTAAAACAATTTGTTATTAAAGATAAACCTGTGCTGTATGAAGCAACTCAGGCAAAACACTTGTATAAAGTGCTGGTGCATAAACTTAAGTTTACAACCATGCAGGATGTATCAAGCATTATTTCAGTGAGTAAAACCCCACTGTATGCACAAATGAAAATATCTGAACGGCAAAAGGCAGTAAAAGCTTCTAAATTATTTTCATTTAACATCTGCACTTCGGTAGAATATAAACGTGTATATGATTTTATTTATACCTGCCGGAAAGAGCGTAATCAAACTCTTTCCCTTTCGTGGAGGGAGTTGAAGCGCACCCTATCGGGTTTACCCAATCGTTTTTTGTTTTTCAATCTTACCGATGAAAAAAATATTGTTGCCGCGGCAATTGTAATCCGCGTAAGCGAAACCATCTGGTATACGTTTTATTATGCGCACGTATCAACGTATAATAAAGTGAGCCCGGTAGTGTATTTACTAAGTTGTATTTATGATTGTGCGGCAAAGGAGAAAGTAAAGTTGTTTGATTTGGGCACCTCTATGCTCCATACTTCTGTTAATAAATCTTTGCTGCATTTTAAACAAAGTGTGGGGGCGAAGACAACGGCTAAACATACTTTTATAAAAAACTATTGATGGATAAGCCATTGGTATCGGTAATTTGTGTATGCTATAACCATGTGCGGTTTGTTACCGAAGCACTTGATTCCGTTATCGCACAAACACACCAGCCCATTGAGCTAATCGTGATTGATGACGGAAGTACAGATGGCAGCCCAAATGAGATTAAGCAATGGATAGCGAAGCATCCGGAAACAACCGTATTACTAAATGATGTAAACCTGGGCTACTGCATGACATTTAACAAAGCAGCTGGCTATGCAAAGGGAAAATATTTAATAGATCTGTCAGCTGATGATAGGTTGATGCCTGACCGGATTAAAATTGGTGTACAGGTATTAGAATCGATGCCAATGGCAGGAGTAACTTTTTCGGATGCAGAATACATAAGCGAAACAGGAGATAGACTACGGTTACACTCTGATCGGTTTGCTCATCACACTATTCCATCAGGTAATATTTACAAAGAATTGATTGAACGGTTTTTTATATGTTCGCCCACTATGATGTTTTCGCGCGCGGTATATGCGGAGTTGGGCGGATACGATGAGTTATTAGATTATGAAGATTTTGATTTTTGGATCAGGTCATCGCGTAATTTCCAGTATTTCTATACACCCCAGGTACTGGTAAAGAAACGTGTGGTGTCAGGCTCTTTATCGCATACGCAGTTTGCTTTCCGCTCTAAACATTCGGTTACTACACTTCGTGTTTGTGAAAAAATTCTGGAGCTTAACCAAACGCCTGACGAACAAAAAGCTTTACAAAAAAGAATTCGGTATGAAATTCTGCTAAACCTTAAGCTGGGTAATTGTAAGGTTGTGGGCCAATACCTGATGTTGGGATGGAAGAACTTTTGGAAATAAATTATTTCCGGTTGTCTTCTCCGGTTACCATGCTTACATAACTGTGGTAACGGCTGGCCGCAATTGTACCGGATTCTACGGCCTGTAATACAGCACACTTAGGTTCACTCAAATGCAAACAGCGCGAACCAAATTTACAGGCTAACCGTACCTCGCGCATCTCCGGAAAATAATCTGAAATTTCCTGCTGTTCCATATCTACCAGTCCCCATTCTTTAATTCCCGGGGTATCAATTATAAATGTGTTTCCGTTTACCGGAAACATTTCGGCAAACGTGGTAGTGTGCGTTCCTTTTTCTGAGTAACCTGAAATGGCACTGGTAGCTAAGTTGAGTTGTGGTAATAACCGATTTAGCAAAGTGGATTTGCCCACACCGGAATGACCCGCCACCAATGTAACCTTCCCCAGGAGGTGCGACTGA
Source organism: Flammeovirgaceae bacterium UBA2786 (assembly GCA_002352225.1). Lineage (GTDB taxonomy): Bacteria > Bacteroidota > Bacteroidia > Cytophagales > Cyclobacteriaceae > ELB16-189. The sequence continues at coordinate 65,015 of DEIA01000022.1, forward strand.
ATAATTTCAACATCGGCATCATGTGCAGCTGAAATTAACAATACCGGGATGCCGATTTTCTGATACATGTTGGATAGCTCATCTACCTCTACTAACTCGTCTGCACCCAGTAAATCCTTCTTATTAAAAATAATAAGTTGCGGAATCCGAAATGATTCGGCCGAGACCAATACCCGATCAATGAAGCCTAACGAAGTTCGTGGTTGCTTTACCGTAGCCAAAAGTAAAACCTGATCGATGTTGGCTGCCAGTACACTGGCATGCCCGGTTTTTTTAACCGATTGCCTCAGCATGTGATTTTCGCGTGGCAAAATTTCGGTAATAACCCCTTCGGTACCGGTGGCTTCAAACTCTACCCGATCGCCCACCGCAACGGGATTGCTTTCTTTGTATTCCTCTAACCTTAATTTACCCCGCACTCGGCATGCGTACTGCACAGCATTGTTGCCCGCTACTGCATACCACGAGCCTGTAGATTTTAATACACGTCCAATCATGCTGTAAGCAGGGTTCTGCAATAATTCATAATCTTATCGGTAGCACCCAGGTTTTCGGTTACATAAGCTTTTGTTACTTCACAAGCCAGTAAAAAGTTTTCGGGCCGACTTACCATCAGTTCATAATTGGATTCCAGTTCCGAGTATCCTGATACGGCAAATGCACCCCCGCGCATAATCAGCTCAGTAGCTTCTTTAAACTTTTCGTAATTTTTATTACCAAAAAATACAGGTATGCCATAGCAAGCGGCTTCCAGTATATTATGCAGCCCTTTACCAAAGGCGCCCCCCACGTATGCAAATTCGCCATAGCGATAAAGTGCCGATAGCATTCCGATGTTATCAATAATCAGCACAGAGGCATCGTTCTGTTCACCGGCTTGTGAGAATCGAATACATTTTGCATCTACACTTTCTTCAATTTTATGCAGAAACGATTCTGTAATCTCGTGCGGAGCGATAATGAATTTGAGCGACTGTTTATGTTCGTTAATAAAAGGAGCAAGTACTTCCAGGTCTTCAGGCCATAAACTTCCTACCACAAAGGTTCGGTCTGTGCCTTTAAACTTTTCGGCAACTTCAATTACTTTGTTTTGCCGGGTTATGGCATGTACACGGTCGAACCGGGTATCGCCTGCCAGCGTTACCGGAGTAATACCAATACGTATTAATAAATCGGCCGATTGTTTATTCTGAACAAAAAAGTGATTGAATTTTTTCAGTATCCCGCGAAAAAACCCTCCATACCATTGAAAGAAACTTTGATTGTTTCGGAAGATACTGGAAATTGAAATTAAGGGGATTGACTTCTTGCTTAGCGTGTTGGTGTAATGATACCAAAATTCATATTTAACAAAGATGGCCAGAACGGGTTTGGTTATTTCTATAAACCTGCGGGCATGGTTGCGGCTATCCCAGGGCAGGTAATAAATGTAGTCGGCTCCTGTATAGTTCTTTCGTATTTCGTAACCCGAAGGAGAAAAGAAGGTTAGCAGGATTTTGTAGCCAGGAAAATCTTTGCGGATACGTTCAAGCACAGGCCGGCCTTGTTCAAATTCGCCCAACGAGGCGCAATGCATCCAGATTACTTTCTCTTCATTTTTAGCAAAATCGGATTGCAGTCTGTTAAAAATCTTACTCCGGCCGTTTACAAACAGGCGGGCTTTAGGATGAAACCATGCAGCTACCCGGTAAGCCAGGCGTAAAAAACCAATAGATAAAGAATAGAACCACATCGGGGCGCTAAGTTACTCTTAAACCAGAAATGTTATATAGACAACCTTTGGGTTGCAATATTTTAAATAACTTGCACAATCGATAAACTAAATTCTATGAGAAAAATTTTTATACTGTTTTTGATATCAACAGTTTCGTCAGGCGCGTGGTCGCAGGATATTAATGACCTTATAAAGGGAAGTTTGGAAGATGCCAACAAGATGGTGGAAGGTTACACCATGCCGGCATTAAAGGCTTTTGGCTATGGGGTTAATCAGGGTTGGTATAATACGGCTAAACCACACAAGAAATTTGGTGTGGATTTAACCATTTCAGCTTCGGCAGTATATATCCCCAACTCCGATTTGTTTTATAAAGTTGATAACAGCCAGTTAAATGATTTGGAACTTCAGAGTGTAGATGGCGTGCCCATTGATAACTCGGGAATAGGCGAGGTGCCTACCATTTTTGGTCCCGATAGAATTCCCAATTATTATGTACCAAGTTCTGATAATACCTTTGAGGGGCCCGGTGGTGTGGATTTAAAAAAGGAAATTGGTATTCAGGCTATGCCCGTACCTATTGCCAATCTGGGTATTGGTTTACCAAAAGGGTTCGATCTAAAAGTACGGTTTGTACCAACGCTGCAATTAGGCGATGAGGCCGAGTTTAATTTATTTGGGGTAGGAGTAATGCACGATGTGAAACAGTATATTCCGGGGGTAAAAAACCTGCCGTTCGATCTGTCTGCATTTGTAGGGTACACTAAAATGAAACTAACAGCCGATCTGGATGTTCAGGCGGGAGCGAATCAACGGGCAACCTTTGAATCATCAGCAATCACAGTTCAGGGCTTGATTTCAAAAAAGATTTCTGTGCTTACCTTTTATGGTGGTGTTGGCTATAATATTGCTAACACTAAAATTGCCTTGTTAGGCGATTATGATCTTGACGAAGACGGTACAACAGATGCAACTGACCCTGTTAGTATAAAGGCCGATGCAAATGGATTTCGTACTACAGTTGGCATGCGATTGAAGTTAGCTGTATTTACATTGCATGGCGATTACACACTTCAGAAGTACAACACACTTACCGTAGGATTTGGTATTAATGTGCGGTAAAGAATTCTCAAAAAGAATAAAAAAATGGCCTGCCTAAAGCGGGCCATTTTTTTTATGACGGGCGCAGTCTTCTATTGACCCTTAAACTCAGGTTTTCTTTTTTCGATAAATGCCTTCATTCCCTCTTTCTGATCGGCTGAAGCAAAGGTTAAGTAAAAGTTTTTGCGTTCCAGTGTTAGTCCTTCATCTAAGTGTGTTTCAAAAGATCGGTTAATAGATTCTTTTGCGAGCTGCACCGCCACAGGCGATAGCTGAGCAATTTCTTTGGCCAGCGTAAATGCTTCCTGCAGGTACATTTCTTTTGGCACAACCTTATTCACCAACCCATAAAAATGAGCTTCTTCAGCTGATAAGAAACGACCGGTTAAAATCAACTCCATCGCTTTGGCTTTGCCCACGGCCTTAGTAAGACGTTGTGTGCCACCTGCACCGGGTATGGTTCCTATTTTTATTTCTGGCTGACCGAACTTAGCCGTTTCAGAAGCAATTACCATATCGCATGTCATCACAAACTCGCAACCACCGCCTAATGCAAATCCGGAAACAGCAGCTATAATGGGTTTCTTGGTTTTACGAATCTGATCCCATGTAGTAAATTGATCTAATAACAGCATGTCAATGGCAGATTTATCGGCCATTTGTTTTATATCGGCACCGGCTGCAAAAGCTTGTTCATTGCCGGTAATAATAATTACACGTACACCGTCATTTTTATCCAGTGTCACAAGAGCATCGCGCACCTCTTGCATAAGTTGTGGGTTAAGAGCATTAAGTTCTTTGGGGCGATTGAGCTCAATCAGCGCTACGTGTGGTTCTTTCTGTTCGGTTACTTTAATCAGTTCCATATAGTTTAAAGAAGTTTGTTTCAATTGACAGAAGAACAAAACTAAACTTTCCGGAGGCGATAAAAAAGAAAGACCGCCTCACGTTTGAAGCGGTCTTATCTAACCAAAAGGCGGATAAAAAATGTGCTATGCGGTTTTATATACCTAAGATGTTTTGTTTAGTAACCCGTTCTGATATTATTATTTTGCGGAAGGATAGAATCCATTCAGAAATCGCTGGAAACGGATAAAATATTAGGAATGAAAGTACTTTTTGTTTGCCTGGGCAATATTTGCCGATCGCCTTTGGCAGAGGCTGTCTTTACTCATAAAATTCAAAAATTGAATCTGCAATTCACTATTTCAGCCGATTCATGTGGAACGGGAGCCTATCATATTGGCGAACAGCCAGACCCACGCACTATTAAAACAGCCGAAAATAACGGAGTAGCAATATGGCATCAGGCCCGCCAGCTTTCACCTACCGATTTAACAGATTTCGATTATTTGTTTGCAATGGATGAACAAAACCTGAACGGTATTTTACGATTGGCTGGAGCTACACAACATAAACATAAGATTAAATTAATGCGCGAGTTCGACCCGCATGGGCCCGGTGATGTACCCGACCCGTATTATGGAACCATGCACGATTTTCAACACGTATTTCAGATGCTCGATCGTACGTTAGATGTCTTTATCGAATCAATAAAATAAATCTTGTTATAACCGCACCAGCACCTGCAGGGTTGAGCGTGACGTTTGCTCTATTAATACTCCGGGCCTGTTACGATATTCGGCAAACGTAGCGGCATCGTAATTCTTAACCGTAATTAAGGTAAGACCTGTGTTATAGTATACTTCAAATTTTTTACTGAGAGCCTCAATCAATTTTAAAATTTTAGGTTCCCGGTAGTCCACACAAAAAGAAAATGTGATGGCAGAATTCTGCATAACATTAATGCGAACATCGTGTTGCGAAAGCATTTGAAAGATGTAACCCATCTGATCTTCGTTAACGAAAGAGTAATCCGTAACCTTGCACGAAATCAAACACTGATTGTCTTTAAATACGATAAGGGGCGGAAGCTTATATACTTTACAGGCATAGATACGGGTGCCGGGTAGACTGGTATCGTCAAAGTTTTTTACGAATAATGGAATGTTGGCGTTGGCTAGCGGTTTAATTGTTTTAGGGTGTATAACCGAAGCACCATAGTACGTCATTTCGGCCGCCTCCTGGTAGGGTAATTCATCAAACACAACTGCACTGGGCAAACGTTTTGGGTCAGCACTCATTACACCGGGTACATCTTTCCATATTGTTACCGACTTAGCCGAAAGGCAGGAAGCAAAAATGGCGGCACTGTAATCAGAACCTTCACGCCCAAGCGTAGTAGTTTTCTTATCGGCCGTACTGCCCATAAACCCTTGTGTTATGATGGGCTGATTTTGCAGAATTTTTTTTAGCCCCTGAATGTGCATGCGTGAATTTTCCCAGTCTACCTTCCCCTCACGCCAGGTAGCATCGGTTTTGATATAGTCGCGGGCATCGATCCATGCCGGTTTTAATCCAAGCTGGCCGAGGTATTCGTTTAAAATTAATGACGACAAAGTTTCACCCTGTGCCACCACCTGATCGTAAATAAAATCATATTCACCCTGGCTGGTGGCTGCTTTTTTTAATTCATCAAATTGAGCCTGTATGCGGGCTGTAAAACCTGCATTGCCTATACCAAGTTCTGCCATAACCTGATGGTGGTACGTACTAATTTCGTGCAGGGTTGAATCAAAGTTTTGCTGGTTAAAAGCAAGCGCAACTAAACGTTCCAGTGCATTGGTGGTTTTGCCCATAGCCGAAACCACAACCAAAAGCCTGTTGCCTTTATGTTTTATTATTGATGCAACATTTTGAATAGCAGACGCATTTTTTAGCGATGCCCCCCCAAACTTATAAACCTCCATAAACTTAAATTTTTGATTTCAAACGTTTGCAAAGCTATATTTGAACCGTTTTACAATCCGGGCCCGAAGTTAACAAACCGGGCTAAACAACCTCAACTATGTCCAGCTTTATGGAATCATCGCGTATAGCCTTACCTATTGGAACAGCCTTAGATCGTTTCATTAAAAACAACCAGGATCAATTTCAATATGCCAGCGGAGAGCTTTCGCAATTACTGCGCGATATAGCGCTGGCATCGAAGGTGGTAAACCGCGAGGTGAACAAAGCCGGGTTAATTGATATTATGGGGCCAATGGGTTCGCAAAATACCGGAGGCGAGCAACAACAAAAATTAGACGTGCTTGCAAACATCCGGTTTACCCGCGCACTTACCAAAGGTGGTGAGGCATGCGCGCTTATTTCGGAAGAGACCGAATCGTATGTAGATCTGAATAACGATGGGGGATATGTAATAGCCATCGATCCGCTGGATGGATCTTCCAACATCGATGTAAATGTTTCTATTGGTACTATTTTTTCTATCTATCGCAGAAAGAGCCCGATTGGAAAACCAATACAGGAGGAAGATATTTTACAATGCGGTGCCGAGCAGGTGGCTGCGGGTTATATTTTATACGGATCGTCTACCATGTTGGTATATACCACGGGGCATGGCGTAAATGGATTTACCTACGAAAGCACGCTGGGCGAATATGTGCTCTCGCATGCTAACATGAAAATGCCTGAGAACGGAAAGATTTACTCAATTAACGAGGGCTTGTCTAATTCATTTTCGAAACCGGTACGCGATTATCTGGCCTATTGTAAAGACCAGAATTATACCGCGCGATACATTGGCTCTTTGGTTGCAGATTTTCATCGCAATTTGCTGAAGGGTGGTATTTACATTTATCCCGCTACAGGGAAAGACAAAAACGGAAAACTTAGGCTAATGTACGAGTGCAATGCCCTTGCGTTTTTGGCAGAACAAGCCGGAGGCAGTGCGACTGATGGGCAAAAGAGAATTCTGGAAATAAAACCGAAAGACCTGCACCAACGCACGCCTTTTTATGTAGGCTCTAAAAATATGGTTGAAAAGGCAATTCGTGTTAACGCTTTCCAGCCTTAAGCTTTCCAACTTTTAGCTTTCTAGCTTTTCGCTTTTCCGCTTTCCTGCTTTCTAGCTTTCCGCTTCTTTCTTCTGCTCTGTAAATACTTCGGGAGCTTGTTCCTGTAAGATTCCATACCACTTCACAAGCTTTTTGATATCTGAAACGTACACCCGATCCTCATCAAACGATGGCAACACCGACTTCAAAAAAGCTTTCAACTCATTGCCATCCGAATTACCATCTACACCAAGGTCGTTTTTATATTCCTGATTGATTTTCTTTAAGACTTCTTCTAATGGAACAGTTCCCTCTTTGGTAGTGGTGTAAATTGAAATCTCGCTCAACAACGACAACCGCTGCGTGGCACTTGCCACAATTCGTGTTTTGGCTGCATCCATCGACTCGAGCAAAACACCCGTCTTGCCCGGTTTTAATACTTTAAATAACCCGCCCTTACCGCTTATTGATGCTATTTCAGTTAATTCCATGTGTAGATTTTTTAGTGGCGCAAAAGTAATTGATTTTACCTTTTTGCATCCAGCGCGGTTTCAATAAAATCAAGCATAGGATTGCGCCCGGTTTTCTTTTCGGCCGAGGTTACGAAAATGGGCGGTAATTCTTCCCAAGTTTTCAAAAGCTCTTTCTCGAGTTGATTGCGGGTTTTAGCCTGCTCGCTTTGTTTCATTTTGTCGGTTTTGGTAAACGCCAGAGCTATGGGAATGCCCATTTTTCCTAACCGGTTAATAAAGTTTATATCGCTGGCCTGTGGCTCAAGCCGCGAGTCGATTAGTATAAAGGTGCAATACAGATTATCGCGCAGCTTAAAATATTGATCGATCATGCTGCTCCAGCTTTCGCGGTTGGTTTTGCTTACCTGGGCATAACCATAGCCGGGTAAGTCAACCAGGTACCAGGCTTTGTTAATTAAAAAGTGATTAATGGTTTGGGTTTTACCCGGGGTAGACGAAGTTTTGGCCAAATCTTTGCGAGCCGTAAGCATATTAATGAGCGAGGATTTGCCCACGTTCGACCGGCCAATAAAGGCAAACTCGGGTTTATCGGTTTGCGGGCATTTGCTCACATCCGTATTACTAACTACAAACTCGGCCTGGCGAATATCCATATCACTAACTATTGTTTGGCAAAGTAGTAAAATGTAATTTATGGGTACCTTATTATCTTATTTGTAACTTTTGTTGCGGTGGGTTTTAGGTATTTTGCGAAAATTTTTGGTCTGATTAAGTGGCTGCAATCAAACACCCTATGTTCATGCACCTACAAAAGGTTATCTTCTTTCTTCTTCTTTTAACAGGCGTTGTGGCTACGGCACAACAGCAGGATAAAGAACAGGCTCGTCAATATTACGAAATGGCCACCGAAATAATGGCCAGCACCCGTGCGGTAGACGATGCCCGCGAGCTTATGGTAATTGCAGCCAACTTCGATACCACTAATGTAAAGGCTAACACCGAGGCCGGCATTATGCACATCCGTACCATTCAAAAAGAACAAGGAGCAAAATATCTGCTGCGTGTGTATCGCCAAAATCCAAACTTTCGGTTTGATCTGGAGTACCAGATTGGCTTAAGCTACCAGTACGGGTTACAGTTCGACAAAGCCATTGAGTATTATACCCGCTATAAACTTAAAGCAGAAGGCAATGCAGCGTATAAAGGCAAAGATCGTGTAGAACCAAAAGAAGTAGCCCGCAGATTAGACGAGTGTGCCAACGGAAAGGAATTTGTTGCCACCCCAAAACCGCTGGCCATTACTAATATCGGAGCCCAGATTAATTCTGAATTTGATGATTATGCTCCCGTAGTAAATGCCGATGAAACCGAAATGATCTTTACATCGCGCAGGCGCGAAGGCAATCTGAACGAAAACGTAAGTGATGATAACCGCCCTTTCGAAGATATTTATGTAAGCAAAAACGAAGGAGGGAGTTGGCAACCGGCAACAAACATTGGTGTTATTGTTAATACTAAACACAACGAATCAAACATTGCGCTATCTCCAAGCGGAAATACATTGTTTATCTATCGCGATGGCTTAGGGGAGGGCGATATTTTTACCAGTACACGCCAGCCAGATGGCACCTGGACTAAACCCGTTTCTTTGCCGGGCGCTATCAACTCTTCGTACCGGGAATCTTCAATAACCATAAATAAGGATGAAACCATGCTTTTCTTTGCAAGCGAAAGACCAGGAGGCCTGGGCGGCATTGATATTTATTCTTGTATAAAAGACAAAAAAGGACAGTGGACCATTGTGCGCAACCTTGGGCCGGGTATCAATACTGAGTTTGATGATGACGGACCTTTTATTGATTACGACAACAAAACGCTTTATTTCAGCTCAAAAGGAAGAAAGGGTATGGGAGGCTACGATATTTTCAAGGCCACACTAATGAACCTGGAAAAGCGGGAATGGACTGAGCCCGAAAATCTGGGCTTCCCCATTAACACACCTGACGATGATATTTACATTGTAGGCACAGCCATCCCCAACCGGTTTTACTATTCATCGGTGCGAAACGATGGTGTAGGATATTCAGACATTTACCTGATTTCAGAAAAAGAAAAAGCACCTGAAGTTGCCAAACTACCAGAGAAGAAGGGCGTTCAACCTATCAAATTTGTGCTTGAGGTGGTGGATGCAGAAACCAAACAACCTGTTGAGGCAAAAGCCCGCATGCGGGGTAAAGATAACTCCGTTATTGGTTCGGCCAGTTTGGGTACCGGTATGTTCGAGTTTGGGGTAATGTCAACCGTGCCTAAAGAATACACCGTGTCTGTTGAACTGGACGGTTATATTTTTGAAAACATTAAAGTAATGTTAGGCCGGGCTACAGAAGAACCACAAACCGTTAATCGCAGAGTGTTGCTTCGTAAAGTAGCCATTGGCGAGATTTCGGCTTTGCGCCATGTATTCTTTGATTTTGGCAGAGCTTCTTTACAGGAAGCATCATTCGAAGAATTGAATATGATGGTAACCATGATGCAGCAGAACCAGGATATGCAGGTAGAGATTGGTGGCCATACCGATGATGTGGGCAGCGATACCTTCAATAAAAAACTTTCGCAACAGCGGGCCGATGCCGTACGCACTTACCTGACAAACAATGGAATTGCCGGACGCAGAATTAAATCCATAGGATATGGCGAAGAACGCCCCATCGTATCTAACGATGATGAATCCGGTGGGCGGGAAATCAATCGCAGGGTTGAATTTAAAGTGATTGCAAACTAAACCCCGTCTTTAGCCATCTTCTTAATTTGAATAATACAAAATATGGTCTGTATCCTGCAGGCCAAAATTTGTATGTTTGTTCTCTTAATTCATTCCAATCTTGACAGTAGTACCATATAAAGAAGACAATGCCGGCAAAAAGCAACAAGTGGCCCGCATGTTCGATTCCATAAGTGGCAAATACGATTTTCTTAATCATTTTTTAAGCCTTGGTATTGACATTCGCTGGCGAAAAAAGGCGGTTAAAATGCTGGCCGAAGGAAATCCCAAAATAATTCTGGATGTAGCCACCGGCACGGGCGATTTTGCTATTGAAACGCTGAAACTTTCACCCACTCAGGTTATTGGAGTAGATATTTCGCCTGGCATGCTGGAGGTTGGTCGTCAAAAAATGAAAGACCGGGGTTATGATCAGATTATCGATTTGCAATTAGCAGATTCTGAAAATTTACCCTTTGAAGAAAATAAGTTTGATGCTGTAATCGTTGCATTTGGTGTGCGTAATTTTGAGAACCTTGAACGTGGACTATCTGAAATGAAACGGGTATTAAGGCCGGGCGGAAAGATGATTGTATTGGAGTTCTCAAAACCACGCATGTTTCCATTCAAACAATTGTATAACTTTTATTTTAAATTCATTTTACCTAAAATAGGGCGATTGATTTCACGCGATAAGGCTGCGTATACCTATTTGCCGGAATCCGTGCAGGCTTTCCCCGATGGACCGGAGTTCGTTTCTATACTCAACCGCTTAGGTTTTAAACAAACGGCATGCAAGTCACTCACATTCGGAATAAGTTCACTGTACTCAGCTACCAAGTAGTAGCGGTTGTTGTGCTGCTGTTTGTGCCGTTGTTAACACAGGCACAGGCATTTAAATGGGCACGCCAGAACAATCCTAACTACGATGAACGTTTGATCAGTTATGGATTTATGATCGGGCTACACACCACAGCATATCAGGTAAAGTATGCTCCCCAATTTATTACTCCGCAATTTGATACGGTGCACTCAGTAATGCCTCAATTCTCACCCGGTTTTTCGCTGGGCTTTTTGGTTAACTATCGGGTTAACGAATTTGTGGATTTACGCATTATGCCAAAAGCGGGGTTTTATACCCATAGGCTTCAATACAATTATACCGATGAAACCACCAAACAACAGTTTGTAGAAACGACACACGTTGAAATGCCCATCCTGATAAAGTATAAGTCAATGCGCAGAGGTAATGTGCGTATGTATATGATTGGCGGTATTACACCGGGTTTTGAATTATCGGGTAAAAACGATATTCAGGCATCTTCGGCTGTATTGGATATTCGTAAAAATAATTTGCAACTGGAAGCAGGCATGGGCTTCGATTTTTATTTTCCGTTGTTTAAATTTTCGCAGGAGATTCGCTTTGCAAGAGGTATTGTAAATATGCTGGGCACAGATCAAAGTATTTACAGCGACCCGATTCAGCGATTGAATAGCAACACCATTGCTGTTTATTTTATATTTCAGTAAATCAATTTCACTTACGTTTAAGTTCAAAACCATTACCCATGTCTCAACAAATAGTGTTGATTACCGGGGCAACTTCCGGCATTGGCGAAGCTACAGCACGGTTGTTAGCCAGCTATAATTTTAAACTGATTTTATGTGGCCGCAGAAAAAACCGGCTGCAAAAACTGGCTGACGAACTTTCAGCAACAACACAGGTGCACACACTCTCATTTGACGTACGCAATCGTAGTGAAGTGGAAACACAGATTGCTTCCTTACCCGAAGCATGGAGAATAATTGATGTGTTGATCAATAATGCTGGCAACGCTCACGGCCTGGATTCTATTCAGAATGGAAATGTGGAGGATTGGGATGCCATGATAGACATTAATGTAAAAGGATTGCTGTACGTAACAAAAGCCGTACTGCCTGTAATGGTACAACGCAATAAGGGGCACATTGTAAATATCGGATCCATAGCCGGGAAAGAAGTGTATGCAAATGGCAATGTATACTGTGCCAGTAAATTTGCAGTTGATGCCATTACAAAAGGTATGCGTTTAGACTTGAATGCGCATGGAATTAAAGTTACAGGCATTCACCCGGGTATGGTTGAAACGGAGTTTTCAATAGTGCGTTTTAAAGGAGATGCGGAAAGAGCTAAAACAGTGTATAAAGGTTTACAACCCCTGCACGGTAAAGATATTGCCGATCTGATCCTCTTTGCCATAACCCGCCCTGCCCATGTAATGGTGGCCGATATGGTTGTATTACCCACAGCCCAGGCAAGTGCTACAGTAGTAAAGCGGTTGTAGGTTTTGAAAAAAACTTATAAAATAAAGGTATATATACTGAGCGAAATTGATCGGGTTGGAAAAAATCTGTGGTTAAAAATGAAACTCACTTCCTTCTTATGGAGCAACCCGCAGCCCGTTGATTAGCTATTTCTATTTTTTGCCCGGCCAATAATTTATCCATTGCGTCTTTTAGGTAGAACTGCTTTACATCTTTTGCAACCTGCGGGTTGTCGTCAATTGCACCACTGTAAACGATGTTAAGTTTTGCACCGGCTGTTGAAAGCAGAAACACTTCGGTGCTTTTGCGGGCGCCTAAAATCTCCATGGCAATTTGATCTTTATCGGCCAGGTAAGGCGCATTTATGTCTTTATAATGAATGGCCATTTGTTCTACACTTTCCTGTGCCTCCTGATTAGAATTAATAAGAACAAATTGAATCTTGCCGGCATATTGAGTGGTAAGTGTTTTAAGCCGTTCCTTGTAATAATTATCAAACGGGCATTCGTGGCTGGTAAACACAATTGCAATTCCGGTTGCTGTGCCCAGCCCCGAAAGGGATACTACCTTACCATCTTTGGTATTGGTTAGCGAGAAATCTTTTATTTCCTGTGCAGTTAAGGTGCCTGTTAACAGCAGCAAAATTACCAACATGAAGTTCTTCATAATCTTTTAAATTTTAGTACAAACCAAAACATAACCAGGTTGAATCCGATAGTGTAACTGTAACTCTTGTTTAAACCCATTTGCCGTAATAGTTCCGCATAAATCCCCTGCCTGGGCCAGGTTAAATGGTTTTACATTCAGATGTTCTGCAAAACTAAGGCCACGTTTCCCATACGATTTGTATAACGCTTCTTTTGCACACCAGTACACACAATGTTTTACTATGTCCTGCCCGGCATCAGTTAGTTCTGTTGCGGCCAAAATACGCGGTGCAATGTTTAATAGTTTTTGTTTTGGTTGCTCCAAATCTATTCCAACCTCTGTGTGTAAATCAATTTGAGCTGCCACGTATGGATAAGAATGAGAAAGAGAAATATGGTGCGGATGGTTTTTTAAATACGGCTTACCAAATTCATTTTTCTCTAACCCATAATAATTCATACCACATTGTTCTACCAACTCTTTCACTAAGGCTCTGCCGGCCAGCCACTCTAATCGCTTAGGGTAATTAGCAACCGAGCTGTCAATTATTTCGCCACTGGCATGCTGCAATTCATCTTCTGTTTCGCTTATAAACCAAAGTGCCCAGCCACTCTGTGCATTGTCTTTCTGTAATTTCATTGCGGGCATTGGTTTCTAGTGCTTAAACATACAATTTTGGTAAAAAAATTGGATTAACCATCTATGTCAC
>DEIA01000022.1:78746-120499 GCA_002352225.1 Flammeovirgaceae bacterium UBA2786
GCCATTTTTGATATTACTACGTTTGAAGATGATATACTTATTGCTACAGGAGAAGGTATGCTGGTGGTGGTTGATCGCAATACACTTCAGATTAAGGCGAAGCTGTTACTTTCTGAAAGAAGCGCACGCGTAATGGCTATTAATCCAAAAACGGGCGAAGTAGCAATTGGCTTCAGCGATAATTTTATACGCGTATTTTCCTTACGGGATTATCGATTGAGGAATGAATTTAAAGCACATAATAATTCTGTTTTCGCGTTAAGCTATACGCCCGATTTTAATTTTTTAATTAGCGGCTCGCGCGATGCCCGACTAAAAATTTGGGATACAGAAGACTACCAGCAAACGGGTGAGGTGGTAGCTCATTTATTTGCCATCAATCATATCGCCTTTAGTCCGTCCGGTGAATATTTTGCTACAGCCAGTATGGATAAATCGATAAAAATTTGGCAAGCCAGCGAAATGAAATTGCTTAAGGTTATTGATAAAGCCCGCCATGCCGGGCATGGTACCTCGGTAAACAAATTACTGTGGTTGGCCCACCGCAATCAACTCATCAGTGCAAGCGATGACCACACCATTTCAGTGTGGGACATCCGCTTTCCGGATTCAAATTCTTCCCGACAAGGGGATTCTTAATAAAAATGTATACATTTGGCTGTGGATTAACGTTATAGCTATCAATGCGTTAAACTTTGATGGCCATTTTTTTAACTGACACCATTTTTTAAACTCGTAATTAAACCACGATCGTATGAAAATCACACCGCTGGAAATCCGTCAGAAAGCTTTTGAAAAAGTACTTCGCGGCTACGATAAAGATGAAGTGAATGCGTTTTTGCTTACCCTTTCGCAGGAGTGGGAACGGGTACTAGATGAAATGAAGGAGCATCGCATTAAGTTTGAGGCTACAGAACGCGAAGTTTCCAAGTTGCGGGAAGTAGAGAGTTCGCTATTCAAAACCTTAAAAACCGCTGAAGATACCGGGGCCAGTGTAATTGGGCAAGCCAACAAAACAGCCGAATTGATTTTGAAAGAGAATCAGCTAAAAGCTGATGCTATTATGAACGAGGCTAAGACGAAAGCCAAAAACACAATAGAAGAAGCAGAGATGCTTTCGCGCCAGATGTTGGACGAAATGGAAGAACGGTTGAAGGCGCTTGGCCAGCATTATAAAACATTAGAATTACACCGCGATAATTTATTATCAGATTTAAAACGCATGGCAGGCGAAACGCTCGATCGGGTAGAACGGGCTAAGTCAGCTTCGCGCGATTTTGATCCCGACCAACATCTTGCATTAGCCAAACGCGAAAGTAAAAAAGCATTATTTCCAAATGCTGAGCTGGAAAGCGAAATAAAAAAATCGTTGCAGCAACCGGTTGTTACTGAAACCGTAAAAACAATTACCATCGAAACGGCTTCGGTACAACAAACCCAACGTTCTTTCTTTGACGATATTCAATGACTGGTAAAGTAGCGCTGGAGGGCTTAGAGTTTCACGCCTACCATGGTGTGTACCCGCACGAGCGCTCTTCCGGAAACAAGTTTGAAGTAGATGTGGTTGTTCAAACAGAATTTTCAGATTCGGCTTTTCAAGATGACCTGAGCGGAACCATTAACTACGAAAACCTCTATGCCATTGTTAAAGATGAAATGGCTAAACCATCTAAATTATTAGAGACCGTGGGGTATGCCATAGCCAGTAAAGCACTCGATACCTTTGCTGAAGCCAGTAGTGTGGAGGTTCAGATTTCAAAATTTAACCCACCCATTGGCGGTGTTTGTAAGAAAGCCACCGTTACGGTAAGTAAGGTGCGAAACTAACCCGGATAGGGTAAAGCTGCCTATTTCTGCTCAGCAAACATAAACCCTTTTGCATCGGCACCTTCATAGAAATCAATCTGTTTGCCAATCAGGTACATGGTGTGCTTCTTATCGATGTGCAGGGTAATACCCTGAAGTGTATAAGTAAGGTCTGTAGGTTTTGCTTTGTCGAATCCAATCATCAGTGCTACACCACCGCAGCCGCCACCGCCCCGTATGCCCACCCGCAACCCATATTCGGGCGGAATGTTTTTAGTTTGCATTATCTTACGCACCTCTTCGGCAGCTCTTGCCGTTAACCCAACTGGTTCAATTTTTTCAAGCATCAGGCCTTAATATTGTCTGGCTACAGCCAAAAGTATCTAAAAAATTGAACACCTTTGAGTCTCATTTAATTCTTATGGACGCATTAATTGAATTTGGAAAAATCCTGATCCCCTCTGCATTAGTGCTGTATGCCGTGTATCTTACGGTGCGATCATTCATTACTAAAGAAATTGAGTTAAAGAAGCTTGAAGTTCGTACCCGGAGTATTGAAACTATTTTACCAGCCCGTTTGCAGGCGTATGAACGCATGACCCTTTTTCTGGAGCGCATTGCTCCTCAAAATTTACTAATTCGGTTAAACAGCCCGGGGTTTACTGCCCGCGAATTTCAAAGAGTATTGCTTGATGAAATCCGAAACGAATACAATCACAATGTATCGCAACAGGTGTATATGAGCGAGGAAGTATGGAACCAGGTACGCAATGCAAAAGAAGATTTGGTAATGGTAATTAATGATGCTGTCTCTGCTTTACCGGCCGAAGCAACCAGCATTGAATTGTCGAAGAAGATTTTTGAAACCATTATGGCTAAACAGGTTGATCTGATTGGCATGGCCCTCTCTGAACTAAGGAAAGAAATTCAGCAAACTTTTTAATGGCACGCACGGCATTAGTGGCGGGTTCAACTGGGTTAATAGGCAGTACCTTGCTGGAGTTGTTACTGGCCGACTCGCATTACGATAAAATAATTGCCCTTAGCCGAAAACCACTTGGTCTTACACACCCCAAGCTTGAGAATGTTTTAATTCATATCGATGAGTGGGCAAAGCTTTACAACGTAAAGGCCGATGATGTGTTTTGTTGTTTGGGTACAACTATAAAGCAGGCAAAAACCAAAGATGCCTTTCGCAAGGTGGATTTTGAATATCCGGTTGAACTTGCGAAAGCCCTAAAACAAAATGGAGCTAGCTCTTTTTTGTTGGTATCGGCATTAGGGGCTAGTAAGACCTCGCGTATATTCTATAACCAGGTAAAAGGCGAAGTAGAAGAAGCCATTCGTAATCTGAGTTTTCAGGCACTTCATATTTTCAGGCCCTCGTTATTGCTGGGTAACCGTAAAGAACAACGGAGTGGTGAAGATGCGGCCAAAATATTTTATAAAATTTTTGGAGCATTAATTCCACAAAAGTATAAAGGCATTGAAGCGGTAAAAATTGCCCGGGCTATGCTGGTTGAAGCTAAATCGGAAAAGCAGGGATTGTTTACACATGAATCGGCTGAGCTACAACACTATTAAGATGTAGTCGATTTTGAATAATGACTTTGCTCAATTTTCACCTATAATTGAAAATATATGATTGCAGTGATACAGCGCACTGCCCGCGCATCAGTAACTATTTCTAAACAAACAAAAGCAAGCATCGGGTTAGGGTTACTGGTATTGGTTGGAATTGAAGATGCCGACACGCAAGAAGATATTGATTGGCTGGCTCAGAAGATTGTTAACCTGAGGGTGTTTAATGATGTGCAAGGCGTAATGAATGTGAATGTGAAAGATGCCGGTGGTGATATTATTGTGGTTAGTCAATTTACCTTACACGCCAGCACCAGGAAAGGAAACAGGCCCAGCTATATAAAAGCGGCAAAACCAGATGTGGCCATACCGCTTTACGAAAAATTTATAACCGCAGTGCAACTCCAATTGGAGAAGACCATACAAACCGGTGAGTTTGGGGCAGACATGCAGGTGGAATTGATAAACGATGGACCGGTTACTATACTTATTGATACAAAGAACAAGGTGTAGGGGTCGTAATGCTTTCCCCAATAGATAAAAAGAGGCTGCCTTTTTGGGCAGCCTCTTTATTATATTCGATCTTATTTCAAATCGAAAAACTATCCTGTATGATAATTAAAGCGGGTTTTGAACCACAGCTTTGTTAGCGTTTAATTCATCGCGAGGGATAAGAAACTCCCACCGTACATCTCCGGCTGGCACATCATATAAGCCGGCAATTACAGCCGAAACAAAATTAGCTCCATTTCGGTTAAGTGGCAGGTTCATACGTTTCAGGTCGAAGAAGCGGAAGCCTTCGCCCCATAGTTCTATTCTTCTCTGTAGTAAAATCTCATCAATAAGGGCTGTGCCGGTATTGGTAGATGTTACATAGTCAGGGTCGCGTGTAGTAACCAGAGAAAACAGTGTGTTTTGTGCAGCGGTTTCCTTAGCGCCACCCTGGCGGGCCTGTGCTTCGGCTTCAATCAGATACATCTCAGCAGCTCTCATATAGGGAACATCGCCAGAAAAACTGGTTGAGGGAGCAGCTGCCTCAAGTCTGAATTTTTGAACCATGTACTGAGGCTTAATACCTCCGGGAGCGGCAATTGTAGCAGGATCGTTTGCGGTAGCTGCCCACATTAATTTTCTAACATCGTTAGCCGGAATTTGAGCATACAGTGCGCTGTTGATTAGCTTGGGAGCAACCCGGTTAACGGATGAGTTAAAATTGCAAGACATGTACTGGTGAAAGCCCCAGAAGTATGTTGTATGAACTTCCAAATGGTCGACTCCCCACATCCATTCGCCTACCGTAATATTTGAAAATCCTCCCCTTAATTCCGCATGAGTCATTAACGGAAGACCCTGACGTGCTTCATTGGCCAGTGTTTCGGCCAATGCCCAGTTTTGCTGCACAAGAGCCACCCTTGCTTTCAAACCTTTAGCTACTTCTTTATCGGGATGTGATTTGTTTACAGGTGTTGATGGTAACAGGGCAATTGCCTGATCCAAATCAGCATTGATTTGCGTATACACCGCTTCTACGGTTGCCCGGGGTTGTCCTTCAAGTGTAGGTGTTACTACTAACGGAACACCCAACTGATCATTATTAGCTCCTCCTACATACCGCTTACCATACATTTGAACCAGGTTAAAATAGGCCCAGGCTCTAAGGGCGTATACTTCACCTTTTAGCCGGTCTCTGTCAGCCTGTGGACCACTTGCATTATCTAAATTTAGGATAGCCATATTAGTATTGGCAATTACCCGATAATACATCCGATAAGGATGAGTTGTAGTAACGCTTACATCGTTTCTGTGGTCTATCCAACGGGCATCTCCTAAATTCCAGGTATTCGTAGTATTGGGGATAACCACATCATCGGCCATAAGATCCCATACATACAATTGAGCCGGATGATTGGCATGCCCCTGATTACCACCAGTAACCTGAGAGTACAGCAGGCGGTAGATACCATTTACAGCGGCCTCTGCATTTTTGGTTGTTAAAAATGCGGCACTGGCGTCAACACTGGCCGTAGGAGCCATATCCAAAAAGTCATCCCCACATGACATTGTAAGGAAGGAGAGTGTTGTTAGTAAAATTAAAATTTTATTTTTCATAACCATTATACTTTTATAGTGTTATAGAAGCTCCAAAAACCAAACTCTTGGCAGGGCTATATACGTTACTGGTTGTACCGGCATAGCTTTCCTGTACGTTCATGCCCGATCTTTTCGACTTCATCAAGAGGTTTTCACCACTCACGTAGAACTGCGCTCTGCTTAAGAATAGTTTATTAGCCCAGGCTGTAGGAAGGTTGTACGCTAAGGTTACAGAACGAATGTTCAGGTAACTTGCATTAATCAACCATCTGTCGGATGTACCATTATAATCGGCCGTGCGACCATCGTCCATGCGAGGTACATTGGTAATATCGCCCGGATTGCGCCATCTGTTTAAGATATCCACGTGTTTGGCACTACCAAATCCACCAGAACCCATTAAGCTGGCGTAAGCACCATCATACACTTTACCACCAATCTGGTAAACCACAACAGCCGAAAGAGAGAAATTCTTGTACCGGAAGGTATTGGTGAAACCACCTGAAATTTTAGGTATAGAAGATCCGTTATAATGATAACGGGCATTTGAAATGGAGTTTGTTACCGTATCTCCTGCTTCGTTCACAAATGAGTTTGCGGGATTCCAGGTATCAGCACGGTAAAGTACATCTCCGTTTGCAGGGTTTATACCAATATACTCTCTTAACCAAAAATCATATAGCGACCGGCCTTCTTTCAATTTTTTAGTACCTGATATAATTTCTTCTGATTCGTCAGGCATCTTGGTGATTTCGTTTTTAAGTTTTGTGGCATTCACATCTAATTGCCATGAGAAATCTCCCATTTTAAGTACTTCTGCGCTTATACTTACTTCCATACCACGGTTAACCATTGTTCCAATGTTTCGGGTAACAGTTGCTACTCCTGATGATAGAGGCATTGGAACAGCGAAAAGAAGATTTGAAGATGCTCTGTTGAAGTACTCGATTGTACCGGTAATACGGTTTTTAAGTAAACCAAATTCCAGCGCTACATCTGATGCATCGCTTGACTCCCAGGATAAATTTCTGTTACCCAGACTGCCTTGTAAAATTCCGGGCTCCAGGGCGTTATCCCAACCTAAACCATAAACAGGTTGCCAGGCATAATAACTAATGCTGGTACCAGCACCTCCATCATTACCCGTTTGGCCGTAAGATGCTCTTAGTTTCAACTGGCTGATTGCAGGAATATTCTGGATGAAGATTTCCTGATCTAATCTCCAGGCACCGCTTACCGACATGAAGGTACCCCAACGTACATCCTGGCTGAATTTACTTGATCCATCTCTTCGAACAGAAACTGAAGCAAAGTACTTCTCATTGAAATCATAATTTAAACGAGAGAAATACCCCTCCACTCTGTACCGGTCTAAATAACCGCTACCACCTGTTAATGTGGCAAAGTTGGGAAGCTCAATATTTCCTTCAAGTGACTGCTGTGATTTTGATACCGACACAAAATTCGTGCGTCTATTGTAGCTCTCATGCCCTACTAAAGCCGAAATATTGTGAGAATCAAATGACTTAGAGTAATTCAAGAGTTGATTCAAATTGAAGTTAGTAACATTATCAAACGCATGTGTAGTACGGCCGGCTGGCGCGCCATCTCCAACATCGGGGTTGCCAAATGTTACATCATTCTGATTGGCAATGTCCAACCCAACATTGGTGGTAAATCTGAAATCTTTCAAAAATGAAATTTCCATATAACCACGGGTATTCAATACATTTCTTCTATAGAAATCCTCATTCCATTCTGTTTCGGCAATGGCATGACGGCCACCATACTGAGGGCGGTTAGGCAGGCCTAGTGCCGACATATTTCCAAAGTCATAGAATTTCTGACCGTCACGTAGTAAGAATGTTCCGGGGTTTAGCGGATCGTGTGCATAAACGGGGAATATAGGCCCCATGCCTCTTGAAAAGAAGAAGGGGTTTACGAATGAAGTGCCTCCGTCAGCAGCTGATTGTCTGGATTCGGTAATGGTAGCAGCAATATTACCACCTGTTTTAAACCAGCTTTTAAGTTGGGTATTGTAGTTTATACGGGCATTGTACCGGTTATAATCTGATCGTATCTGGTAACCTTTATCATTCAGATAACCAAAGGAAACATAATAGTCAGATTTATCGCTGGCTCCTGAGAAGTTTAAGTTCAACTCATCGCGGTTACCTTGTCTCATAATAGGGGCTTCCCAATCCAAATCACTCTCGCTGTATAATAGTCTTGCATTCGGGTTCATTGCACCGGTGGCATCTACCAACTGGTTAAACGGAACATCATAAACATTATACCGAACATTGGCGCCTAACGTTGCAGTAGCATTGGCTCCGGCCGTTGCCAGATCCTGACCGGCTACTCCATAGGCTAAGTTATTCCGAAGCATCTCCCACATTAGTGGATAATATTGGGAAGCTCCAACTTTATCATACTCTGGCATACCACGTGTACTAAAGCCCTTTGTGTAGCGCAGATTGATAGAGCCGTCTTTATCTTTTCCTTTTTTAGTTGTTATCATAACCACCCCGTTGGCAGCACGCGCACCATAAAGAGAGGTTGAAGCAGCATCTTTTAAGATGGTCATAGATTCAATATCGGCCGGGTTAAGGTTAGCGATACTTTCGTTGTAAGGAACACCATCCACTACATAAAGCGGAGAGTTACTTGCGTTGATAGAACCGAAACCACGAATCCGCACATCAGGCGCCACTCCGGGCTGGCCCGTTCCGGCAGTGGTAGTTACACCCGCTGTTGTACCGGCAATAGCAGCAACCACGTTGCTTAGTGGCCGAACAGCTATGTTTTCTGAATTAATCTGAGAATACGATCCGGTGAAAGAAGATTTCTTTGCTTCACCGAAAGTGGTAATTACAACTTCGTTTAGTTGCATTACATCAACCTCTAATGCCACATTTACCTGTGTACGTTGGCCAACAGAAATCTCTTCTGTTCTCATACCAATAAATGTAAACACTAATGTTGCATCTGTAGGTACAGATAGGGTATAGCTACCATTTACATCTGTTGCTGTACCAAACGTTGTGCCTTTAATCACTACACTTACACCGGGAAGGGCTGAACCATCCTCGGCCGAAGTTACCCTACCGGTAACCGTCCGCTCCTGTGCCCACGCTACACTCGTTATAAACATAACGAACAGTAGCGCGAACCTTTTCACTAAGTAAATTTGATTCATACTGTTTTTTTGGTTAAAAATTTATTTAAAAAAAAGACCCCAAATCTATTAACAAAACGATAATCTCCAAACGGCAATGCTTCAAGAGGCAGCGTTTACCACAATTTATAATTCAACTATAATTTCAAGGAAAATTTTATTTGGGAATCCCATTATAGGACAGTACACCTGCTTCGGAAATTGTAATTCGTTATCTTCTTTTTTTGCATTATCCTGAAGTAATGAACCTAAATAGGGCATCTGTTGCTTAAAACCATTAAGCGGTTAAGAAATAGATGAAGGTAAACGATTGTCCGGATTTGGGACTATAAGATTGCCAATCCCACCATAACAATGTTCAGGATAGCATAAGCCCAAATCACAATTCTGGAACCCATCTTGTTTATTCGGATAGCCGTTTCCAGTTTTCCATTATCATAATACCGCAAGGCTATTGCCGAAACCACTAACGTTCCGAATATTCCAAAAAAAGTAAGGGTGTGTAAAGTATCAACTAACGTAAAGGCCGAGGTTTCTGGCAGAATAGAATCGATAATGTATTTATTACCCACCGTAGCAAACAAGCCACCCACAGGCAACCCAAAACGAGGTTCTAATTCCTGTACCTGAATTGTAAAACTGATAATTGAAATCAGGAAGGCGATGTACATGCCTATGAAAATTTTCAGAAACAATCCCCAGGCATTGCGTTCAATATTCAGTTCAATTAAGAAAGCAGAAAAATTTTGCAAATTCCGCCCGGGTCGAAAATCACCAAATCCGGTTTCATAATCGTTGGTTACAGCTGTTACTTTAAAATCGGTTATGTCCCAGCCATCCAGCGCATCGGTCTTATCGTATGTACTGCCTTTCACATCGGGTTTAAAAATCAAGCTATTATTATCAAAGAGAGTATTTTCAATCTGAACCTTCAGGTGTTGTTTATCAAATGGAAAATCTGTTACCTGCCAGCTTTCTTTCATAGTGGCTTTCATTTTCATAATAGCCCAGACTTTGTTGTCAATGCTGTCAATAATAATCTCGGGCGGATCGATAGACTTGGCATTAGGTATATCCAATTGAGTTGAAAAATCGAAGTCGGGGTTGTCGTACAAAAACCATAACCAAAACCTCATGGTGTATTCCTTATCGCGAAAGTTGATATCGTGTACGCTAATAACATACGAGCCCACCGTAACGGTATCGGGTTGGGCCTGGGCTTTTGTGAAGGATAACGAACATACCAGAAAAAATGTAAGTATGTGGTACGGTTTCATTGACTCAAACAGGTAATTAGGAATAGGTAAACGAAAGTAGGCAAAGTTTTGAATTCTATAAAATGAAGGAGGCTGCCGTACAGCAGCCTCCGGGTTAGCTTTTCTATATTTTAATACTTCATATTTACCTTCGTGTCTTTCGGTTTTTCTTTTGGATTTTTTACATAGTTCTCCAACCAGGTATCCATTTCCCATAACGTATGTAATATACTTTCTTTAGCAGCATACCCATGGCTTTCGTAAGGTAATACCACATAACGCGATGTTCCGCCATGGCCTTTAATGGCATTATAGAAACGTTCGGTTTGAATGGGGAAAGTGCCCGAGTTGTTATCGGCCTCGCCATGGATAAACAAAATGGGTTCTTTCAGTTTGTCGGCATAGGAGAAAGGCGACATCTGGTAATACACTTCTGGCGCTTGCCAGTATGTACGTTCTTCTGCCTGAAAGCCAAACGGAGTAAGGGTGCGATTGTAAGCACCGCTTCGGGCAATACCGGCTTTAAAAATATCGGAATGTGCCAGCAGGTTGGCTGTCATAAATGCGCCATACGAGTGCCCGCCAACTCCTACACGATTAGGATCCAGCACGCCCAACGTTGTTCCGTAATCTACAACTGCTTTTGCACTTGCTACCAGTTGCGAAACGTATGTGTCGTTAGGTTCTTTATCTCCTTCGCCAACAATGGGCATAGAAGCATTGTCAAATACGGCATAGCCTCGCATTACCCAATAAATTGGTCCGCCCCAGCTAAGACGTGTAAAAGTGTGTGGCGACCCTTTTACCTGTCCGGCTGTTTCAGCCGATTTGAATTCGCGCGGGTAAGCCCAAACAAATCCGGGCAATGGTCCATTCTCTTTTTTATATCCGGGAGGTAAGTATAAATCGGCTGTTAATTCAACGCCATCGGCACGTTTATACTTCAACACCTGCTTCTTTACATCTTTCAATTGTGGATACGGATGTTCAAAAGAAGTTATTGGAGTTAGTTTGGTTGAACCAATATTGCGTGAAAAATAATTTGGATTTTCGGTGTTCGATTCACGCGAAGTAACAAAGGTTCCCTTCTTTGAATCTAAGAAAGTAATAAACGTTTCGTAATAGGGTGCAGCACATTGCCACTGCCGCGTTTTCTTTAATGTGGTCAAATCCATTTTGTCGAGAAAGGGTAAATCACCGGCAGGTGAAGAACCTACACCACTCAGAAAAACAGAATTGTTATTAAGCAATATTACATTTCTGCCATATTGGTTGGCTGTTGTAATCACACTTCCCGGATCGTTATAGCCATCTTCATAATTTCTGTCGAACACTGTTTTCTTTGCGCCTGTAGCAGGGTTAACCTGATACACACGCTCTTTTCTTTCGCTGGTCCAGCGTTCATACACCCAGGCCACATTATCATTACCCCAGGTAATACGCGAAAAGCGAAGGGGTAAACTGATTAATTCTTTCGCGTTTCCGCTGAACGGGTAATCCCAGGTATAAACTTTATCGCGTATGTCTGCTTTGGTTTTTGGATCGCCACCATCTTGTGCATGCGCCCAAACCAGTGTAGCGGGTTTATCGGCACGCCAGTTATGCGAACGGGGCTCGCGTTGTGTGGCGTTAAATCCGGTGGGTATGTAATCCAACAGCGGAGTTTTTGATATTTCCTTTACCAGTTTTCCATTCAGATCAATTACACTAATTGTAGTAGGAAAAAGGAAAGCAGGAACCAGGTACGAATAGGGCTTTTGGATAACTTCTGTGAGAATCAATTTCCCATCGGGCGATGGGTTGAAGTCGGTATGAATAGATTTTGTGCTGAGTGTTTTTTCGGGTCCGTTTATACTTTTTAAAAGTAAATCGGATTGTGCATAATAATCGAAAGCAGCTTCATCGTATGGATTTTTTAATAAATCCTGATACGTGCGCGATGGTGCTTTTTTACCAAGATTCTCTTCCACAACAGGGCCAGAAGGTATTCTTGATTTTTCAGCAAGGGGTTTCAGATTTTCGGGTACAGCTGCAAAAAGTATTTGTTGCGAATCGGATAGCCAGGTGTAGCCGCCCATTACATTATTAATTTTGCGTTCAGTAATTTTAGAAGCGGTTAAGGAAACTACATCAATAATCCATAATTCAATTTTATCAGCATTGTTTTGCAGAAAGGCAATCTTCTTGCTATCGGGCGAGAAGCTGATGTTGCTTGCCATTAGCGGAGTTGGTAATTTTCTTATTTCAATTTCTGTGTTGCTGCTTAATTGTTTTAGCGTAAAACCAATTGTATAGCTGCTGCGGCTGGGGCCAAAATTTTGTGGATTGATTCGTAACCCCCCAATCCGTAATTCGGGCCGCGATAGTTGTTCGATGGTTGGAAAATCAGACCGATCCAACAGCAACATCCATTGCTTATCAGGCGAAAAGGAAACAAAAGGAGTAAGTGGCGCCTCCAGCAGTTTGGCAATTTCTTCAGGTGGGCGTTGGTACCCAAGGTTCTCTTGTGCAAATGCGCAAGAGGTTGTCAAAATCAGCAGATAGAGTAATTTTTTCATGATTTAATATTTCTAATTGTGCGGTTAAAATACGTCAGATTAAATCTTGAGATTCATATTTTCTACAAAGCCGTTAATTTTAGATTTAACTGGCCAGATAAGCCAAAAAACTTGGTAACTTTCGGAACAACTGATCTAATTAACTATGACTGATTTATTATTACTTACACACTCTACAATACGGTATTTTATCCTTGTTTTTTTGCTAATCCTGCTGTTTCGCTCGTTTCAGGGCTGGCAAAAGAAGAATGCTTTTACCGCAATGGATGATAAAGTAAGTTTATGGTTATTCATTTTAACCCACACCCAGTTACTGCTGGGTCTTATTATCTACTTTATTAGCCCATTGGTAATTTTTGATGGGGCATCTATGAAAAATCCAGTAGCAAGGTATTGGTTAGTAGAACATGCCACTATGATGTTAATTGCTATTACATTAATTACCATGGCCCGGATAACAGCAAAAAAAATGACCGATGCAACTGCCAAACATAAACGCTTGTTTATTTTTAATCTGATAGCGCTAATCTTTATTGTAGGGGCTATTGCCATGAGTGGTCGTGGGTTTTTTAGCTTCCATACGATATAAGATTGAGGTTTTTGAATTTGAATGCATGAAATGATTTAATAAATTATTGTACA
Organism: Flammeovirgaceae bacterium UBA2786; assembly: GCA_002352225.1. Lineage (GTDB taxonomy): Bacteria > Bacteroidota > Bacteroidia > Cytophagales > Cyclobacteriaceae > ELB16-189. The sequence continues at coordinate 91,859 of DEIA01000022.1, forward strand.
GGCTGAGTAAAAAAATTACGTATGAAATACCCCCTTGTCCTTATTGTCTGGTTGGCTTGCTTTTCAGTATGGGCGCAAGAGATTAGCCCACGTTACGAACTGGTAAAGATGAATGATAAAATTAATACACTTTATCATCAGGTATCTCCGGTAATCTCAATTGACGGAACGAAGTTGTATTACTTTGTAAGCAATCATCCACAAAATACATTTGGTAAAGAAAACAGCCAGGATATCTGGGTTTCCACACTTGATGATAAAGGAGTGTGGTCAGAAGGAAAACGGGTTGGTGCTCCGCTTAATCAAAATCGGTATAACCAGGTATATAATGTATTGCAAGATGGTTCTTTGCTGGTGCGGGGCGGGCGCTCAAAAAACTCAAAAGGATTTTCGATTGTGAATACCGGTGGTGGCTGGACAGAGTTAAACGTACCGGGTTTCAGCGATATGGATAAAGGTATTTTTAATGGAGCAACAATCTCAGCCGATGGGCAGCATCTCATAATTTATATGAGCGAAAAGCAAGGCGATAAATTCAGTGATTTGTATCTGTCAAATCAGGTTAACAGACAGTGGAGTAAACCGGTGAAGCTAAAAGTGAGTTCGCCAGCCGATGATTACAGCCCGTTTCTGGCACCCGATCAAAAAACGTTATACTTCTCAAGCGACCGGTATTCTAAAGATAAAGTGGGAGGTACCGACATATATAAAACTACCCGCTTAGATGATACCTGGCAAAACTGGAGCGAACCGGTTAATCTGGGCAAACATATAAACACACCGGTTGCCGATGCTTATTTTTCTATTGATACACACGGAAACATATTTACTGCGCGTACAGGCTCTCGTATTGATGGGGGTAACTTTGATCTGTTTATTCTGAAGCCCCGTAACTTTAAAATTGTACTTACCGGCACCACCTATAATCAGAAGACAAACCTTACTATACAATCGCTGGTAGATGTAAAAATGAAAGATCAGCAACCAATACATTTACGCACTACACCTAACGGAGTTTTTGAAACCCGCATAGGTGAAACGGATACGTATACATTAGATGTTGCCGCCACGGGGTTTATGCCGTTTACCCAATCGTATAAAATTCCGCGGATTAACAGCGACACTACGGTGCATGTAGACGTGTACCTTACCCCGCTTAGCAAACAATTGATATTAGCTGGCGATCTGATCGATAAGAAAACAGATCAGAAAATTAATACTGGCAAGGTTGATATTGTATATAAACCAGATCGTTCAGTAAAGTTTAGTCTGCCGGTAACTACAGGAAAGTACGAACAAAATATAGCCGGCTTAGGTTGGTATGTGTTTACCGCTTCTGCGGAAGGATACTTAAATGGAACTGATAGTGTGCAGGTAGAGAACGAAGAAATAACACCTGTTATCAAAAACCTTTTTTTGGCACCTATAGAGGTAGGATTAACAGTGCGGTTAAAAAATATTTATTTCGATTACGATAAAACAACCCTTAAGTCAGAATCATTTATAGAGCTGGATAAAGTGGTTGATTTTCTGAAGCAAAACCCGGCTGTTTCTATCGAAATATCAGGTCATACCGATAGCAGAGGGTCAGATACATACAATCAAAATCTTTCGCAAGGTCGCTCGCAATCGGTGGTAGATTATTTGATTAGCCAGGGTATTGACTCATATCGTTTAGAGGCACATGGCTATGGAGAATCTAAACCCATCGATACCAACAATACCGAAGCAGGAATGGCCAACAATAGGAGGGTTGAGTTTACGGTGTTGAAGATTTAGAATTCAAGATTTCGGATTCAAAAACGAATAGGATGATTCAAACTTGAATTCTTGAATTAAGCCAATGCATCAAACTCGCGTTTGCAATTCTGACAACGATAAACTTTTTTAACGGGTAGAAATAACCCCACTAAGATTTCTGCGATTACGTAAGCCGCTATGCTTTTGCGACTGGGTTCATAAACAATATCAAGCGATTGGCAACCCGGACAAGAATGAACAACCGGAGCTTCAGCTTGCAGAATTTCTTTTACTTGTATATGATCTTTCTCAAAAATATGCAGGCGTATGCCCGGAAATACTTCATTGCGAATAGGGTAGAGCGCTACAAAATTTTCATCGGTAAGAAAGCAAGGAATTCCAAAAGCATCCAGTTTAGTTTTTACCAGATTAGCTGCCACCACGGTATCGTAGGCATCAAATACAATTATTTTGTCATTACCCTCGTCCATAACCACAAGTTAACCCTCCCCGGGGCTAATGCCTAATTCTTACAATCCTAAAAATTTTAAAGTACTTTGTAACATCTTTTTATTGCCACCGTCTTGCTTTTGAAACGATGATACTCGAAGACTTTGAAAACCGGGTGCTACCTGCTAAAAACAAGCTTTTTCGCTTTGCGTTCAGGCTTTTAGGGAGCAGCGAAGAGGCCAAAGATGTAGTGCAAGAGGTGCTGATAAAAGTTTGGAACGGTAAAGAAAATCTGGCCGCCATCCAAAACATAGAAGCGTGGTGTATGCGCATCACCAAAAACCTTGCACTGGATCGTATTCGTTCGCGACAACGCAGGCCAACCGATTCGATAGAAGCAGGAGTAGAAATCAGAAACGAAATGTTAACGCCTCATGAGAAGGCAGAAATTCATGAGCACATGCAACGAATAAACGAAATGATTGCTGCGTTGCCCGAAAAGCAACGCCAGGTGATACACCTTCGGGATGTGGAGGGGTATAGTTACAACGAGATTTGTGAAATACTGGAACTGGACATGAACCAGGTAAAAGTGAATTTGTTTCGGGCACGCAATGCTGTGCGCGAAAAATTTATAAAGATTAACGCCTATGGACTCTAAGCAAATAGAACAATTGCTGGAGAAGTATTGGAACTGCGAAACTTCGCTGGAAGAAGAGCGCGTACTGCGCGATTACTTCCGGGGCCAGGTGCCCGAAAGCCTGAGCGATGTAGCCAGCTTGTTTCGGTACTTTGAAAACCAGCAACAAAAAGAAATCAGCAGTCCGGATTTTGATGCACAGGTAAAGCAACAAGTCCGGCAACATCGCCCGAAAGGAAAATCGATAAATCTGGCATTTGCCATGCGTATTGCAGCAGGGTTAGTGGTGGTAATGGTAGCAACTTATTTTGTGCGACAGGAAATACGAAAATCGTACCCTTCAGAAATAGCCGATACGTATTCCGATCCGCAACTGGCGCTGGAAGAAACCAAGAAAGCATTAATGATGCTCTCGAAAGGTTTTAGTAAAGCCGAAAAAGAAGCCGGTAAAATGAAAGTGTTTAATGAGGCTGAACAAAAAATACAGGGCAAGGTTTTAGATAGTGAACCTGAAACAGAAGGCCAGATTTAGAAGTGAAATTAAAGAAACAGAACCAATAACATTAAAAACAGAATTTATGAAAAAGGTAATAGTTGGATTGATGGTGATAATGGCTTCGTTTGCCGCACAAGCACAGGATGCTATTTCAAAATTTTTCACCAAGTACCAGAACGATGAATCGTTCAGCCAGGTAAATATCAGCAGCAAAATGTTTAGCCTTATGGCAAACCTGGATGTTGAAAAACCGGAAGATCAGGAAGTGGTAAATATGATTAGCAAAATAAAGGGATTGCGCATTCTGGCGAAAGAACAAACCCGCGACTCGCGCGAGTTATACAAAGAAGCCCTGGGCATGATTCCACAAAAGGATTTTGAAGAATTAATGACCGTGCGCGATAAGGATAAGGACATGAAGTTCTTTATTAAAGAAGCCGGTGGCAAAATCAGCGAGTTGGTAATGATTGCCGGAGGGAACGAAGAGTTTATGGTGCTTAGTTTATTTGGGGAAATAGACCTGAAGCAAGTATCTAAAATCAGCAAGCGAATGAATATTGAAGGATTGGAGAATTTGGAGAATGTGAAAGACAAGAAAAATTAATTTTAACGGATAAAATAAAAAAGGATGTAGGTAATGCATCCTTTTTATTTTTCTATACGTCTTACACCACAGAACCCCACCCGCAAATGAAAACGAAATATTTTGTAACTCCTGTATTTGTATTGGCTGCCTGTTGCAGTGCCTGGGCACAAAGCCGAAGCTATAATGCATTAAAAGATAATTTTAAAGGCCAGCCCGATGTACATAGTTTTTCGGTAAGCGGTTGGTTTGGTCGCATGATTTTGAATATGGCAGGCGAAGAAGAAGTGCGCAATGCCATACAAGAGTTAAAGCATGTTCGCCTGATTACTATTCCGCAACAGGAATTTGCTAACCGAAACCTTACCATGAAAGGATTTAAATCTTTAATGAAGCAAGATGGTTTTGAAGATCTGGCCCAGATAATTGATAAGGGTGAGGTTGTTACTATTTTTGTGCAGGAAGGTAAATCCAGAGCCTATAACAGGTACATGATGCTGATTGAAGAGCCGTCTGAAATTGTGGCTATTGAGTTAACAGGGTATCTCGATCCGGCTAAACTGATACCATCTGAAAACGCAGAAGTAATAATCAATCAATAGTATGAAGATAGTAGCCTCACTGATGTTGGTTGCAACGGTAACGATTGCTTCGGCACAAACCAAAACCACACAAGCCCTGGATGAAAAGTATGAGGGATTATCGTTGTTTTTCTATCGCAACACATTGCGCATGCTTAACCAGAAAGATGACCCGGCTTTTGATGAGTTGATTAAAGACATTGAAAAAATGCGCTTTATGATGATTAACAAGCAAGAGTCTGGTTTTAGTGATGGAGATTTTAAAAAACTACTGGAAGGGTATAAGAGCGAGGCCTACGAAGAAATGATGAGCGGCCGGGCAGATGGACGTACGTTTACGGTTTACCTGCGCGAAGTAAAGGGAGATATAAAAGGAACTATAATTGTAGCAAAAGATACAGACTCGGTGTTGGTATTAGATATCTTGGGTAAGATTGCGGTGAATAAAGTGCCCGAATTTTTTAGTGCAATTGATAACAGCACCGACATTGGTGGAAAAATCAAAGACTTTATGAGTGATGATGATAAAGCAAAAAAGAAAAAAGAAATAGTAATAGATTAACCCAACCACCGGTGGAAACTGTCTTATCTGTAAACAAATTAACCAAGAATTTCGGTAAGCTCTGTGCTGTTAACCAACTTGACCTGGAGGTAAAACGCGGCCAGGTGTTTGGTATGCTGGGGCCAAACGGCAGTGGAAAAACTACTACACTGGGTATGCTAATGGGAGTAATTAATCCTACATCGGGAAGTTTCAACTGGTTTGGCGAACAGGCCACACATCATACACGAAAAAAAATAGGGGCAGTATTAGAGCATCCTATTTTTTATCCATACTTAAGCGGTCAGAAAAACCTTGAGCTTAACGCGATGATTAAGGAGGCAGACCCAAACAACATTGCGAAGGTGTTAGATATTGTTGAACTAAGTGCGCGCAAAGATGATAAGTATAAAACTTATTCGCTGGGAATGAAACAACGCCTGGCTATTGCATCGGCACTGGTTAGCGATCCCATTATTCTGATTCTGGATGAACCCACCAATGGCTTAGACCCTATGGGTATTGCTGAGATAAGGGAAATTATAAAACGAATTGCGGCCGATGGTAAAACCATTATTCTGGCCAGCCACCTGTTAGATGAAGTTCAAAAAGTATGTACTCACTTTGCTGTTTTGAAACGCGGCAATTTAATGCATTTAGGTCCGGTAGATGATGTGGGCAAGGGAGAAGAGATTGTGGAGATACAAGCTTACCATGACGACCTGGGAATTCTTTTGCAGGAGTTTGTGGGAAGTGCAATTGTAAAAAAAGAGGGAACAGTTTTTCAGGTGATGATGAAAGAAGGATTTCATAGTAAGGATTTGAATCGATTCTTGTTTGATAGAGGAATTGTGGCATCGCACCTGGCAACCCGTAAGAAAAGCCTGGAGAAACAGTTTCTCGAAATTCTGGCAGACGCTAAATAATTTGAAATTTGAGATTTCGAATTTAATATTAGCTGAGTCTTGAAAATTAGTACACCGCCATATTGAATCTTAAATTTTAAATCTTGAATTGATTTATGTTACACTTGCTTAAAATAGATTTAAAGAAAATGACCAGCTACAGAACCTTCTGGGTAATCTGTGGCTTGTACTTTCTTACGCTTGGGTTTACCACAGCCAGCGGAATGGAAATTTTAAGATGGATTGCGAATAAAAGTTCAGAATTTGGTGCATCTATTAATATCAATCGTATACCGTTGTATCATTTCCCTGATATCTGGCAAAACCTGATCTGGATTAGCGGCTTGTTTAAAATTGTATTAGCCGTAATGGTGGTTATTTCTATCACTAACGAATACCAGTATCGTACGTTGCGGCAGAATATAATTGATGGAATGAGCCGCTGGGAATTCCTGAAATCAAAAATATTAACCAATGTATTACTAAGCCTGATGAGTGTGGTAATGATCTTGTCGATTACATTACTTACCGGGTTTATCTACACACCAAAAATTGAGTGGGACTTCTTCTTTCTGGGGGTGGAATTCTTTATTGCTTACTTTATTGAAGTATTTGCCTTTTTATCGTACGCATTAATGCTGGGTATATTGGTGCAGCGTTCGGGGTTAACCATTGTGCTGCTTATGCTATCGCACATGATCGAGGCAATAATAAAGGTGAATATTTTCAGAGATAGCTTTTCAGACCAAATCGGATGGCTGCAGCAATTTTTTCCGTTAGAGTCTATTACAAACCTGGTACCCATGCCGTTTGCCCGGTATGCGTTGCAAGAGATACGGGACTACGTGGCCATTGGCTCGGTATTGATTGCACTTGGCTGGACAGCCCTGTTCAACTACTTTTCTTACCTGAAATTGAAGAAGGCTGATATCTGATTCAGTTCAACTTCTTTACAAAGTGTAAACTGGTTTGTTCGTAACCGCGCTGTTTATAGAACAAATGTGTTTCGGTACGCCTGTTGTTGCTGTTAAGTTCAACTTTTATACAATTTTTTTCGGCTAAGTATTTTTCGGCATGGGTTAATAATTGAGTTCCAATGCCTGAGCCACGCAAGGATTCATCTACACAGAAAGTCATAATTCGCCCAATCTGCCCGGGTGTGTGCAGGTAAGTATAGGTGTGTACGGCAATTACCCCTGCAACCTGTTGGTTAACTGCCGCTACAAAAATTTTATAGTCTGGCCGCTGATTTTCTTCTATTCGGTGGACAACAGCTGCGGTATTATCAGGGTAACCCAGCTGCAATAGTAATTGGGTAATTGCCTCTGCGTGCAGAGCGGTTGCTTCAAAGATTTCAACACGCATACGTTGGCGAAGGTAAGCAGGAGTTGTACTTTTGAGAAACGCGTAATTTTGTGGATACAGCAAAACTTATCGGCCTGGTAGCCGGCTTCCTCACAACAGTAGCATTTGTACCCCAGGTAATTAAGACCTGGCGCAGTAAATCCGCACGCGATCTTTCGTTGGTGATGTTTTTACTTTTTTGCACCGGTGTTTTTTTGTGGATGATCTACGGCATTATGATTAACGAATTACCGGTTATTCTCTGGAATATAATTACGTTGTTACTGGCGCTAATCATCCTTTTATTCAAAATCAGGTTTAAGGATTAGACATTGCACTACGCCATCTTAGTTAATCATTGATGGCCTGGTAGGTAGCAATTTTAAATTTTTCGCCCGTATCTCTCACAGGCGAATTGTACATATTGGTAAAAATCAATCCAACCAGTTTTTCTTTTTGATCGCCCCAGTATTGTGTATTAAAGGCACCACCCCATGAAAAACTGCCAATCGTTAAAATCGATTGATGATCATTCACTGTTGTTTCCAGTCCAAAGCCTAACCCAAACTGTGTAGTAAGCGGTGGCTGTACCTGGTTGGTAAGCATTAACTCAATTGTTTTACGGCTCAATAACCGTTTGCCATTGTATATACCTCCGTTAATAAACAACTGTAAAAATTTTGCGTAATCTTCTATGGTAGAGGATAACCCAGCGCCCCCCGAGTAGTATGTACCAGCCAACGTAGGATAGTTGGGTTGTGCGCCATCATAGATATAGCCAGAGGGTTGAACAAGTTTACCATCTTTGGTTTCATATAATGCAACCAGTCGGCTGTGCTTTTCTTTAGGTAAGTAGAAATAGGTATCATTCATACCCAGCGGTGCAAATATTCTGGTTTTGAAAAACTGATCTAACGATTGGCCCGACCAGATTTCTACCAGGTAGCCCAGCACATCGGTATTCAATCCATAGGTGTACCGTTCACCGGGATGATGCTTAAGCGGAAGTTTTGCTAATATCTTCATTTTGTCGGCTAGCAAACCTTGGTGGTTGCCAATGCCGCTGGGTACACCGGCTTTTGCAAAAATGGCTTTTCCTTCTTTGCTGCCAATACCCGCATAATCAATACCCGAAGTGTGGATAAGCAATTGGCGAATGGTGGGTTCGCTTTTGGCGGGTTCAGTAAAATAGCTGGAGTCCTTCTCATTAAAATTGACCAGCACGCGTGGGTTTTTGAATTCCGGAATGTATTTGGAAACGGGTTCATCTAATAAAAACTTTCCTTCTTCAAACAGCATCATGGCAGCCAGGCTGGTAACGGCTTTGGTTTGCGAAGCAATACGAAAAATGTCGTTTACTTTAAGCGGAGTTTTGTTTTCGATGTTGCTGTATCCGTAGGCTTTGTGATGTACAATTTTTCCATTGCGGGCAATCAGAACCACAGCACCCGGAATCCGTTCGCTGGTTACGTAATTAGTAACAAGTTCGTCTACCCGCGTAAGCCTTTCGGCAGAAAGCCCGGCTTGCTCTGGTTTTGCAGGCACCAATGTTTGCGCATGCGCAGTGTATGCAATCAAAAAAATAGCGGCAACAATAAATTTTTTCATGTTAATAAATCATTAAACCCTAAATCACAAATCACCAATCTTAAAGTCCTTTTACACCAAAACCACCATCAACCACAATGTTTTGCCCTGTAATGTAACTGCTTTTGTCCATTGCTAAATAAGCTGCAAGGCTTGCTACTTCTTCCGGGTTACCTATTCGCCCCATGGGTGTGCGTTCCAGAATTTTTGCGTAGCGTTCGGGGTTAGAGAGTACTGGCTCGGTTAGTTGGGTATTAATATACCATGGTGAGATGGCGTTAACACGTATGCGATCTGCACTCCACTCGGCAGCCAGATGCCGGGTTAGTTGAATGATGGCGGCTTTTGTCATCCCGTAAGGTGGGCCACTTTGTACATCCGTTAAACCGGCAACAGATGCCATGTTAATTACGCTTGCATTGCCGCTTTGCTGCAACAGTGGGTAACAGGCATGTGTAAGCTGAATCATACTGAACAAATTTGTTTCAAAGAGCTGCCGTATTTCCGGTTCGGTATACTCCGAAAATTTTTTGCGCAGGTTGGTGCCCACATTATTCACCAATACATCTAGCTTACCCCAGTTTTCAGAAATCCGGTTAACCAGATCGTTACGAAAATCCGGGTTGCTTAAATCGCCTTCATAGGTAAACAGGTTGGCCGAATTTTTAACTTTGCCCTGTATAGCTTTGGTATTACGGGCTACTACTAAAACTTCGGCACCGAGTTCTAAAAATTCTCGTGTAATAGAAAGACCAATGCCTTTTGTGCCACCGGTTATTAAAACTTTTTTTCCTTGCAGATTCCAGCTCATTGAGGTTGTGATTTGGGTGATTCGCCTTTTACAACCAAAAGATACCAGTTATTCTCTAATGGCAAATAACCTTGTTCGTAACAAAAATTATAGACCGAGCCGTCTTTGGTTTTGTATTGGCTAGTAAAGTAGTTGAAGTCAAACCCCTTGTCGTTCAGTTTATCGCGATTTACTTTGGTTTTTCCCGTGAGGTTCAGTTCCATTAACACCCTGCGGTTTTTGCGCAAAATGTTGGTTACATTGTTCATGTAGGCTGTCTCATCGCGGTTTAGTTTATTATTGTAGGCAACGCGGCATTGATCCGAACAAAATTTTTTGTCGGACCGGCCAGTAATTTTACCTCCGCACTCTAAGCACACCTTTTCTTCCTTTTTTGTCATGATTTTGCGGTTTTTAGTGGTGGCGCTAGCCGTTTATAAACGTTTATAAACGAATATAAACGAAACTAATTGATTAATAAACGACTCGGGTTTGCGGCCCACCCCACCTTTGTATCATCAATCGGAACAAAACCCGGTTGCCGACTTAGAAAAATAAATGTTTAACAATTAAATACTACAATTATGACAAGTGTGAGAAACAGTGTGAAGTTAATCGGACGGTTAGGAAAAGATCCGGAAGTGAAGAATTTTGGCAAAAGCCAGAAAGCTTCGTTTAGTATTGCTACTACCGACAATTACAAAAATGCCAAAGGCGAGAAAGTAGAAGACACGCAATGGCACAACGTGGTTATCTGGGGCAAACTGGCCGAGGTAGCGGGTCAGTATTTGAAGAAAGGTGCTGAGGTTGCCGTAGAAGGTAAGTTGGTGCACCGTGCGTACGAAACCGACAAGGGCGAAAAGCGTTATGTTACCGAGATTAATGTAAACGATCTGGCTATGCTGGGTAGTAAGCCTAAGTAAAACCAATAACCAAGGTTTAATGACTAAGCCCCGGCAAGTACCGGGGCTTTTTTTATGGATAATGATTCTTGTTTGGCGTGGTGTTTTACCAAGGATAGACAGACCCATCGGTTCTCTTTAGCCTAAACCTGTACCTTTAGGCCCGGAACAAATGAAAGCATCATCGGCACAGAATCAACAAACAGCCATAAAAGCAAGCTACTTTAGTATTACGGGTAACGCCTTGCTGGCTATATTAAAATGGGTTACAGGCTATTTCGGTAATTCATATGCTATGATTGCCGATGCCATAGAATCCACAACAGATATTTTCTCGTCAGTATTGGTTTTGCTAGGGCTAAAAATTGCAAGCAAGCCGGCCGATGAAAATCACCCGTACGGCCATGGCAGGCTTGAACCATTAATTACGTTTGTGGTGGTAGCCTTTCTGGTAGTTTCGGCTGTGGTTATTGCCTACACCAGTATAGAAAACATACACACGCCACACCCACTACCAGAACCCTTTACGCTTATTGTTTTAGGCCCGATTATTATCTGGAAAGAAATCTCTTACCAATTAGTTATACGAAAAGCCCGGCAAACCAACAGTACCTCGCTTAAAGCCGATGCCTGGCACCACCGCAGCGATGCCATTACATCGATAGCTGCGTTTCTCGGAATTTCGGTAGCCTTATACTTTGGTGCGGTTACGAAGCAGCCGATGACTGGGCCGCCTTGTTGGCTTCGGGGTTTATTTTGTATAACAGTTATAAAATCTTCAGGCCGGCATTAGGCGAAATTATGGATGAGCACGTGTATGACGAACTGGTGGCCAACATCCGTAAAGTTGCATTAACAGTGCCGGGGGTTATTGCTACCGAAAAGTGTTTTATCCGCAAAACAGGTATGATTTATCAAGTCGATCTGCATGCCACCGTAGAAGCCAGCATTTCTGTTAAGGCCGGGCACGACATAGCCCACAAGCTGAAGGACACACTCAGGCAGGAAATTCCACAAATTGGGAATGTGCTCATTCATATCGAGCCACATCAGGAAAATTAAAATTCAAACCGCTGGTGTAGAGAAGTGCAACAGGGCTCTTTACAGTGCGTTAATAACCCAATCGTTTCCTTATTTTTACGCTGATGAGTTTTAACTACCCGCAGTTTCTCTGGGCGCTTACTGCGCTGGCCATACCCATCATCATCCACCTGTTTAATTTCAGACGTACCACCCGTATATTTTTTTCCAATACGCGGTTCCTTAAGCAAGTAAAACAAGAAACCACCCAAAAGCGCAAATTGAAGCGCTACCTCATTCTGGCTTCTCGTTTATTGTTTTTATGCTTTCTGGTGCTGGCGTTTGCCCAACCCTTTTTGCCTGCACGCGAACACCTTACTTCGCAACGCAACCTCACTATCTATCTCGACAACTCGTACAGTATGTCGGCTCCGGTGCAGGAAAAAATACGAGGGCTGGATGCGGCCACTACCTACGTGCAGGAAATTGTAGAACTGTTTCCGGCCGAAACCCGGTTTAAACTTCTTACCAACGATTTCGCACCATTCTCTAATTCATTCAAATCGAAATCAGAAATAGTAGACCAGCTTTCGCAGATTAAATTTTCATCTACAGCGCGTACAGCAGCCGAAGTTATAAAACGAATTAACGATTCGAATAGCACAGTGTTTTGGATTTCAGATTTTCAGCAATCTACTTTTGGCGAGCCCCTGGTACTGGATTCCACCTGGCAGATTCGTTTGGTGCCGGTTACATTCAATACTACCTCAAACGTATATGTCGATTCAGTTTATCTCGCCAACCCGTTTATAATTGGAGGCGAAAAGAATTCCATACAAGTACGGCTGCGCAACAGCGGCCCCAAAACAATTGAAGGTCTTGTATCGCGCTTAACCATTAACGGTGTACAGGCCGCAACGTCTTCGGTAACGATACAGCCCAACAGCAGCGTTGAAACCGCATTCGATCTGTCGGGTAGTTTGCGAGGTAATAACAAGGCATTATTCACCTTTAGCGATTTTCCGGTAAGTTTTGATAATGAGTTTTATTTCACTTTAAATTATGCAGGAAGGTTACGGATTATAGAACTCAAATCGCAACCCACCCTAACGTATGTAGAGCAAGTGTATGGCAACAAGCAGCTGTTCGATTTTAAAAGTTACACAACAGCCAATGTGGATTACAGTGCTTTTGCAGATGCAAATCTGGTGGTAATAAATGGTATTAACCAGATTGATCAGACACTGGGCGCAGCCTTACAGCAATATTTAAATAATCAGGGTGTAATGCTGGTGTTTCCGGGTACAGAGCCCGAAGTGCAATCGTACCGTAACTTGTTTGCACTGCCAACCCTTACCCGAGTTGCGGGAGCATCGCGTATGGTTTTGGATAAACCAGATTTCAGGAATCCGTTTTTCGAAAATATTTTTGAAGAAAGAACGACTGCAGTATCTATGCCGGCTGCTCAAAAAACCTGGGAGTGGGGTATGGATCGTTCAGCTATTCTCAGTTTTCAAAATGGGCAACCATTTTTGTCTAAGATCAATAACACATACATCGCGGCAAGCAGCTTAACCCCCGAAGCCACCGACTTTGCCACACACGCATTGTTTGTACCTGTTATGTATCGGGTTGCTGCAACAGGCAACAGGCAAGACCGCAAACCCTATCACTATTTATCGAGTGGGTTGGTTACCGTTAATGCCGATAGTCTGGCCGGAGATGAACCGGTGCGTATGGTGGGCGAGCAGGAACTGGTGCCGGCACAACGTAAAACCGGTAACAAAGTATTACTGGAATTGCCTCGCTATACCGTTAGCCCGGGCTATTATTATGTAACCCATCAGCGTGATACGCTTGATCTGGTAGCCTTTAATATAGAGAAACAAGAGTCAGAATTAACTGCATTTTCCGATACAGAAGCACAGGCTGCCTTTGGCAACAGCCAGGTTATGGTATTTGATGCAGATAGTCCGCAGGCTTTCAGTAACGAAATAAAAGCAAGATATTTGGGAACTCCTTTATGGAAGTATGCACTGGTGCTGGCACTTGTTTTTTTGCTGGCAGAAGTGCTGTTGATAAGATTTTTGAAATAGCTTGTTATGAAAACAATAAATCTGGTAATACCTGAGTATGTTAACTACGATGAAACCGAATGGAAGATAATTCTGGCGGGGGAGTTGTACGAAAGGGGGAAGCTATCGCTGGGGCAGGCCGCTGATTTGGCAGGCTTCTCTAAGCGAACATTTATCGAACTTATGGGTAAGTATGGTTTTTCAGTTTTTAGCGACTCAATAGAAGATTTGAGATCCGATATTAAGAATGCCTGATATAGTCATTTCAGATACAAGTTGCCTGATTATTCTAAAAAAGATCAATCTATTAGAGTTATTGACCAAACTGTATTCTAAGGTGTGGGTTACACCGGAAGTGCTTCGGGAATTTGGCGAAGAACTGGTTGGTGTTGAAGTTAAGGAAGCTTCCGACAAAAATCTGATTCAGGCATTTTCCAGAATGGTAGATTTAGGTGAAGCAAGCGCTTTGGCGTTAGCTGTTGAAACAAGAAACGTATTGTTGATTCTGGACGATCGGAAGGCTCGAAAAGTAGCCGAAACATTCAAAATAGCTACAACGGGCACGCTGGGTATATTGCTGAAAGCGAAACAATCGGGGTATATCCAATCAATGAAAGATGTATTGAATAGTTTAAATGATACGAATTTTAGAATTTCGGATAAAATTGTTAATGAAATATTGAAAGAAGCTGGTGAAATTTGAGCTATGAAAATCCTCATCCAATCTGCCAGAATAATTTCTAAAGGTTCGCCTTTTCACCTTAAAACCCGTAATGTGTTGCTCAATAACGGGCGCATTGCAGAAATTGGCGATAAGAATTATCCGGCCGACCGTGTGATAGATGCCGAGGGCATGATACTTTCACCGGGTTGGGTAGATATTGGTGCCAGTGTGGGCGATCCGGGGCATGAACAACGGGAAGATTTGCAATCGTTAGCCAAAGCCGCTGCAGCCGGTGGGTTTACCGAGGTGGCCGTGTTGCCCAACACACAGCCTGCCGTTCAAACTAAAAACGAAATTGCGTACCTAACAGCCAACAACGATAACCGGTTGGTACAAATACATGCACTGGCTGCTGTAACAAAAAATTGCCAGGGCGAAGAACTTACCGAAATGATTGACCTGCACCATGCCGGTGCCCTTGCTTTTACCGATGGATTAAGACCGGTATGGCATACAGATATATTTCTTAAAGCCCTGCAATACCTGCAAAAATTTGAGGGTTTGCTAATCGATCATCCGGAAGACAACTGGCTGAATTTATTTGGGCAGATGCACGAAGGGGCGCAAAGTACCATGCTGGGGTTAAAGGGTATGCCACGCATTGCCGAAGAAGTGGCCATTAGTAAAAATCTTGAGTTGTTAACCTATGCAGGCGGTCGATTACATTTTAGTAAACTCTCAACAGCCAAATCGATAGACCTGGTACGCGCTGCTAAAAAGAAAGGATTTCAGGTTACGTGTGATGTAGCCGCCTATCAGCCATTGTATAACGACTCGGTTCTGGTTGATTTTGATACGAATTATAAAGTTAATCCGCCATTGCGCGAAAAAGCAGATCAGGATGCGTTACTAAAAGGCTTAAAAGACGGTACTATTGATGTGTTAGTGAGTAACCATTCCCCGCAGGATGACGAAAGTAAATTTTTGGAGTTTGATCAGGCAGAATTTGGTCTGATTAACTTCCAAACATTTGCATCTCAGATAACCGCATTGGCTGAAGAAGTTGATTTGGCCGACCTGATTGAAAAAATTACCGATGCCCCACGCAGGTTATTGAAACTTCAACCGGTAATAATTGATGTAGACAACCGTGCTAATCTTACCTTGTTCGATCCCAACAGCGAGTGGATTTTTAGTCCGGATATTAATTTCTCAAAATCCAAAAACTCGCCCTGGTTAGCGCAAAAAATAAAAGGAAGAGCAGTGGCTGTGTTCAACAACACCAAACAGAGTATAGATGTTTGAACGGGTTCCGCGGTTGGTATTTATTGCGGTGCGTAACGGTATGCTGGCAGCAGTATTAGGAATTGTATTTATGCTGGTGTTGTATTATATCAATCGCCATCCATTTTTATTTCCTATCTATTTTGATTTCAGGATTGTAATGCTGAGTGTGTTTGTGGTAATGAGCCTGAAAGAACTTCGGGATGAACACCAGCATGGTCTTTTGTCGTTTGGTCAGGCAATGATTTGTGCTTTCTTATATACGCTGGTATTTGCTATACTCATGATGAGCTTTGTATGGGTATTTAGCCAGATTAACCCCGCATTTGTGGCCGATTATATTGCACTGGCAACGGCACAATTAAAAGCGCTGGACCCAACGGTTGTAGAACAAATGGGAAAAGATTCGATAGAGCGTAATTTAGAGACGCTTCCGGCAACTAATGGCAGCACATTGGCCTTTGATTACTTTATCAAGACCTTGGTAGTGAGCTTTTTTATAAGCGCTGTAATATCTGTAATTTTAAGACGTCAACCCAAAACCAACTAACCTATGGAACAAGCCGAAGAATCTGTTACCCTTAAGAGCCACGTAATTAAATGGGGTTTAATTATTGGCGCTATTAGTATAATCCTAAACATATTGCTCTATGTTGTTGATTATACGCTGATGGTTCAGTTAAAAACACTGTTTATACTCCTGGCTGTTTACCTGGGGATAACTATTTATGCAGGCATCGATTACCGGAACAGCCTGGATGGTTTTTTGCCTTACGGTAAAGCATTTGTGCACGGGTTTATAGTGTTAGCCATTTCCGCTTTAGTGGCTACCCTGTTTAATATGGTGTTATATAACGTTATTGACCCAGAGTTACCGCAGAAATTAACAGAAGCGTCATTAGAAAATACAAGAGAAATGATGACTAGCTTTGGGGCACCGGAAGAATCTATTGATCAGGCCGTGGAGCAAGCCAGAGCCAGCACAGAAAAGCAGTTTACGTTAACAGGACAATTGATTAGCCTGGTGTCAATATTTTTCTTCTCGGCAATAATGGCCCTTATTTCTGCTATTTTTGTAAAGAAAAACCCGCCAGTTGAATTATAAATGAATATCTCAATAGTCATCCCTGCTAAAGACGAGCAGGAGTCTATACCCGAACTTAGTCAATGGATTAGCCGTGTGATGGAAACACACGGCTTTTCTTATGAAGTTATTTTTGTTGACGATGGCAGTACAGATCTTACCTGGAACGAGATTCAAAAGGTAAGTGCAGTTAACCCATTCTTTAAAGGAATAAAATTCAATCGCAATTTTGGTAAATCAGCCGCACTGCACACCGCATTTAAACTTACGCAAGGCAATGTGGTAATTACCATGGATGCCGATTTACAAGACAGTCCCGATGAAATTCCCGGGTTGTATAAAATGATAACCGAAGACGGGTTTCAATTAGTGAGCGGTTGGAAAAAAAAGCGCCACGACCCTATTTCGAAAACAGTACCTTCTAAGTTCTTCAACTTTGTTACCCGTAAAATTTCGGGTATTAATCTGCACGATTTTAATTGCGGACTAAAAGCATACCATTATGCTGTGGTAAAAAATATTTCGGTGTATGGCGAAATGCATCGCTACATACCCGTAATAGCTAAATGGGCAGGCTTTACAAAAATTACTGAAAAAGTAGTAGAGCACAGAGAACGTAAATATGGCTATAGTAAATTTGGATGGGAGCGCTTTGTACGTGGCTTTCTTGATTTACTTTCCATAACATTTATTGGCCGGTTTGCCCAACGCCCTATGCACTTTTTTGGCGCGTGGGGTATTGTCTCTTTTTTGATTGGATTTGGGTTCACCATCAAAATTCTGTACGATAAAATCGATTCTGTTTTTATTTCTAAAATTCCGCTTAAGCGCGATGTTACCGAGCAACCCATATTTTTTCTGGCATTGGCGGCTCTGGTAATTGGGATACAGTTGTTTCTTACAGGCTTTATTGCCGAGTTACTGGCAAGACAATCAGTCTCCTCCAAAAAATATCTGGTAATTGATCGGGTAGGGATAGAAGAAGTTGAAAGCAAAAAGTATAAAATCTAAAGTAAGGATTCTCTAAACTTTAGATTTTATACTTTCAACTTTTAAGTTCTTACTCCTCTTCGTCACCATTAAACACTACGTTGTGTTGTGCGCAGGCAGAATCAAGATCTACACGCCATACCTTTAATAAAGCCCGGCCTTCGGCTAAATCTTCGTTGGCCTGGGTAATAATGGCAGCATCTTGTTTTTCGATAGCATCGAGAATGGCTTTAAAAGCTTTGAGCTGACCGGCAGCAGCCTGAACATATACCCTGTGCAGGCTGGCCACCTTTTCGGTAGTAGGTTTTATATCTTTTAAGATCGTATAGAACTCTTCGTATTTAGGTACCACGGTTTCTACGATCGTATAGTACATGATAGAGTCATTCTCGTAGTTTTCGCCACTAATGCCCGAGTAGGCCGCTATGGCTTCCTCTTCAAGGGTTGCCACTTTGGGCATTTCTACATTAATGTAGTTGAGCAGGTCTTGCTGAACCGGATCGGGGCTGCATTGCAAGAGTACAAATAGAATAGGAAGAACAAATAGCCTTTTCATGTGGGTTTTCGGTTAGGTTATTAAAGGTATTAAAATTGCAGATCATGCAAGAACTATTTTTAGATTACATTTGTAACCCATTTACGTTCTTTGATACTGAATTTTCTGGTAAAAATCGGAAGCCATAAGATTGGAGCTAAACATGTTGCTTTAAACTTTGCCTACTGCTTTTTGCCTACTGCTAACTTTAAAACTGGGGCTGACCGGTTTTGACAGGATGTGTGGGGGTGTATGCCAGCATGCAGGCTCGTGGGATGAGAGCCTTGAAAGATAGTCCTGACAATTTAAGTGGCGAGAATAACTACGCCATGGCTGCTTAATCTAAACTGAGTTTAGATTTGCTTATCCGCTGATAAGATCGGTGGAGGCCATCATTGCCCGGTNNAAAGTGCAACTAAGCATGTAGAACGTACACGTTCATCTTCTCTGGACCAGGGTTCGATTCCCTGCAGCTCCACCTTGGACTATAAACGACAATTTTCCGTGTTCGTTTTAGCCCCGTTGCCGACCCGACAATTGTCGGCTTTCGTGATTAAATCCCACTATTTCAGAAATGAGGTCGTGGGATTTTTTGTTTGTGTGCTTTCTGATTCAGGAAAAAAGGGTAAAAAATTAGTACCCTATTTGAGCACCTCACATACTCCCACCACCGCTTAGGGTACAGTTTGGGTACTAATTGTCCGTGAAACATTGAACCACAGACACTTAACTCTATTCTGAAAAATGCGAAACAACCTAAAGATTACCTTCCAACTTTTTAAGTCCAAGTCAAACACCTTGAAACAAAATCCACTTTACATGAAGTTGTATTTCAACAATAAGGGAGTACGGATTTCAACAGGTCACTATATCCATGCACGGGATTGGGATAAGAAAAAAAGGAAAATGAAAGGGAGCAGTGACGAGGCTCTTGCTATCAATGAAAGTCTCAATGCACTGAGAGCACAAGTGATCATCACCGTGAACAAGCTGGTGCTGGATGGAGTACCTTTTAACGTTCATACAATCAAAGACCGACTGAGCGGAAAGTTACTCTCCATTGCTTCGTTTTACTTGTAAAAACGCGAACGGTTTTCAGCAGCTATTCCACCTGAAAATTTGAGCAAGGCAATCTCCTTCACCCTTCGGTCATTTACATAAACCCAAACCTGATTTAAGTGGTGCGAAAACCCTGTTCGCTTATTTGCTAAACAAATGTATGTAGGCAACTACTCGCAGAGTTGTTCAAACGTTGCATTCTTTTATTCATTTGTTGCATTCTAAACGACTTCTGCTTCCTTGGGTGTTGCACCGAGTTGTTGGAGAAGGCCGAGTAGTAATGATGGTTTTGATTTCGGTTGTTGTCATAATGCTAATTGTTGAATGTTTGAAAGTGGCCGTTTAAAATTTCAGTGTTACTCTCATGTAATTATTGGAAGACATTTACTTATCCGTAAGCACCGTTGCTCATTTGCACGAACAATGCCAAAAATGAAAAGTGTTCAGAATTTAGTTGTATTCACGGTCGTACAGAGTTCAAATCTATTTTGCGTAGCAAAATGAAACACTGTACTGTTTCATTTCAGAACAATGGATTTTTGGCGCCTTCCGAATTATCCAGAAATCAACGAAATTCGGTTTGGCCTGATGTTGGGAATCAGTTGACAAATGGCAATTGACAGATGACAATATTGTTAACTGCCTCTTTTCAACTGTCACCTTAAACCAATAAAAAAATGCTCCGCTCCTTCCTCACCATTACCTTCCGCATCCTTTGGAGAAACAAAGTTACTTCGTTTGTGAACATTTTCAGCCTGGGGGTGGGCATCACAGCTTTCATTTTTATCATGCTGTATGTGCATCATGAAACCAGCTACGATAAGTTTAATACTAACTATGACCGCATTTACCGGCTGGAGGCTGATGGTTGGGGCAAACTGCCACCGGTCTTCGGGAGACAGGTTAAGGAAAAGCTGCCGGAAGTTGAGCAAATAGCTTTGATAGCGCTTGATAACAGAACCACGGTGACCTATTCTGACGACTCAAAACCCGAGAACTTGAAATGGGTTGAAGGCAGTCTCCGTTACGCTGACAGCACAACCTTTGATGTATTCAGTTTTTCAATGCTCCGGGGAAACCCAAAGGATGCTCTTAAGTCTCCCCTGTCGATCGTGCTGACGGAAAGTATATCACTCAAACTATTTGGAACAGCTGATCCGATGGGCAAGACGGTATTCTGGAGGGACACCCCACTTGTGGTTACCGGTATTCTGGAAGACGTAAGGTCTTCCCATATTGATATAGATTTTCTGGTGTCGCTCTCTTCTTTTGAAAAGATGTTTCCGGAGCGCAATATCAATCAAGGCGCAGCGAATAACTGGGCGTGGAGCGCTACCTATTTGTTGATGACCGGCCCTATTGATGAAAAGCAGGTGGAGGAAAAGATCAACAATGTGCTGAGCGAAATCAATGATGGTGAATTGGTGGATACCCAATTCGAACGGTTTCATATCAGGCCAATGAAAGACCTGTACTTTGATGGCGGAACGCAAAAACTTTCCTACGGACTGCATGGTAACAAGAGAATGATTGTGGTACTGGTGGCTATTGGAATATTTCTCTTGGTGCTGGCAGCCATCAATTATGTCAACCTCACCACGGCCCGTTCTACCATCCGCTCCAAGGAAATTGCAGTGAAGCAGGTTACCGGTTCATCAGTCGGCCTGTTGCGACTGCAATTGATTGGCGAGTCTGTTATCATTTCATTGATCTCACTTGTATTGGCCATGACGATGGTTCAGTTGTTCCTGCCAAAGTTTAATGAGTTAACGTCCGTTGATATCCGTATAGGTCAACTTAACCAGCCGGTCAATTGGATCATTCTTCTTTCTGGTGGAGCGCTTATCGGTATTGTGGCTGGAGTATATCCCGCATTTTACTTGACCACCTTTCAACCGGCCAAGCTTATTAAAGGTGGCCGGGAGAAAGCAACAGGAGGATCGTTATTCAGGAGCGGGTTGATGACACTTCAATTCGCGCTTTCTGTGGTTATGATTGTGGCTATCTTAGTTAACTTCCGCCAACTGCACTATTTGAGGTCGGCCGATCTGGGTTTCAATAAGGAACACATCATCAATGTTCTTACAGAGGCCGATATTCCGAATGAATTTGTGTTACGGGAAACATTCAAAACAAAACTTATACAACAATCGGGTGTAGAAGGGATATCCTTTTCTTACGGTTTGCCGGGTACGTTGATCGCTGATTCTCCAACCCTGGAGCTCAAAGGCTCGCATTTTACCCCAAAAATGCTGGCCGTAGATGAATCGTATCTGGATCTGATGGGAATGAAGGTACTAAAGGGTCGGGGTTTCTC
Organism: Flammeovirgaceae bacterium UBA2786; assembly: GCA_002352225.1. Taxonomy (GTDB): domain Bacteria; phylum Bacteroidota; class Bacteroidia; order Cytophagales; family Cyclobacteriaceae; genus ELB16-189. The sequence continues at coordinate 113,446 of DEIA01000022.1, forward strand.
GCAAGAACATCCGGGCGATCGTTTCAATCCGGATTCACCTGCTGTTCTGGCGGGCGGAATTCTATTGAACGAAACTGCGGTTCAGGAGTATGGCCTGGACGACCCCATTGGCCAGCGACTATATTTCAATTGGGCGGGTGTTCGTAGAGCCTGTGAAGTGGTTGGTGTTGTAAAAGATTTTCATTTCCGTTCCTTTCATGACAAGATAGAGCCATTGATTTTTGGCTGGACTTCTGTTCCCGGCATTACAGCCAATATCAAAGTAAAGCAGGATGTTCCGGAAACATTAAAGGCCATTGAAGCCGCATTCAAAAGCGTGTGGGGCCAGACACCGTTCGTTTATAGCTTTCTTGATGAAGCATTCAACCGTCAATACCAGCGCGATGAACAGCTGGCTAAGGTAATCGGGTATTTCACCACTCTGGCCATAATCATTGCCTGCCTGGGATTGTTCGCGCTGTCTTCGTTTATGGTATCGAGAAGGGTAAAAGAAATTGGCGTTCGAAAAGTATTGGGCGCTTCCGTAGGTACGATCTACTCCATGCTCTCCTGGGATTTTCTTAAGTGGATTTTAGTCGCAATTGTCTTCGCCTGTCCGGTAGCATGGTACCTGATGCGCTTGTGGCTGAACACCTTCGCGTATCACATTGAATTAGGTGTTGATGTTTTTGTGATTGCTGCTTTGCTCGCGATTGGTATTGCACTCCTCACCGTTACCGGGCAATCATTGAAAGTGGCAAGGGCTAACCCGGTGGATTCCTTGAAGTATGAATAAAATCAGTTGACAAATGGGCAATTGACAGTTGACAATATTGTCAATTGTCCCTTTTCAACTGTCAACTTTAAGCAATAAAAAATGCTCCTCAACTACCTCAAACTCTCGCTTCGGCCAAAAGAATTATTCGGGCAATCGAATTCTTACCTTAAATGGTTCTGCGGTAATGAATGCAGGCTTGGTGAGTTCTTCGTTATACCTGCTGAGGATTTGTGGGATGACCGGCCTGATGTTATTCTACTCAGTCGTTTCGGGGCCACGCGACTGGGCTTTGATTCGCCCGAGAATGCGGTTGGCTCACGCATTAACCTCTATCTGCAGTTGGATAATTGGAAAGAGGCAGAGGTAGTGGGTGTGTTTGAGAATTTTCGAATCACCTCATTTTTAAACATGAGTCAAAGCAGCACCGAAGCCACAGACTATGGAAGAGGGTTCGTGATGATGAACTCGAATCAGTTGTTTACCGATGCCGTTTCCAGTCCAGAGAAAATATCGGTCAAGGTGTCGCGTCAAAATTTGGATAAAACGATCCGGTCCATTCAAGCTTTATTTGATCAACAATTTCCGGGCAATGCTTTCACCTGGTATTTCCTGGATGAACAGGCCAGTCAGGTTTATGTTCATGAAAAAACAACGAGGAATCAAATTGTTCTTTTTACAGCGCTCGCCCTATTGATTGCGTGTCTGGGCATGCTAGGCATGATCTCCAACAAAGCAGCCGAGAAAACTAAAGAGATCGGCATACGCAAAGTATTGGGCGCACAACTGAACCAGATAGCACAACTCCTGTTGAACACCACCGCGAGACAAATTATTGTAGCCACATTCATCGGTATCCCAGTTGCCTACTATCTCACGAATCAATATTTGGACAAATTTTCCGAACGAATTGAGTTGCAATGGTGGCACTTCGCTTTACCGGTTTTGATTTTGGTGGTGATCATGTTTGCAACTATTGCTTCGGTGTTGTGGAAGGCAGCGAAGAGCAACCCCGTGGAAGCGCTGAAGAATGAATAGGGAGACGTAAGGCTCAAGCAATATCGGCATGTCCTGCTACTCATTTCTTGTCTTTTGTTTAATGACTATATTTAGGTAATGAAAAAATACTCCGGCCATATCTTAATAGTAGACGATGATGAACACGTAGTGCTTACCTCGAAAGTGATTTTAAAAAACTACTTTGAAAACATTGAAACGCTCTCAACTCCAAAAACACTGGAATCCAAACTTAAGCAACAAGACTTCGATGTGATTTTGCTGGATATGAATTTTCAAGCCGGTGTTACTTCTGGCAACGAAGGTATTTTCTGGATGAACCGTATCCACCAACTTTCGCCACAAACACAGGTGGTGATGCAAACCGCTTATGGCGATATTGAATTGGCGGTGAAATCTATTAAAGAAGGGGCGGTAGATTTTTTACCTAAGCCATGGGACAAAGAAAAACTAGTAACCACTGTGCTCAACGCCTATCAGCAAGCAATTGCCCGAAAGGAAAATCGCGAACTAAAGTCGAAACAAAAAGCACTGCAACATCATCTCAATCAAAATCATCAGCCATTTATCGCATCATCTGCATCTATGCAGTCTGTAATCAAAACGATTGAACAGGTTGCGTCTACCGATGCAAACGTCCTGATACTTGGCGAAAATGGAACAGGCAAAGAAGTAGCAGCCCGTGCACTCCATAGTCAGTCCAACCGATCAGAAGAGCCCTTCATTTCAGTTGACCTTGGAGCAGTGCCCCCGTCCTTGTTTGAATCAGAAATGTTTGGTCATGAAAAAGGCGCCTTCACCGATGCGAAAGAACCACGTATTGGAAAATTTGAATTAGCCAATAGAGGAACGTTGTTTCTGGATGAGATCGGAAATCTTTCACCTGAGTTGCAGGTGAAATTACTTTCTGTGTTACAAAGTCGTAAGGTTTCAAAAGTCGGTTCAAACAAAGTGATTGACTTGGATGTGCGGGTTATTTGCGCTACTAATTCACCGATCTATGAAGCTGTAAAGATCGGAGCATTTCGCCAAGATCTTTTCTATCGTATTAAAACTGTGGAAATCAAATTGCCCCCCTTACGTGAAAGAAAAGAAGACATTCCGCTGTTAGTGAATCATTATCTTCTGGACTTTAGCAAACGGTATAATAAAGAGCTTAAAGTTGATTCTGCTTTAGTATCACAATTGACAAAATATCATTGGCCCGGAAACATTCGTGAACTTCAACATGCGGTGGAGCGTGCTGTCATTTTGAGTAAACAATCTGTTCTCAAACAAGACGATTTTCAATTAAGTCCATCCTCCGAGACAATTGAACCCGAGAAAACATTAAACTTAACTTCCGTTGAACGAGAAGTGATCGAGCAAGCAGTTAAAAAAAGCAATGGTAACCTTACGCTCGCTGCCGAAGAATTAGGTATTGGCCGTACTACACTTTATAGGAAAATGGAGGAGTATGGTTTAACAAAATAGTAAAGCAAGCGAAATGAACTCCATCAACCTTATACAAAAGTCCTTTCGCTTTAAAGTTACGTTGCGCTTACTCGGCATCTGCTTCTTTGGGTGCGCTACCGGTTTCCTTATTTTCGATTCTCCTTTTTGGATGGCCGGTATTTGGACAGCTCTGATTACAGCCGGTTTATTTTATGAAACCGTGAGGTTTGTCAGTCAATCGGAACGCAAACTCACTGCTTTTCTACAGTCCATTAAACAAAATGATTTTACGGTTACGTTTTCCGAAAATGCTAAATCGAATGATTACGATTTACATCAGGCCTTCAATCAATTAAATGAAACGTTTAAAAGCTTACGATCAGAAAAGGAGTCGCAGCATCAATTGCTTCAGGTGATTGTTGAACATGCAGCAGTACCCCTCATTTGTTTTGATGAATCAAATGAAGAAGTTTACCTGATTAATAATGCAGCAAAACATCTCTTTCAACTTCCGTTTCTTCAAAAGATTGAATCACTTTGGCGGGTGGAGAGAGGCTTACCGGAATTTCTAAGAAGAATTAAAGATGGTGAGAAGGCATCTCTAAAATTAGTTTCCCAGGGTAAGGTCACCTTCTTGTCCGTAACATCCAGGCATTTACTTTTCAAAGAGAAAAACTTAAAGCTGATTGCCATGGCTGATGTTAGCAGCGAATTGGCAGCCAAAGAAGCAGAGGCCTGGCAAAAATTATTGCGTGTGCTCACGCATGAAATTTCAAATTCAGCGATTCCTCTTTCTACACTTTCGTCCTACATACATGATTTGGTGACGTCTGCCGAAGCCGATAATCGAAAACTTTCAATAGAGGAGCGTCAGGATGTATTAGAAAGTTTGAAGGCGATTGATCAACGTAGCAAATCATTGAAAGAATTTGTTCATAATTTTAATAGTCTGAACCAGGTTCCTGAGCCCATATTGAACAAAACAAGTATTCATGAATTAGTTACCGAGGTAAAACATTTTTTTAGTAAGGAACTGGAAAAGGAAAATATACAGATGATTATTGATGAGATGGATCATTTTCAAATCTATGCAGATAAGAACCTGACCATGCAGGCGCTTATCAATTTAATGAAGAATGCGATTGAGTCTATGGATAATATGAAAAATGGAAAAATTATCCGAGTTTCTGCTGGTCGTGAGGGACATCAGTTTACCAATCTTTATATTGCTGATAGTGGCTGTGGAATTCCTGCTGACGTAGCTGATAAAATATTTATACCTTTTTTTTCAACTAAGAAAAGTGGCTCAGGCATTGGTTTGAGTATCTGCCAGCAAATTATGCAAAAACAGAAAGGTGATATAAGTGTAAGATCACTTCCTGGAAAAGGAAGTGTGTTCTCTCTTAGTTTTGCTTCTCGTTAATTAGCCAACTTAAACAGCCAGACTTACCATCGATACTCGTTTTGCATAGTCTTGTACTGAATTTAGTTTAACAGGGAAAAGCCTTGAGCGTATCTTTCATGTTAATGTCATGCCCATGGCATAGAACAACATCAAACCCGCAAATGATTTGCTCATGTCTTCCTTTCTTCTCAGACTCGGCCGCCCGGGGACCCTGCGTCAAGACACTACCCATATTCCGCAGAGTCCGAGGCGAGACTCTGCGGAGAATAGAGAGTATGTATCCGACCGTGGCAGCGACAAAGATGCCGTCATACAAATTCCAAAAGGTGGCGGCTTCAAAGACAAAACCCTGAAGGGGTGATATAATGTCACTCCTTCGGAGTTCACTGTTTCATGCTTTATTCGTTATCTACAATACTATCATCCCTTCGGGATTTGTTCTGCTTAAATGTTTTTATCAGATTGTGGAGGGAATACACTGGTATCTTGAGGAAATCCCGATGAGATTGGTTTTTTGGCTATTCTATAAATCGTTAAACAAAACTCTGAAAAGGTGATGCAATACCACTCCTTCGGAGTTCTCTGTCTCGCGCTTATTCGTTATCGACAATAGCATTATCCCTTGGTATTTATTTTTAACGTGCTTCTGGTCTTTTAACCAGGCAAAAGCAGAAATTCTTCTACTGGTTGAAAAGCCTCAATCAGAAGGTGTTTTTTATTTCTGGTTCGTTGTGTCTTTTGTATCTTTAAAATTATGCGAGTAAAATTTTACCTGATTGTGCTCCTTGCGGGGCTAGCCTCCTGTTCATCGGAAAAAAAGAAACCGGTTAGTATTCAATCGTGGATAACCACACCTGATCGGACCAAACAACTAACACAGCAACCTGACCTTGTTTTTGGATCGGAAGCGGGCACAGGTCTTACCATAGAAGTGGACACTTCCAGAACGTATCAATCAATAGATGGATTTGGTTTTGCTTTAACCGGTGGCAGTGCCATGTTATTAAAAACCAAACTAACCGATGAGGCGCGTGCGGCATTGTTGGAAGAACTTTTTCTTACCAAAGAAAATGGAATTGGAATAAGTTATTTGCGCATTACCATCGGGAGTTCGGACCTGGATGAGTTGATTTTTACCTATAACGATCTGCCACCGGGCGAAACAGATACTGATCTCTCAAAGTTTACACTGGCCTATGATACCCTTTACCTTATTCCCGTTCTAAAAGAAATTCTGAAACTGAACCCATCGTTGAAAATAATGGGTAGTCCGTGGTCGCCCCCGGTGTGGATGAAGACCAATGGCTTCGCAAAAGGCGGAAGTTTGAAGAAAGAATATTATAACGTGTATGCCGATTATTTTGTGCACTATATAGATGCAATGGCGAATCATGGAATTGCAATAGATGCCATTACCATCCAGAACGAACCTGAAAATCCAAACAATACGCCAAGCCTGGTAATGGCAGCCGAAGAACAAAATGAGTTTATTAAAAACCACCTGGGGCCTGCGTTTCGTGAAGCAGGAATTAAAACCAAAATTGTGTTGTTCGATCATAATGCCGATCATCCTGAATACCCGATTACCATCCTGAACGATTCTGAAACCAAACCCTTTGTGGATGGGTCAGCTTTTCATTTATATCTGGGCGAAATAGATGCGTTGTCGAAAGTGCACGAGGCGCACCCCGATAAGAATATTTATTTCACCGAGCAGTGGACATCGGGCCGGGGCGATTTTGGAGGAGATTTACGGTGGCATGTTAAAAATCTGATTATTGGTGCTACACGTAACTGGAGCCGCACGGTAATAGAATGGAATCTGGCAGCCGATGAAAATTTTAATCCCCATACCCCAGATGGAGGCTGCGATAGCTGCCAGGGGGCGTTAACCTTGGGTAATACTATAACCCGCAATGTTTCTTATTATATAATTGGTCATGCTTCGCGGTTTGTGCCTACCGGTTCGGTGCGAATTGAATCGGGCATGGTGAATGAGTTGCCCAATGTTGCGTTTAGAACCCCTAAAGGACAAATGGTGTTGATTGTAGTTAACGATAAGGACGAAACCGTTTCGTTTGCCATTGGGTATGGTGGACAAAAGGCAACGGCTACTTTAGCGGGTGGGGCAGTAGCTACCTACGTTTGGAATTAAATTTTTTGGAGTAGCCTGCTTTCTTTACCTTTGCCTCGATTTCAGCAGATGGCTGGAGAGGATGGTTCCGTAGAATGCCTGCCGGTAGGCAGGGATAGTATTTCATCCCGAAGTAATCGGGACGATTCTGAAGGAGCAGGTTCGATTCCTGAATCTTTGGTGTACGAATGAGTTTCTGAAAGAACTGTCAGTTGGAGAGTTCTGGTTTTATTTAATGGTTCCGTAGTACAATGGATAGTATTTCAGATTCCGATTCTGAAGATGCAGGTTCGATTCCTGCCGGGACTAC
>DEIA01000029.1 GCA_002352225.1 Flammeovirgaceae bacterium UBA2786
GCTGTTATTACCGTATGCGTTTTTCCGCTTAGCCGGGTAAGCATATGTACGGCATCGGTTCTATCAACTGGTTTGTTCAGAATGGTATTATCTAAAACCACAACCGTATCAGAAGCTATTACTATTTCATTTTGCAATTCAGATTCAAACACCCGTGCTTTTTTTTCGGCTAAGTAACGCGGCACATCGGGTACAGGCATAGTTTCCGGAAACGATTCATCAATATCCGGAACGCGGGCCATAAAAGTAAAGCCAACCTCGCGCATCAGGTATTGCCTGCGAGGCGAACTGGATGCAAGAATTAATGGACGCGCGAGTTTCATTTAAAGTCTGGAGCGTAGTCGGGAATAGCAAATTCATCTTCGCGGATAGAACTAAACAATAAGCCGCATACCACCTTGGGGTAGAAGTATGTGGATTTCTGAGGCATGGTATAGCCACTGGCACATACGCGCTTCACATCTTCAATAGAAATATCCTGAGTAATAATAGCCATTTGTACTTCCTGCCGGATTACTTTAGCCAGACAATCTGAAAAACTTCTGTCGAATGAAATGTTTTCTGATTTACGTTGATCTTTGCCAGGTATACCTAATAGCTTTTCGATAATAAAATAATGAAGTACCGTAAGATCAAGTTCTTTTATTCGTTCCGGGAAATTCCATTTAAGTTTTGGAAATGCTTCTGACTTTAATTTTATTTTTAAAGTGCGATCTTTTAGAAGAAGACCAAATGCCCATTTTTTTCCAAGTATAATTTCATTTAACGTGTCGGCATCTTCAATTTCTTTAACATCAAAATCCTGATGCAGATTAGCCACAAACCTATCTTCATCGAAATTTTTTAAATTGTGAATAAGCCTATGGGTTGGCAATATTCGCAAATCATCTGCTTCGGTATTAGTTAGGTACATTAAGTGAAAGTTATACCCTTCATTACCGGTGTGGTTTGCGTTTTTTTGTTGTTGGGCATGTTTGTAAAACAATGACCCCTCGTACCGGTGATGTCCATCAGCCAGAATAATTTTTTTTGACTGCATGGCGTGTACAAATTTTTTAATAATGGCGGCATCGTGAATAATAGCCAATACATCGCGCACACCCTGATAATCTTCGCTTTCATACAGGGGCGAAAGCATAGCATCGTCCATGTATTTTTCTAATTCAAAATCGGGGTCGGTATAAAGTCCGTGTGTAGGGCTTACATGCAACTCTGTTTTATCAAGTAATTCAATTCTGTCGTTTACGGCTTTAGGAATGGTGCTTTCATGCCTCATAATAACATTCTCTTCCCAATCGTATGTGCGGATGTGGCAGATAAACCCCTTTCGGCAAAAATCTTTAGTAGAACCAGCTAATTTGAAATATTGATAATATACATATAGAGCCGGCAATTTATCCTGAACCAATGTTTTGGTTGTTTTCCATTTCTCTAACAGTAAAGCCGCTTTGGTAGCTGCATTTGGCCCTTGTGGTACCGACAAGTGAATGCTGTTGAGTGGATTTTGAAACAGAGCCTTGCGCTGTTTATCGGAAACAACATCAAAGAGAGGGGAAGTGAGTGTATCTATTTTGCGGGTTAAGGCTTCGTTATAACGCCACGCTTTAAAAGGTTTTATTTCGGCCATGTTCTTTTAATAGTTAATTTCAGAAGTAGGCAGTTGGCACCTGGCAGTATGCAGTCTGCCTAATGCTACCGCTAATTTCCATCAAAACGCTCGGTTCTTTTTCCAGGCAGACACTTGCTTTACAGTTTCAGCCTGTGCGGTAACTTCTTTAACAGGAAGAGTGGCCAGCAATGCAGCAAGCATCTCTTCATCTTCATCGCCTTGTGTATGCAATACTTCTGGTGTAAAATATTTCTCTACAAACTTAGTATCGAAGTTGCCACTGGTAAATGCCTGGTGGGTTAGTACAAACCGACAAAAACCTAAAGTGGTTTCTAATCCGGTTATTTCATACTCATCAATGGCACGAATTGTTTTGGCAATGGCACGCTCGCGTGTGTTATCATGGCAAATCATTTTGGCAATCATGGGATCGTAATAGAACGGAACGGCCATACCTTGCTCAAACCCATCATCTACCCGAATGCCATGCCCTTGCGGGCGATTGTATGTTTTTAGCGTTCCGATGTCAGGCAAAAAATTATTGGTTGGATCTTCTGCATATACCCGTACCTCTATGGCATGGCCTTGAATGGAAAGGTCTTCCTGTTTGAAAGGTAGTTTTTCGCCTTCGGCAACTTTAATCTGAAGTTTCACCAAATCAAGTCCGGTAATGGCTTCCGTTACCGGATGCTCTACCTGCAGGCGTGTGTTCATTTCCAGAAAGTAGAAGTTCAGGTTTTCATCCACAATAAACTCAACCGTACCAGCATTGTAGTAGTTGGCAGCACGCGCTACGTTAACAGCCGCTTCGCCCATTTTTTTTCGCAGTTCGGGAGTCAGTACAGACGAGGGTGCTTCTTCAATTACTTTCTGATGCCTGCGCTGAATGGAGCACTCGCGTTCAAACAGGTGAACCACATTACCATGTTGATCGCCAAAAATCTGAAATTCGATATGCCGGGGTTGTGTAACATATTTTTCTATGAATACCGAGCCATCGCCAAAGGCAGATTTAGCTTCGCTTACCGCACGCTCCATTTGTGTTTCAAAATCACTTTCGGCATCTACGATGCGCATACCTTTGCCACCACCACCGGCACTGGCTTTTATCAGAATGGGGTAGCCAATTTCAGCAGCTATCTTTTTGGCTTTTGCCAGATCAGAAATTGGCTCGGATGTGCCGGGCACCAGCGGCACATTAAACTTTGCTACCGCAGCTTTGGCAGCCAGTTTACTGCCCATCAATTCAATCGATTCGGGCGAAGGCCCAATGAAAATCAATCCTTCTTTTCTTACTAATGCCGCAAAGTCTTCGTTCTCTGACAAGAAACCATAACCCGGATGGATAGCATCGGCACCGGTTTGTTTGGCTGCGGCAATAATCTTATCCATTACCAAGTAAGACTGTGCAGAGGGTGGAGGCCCAATACAAACAGCTTCATCGGCAAAGCGAACATGCAAGGCTTGCCGGTCGGCCTCGCTATACACAGCCACAGTTTTAATTCCCAGCTCGCGGGCGCTGCGCATAATGCGCAAGGCAATCTCACCCCGGTTGGCTACTAGTAGTTTATGAATTTTCTGCATTCGAAAAATTTGTAATCTGCAATGCTAACGATTTAGAGGTACAAGTGCCCACCTTTTACGGGAAAGGTTGCTTTTGTACAGATTTATGCACTCTACATTTATTTTTCTATTTTTGCGCGATTTTGGTTGGTTTTAAGCCAGGCAAAACCTTTTAAAAATCAAGTGCTTACGTTACCTAATACACTATGGTCGATTTATTTGACAAGCTAAAAATGGAGGCCGGTCCGCTGGCCAAATACTCACACCTGCCCGATGACTATTTCTTCTTTCCTAAACTGGAAGGCGAGATTGGTCCGCGTATGAAGTTTAATGGCAAAACCGTGCTGAACTGGAGTTTGAACAACTACCTCGGGTTAGCTAACCACCCCGAAGTAAGAAAAGCCGATGCGGATTCAGCCGCCCAATTTGGTTTGGCATCGCCCATGGGTGCCCGCATGATGTCGGGTAACTCGGTGCATCACCTTGAACTTGAAAAACAACTGGCAGCTTTTGTACAGAAAGAAGATGCTATGCTGCTGAACTATGGCTATCAGGGTGTACTCTCTATTATTGATGCAATTGTTGACCGCAAGGATGTAATTGTGTACGATAGCGAATCGCACGCCTGTATTATTGATGGCGTTCGCCTGCACATGGGTAAGCGTTTTGTGTATCCACACAACAACATGGAAAATCTGGAGAAGCAATTACAGCGTGCTACCAAATTAGCCAATGAAACCGGAGGTGGTATTCTGGTAATTACCGAAGGTGTTTTCGGTATGTCGGGTAACATGGGCGACTTAAAAGGAATAGTTGAACTGAAGAAGAAATACAACTTCCGCCTGTTTGTGGATGATGCCCACGGGTTTGGTACGATGGGCGCTACCGGTGCTGGTGTAGGCGAGGAGCAAGGCGTACAAGATCAGATTGATTTGTACTTCTCTACGTTTGCTAAATCAATGGCCAGTATTGGCGCTTTTGTAGCAGGTGATAAGAAAATTCTGAAATTTTTACGTTACACAGTGCGCTCGCAGATTTATGCGAAATCGTTACCCATGCCGTTGGTGATTGGTGGATTAAAACGTCTGGAATTGCTTAAAAAGCATCCTGAATTACGTGCCGATCTGAAGAAGATAATGGCAGCAATCAAGTCTGGTTTGAAAGACCGTGGATTTAGCATCAATCCAACCCAAACACCACCCACCCCGGTACTCTTTAAGGGCGGGGTTGGCGAGGCCGCTAACATGTCGATGGATTTGCGCGAAAATTATGGTATTTTCTGCTCGGTGGTAATCTACCCGGTAGTGCCAAAAGACGTAATTATGTTCCGGATTATCCCCACAGCGGCCCATACACTGGCTGATGTGGAAGAAACCCTGAACGCGTTTTCTGCGCTAAAAACGAAGCTTGACAGCGGTTTTTACAAGCAAGAGGCCCTGGTTTCAGTTACTAAGGTCTAAAAAGATGGCCTTTTGGCTTGTTTTTAAAGGCTTTTGCTTAAATTAGCCTTACGAATTCAATAATTTTAACATCTAAACATCCATAAAATGAAAAAATTTGAAGAACTAAAGACCATCATTGCATCATTAGAAGGCGATGCCGATAAGTTCTACAATAAAGGAAATAGCGCTGCCGGAACCCGTATCCGCAAAGGCATGCAGGATTTGAAAAATGCAGCTCAGGCTATCCGCCAGGAAGTACAGGAGCTGAAGAATAAAGAAGGTCAATAAATAACCTTTAACCTTAATGAAAAGGGCTGAATCCATAATTCAGCCCTTTTTGCTTTTGTGTTGATTTCTGAAAACTACAACATACTCGTCTCGGTTTTCTTTTTAGGTTTTTTGGATAGGGGCTATCCACGGCAATACTTTTCCGCCTTTTGTATTTATAGCGTTTCGCTTTTGCCTCTGTCCTGTTACAGTCTTGGCCTCGCCTTTGTAAGAAGGCGCAATGCATTTTTGAGATATTCAAAATTGGAGTATCGTGCTCACAATACTCGGCATTAGATCATTTTGCCTGTTGGATAATTTAGCGAATCCATTTACATTAGAACTAATAAGGGGATTTGGGAAATGGGTTGCTTATATTGAATTGTTGGGTGCAAGCATAAACGACAACCCAAAACGAAGAAAGAATGAAAAAATATTTTTGGACACTTCTATTCTTGACGACAATAATACAATCGGCATATCCTTGTTCGTCATTCGTTCTAAAAAACGGAAAGACAATCCTGTTAGGCAAAAATTTCGATTGGACTTTTGATAAAGGATATGTCATCAAAAATTTAAAGAACACTACCAAAGTTGCGTACTTCACACATAACGGAACACCTGCAAGTTGGACAAGTAAATACGGCAGCATTACTTTTAACCAAAACGGGAAAGAAATGCCCTATGGCGGAATGAACGAAAAAGGGCTTGTAGTAGAAATGCTTTGGTTGGAAGACACTCGTTTTAATATTTCAGAAAATAAAACATATCTGAACGAATTGGAATGGATACAATATCAGTTAGACAATTTTCAAACCGTTGACGAAGTTGTTGCCAATGTTGAAACGCTAAAAACATATCCGATTAAAGGGAAAATCCATTACATATTGGCAGACACAAATGGCAAATCGGTAATCATAGAATATTTGGACGGCAAACCTATGATTTACGAAAAAGAAGCCAACACTTGTCAGGCGATAACCAACAAATCGGTCACCTATTCTGAAAAACATATTGACAATTTAAAGGGGATTAGAAGAAATAATACCTCAACAACATATCGTTACTATCAACTTGAAAAACAGATTAGGAAATTACAAAGGACAAGTGATTTTTCTGAAATGACAGCATTTCAAATGTTGAAAAATGTAACCATTCCCAAAGGCGACTTTAGAACGGTATGGTCTATTGTGTACAACATTGAAACCAAAAGCATTGCTTTTTATTCTTACAAAAACAAAGAAATTAAGCAAATCAATTTGAATAACATTGACTTTGAACAAGGTTTAAGTTGCTTCAACATCAATCAAAATAAAGAAACGCTGTTAGACAACAAACTACTACCTTTTTCGGAAAAGGAAAATTTTGAAATGGTTTCAGCTTCTTTGATACATTTAGGGTTTGATATGGGTTTGAGCAAAGAAATAAGCGAACACCAATTCAATCAAAAAATGGCAACACAGTCTTATTTTTCTCAAAATTATTTTCACTACGACATTAATATTCCTATGGCAGAAGCAGGTAAACTGTTGTATTTTGTAGTGATGGACAGCGAAAAGAATTTTAATAAAAAAGTAGCGGTAACAGGTGGCTTACTTATAGGTCAAACAACAACTGGCACGGCAACCATACACATTTATGGCTTAAAAAACGGGACATACTCAATGGTTGCCCTGATTGATGAAAACAAAAATTCGGAGCTTGATTTTGACAGCGAGAAAAATCCTATAGAAAAATACGCAACTTTCAGCACCTTCATACCAAAGTCAATGGCAGAAATTACGTTTGAAAATTCATCCAACTATTTTACCAAAGACAACGCTAAACTGACAATAGAATGGCGATAAGAATGCCAGCCACCAACACCGTATTGGCGATAGGCGGGCTGAACGGCTTCGTATCAACGGAAGTGCAAAATTCAACTTTCGTTCTTCGATTAAAGTTCAGTGCTAAAAATCCCGCCCATCGCCAATACGCGGCCCGTTGCCGGCAATACTGCCATTGTAAGCTCCTCAGAAATTCGGCCATTTAAAGTTGAGAACAAATTTCCAACTTTAAATGATTACATATGAAAAAATCCAACCTGTATAACAGATAAAACTTTCCACAAACAACTCCAATATTCTCCTTCTATAACCTGTTCGCCTCTATCTTCTTTTTCAGATTTTGAGAAGCCGTTAGCAAGGGCAATCGAACATAAGGCTGGCAAACACCCAGTAAACTCAGCAGGTATTTAACGCCTACCGGGTTTCCTTCTTCGTACATCGGGCTGTTAATGTCTAGAAGACTAAACTGTGCCTGTTGTGCCTGCGCCAGTTTTCCGGCCAGAAAATTCTCCCTTATTTTTCTGAACACCACCGGGTAAGCATTAGCCAGCACAGAAATAACACCTGCACTGCCAATGGCATAAAGGGCAAGGGTAAGCAAATCATCTCCCGAAATCAGCATAAAGTCTTTGGGTTTCTCTTTCGCAATCTTCATGCATTGTTCCAGATTGCCCGATGCTTCTTTAATGCCAATAATGTTTTTTAGCTGGGCAAGCCTTAAAGTAGTGTCGGCAGTAAGGTTAGAGGATGTTCGGCCCGGAACGTTATAAAGAATAACCGGAACAGGCGATACATTGGCAACTGCCATAAAATGATGATAGATTCCTTCCTGCGAGGGTTTGTTGTAATATGGACTTACAGATAGAATGGCGGTAACCCCCGACAGGTCGGTATCAATAATTTCTTCCAGTACATTTTGTGTATTGTTACCACCAATTCCATAAACTATGGGAAGGTTGCGTTTGTTATTTTTCAATACAAAATCTAATACAGCCTTCTTTTCAGATTTATTTAATGCAGCAGCTTCACCGGTGGTACCCATTACTACATAATAATCCACACCCTTGCCGGTATGCGACAATAGTTTCTTTAGTCCTTTAAAATCAATCGATCCGTCCTCATTCATGGGAGTAACAAGCGCTACACCCGTGCCCATCAGTTTCTTCATCGCAGTTGTTTTGTATAGTTATACATGGTTTCTATCAAACCTTTGTTGGTTCCGTTCTGTTCAATCATCATTTCAAAATAAGGTTGTCCTGCTTCTGCGTATCGCCCTATGCGGCAATGTGCTTTGCTGCGCGATAGCAGGTGCAGGATTAGCGGATGTGGCTGGCGGTCTATGTTAAAAAGATAGTCAAACGGTGTTTCAATAAATTTATCGGCAATCGTAGAGTTAAGGGTTCCCCAAAAGGATAAATCTTTGGTGCTGAAGAAATCAAACTTGAATTCGTAGTTCTCTTTTTTTTCGGGCAGGTATTCCAGTACCTGAACTTTTTTCCCATCCTGCTCCAACTGGTGAATAAGTTCTTTTATGTCGAGGTGTTTTTGTTTGTCTTCTACTGTAAAAAGAATACCCACTGTGGCTGCCTGCTTATAGGGTTTACTGGTGCGGGCCGTTTTATTTTTCTTAAGCGCAGTTTGGGTGCGCATTTGCAGAAAATTTATTTTGAACATGTCCGAAAGCTACTAAAGTATGTACAATGTTGACGTGATTTTTTTTTGCGGGTTAGCCTTTAAGCAGGTTTTCAAACTCGGCTTCTGAAATAATTTTAACACCCAGTTTTTCTGCCTTCTCGCGCTTGGCCGGCCCCATATTATCTCCGGCAAGGAGGTAGTCTAGCTTTGCTGAAACAGAGGATAAGACTTTACCACCATTTGCTATAATAATATCCTTTAGCTGATCTCGTTCATAATGCTCAAATACTCCGCTTATTACAAATGACTTATCGGCCAATACCGTGCTAACCAACGCTGGTTCTTGCTGATTCGATTCAAACTGCAATCCCGATTGGCCCAAACGCGCTACTTCGTTCTGGTTGTCTGTGTCTTTAAAAAACTCGACTACACTTTGCGCTATTTTTTCTCCTACTTCGGGGGTTTCCAGCAGGGCTTCGTACGAAGCCTGCTCCAGGTTACGCATGGTTTTGAAATGCCTGGCGAGTTTCTCCGCTACAGTTTTTCCTACGTAACGAATTCCAATTCCAAACAAAACACTTTCGAAGGGCTGCGTTTTTGAGGCGGCAATACCATCGAGCATATTTTGGGCAGATTTGTCTTTAACCTTATCCAGTTTCAATAAATCTTCTTTTCGCAGATCGTACAAATCGGCAGGAGTTTTTACCAGGCCGAGTTCAAACAATTGCCGGATGGTTTGTTCGCCCAACGAATCGATATCCATTGCTTTGCGCTGAATGAAATGCTCAACCTTACCTTTTATCTGAGGCGGGCAACCCTTTTCGTTAGGACAATAATGATTGGCTTCTCCTTCTTTACGGATAAGAATGGAATTGCACTCGGGGCAATGTGTTATGTACGATACCCTTTTAGCCGATGCGTTTCGTTTTGCCAGATCAACACCCGTTACCTTGGGTATAATTTCACCTCCCTTTTCCACAAAAACATAGTCGCCCAGGTGCAGATCGAGCCGCATAATTTCATTGGCATTATGCAACGATGCCCGCTTAACTGTTGTGCCTGCTAAAAATACTGGTTCAAGTTCGGCCACAGGAGTTACAGCCCCGGTTCGGCCAACCTGGTAGGTAATTCCATTTAGACGAGTACGGATACTTTCTGCTTTGTATTTGTATGCAATGGCCCACCGCGGACTTTTGGCCGTAAAGCCAAGCCGCTCTTGCTGCTCCAGACTATTCACTTTAATTACTACACCATCGGTTTCAAGCGGTAACTCATGTCTTTTCTTTTCCCATGTCTGAATATAACCAAGTACATCTTGCACCGACTTGCATTTTTTATACGTAGGCGAAACATTGAAACCCCAGTGCTCTAGTTTTTTCATGGCATCAGAATGGCTTTCAACCTCATTGTCTTCGCCAAGAAGGTAGTAGAGATAACAATCGAGTTTTCGTTTGGCTACCTCGCTGCTGTCTTGCATTTTTACAGTACCCGAAGCGGTATTGCGTGCATTGGCATACGTTTCTTCTCCAATATCTTCACGCTCTTTATTTAATTGTTTGAATACTTCTTTGGGCAGAAATACTTCACCGCGTACTTCAAACCTGGCCGGCACATCTTTGGCTCTTATACGAAGCGGTAAACTTTTGATGGTTTTGATATTGGTAGTAACATCATCGCCCCGCACGCCATCGCCCCGTGTTACTGCTTTTGTGAGCAACCCATTTTCATACATCAGGCTGATAGAAACACCATCGAACTTCAGTTCGCAAAAATATTCGTACGCATCGCCATCTAAACCTTTGGCTACACGTGCATCAAAGTCTGTTAATTCTTCGGCAGAATAGGTATTGCCCAACGAAAGCATCGGGTACTGATGTACCACCGAAGCAAACTCTTTTGTAATGGTTCCTCCAACACGCTGCGTAGGCGAATCAGGTAAACGCAATTCTGGAAACGCTGCCTCAAGGGTTATTAACTCTTCCAGTAATTTGTCGAATTCAAAATCTGAAATTTCGGTTTTACTTTTGTTGTAATATAGATCGTTATGATGGTTGATCTTATCCGTAAGCTGTTGAATATGTGTTTTTGCTTCTGCGGAGTTCATGGTGCTCAAAAATCAGTTCACAAATTAATGAAATTGAGCGTTTGGCAAGCTGTTAGCGCAGCGGTTTCGGTGCGTAGCCGGGTAGGGCCAAGGCTTACTTTTAAAAAACCGTTTTGATTAGCCAATTCAAGTTCGTCCGATCTAAAGTCGCCTTCCGGGCCAATCAAAACAAGGTAATGTTGGTTTTGTTTGGCCTGTGTTTTTAATAGATGCGGATTGGATGAATCGACATAACAAATAAATTTTTGTTGGGCTGATAGTGAAACTACTTCGGTAAAGGGTTTAATTTCATGAATAACCGGCAAACGGAATTGTCCGGATTGTTTCATAGCGCTAACGGCAATTTTCTCTAAGCGCTCGTGGTTAATGGTTTTACGTTCCGAGTTTTTGCAAAGCATAAAATAGATTTGTTCTACTCCAACTTCTACGGCTTTTTCTACCAGCCATTCCATCCGGTCTATATTTTTGGTAGGCGCTATTGCTATTGCAATTGAATACGGTCGGGCTGGTGTGGAGGTTGTCTGCTGAATTGTGAATGTGCATTTGCGTGCATCGGCTACCGTAACAATCGCATTGTAAAAAGTACCTTTTCCATCCGTAAGATTTAGTAAATCGCCCACCTGCATGCGTAATACTTTTACAGCGTGCCGCGATTCATCATCATTCAGGTGAAGTACACCATCAGGAATAGCCGGCTGGTAAAAGAGGTTCAACTTTAAGCGTAATTTTGGTGGAGTTTTTCAACCAATTCAATGTACTGCTGCATGGCTTGTTCTTTGTCTGTTCCTTTGCGGGATGCCCATGCATCGAATTTTGCAATCGCTTTAAAGTCAAACCCGCCCGGCCGTTCACCGGTTACATCGCCTTCGGTAGCTTGTTTGAATAAGGCATAAAGATCCAGCAACTCTTCGTTTGAGGGGCGTTTGGTTAATTCTTTGGAATGGGCAACAGCCGCATTAAAATCATCAATAAGTGCCATAGTAATTAGATTTAAAAAGTAAAGGCCGGATTTTAGTCCGGCCTGCAAGATACTATTGTGTGCGAAGATTACCGTTTTGCAACAGGAACATACTCGCGAAGATTCTGGCCTACATAAATCTGGCGTGGTCTGCCGATTGGTTCTTTGTTTTCGCGCAATTCTTTCCATTGAGCAATCCATCCCGGTAACCGGCCAATGGCAAACATAACGGTGAACATATCTACCGGAATACCAAGTGCACGGTAAATGATACCTGAGTAAAAGTCTACGTTAGGGTAAAGTTTACGTTCTATAAAGTAAGGATCGCGCAGCGCAATTTCTTCCAGTTTCATGGCTATTTCCAGAGTTGGGTCATTTACGCCCAGTTTTTCCAGCACATCGTCTGCCGCTTTCTTAATAATTTTGGCGCGTGGGTCAAAGTTTTTGTACACGCGGTGACCAAAGCCCATCAGGCGGAAGGGGTCGTTTTTATCTTTTGCTTTGGCTATCCATTTATCTGTATCGCCACCATCTTTTTTGATTTGTTCCAGCATGAGAATAACTTCCTGGTTGGCTCCTCCGTGCAACGGGCCCCACAAGGCATTGATACCGGCCGAGACAGCCGAATAAATGCTTGCTTTTGATGACCCAACAATGCGTACTGTGGAGGTAGAACAATTTTGTTCATGGTCGGCATGGAGAATCAATAGTTTATCCAATGCTGAGGCAACCACTGGGTCAACCTCAAAGTGTTCGGCCGGCAAGGCAAACATCATTTTTAAGAACCGTGAGCAGTAATCCAGTGTATTGTCCGGATAGTTTACCGGGTGGCCCACTGCGTTTTTGTAGGCCCATGCAGCATACGTTGGCATCTTAGCTAAGGAGCGAACCATGCTGAGGTAAACCAATTCTGAAGACCGATTAGGATCTAATGATTCGGGGTAGAAGGCTGTTTGTGCACAAAACAGTGAAGCCAGTACGCCCATCGGATGCGAGGTAGAAGGGAAGCCGTCCAGGATTTTCTTAACGTCTTCATGCACCATGGTATGATTCTTAATGTCGGTACTAAACTTGGTCAGTTGGTCAGCGGTTGGCAGTTCACCAAAAATCAATAAATAGGAAACTTCCAAAAAGTTAGACTTGGCGGCCAGGTCTTCGATGGAATATCCGCGATAGCGCAGAATGCCTTTATCACCATCCAGAAAAGTAATAGCGCTTTTGGTGGCTCCGGTATTTTTATATCCTAAGTCGAGCGTTACGGCACCGGTTTCTTCCAGCAGGTTGCTGATGTCTATACCCATTTCTCCTTCAGATCCTTCAACGATTGGGAATTTGTAAGACTTTCCGTCTATGTTTATTTCTGCATTCTTGGCCATGTTAGAAAAGTTAAATACTAAAAGTTTAAAGATATGGTGTTGGGTTTTTAGAAAAAAAGGAGTTTAGAAGATTTAGTTATTTCCTAATATCAACGGCATACCGTCTTTGCCCGAGCCCACCACTATTATTTTGGAGTTGGGCGATTTAGAAAGCTCGAGGGTTGCTTCTATGCCTCTCATTTTCAAAAGTTTGTCGGTTAAGCTGTTGTTAATAATGTTGTTAGCGCGCGACTCGCCCTCGGCAGCAATACGTTTACGTTCTGCTTCACTTTTTTCTTTGTCTAGTCTGAATTGGTAGGCCAGGGCCTCCTGTTCCTGCTGCAGCTTGCTTTCAATAGCTATTCTGATTTGTTCGGGCAGTTGAATAGATCGGATAAGAACAGCTGTTGCATGAACATTGTTGGTGTTCAGAATTTTTTCGGTTTCGCTTTTAATGGCTGTTTCTACCTCGGCCCGTTTGGTAGAATAAATTTCTTCGGCTGTGTAGCGGCCCATTACCTGCCGTACCGTGGAGCGTACTTCGGGTATTACCAGTACTGTTTCGTAATCGTTGGTAAACTGTTCGTGTATGTATCCGATCTTATCGGGGATGGGGTAATAGCGCACTGTAATATCAATATGAATAGATAAACCATTTTTATCCAATACATCCATGTTTTCCTCGGCCGAAGTTTCATTTACTTTATAGGTATACACATCGTTCCAGGGGGCTTTCATGTGGGTACCCGGCCCCTCAATGTTGTCTTTATCTAATCCTTTCCCGAAAGGGTAGAAAATGACCGCCCGCTCTGTGGCACTAATGGTGTAAAATAAGCTTGACGACAAAGCCAGGATTACAATAAAGGCAATCACGGTTAGGATAATGATGGGAAGTCTGCGGTTATTCATAGTTTCAAAATTTGGATGAAACGCATTTAGCGTAAGTCAGGCAAATTACTACAAATAGCTATTTGTCTGGGAAAAATGAAAAATAAAAATACTAGGAAGACAAGCAAAAAGAGCGGCTAAGGGCCGCTCTTTTATTGATGATAGATAGATCAAAATCAGTTTGATCCAGACTCTTCACCTGACCCACCCGGGGTTTCTACCGAGGGCGTTGGGGTAGGTGTTACCACAACGGGTGTAGGTGTAGGAGCCGGTGCAGGAACAGGGACTGGTGCCGGAGTTACTACTTTTTTGGGAGCAGGCTTCTTCTTAGCAACTGGTTTCCTTTTTGGGGCAGGTTTTTTAGCAACTTTCTTAACAGTTTTCTTAACTGCCTGCTTAATTTTTTTGGCTACTTTTCTGGCGGCCTTCTTTGCTTTTTTAGCAACTTTCTTAACTACCTTTTTAGCTGATTTCTTTGCTGATTTTTTAGCTGCCTTTTTCGGTTTGGCTTTCCCTTTCTTTGCAGCCTTCTTCGCTTTTTTTGCCATGGGACATTGAGTTTATTTTGGTTGGAGGTTGATCGAACATTGCATTTGCAATGCTTGCTATGTAAATGTAACTACAGATTAATTACGGATGCAATAAGTAGCTGATTAATTTTTACTGTCGGTATCACTTTCCGATACAAAACTTCGAAAAGATGTTGGCCAGTAAATCCTCGCTTGTTATTTCACCGGTTATCTCGCCCAGGTAGTGTAATGATTGCCGGATGTCCATAGCCAGAAAATCGCCTGTTATGCCGGCATTCAAACCGTTCACCACACGGGTTAGTGCGGTTTGTGTTTCGGTTAGTTTTTGAAAATGCCGCAGGTTGGTTACCAATACATCGCCTTGTTTTACCTCATTTACTTTAACCAGGTTAAGGATGGAGTCTTTTAACGTCTCCAGGTTTTTGCGATTAGCTGCTGATATCAGAACAAACTCCTGATTTTTAATTTCATCTATTAAACTGTTACTGGCCTTATCAACCTTGTTACCCACTTTTATGTAGGGTATTCCCAACGCTTTTACTTCAGCCTCTTCGGTGCGAATGTCTTCTATCGTGGTTGATGTCAGATCGAACAGATAGAGAATCAACGCAGCTTTTTTCATGCTTTCGCGCGTACGCGATACACCAAGGGCTTCTATGGTATCGTTTGTGTGGCGAAGCCCGGCTGTGTCCATAAACCGGAAGGCGATGCCTCCCAGAATCATTTCGTCTTCAATCACATCACGGGTAGTACCGGGTATGTCCGATACAATGGCTTTCTCTTCATTCAGTAAAGCATTAAGTAAGGTAGATTTACCGGCATTGGGTCTGCCTGCAATAACTGTTGGAATTCCGTTTTTGATAACATTACCCTGTTCGAATGAGGAGATCAATCGAGTAAGGTAGGTTTGAATTTTTTGAACCAGGGCTCTGAGATCATCGCGCTTGGCAAACTCTACGTCTTCTTCACCAAAGTCAAGCTCCAGTTCGATGAGTGAGGCAAAGTGGATCAGTTCTTCGCGCAGGTGTTTAATCTCTTTAGAAAACCCACCCCGCATTTGATTAAGGGCAGCCTGTCTGGCATTGTCGGTTTCGGCATGAATCAGATCTGCCACGGCTTCGGCCTGAGCAAGATCGAACCGCCCGTTTAAAAATGCCCGTCTGGTAAACTCACCCGGTTCGGCCAAGCGCACCCCTTGTTGTAAAAACAGTTTTACAATTTCGCGCACAATAACCGGAGAGCCATGGCAGGATATTTCCACAGCATTTTCTTTCGTGAACGAGCTGGGTTCTTTAAAAATGGTAACCAAAACCTCGTCAATGGTTTTACCTGCGTAACCAATCGTTCCGAAATGAACTGTATGAGAAGGTTGTGCCTGAAGTTTTTTACCCACAAACAGCGTATCGGTTACTTTAATAGCATCGGCACCCGAAAGCCGGATAACAGCCAACGCACTTACTCCTTGTGGAGTAGCTAATGCAATAATAGTGTCGGTCAAAGAAGCATGCATCCCGAAAGATAAGCCAGTTAGTTATCGCGTACAATCAGTACTGGTATCTTCACCCGGTGACGGACCGTATCTACGGTGGTTCCAAAGATCAAATCTTTAAACAAGTTGTGGCCATGCGCACCCATCACCAGCAAGTCGGCATTAAACCGGGTTACTATTTCAGGAATAATACGTTTAGGGTTACCAAACCCTATTTTCATTTCAACATCATAACCTTGTTCGCGCAACTGTAATACGTAGTTGTTAAGCGCATTTGTGTCTTCATCCGATTCGTGGTCGGCAATCTGGCTGCCATACCACATGGCTCCGGCTGTTTCCACCACATGCACTAAAAGATAGTGGGCATTTTTGCCACCTTGTGCAGTGGCGCTACGTATGGTAAGCGAATCAACCGAACTGAAGTCGATTGTAATGGCTATATGTTTGTATTCGGTTGAGCCCAAATTGACGAGTTGGGTAGCACTACCATGAGGCGTGTGGGCTTTTTTCTCTTTGCGTTTGCGATCCAATAACGGTTTGAATGAAATATAGAATAGCAATGCTCCTGCAAATACACAAACGGGTATTGCGGTTATCCAAACAACCCAGGCACTATTGCCGGCCTCATCTATCCAAACCGAAATTTCATTCATTACCAGTTTTACATTCAGCGAAATAATAATTACCGCAATAATCCATGCAGCACCTTTTACCCAGGGCTTTATAACAAACACACCCATCTTTTCTTTGTCGCTGGTAAAATGAATGAGCGGAATAATAGCAAACCCTAATTGCAGACTAAGTACTACCTGGCTGAATACAAGTAACTCGCCTGTGCGGCCTTCACCGTATAAGAGAATAACAATGTAGGCTGGTATAATGGCGATTAACCGGGTGATAAGCCTGCGAAGCCATGGGGCAATGCGCAGATTCAGGTAGCCTTCCATTACGATCTGCCCCGAAAGGGTTCCGGTAATGGTAGAGCTTTGGCCTGCTGCTATTAGCGCTACACCAAACATGATGGAGGCCCACTCGTTACCCAACATGGGCGACAGAAACTTATACGCGTCTTGTATGTCTGAGACTTCATACATGCCCGCCCTGAAAAAGGTAGAGGCAGCCAGTATTAAAATAGCCGCGTTAACGAAGAAAGCTGCATTAAGGGCGATGGTTGAGTCAATCATGTTATACTTTATTGCACTCCATATCCCTTTTTCGCTGGTGTCAATTCTTCGGGTTTGTACAAGCGAGGAGTGGAGGTAAAGGTTATGCGGCATTACTGTGGCCCCTATAATACCAATGGCAATATAGAGTGCTGTGTCGTTAGGGATAGATGGAATAAAGCCTTTCACCAATTCACCCATATCGGGTTTAGCCCAAAACATTTCCAGTAAAAAGGAAACACCTATTGTACCTACCAATGCAATAATAAAGGCTTCGGTTTTGCGCATACCATAACTTTGCAATACAAGCAGTAGTAATGTATCCAGTACGGTTAAACTAACTCCCCAGATTAGCGGTAAGCCAAACAAAAGCTGAAGCCCGATGGCCATACCTAATACTTCGGCCAGATCGGTAGCAGCAATGGCAATTTCTGCCAGCACCCACAGGCAAAAGTTTACAACCGGGTGGTATGAGCTGCGCGAGGCTTGCGCCAAATCGAGTTGGCGAACAATACCCAACCTGGCACTAAGCGATTGCAACAGCAACGCCATCAGGTTCGACATTAAAAGAACCCAAATAAGTGTATAGCCAAACTGACTGCCTCCTGCAATATCGGTTGCCCAGTTGCCAGGATCCATGTACCCCACACTTACCAGATAAGCCGGGCCCAGAAATGCAAATAATTTACGCCAGCCTTTGCGTTTGGTTACATCTACCGAAGCATGTACTTCGCTTAGTGATTTCCGTTGTTCGTGGTTTCCATTGTGGTTCATATCAGCCAACTACTAAAATGTTTTGTGAAACTGCTTTCGAAATGAATACCCGGTGGTCGTCTATCAAAATCTCCATCGATTCGTCATACTCTTCCTTACCCAGTACTTTAATTTTTACACCGGGTCTGGCGCCAATCTTATCGAGGTATTTCAGCAGGTTAGAGTCAGAGTCTTTCACTGCGGCAATCTTTCCCTGAAACCCGATCTGCAACTGATCTACCGGTACCTGTGGTTGTATTTTGATTTTACCTTTATGGTCGGGTATGGGGTCGCCATGCGGATCTACTTTGGGGTAACCGAGAAACTCATCCAGTTTTTCGATCAGGCGGGGTGAGTTAATGTGTTCTAATTGTTCGGCTACTTCGTGCACTTCGTCCCAGGCAAACCCGAGTTTGTCAACCAGAAAGGTTTCCCAAAGCCGGTGTTTCCGAATCACCATTAAAGCCTCAGTTTTGCCTTTGGGGGTTACATTCACTCCGTAATATTTCTCGTAAGTAATTACTTCTTTGGCCGAAAGTTTTTTGATCATGTCTGTAACAGATGCAGCCTTGGTATTCATAGCCACAGCTAGTGCGTTGGTAAGAACGGCTTTAGCGCCACCATCGGAAAGATGGTAAATGGCCTTGAGGTAGTTTTCTTCGGTAAGACTTAACATGATCTTTTAAGGAATGACCCTCAAAAGTAAAATTTTAGATTAGTCTAAAAAATAATTTAGATCAAAAATTTTTTAATCTGAACTAAAAATCTGGATTCTTCATCTTGCCAGGTTACCCCTTCTGGTTTTTGGGTGTAGAATGCTGTATTGAATTGAGCCAGGATTTCCCCAAGATCAGGATTATCGAAATCGACTGTAATAGCCGCATGGCAGGGTTTGCATAACGCTACCCAGGCAGGTTCTGGTTGAAGCAGGATTGGAAGCTGACAAGCCAGATATTCGAAGAGTTTGGTTGGCATTTTACCACGTGTGTGTGGTGCTGGTGGGTAATAAACTAAACCGAAATTGGCCGTGCTTATAACGTTCAGAATCTGATTGTGCGGAACCAGCCTGTCGCCACCTATCAGGGTAATAAAGGGGGATCGGTCTATTGCCGATTTAATTTTGGCAAGGGTGGAGGGGAGTGCGCAATAGCCAGCTATTGTCAGTTCAAGGTTGGGGTTATGAGTGTGAAGTTTTTTGGCCAGATCAATTGCCTGAAAAACACCGGTACTTTCGGCCAGTGTTCCGGTAAATACCAGCCTGATTTTTCCGGCTATAGGTTGGCGTTTGAAGTTGGTTGGAACCACTGCTTTGTTTTCCAGCACCAGACTTTTTGATCGTACAAAAGGCATCTCAGTTTCGTAACACTTTTCAGCCAGAAACACGGCATGAAACAGGGGAGTGATCAGCCGTTCTTTTAACCTTACCCAACCGGCCAGTAAGTGCCGGAGAACCGGTGAAAAGGCGGGTGTGTAAAGGATGTTGCGGGCATAATTTTCCCGAATATCATACACAATTTTACTCCCAAATAAAATTCTGTTTACAATAGCAACAAACAGTAAATCATGGGTATTAACTATTAATAATTCAGGTTTTACTTGAATACATTTTTGCAGTACAGAAAGCGGAGCCAGAAGTCGGCCTATACTTATTCGGGAGAATGGTTTTAGTGGTAATATAACCACAGAATCATCAGTTGTTTTGGATTGTGATGGGTAACCAATAATGTAAACCATGTGCCCTTCAATTTTAACTAATGAAGCTGCGAGTTTCTCACTCATACGGGTATCGTCTACCGGTTTAAGAATGGAGGCAAGGACTATTCTTCGATTTTTCATTTATTGCGGCCCGGTTTAAAATTAAGCATAAATGCAACTACAGGAAGTGATTGAAAAGGCATGGGCCGATCGGGAGTTATTGAAGTCCATCGAAACACAGGAAGCAATTCGTGAGGTAGTCTCGTTATTAGATCAGGGTAAACTGCGTGTGGCAGAACAAGTTGGTGAGGTCTGGAAAGTAAATGAATGGATTAAAAAGGCAGTGATCCTCTACTTCCCTATCCAGCAAATGGAGGTAATAGAGGTAGGGCCATTTGAATTTCACGATAAAATAGCCCTTAAAAGAAACTATAAGGCATTGGGTGTTCGGGTTGTACCCCATGCCGTTGCCCGTCATGGATCGTATGTAAGCAAGGGTGTTATTATGATGCCTTCCTATATCAATATTGGAGCTTATGTGGATGAAGGTACAATGGTTGACACCTGGGCTACGGTTGGAAGTTGCGCCCAAGTTGGAAAAAATGTGCACTTAAGTGGTGGTGTAGGATTAGGTGGTGTGTTGGAGCCGGTACAAGCTGCTCCTGTTATTATAGAAGATAATGTGTTTGTAGGCTCACGCTGTATTGTGGTGGAGGGTGTGCGTGTGGGGCGCGAAGCAGTTTTGGGTGCTAATGTGGTACTTACTGCCAGTTCTAAAATAATTGATGTTACAGGCTCTAAGCCTATTGAATATAAGGGCTTTGTGCCGCCTCGGTCGGTTGTAATTCCAGGAACCATACCAAAGCAATTTCCGGCTGGCGAGTACCAGGTTCCGTGTGCACTTATAATTGGTAAACGTAAAGAGAGCACCGACAAAAAGACTTCCCTTAATGATGCATTACGCGAAAATAGCGTTTCAGTATAACAGATAAATTACAGGTTATAATCCGTTGATTTTAAACCTTCTGTGGCCTATTTGTGTCTTAATATTAGAACAGTTGCAGACAGGGCATATTTTTTGTCGTTAGTGAGGTAACGATTAACTTTATAGTCATGAAAGTGTTGATAAATAGTGTAGTTGTTATTCTTCTGGCAAGCGCATTTACACAACCTGACGATAGCGACTTTGTTACGCTTAAAAACACCAGTTTCACAAAAGGTGAGGTATTAAATTACCGGGTAAACTTTGGTTTTTTTACTGTAGGTAAGGCTTCTACTGTAATAGAGAATAAGGTGTTTATGATGAACAATCGCCCCAGCTATAAAGTGGATGCCTATGGCGAAACATCAGGGTTGGTCTCGTGGATAACAAAGGTTAATGATCAATGGGGTGCCTACATCGATACCGCTGCTTTGGTTACACACGTATCGTATCGGAAAATTCGCGAGGGTAACTACAGAAAAGACGAAATGGTTACCTACGATCATGAAAAGAACCAGGCCGAGGTTAAGGTTTTGAACAAAACCACTAATGTATATGGCGATCCTAAATACTATCAAACACCTGATAACGTGCGCGATATGGTGGCCGGTTTTTTATATCTGCGGGTAATAGATTTTAATAAACACAAGAAGGGCGATACTCTTTCTATCTCCGGATTTTTTGAAGACACTGCCTATCATATGAGAATTATTTATGCCGGAAAGGATAAAGTAAATACAAAGCTTGGCAAAATTCCCTGTCACAAACTTATACCCGTTATGCCCGACAATAAATTATTTGACGGAGAAAACTCCGTAACCTGTTGGATTTCGGACGATGGGAATCGGATTCCGGTTAAAATACAGGCTAAAATGTTTATTGGTAGTACGGGTATCGAGTTGGTAGGTATTAAAGGTTTGAGAAATCAACTCCGGGTTCTTCTTTAAGTCAACCGTAAGCGTTGGTAATCTTTACAATACTTCATTATTTTTGAACAATACTTAAATCTACAATCTATGCTTAAGGAGTTTAAAGCCTTCGCCATGCGGGGCAATGTTATTGATCTTGCAATTGGGGTAATTATTGGTGGTGCTTTTGGAGCCATTGTCAGTTCTCTTATCAACGATGTAATTACACCTCTTGTTCTGAAACCCGCTCTGGATGCAGCTCATCTAAGTAAACTTGAAGACCTTACCGTATTTGGCGCAGTAAAATATGGCAAGTTTCTGGGTGCAACTATTAACTTTATCATTATAGCATTTGTACTTTTCTTAATTGTGAAGGGAATTAATGCTTCTAAGAAAAAGGAAGAAGTTAAACCTGCTGCCCCTGCAGCGCCACCAGCCGACATACAACTATTAACTGAAATTCGGGACCTACTGAAGAAGTAGATTTCTGGAAGTTGTGTGATTTTTTTGGATCTCTGGTTTGATTAATAATTTATTTCAAAAATTAGCTTGTATGAAGTTTCAACTCTTGTTGGTGCTGCCGATATTTTTTGGTACTCCTGTTTTTGCAAACGCGGCCTTTTCTCCTGAGTTTGGGGTGAATCATCAGGATACTATTCCGGCTAAACGAGAAGCGCAGGATTTCAATACCACTCGAAGTAACCGGCAGAATAGTGCCCTGATCATCATTAATACCGGGAATAATCGGTACATTATTTTTGATAGCGTTCCCAATCCGCAACAGGCACAGGATTTTAACACCACCCGCAGTAACCGGCAGAATAGCAATTATCAGGCAGGCATTGTAACCAACAAGGGTAATGCAAATTCAAAAGATAACATTCCCCTTAAGCAGGAAGCACAGGATTTCAACACCACGCGAAGTAACGGGCAGAATAGTGCCCTGATCATCATTAATACCGGGAATAATCGGTACATAATTTCTGACAATGTTCCCAATCCACAACAGGCACAAGATTTCAATACCACCCGCAGTAACCGGCAGAATAGCAATTACCAGGCAGGTCTTGGAACCAACAATGGCAATGCAAATTCAAAGGAAAGTATTTCTGCAAAACAGGAAGCACAGGACTTTAATACCATAAGAAGTAACCGGCAGAACAGTGCGCTTGTAATTAATGTAGAAGGTAATACCAGTATGGAAAGCCTTCCCAATCCGCAACAGGCACAAGATTTCAATACCACCCGCAGTAACAGGCAGAATAGTAATTACCAGGCAGGCCTTGGAACTAACAATGGTAATGCAAATTCAAAGGACAGCATTTCTGCAAAACAGGAAGCACAGGACTTCAATACCACAAGAAGTAACCGGCAGAACAGTGCGCTTGTAATTAATGTAGAGGGTAACACCAGCGTGGAAAGCCTACCCAATCCACAACAGGCGCAGGACTTCAACACCACAAGAAGTAACCGTCAGAATAGTAATTACCAGGCAGGTCTTGTAACCAACAATGGCAATGCAAACTCAAAGGATAGCATTTCTGCAAAACAGGAAGCACAGGACTTCAACACTACACGAAGCAATCGGCAGAATAGTGCGCTTGTAATTAATGTAGGAAGCAATGGTGACATTGACATTCTTCCTAACCCTCAGCAGGCACAGGATTTCAACACTACCCGCAGCAACCGTCAGAATAGTAATTACCAGGCAGGTCTTGTAACCAACAATGGCAATGCAAACTCAAAGGATAGTATTTCTGCAAAACAGGAAGCACAGGACCTCAACACTACAAGAAGCAATCGGCAGAATAGTGCGCTTGTAATTAATGTAGGAAGCAATGGTGACATTGACATTCTTCCCAGCCCTCAACAGGCGCAGGATTTTAATACCACGCGTAGCAACCGGCAGAATAGTAATTACCAGGCGGGTCTTGTAACCAACAATGGCAATGCAAACTCAAAGGATAGCATTTCTGCAAAACAGGAAGCACAGGACTTCAACACTACAAGAAGCAACCGGCAGAATAGTAATTATCAGGCAGGCATTGTGACTAATAATGGCAATGCAAATTCAAAAGCCGATGGCTTGTTAATACAAGGAGGGTTTAGCAGTGGCAATAGCAGACATACTGGTAATGGCTGGAGCACGGCTTTAGGTTATCAATATCCCATCAGCCAGATTTTTAAACTAGAGGCAGGTGTTAGTTTCAGTTCTGTAAAATTTGAATACAATGCTTCTGCTGTACTGCCTGTTAAATATTTAGAGGCAATGGAGGCAAGCATTCAGGATAATGCCTGGCGTGTAGTTACCGTCAATCTGGGGCCGGCAATCCAGATAAGACGCAATCAATTCGGAGCCGAATGGTATGGCAAGGCTGGAGTTTCATTTATTCATACCCCCAATCAGTTTATTGGAACTCCCGATGCAGGTGATAACGTGAGTGACCTTACCGGGGTGGCGAAATTTGGAGGCAATACTACAAATGTCTCCTTACAAACAGGAGTACGACTACACTATGCAGTAGACAGAAGGCTTTCTATTTTTCTGAATCCACATTATTTTACCACTCTTGGTAGTAAGCTCAGTTATACTGAAAAAAATGCTGTAAAAGCGTTGGAACAAAATGGAGATTTCAACCTTGATACCTTTGCAGCGCTGCCGTTTGAGAAAAGGTTTATGCAGCTCAGCATAATTGGCTTGAATGCAGGAATAAAGATTAGCTTGTAATTCGGGAAGTTGTCCTTATGCAATGTATAAAACTTAGGTTTGCCTAAATGAAACGGTGTTCTTTCAAAGATTTTAGCTTTTAAGCTTCCGATATCTTTTCTCCTGAGTTTGCCATTGAATCAATCCGAATGAAAGTAATCCCAAAACAGACCAGATAATTGCTCCCGCTAAAATCCGGGTTACTGAAAGCTCATAGTCGGTGCGGGTGAAGTACCGAAATAATTCTACTCCTGTATAAACGGGTAAGGCAAACATAAGTACCCCATGCTTAAAGGCATATTTCCATTTTCCAACCTTGCGCTTTTCTTCCCACCAGGCAATAAAACGCTCGTCCACATTGTTCATTTCTTAAATCGTTCGGC
This sequence comes from Flammeovirgaceae bacterium UBA2786, assembly GCA_002352225.1. Lineage (GTDB taxonomy): Bacteria > Bacteroidota > Bacteroidia > Cytophagales > Cyclobacteriaceae > ELB16-189. Next base: position 24,258 of record DEIA01000029.1, read on the forward strand.
AACAACCAGTTCTTTACTTCCAGCTTTGTATTGATAAAACCCACTGCCACTCTTCACGCCTTTATGTCCGGCTTGTACCATATTTACTAAAAGGGGGCAGGGAGCATATTTCGGGTTGCCAAAGCCATCATACAAAACATGTAATATGGATAGGCACACATCCAGCCCGATAAAGTCGGCCAGTTGAAGAGGTCCCATCGGGTGGGCCATACCCAGTTTCATTACGGTATCAATCTCTTCAACACCTGCAACACCTTCGTACAAGGTGTAGATAGCTTCGTTAATCATGGGCATAAGAATACGGTTGGCTACAAAACCCGGATAGTCGTTTACTTCTACCGGTACTTTTTCCAGCTTACGCGATAAGTCCATGATTTGCTTGGTAACGGCATCGCTGGTACGATAGCCACGAATAACCTCAACCAGTTTCATTACCGGCACCGGATTCATAAAATGCATGCCTATTACCAAATCCGGACTTTTGGTAACAGAGGCAATTTTGGTTATGGAAATAGAGGAGGTGTTGGAAGCCAAAATAGTTCCGGGTTTGGTACTTTCATCTACCTCCTTAAAGATTTTTAATTTAAGATCCAGGTTTTCGGTTGCCGCTTCTACCACCAGGTCGGCTTCGCACACACCCTCTTTTAGAAAAGTGGTGGTGGTGAGATTCGCTAAAGCTTTTTTCTTCGCTTCTTCCGTAAGCAGACCCTTTTCTACCTGTCGCCCCATATTTTTATCGATGGTAGTGGTTGCTTTCTTTAAGGCTTCTTCCGAGATATCAATCAGCGTTACTGAAAATCCGTATTGTGCAAACACGTGAGCAATGCCATTGCCCATAGTACCCGATCCGATTACTGCAATATTTGTCATTTAATGTCTACCTTAATTGTGAGTTTAAACAAAGATAATGGCTACAGAGCAATATAAGCGAATCAAAAGTTTATCCACACGATATTTGGGGTTTTATAAGAACAGCGTGATTTTAATCTTGATTGGAATAGGATGCTTACTGCTTTACGGGAATATAGCATCCTACAGGGAGACAGGAAAATTTCAGATTAATAGCTGGTTTGTAACGGGTTACATTTTGTTTTTTATTTATCTCTGGATAAGAATGAACCGCAATGTACACCGGGTAGAGTTTGATGACGAATTTCTTTATGTAATTCAAAAAGGGCAGGATATTATTATCCCCCTTGAGAATATTAAAGAGGTTGATATAAAAACGCTTGGAGGTGTCTATGAAGTAGAGTTGTTTCAGGCCGAGCAGTTGGGTAAAAAATTTTACTTCAAGCCATCCCTGGTTTATCCATTTAATTTCAAAGAGAAGGATGCATTGGTTGACGTATTAAGGAATAATATTAACAGGGCTTACCAAAGAAAACACACCATACAAAGGAATGCCCTGCACAGTTAGATGCAATACGCAAAGTTGCCATTTAAAGATCCTCAATCGTTACCTCTTTTGCCAACCCCATCGCATTAAAGCGAAGTATCAATTGCTGACTGGTTTTAACTGAATCCGAACATGCCTTGCCGGGTTCAATATCGTAGTAATAAAACTTTTGGTTGCGCTTATATAACTCGTTACGATCGGGCCGGCCCAGGAGTTTTACTACATCTCCCTCAGAAAGAGCTTTAAGTTCTTCCAATTGTTGGGTTAGTTGTTGAATGGTTGCGCTTCGAATATTGCTGCAACCGCCTTTGTCTGCTTTCCACTGAGTTATATCAATGGGAGCCAGATCGGGCAATGGTTTGCCACAAGAAATTAAGACTACACTAAGCCACAGCCACTTTTTCATAGGAAACCGGTAAAGAGTAAAACCAGAGAGCGGAAATTGTTCCGTAAAGAATTGCGGCAATGTAAATATAAACGGGCCCTTGCAGCAGGTATGTAATAATAATGGCTATTGCGGTAAAAAGTATAATCCTAACCCACTCTGCATACCTAACCCATGTCTTCTGCTCGAATAGTACACCGCAGTTAACCACCCAAACCGAAATCAACGTTGCGGCAACTGTCTTCTCCATCATTGTAAATTCTTTTTGCCTGAATAAAAAGAAACCCGTTACACCCAGACAAATAATGTATTGAAACAGCACATAGTAATTGAGCCTAACCGGATGGATGGGATCATACTTTTTATATGTATTTGCATCCACTGCGGGAGCTTGCCGATAACCACCCATTGACTCCGGCAGCCAACCCGGTTTTTTAAACAGGTATTTGATCTTATCACTCCATAAAGGAATTGTCTTCAACTCTTTTCCCATTTCGGCATAATGGCTGAAGTTAGCCCACACGGCATTCAAACTGTTAAGTGGTTTTGTTATTCCATAGGTAGGTCTTTCTTCCTCAGCCTGAAAAGTACCAAACATTTTATCCCAGATAATTAATGAACCGGCATGGTTCTTATCAATGTATTTAGGATTACGACCATGATGCACCCGATGGTGCGATGGGGTATTGAATACGTATTCGAACCAGCCCATCTTGTTTATTGTTTCGGTATGAATCCAGAACTGATATAACGTATTCAATGCCGAGATCAACGCAAAATCGAGTGTATCAAAACCGAGGAAGGCAATGGGTAAACTAAATCCAAAAGTCCAGATAACCTGAAAACTGCTCTGCCGTAAGGCAACCGATAAATTGTATTCCTCACTTTGGTGATGCACCACATGCCCGCCCCAGAAAAGATTTATTTCGTGGCTCATGCGATGTGCCCAGTAGTAGGCGAGGTCGGTTAACAGAAAAAGCACCAGCCAGTAAACCCAAGTTTTATCCCATGAAAAAAATGCAAAGTTTGAATAGAGCACCTCGTACACCCCAATGGCAAATACCCGCATAAACAAACCCGATAGCTGCGAAGTAATGCCACAGCTTAGATTAGCAATGGTATCGGGCAACCGGTAAAGTTTTCGGTGCGAAAGTCGCTCTACCACCAATTCGATCCCGATAAGGATGAAAAAGATCGGGATTGATAAAACGATTGGGTTTAAATTCACACGTAAACGATTAGTTTTGCGCCACCAAAGTTAATTAGATGACAGTAAAGATTTTTAAGGGAGTTTGGTTCTTTTCGATGCTAGGCTTACTGGCTATATTTTTCTATATATATGCCGGCCTTCCGGAAACAGTAATGCTTTGGGATTTTCCGGAGCAGACAACGATATCAAGAAGCGGGCTTTTTTATTCATTCATATCCACTATAGCCATCCTTAATGCTACGGTTTACCTGGTACGCCAGATTTCAGCGAAAGAAGGTGGATTTACTTCCTGGTTTTACGGAATGATTGCAACCCTCAATATTTTCTTTATAGCTGTGCTTGGATTTATTTACGTGTTTAACGGGGGCGATCGGTACGACTACACCCGCATGGCACCGGCTATTTACGGAAGCCTGATTTTAGTTTGCCTCTGGTTGATTAGTTGGCCTGTTATTAAAATATTCCGGAAATTTTCAACGAATTAATTGATTTAGACGGGTAGTTTCAATTACTGATAATCAATTATTTATCATTAGGCACTTCATGCATTTATGCAGGGTAGTGAAGTATGCCTGTACTTGAAGAGCAATCAAATTTGGTGTTACTTAGAAACTGATTTGAAATCAGACTAATTTTTTAAATCACTTTCAAATCAGTGTGTTGAATCGGAATTACAATTTCTAAGTAGCAATTCTGATCAATTTTTTAATCTTTGCGCGACTTTAAAAAAGAGGTTTTTACAACATGGCGAAGGAAATTGAGTACAACGAGTCGAGTATTAAATCGCTCGATTGGCGGGAACACATCCGGTTACGTCCCGGTATGTATATTGGTAAATTGGGCGATGGCTCGGCCAAAGACGATGGTATTTATGTGCTGGTAAAAGAGGTAATTGATAACTCGATAGATGAGCACATGATGGGCTATGGAAAAACCATCGATGTGAAGATTACCGAGCAGAAAGTGGTGGTACGCGATTATGGCCGGGGTATTCCGTTGGGTAAAGTGGTGGATGTAGTTTCTAAAATCAACACCGGTGCCAAGTACGACTCAGGTGCGTTTCAAAAATCGGTAGGCTTAAATGGGGTAGGAACAAAAGCTGTCAACGCTTTGTCCAACTATTTTAAAGTTCAGGCCTTTCGCGATGGCAAAACCAAAATAGCCGAGTTTAAGAAAGGTGTGCTTACGCTGGATGCGAAGGAAACCAAAACCGATGATAGGAACGGTACTCTGGTCGAGTTCGAACCAGATAACACCATGTTCAAGCATTATCATTTCATTCCCGAGTATCTGGATGATCTGATGTGGAACTATGCCTTTTTGAATGCCGGGCTTACGATTAATTATAATGGCCGCAAATTTTACTCGAAAGACGGGTTGCTCGATTTGCTGAAACAAAAATCAGATGCAGAAGATATACGATACTCAATTATTCACTTTAAGGGCGATGACATTGAGGTGGCGCTTACACACGGCAGCCAGTATGGCGAAGAATACTATTCGTTTGTAAACGGTCAGAATACCACACAAGGCGGTACACACTTAGCCGCTTTGCGCGAAGGGGTAGTACGAGGCGTGCGTGATTTTTATAAGAAAGATTTTGATGCAGCCGATATTCGCGCGAGTATAATTGCTTCTATTGCTGTTCGGGTTCAGGAACCGGTATTCGAATCGCAAACCAAAACCAAATTAGGGTCGCTCAACATGGCTCCGGATGGGGCAACGGTAAAAAATTTCGTGGGCGATTTTGTTGCTAAAGAACTGGAGATTTACCTGCATAAGAATGCCACGACTGCCGATGCCCTATTAAAACGCATTTTGCAATCGGAACGCGAGCGTAAAGAAATTGCCGGTATTAAAAAACTGGCCAACGAACGCGCCAAAAAAGCGAACCTACATAACAAAAAACTGCGCGACTGCCGTTTTCATTTCGATGACGAGAAAGGAGAGAAGGGTTCAGAATCGATGATCTTTATTACCGAGGGCGATTCGGCTTCGGGTTCTATTACCAAATCGCGTAATGTAGAAACACAAGCCGTGTTCAGCTTGCGCGGAAAACCGTTAAACAGTTTCGGTCTCACCAAAAAAGTGGTTTATGAAAACGAGGAGTTTAACCTATTGCAACACGCCTTAAATATTGAAGATGGCCTGGATGGTTTGCGATACAATAAAGTGATTGTAGCTACCGATGCCGATGTGGACGGTATGCATATTCGCTTGTTGCTGATGACGTTCTTCCTGCAATTCTTTCCCGACCTGGTAAAGGCTGGCCATGTCTATATTCTGGAAACACCTTTATTCCGTGTGCGTAATAAAAAGGAGACTATATACTGTTATAGCGAAGAAGAAAAACAGGCAGCTATCAATAAACTGGGAAGTAAACCAGAAATTACCCGCTTTAAAGGATTAGGAGAAATCTCGCCCGATGAGTTTGGTAACTTCATTGGCGATGAGATTCGCTTACAACCGGTAAACATCGATAAGGAGAAACACCTGCAAAAAACATTAGAGTTTTATATGGGAAAAAACACGCCCGACAGGCAGGAGTTTATTATTGAGAACCTTCGTGTTGAACTGGATGCTGTAGAGGCGAAAGAGGAAGTGGTGGAGAGCGAACAAGAGTAATTGACAGGAAACTTCAATCTGAGAGATGAGTGCTGCCAAGTCCATAATGCCAGATGAGCGAATTATTCAGAGAATATTTCTGGTTCGCGATGAGAAAGTTATGTTAGATTTTCACTTGGCGGAGTTATACCAAGTAGAAACGCGGGCATTGAAACAGGCTGTAAAGCGAAATAGCGAACGTTTTCCGGAAGATTTCATGTTTGAGTTAACAACAAAGGAGATTGACCTGATGGTATCACAAAATGTGATACCATCAAAGAAGTATCTGGGGGGTGCATTACCTTATGTATTTACTGAATCTGGTGTTGCCATGCTTTCAAGTGTTTTAAAAAGTAAGCGAGCCGTTTCAGTAAACATAGCGATAATAAGGTCGTTTATTTTGCTTCGGAAGATTGCCGCTAATTACAAAGAAATTATGGATAAACTTAATGAGTTGGAAAACAGATACGACAACAAGTTTAAGGAAATTTATAAAGCCATTAATTACCTGATTAATCCACCTGATAAAGTAAGAAGACAAATTGGGTTTAAACGTAAATCGGAATAGTCAGTAACCAGCAACGAACGAGCAATGAGCAAGAAGAAAGGAAAAATTGTAAAAGAAGAAAACGGAGAAGCAGCACACGAACTGGAGTCGTTGGATGGACTATATGAAAGCTGGTTTCTGGATTATGCCTCGTATGTAATTCTGGAGCGGGCTGTGCCGCGCATTGAAGACGGATTAAAACCTGTGCAGCGCAGAATCATGCACTCCCTGAAGGAGATGGACGATGGGCGCTTCAACAAAGTGGCCAACGTTATCGGTAACACCATGCAGTACCATCCGCATGGCGATGCTGCCATTGGCGAAGCCATTGTAAACATTGGCCAAAAAGATCTACTGATTGAAACACAAGGTAACTGGGGCGATGTACGTACAGGCGACAGCGCTGCAGCACCGCGCTATATTGAAGCACGCCTTTCTAAGTTTGCGCTGGAGGTAGCCTACAACGCACAAACTACCGAGTGGCAACTGAGTTATGATGGTCG
>DEIA01000057.1:0-7801 GCA_002352225.1 Flammeovirgaceae bacterium UBA2786
TCTTTAGGAAGAGTAGTAGGTGTATTTAATTTCCTGAATGATTTTTTAACCGACTGCTACAGTGTGTAATGTTTCGGCAGAGAGATAGTTGGCTGCCAATTTTTGCAGATCGTTTGAGCGGATATTCATTATTTTGAAAAACAACGAATTGTAGTAATCCGAATTCAGATTGTACATACGAAGCATCTTGATTTTATCAGTAATAGAGAATGGATTGGCAGCATCTAATTGGATGCCGCCAAGCAGGTGGTTACGAGCTAAATCTATTTCAGAATCTGAAGCAGGATTAAGAGATAGCGCATGGATTTCTTTTTTGATTTCATCAATTGCCAACAGCTGGTCTTTACTATTCACATCCGTTCCAATCAAAAAAAGGGAATCATTGAAAAGAGTTGAAATGGAAGAATGGATTCCGTATGTAAGACCTCGCTCTTCTCTCAGGTTTTTCATAAGTCTGGAGCCAAAATATCCGCCAAGTAAATGATTTAACAGAAGTAGCCCGGGATAATCCGGATTGGCACGATTAATTGTTTTTTTGCCCAGACGCAAAGAAGTTTGAATGCTTTCTGGTTTTTCGATTTTCTCAAAAACAGCACGACTATTCGTTGTGAAAGAAGGCGATGGATGTGGGGTAATTTCTTTTCGCTGAGAGATTAAATCACGGAGTATTGTGTCAGTTGATTTGCTTAATGGCCCGGTTACGTAAACTTCGTGTAGAACGAATCTATCGTTGAAATACTCGCGAAGTAATTCTGTGGTAATGAATGGCAGATGTGACTCATCTAATGTTGCTCCGTAGGGATGAGTTTCACCAAAAATATTTCTACGTATGTTTCTGCTGGCTACAAAACTGTTTTTCTCCAGATTCAATTTTAAGTTTTGAGCAAAAATTTCTTTTGCCTGTGTCAATTCAGAATCTGGAAAGGAGGGGTTAGTTACCAATTGAAAAAACAATGGTAGCGTTTCATGGACATTGGAAGCCAATGAGAATAATGAAACGGAAGTAAAATCCAGACCTGCATGAATTTCCAGAGATGCTCCAAACAGATCGAACCAGGAGGCTATCTGATACGCATTTTTTCCGGGGACACCTTTGTCTAATAATAGGGCTGTAAAATGTGAAATACCGGATGCCGGCTCAAACCATTTTCCGGCTTTGAATAGTAATTCAATTTTTATTACATCCTGTGTAACGCTGTTTAAATGGATAAGGTTATACCCATTGGAAAGCGAAGTGACTTCGGGTGTTGGAAGTTGAAAATTTGCTAAAGGTGAGAATGAGGGGGCTGATTTTCTATCGAGCATTCTATTAATCAGTAACAGAATCGTTTTCTCCTATTTTGCGATCAAAGTTTAGCATGATGGTTAACCTTAGGGTTTCGGCCAGTGCGTTTTCTCTCTTATTGGTTGGAACTAAATAAGCGGCATCAAAACCAAAACGTTGATGGCGAAAGCCTACTCCTGCTGTTAAATATTTTCGGTTCCCTTTATCAGTAGCTTCATGAAAATAACCTAAACGACCAGCAAGTGTATTGTTGTACCAATACTCTACACCTGTTGAAGTCATAAATTCTCTTATCTCTTCTTTAAAGCCTCCGCGCGCGTCAGTAAAGGATCCAAAAATTCCACTCAATAAAGGTGTTGAATTATTTCTGGGAGGGCTTGGTACTAATAGTTTATTTAAGTCGAGGGCAAAGGTTAGTTTGTTGCGTGGATCTAACTCCATGGTGTATGCGCCACCCATTCGGAGGTTAGTTGGAATAAAATCACGATTGTTGGCATCCGAATATGAAATTTTAGCACCCAGGTTTGTGATGGCGGCTCCTAATGAGAGTGTTGCATTTCGGGATGTTAATGGTTTGGTATAATAGATACCAAAGTCTACTGCTACTGAGTTACCAGGTCGCGCATCAATGTTTCCGGTTGATAATGCGCCAGTAAGGTTGGAATGAATGTAACGTAGTGCTCCACCTAAGGCAAGTTCTTCTGTAAGTAGGCGTGAGTATGTTACGTCAAACGAAAATTCGCGGGGATTAAACCGACCCAAATCTTCAGCGCTTAATCCTCTAAACTGAATTTCGCCCAAGTCAAAATATTTCATAGAAGCCGCCACAGTTTGCTCGCGCCCCAGCTTGTAAAAACCGGAGAGATAAAATACATACATGTCGTTAATAATTTTACCTAACCAGGGGGTATAAGAGCCCGATATTCCATACCCCAATCCATTGTCTATAAAAGCTAGTTTGCCAGCATTCCAGTAAGCCGAGTTTACATCGGCTGAAGTTGCCACACCTGTATCGCCCATGCCGGCTGCGCGGGCATCTGGGGTAATGGTTAGAAAAGGAACAGCGGTGGTAATAACCCTGTTTGTGCTATCCTGTCCAATTAAGGTGCCTTGTTGTGGTTGCGAAAAACCCAATGTAGTTACGCAGAGTAAAAGGGTCAGCAGACTTAACTTATTCATACTCAAGTTCTAAGGGGTAAAGGTAGTTAATTAAGCACAATTAGCTTGGTAAATTGCTCATTTTTCGAGCCATCCAGTAATGAACGAACAGATAGTTTCCCAACATATATTCCCCGGCCTAATTTTGTTCCGGAAGCAGAGCGGCCATCCCATTCGGCAAGGGTAACGCGGTATTGGCTGGACAGTACTTCAAAATGTTTTTCCAGTATTTTACTTCCCGCTAAATCAACAATACTTACCCATACTTCCAGGTCTTCGCCCGGTCGGGTATGTGTAAATTCCAGAGTAGTGCTGCCTTCAAAAGGATTGGGGTAGTTCATAAACTGTTCAATCTCAATCTGACTGCCATCGGTAACCACAAAGGGCACCGAAATTGTTGTGCTATTGTTGTGTGAATCGGAAACGGTTAGCGTTATGGTATGATTTCCTCTCTCTAAGCCATCCAGTGGAAATAAGATCATTCCGCTCTTGTCTGTATCGACATTGGCCATATAATAGTCGTTAATAACCTGAGGCTCGCCATTATCCAGAGTGAAGTATATCTGTTTGTCTTCCGGAGAATTGGTGATGTTTATTCCACTAATATCGGAAAGCAAAGCAACAATTCGGGTTGATGGCCCCACAATACCGCCCGATATAAATGTGGTGTCGCCCATAAATAATTTTACCTGTGGGGGTGTTGTATCTGGTAATGCTGATGGGTTGAGGCCACCAACGGTTTGATTGCTATATCCGCTTGCCCGTGAAGAGTTATTGTAAGCAAATCCGGTAAACATACCAACCGAAGTATTTAATGGAACGTTTTTAGATAACACAAAACTGGCCTGAAACTGGCCTTGCGTAACGGTTGCTTGTCCTCTGTACAACACATTCGATAGTTCTGAATAGCTGAAGGGTGAGCTCTCATCGCCTTTTGTAGCTTGTGTTACGGGTTCATCAAACAAAGACAGAACCAGGTTTCCATCAAAGCTATCAGCGGTATTGCCTGCATTCTCAATACGACCCTTAACTAAAATTTCCGAAAGTCCTGTTAGTGAGGAAGAGCCCGCTGCTGTGGTAATTTCATCAAATATGATTTCATTTTGTGGTAGTGCAAGTTTCATACTTGGGTCGGCCAGCAAAGAAAAATTACGATTGGCTATTCCGCTTGTGCTATTGTTTTTGGTGATACGGAAGGTAGTACCAAGATCGGGATATTGGTTATTTGTTTTGGTGAACAGTGCTTCGTAGAAAGCCCGGTTTAAGGTAAAGTTGGTGCTGGAATTTACCGGACGCGCAGATGTAACCAAGCCAATGCTGCCGCCCTTTGGTTGCAGCAGAGTTAACTCTCCACTGGTTATTTGCAGGGGGTCATCATGCCGGCCAAACTCGCAGGTAGCGGTAACAAACAAAGGATACCGGGGTTTGTTCTTCCAGTCTTTTACCATTACCTCATCCAATATGCGTTCGTCCATCCATACCCGCTCAGAGCCATGCCCTGTGAAGTTTACAATTAAAGATCCTTTACGAACAGCAAGGTCTAATGCTTTTGCGGCAGCCGGGCTGGTTTGTCCGCTGGGTTTTGTAATCTGTTCATACGAATCAACAAAGAACCTTCTGGTTGCCATAGCCGGGTAAGTTTGTTCTACATAGGTAGCCAACTGATCGGCTTGTGAGTGATGAATATTAAAATCGCCATCGTCTGCAACAAAAAGAATTTCGTTTTGCCACGGCCCTGAAGCATTCGTGTCATATTCAATAAGTTTATCTACCACGGCTTTGGCTTCTTCTGCCGTTTTAACGGGTAGCCGCCCCACACTAAGATCAAGCGTGTGATTTTGTACCGGGGATTCAAACCAATCTCCTTCTGATTCATCCATAAAAGCATAATAATCATCAGATGAATAGGTTTCGAGAGGGCTTAAAGAATTTCGTGACTCATAAACCGGTACAAAATTGGAATTACTGAGTACACGATTCTTGTAGTCGTAAGATCCACGGCCAAAAAGCAATACATGCTTTAATGCAGAGCCTGTTTGTAAATAATAACTTCTAACGAAATCGCGGATGGCGCTAAAATCCTGTTTGCCACCTGCATATTCATTGTAGATTTTATCAACAGTAACAACCTGAGTAGATAATGCGGAGTGTTGTTGGCGATGATTGGCCAATCGTTGCGCTTCAGAAACAAAGTTCTGATGGGTGATGATGAGTAATTCTGATGCTGTTGTGCCTCTTAAGTTTTGATTGGCAATTGAATTTTCAAATGTAGGAGCCGGGAGTTGAGAGGGGTTAATTACCACAAATGTGCGGAGGGTTTCGGATGGAGCAGAAAAAGTTATTTTTCCTGCTGTAAGCGTTGTTTCTTGCTGAATAACGTGTTCAGCATCTGTAACATCCCAAACCTGCAGGCCTGCTGTTGCATTCGAAATTTCATAAGCAGTAACAGGTGCTTCCGTACTTTCTGCAGAGCGAAAAGTAAGTTGAGATGTGCGCATGGTTAATTTCCGCGAAAGCGTGAGTAAGAAAAAATCGAGATACCCAACGGACAGTCCGGGCGAGCCTTTTGTAAATTGATACCGGATATCCTGATTTTGGCTGGTGCTTGCTCCAATTGTGTTGGAGTTTAAGATAATTGTATCTGCTTTGATGATTCCTTTTACACCATAGCGTGTGTTAGGAACCGCATCAATAGGTTGGGTAAGAATCGGGTTAGTGTTGTAGCTTACAGAAAAGGATGAGGGGGTAATGGATTGCGCCATTACGTGCGATACTAATTTTACCTGCGAATTTTCTACAATGTCACCGATCTCAAACCGGATAGTTGCAGTTAAGCTGGCATCGAATTGTTCGCCAAACCATTGCCGGCCCGATTTCAACTGGCTGTATTTTTCAGTTTCATAAAATGCCAGATCCTGATAGGTAGTAACAGTGGGGTGCGTGCCTGCTATACTTTGGCGGTTGGAAATTCGTTTACCGGCTTCCGTTCCAATGGCTAGAAAATAAAAATTCTTATCTGTAAATAAATTATTCTCGTATTCAAAAATCTGCTTTTGCAGATTGTATTGGTAACGGTCGGGGCCTTGTGCGTAAAATAAAATAGCATCGCCTGTATTAAACCGTCCATCTTGTTCACCCGTAATTTGAATGGCAATTTCAGTTAAATCTGTTTTACGGGGTTTATTGTTGGCTTGCGGCAACATGCCGGGTTGCCCGGTATAGATTCGAATGTTTCGTGGATCAATTTGATCGGGGTTCACACCGGCCTGGCGCAGCAGTTCGTAGTTTATACGAACAACACCATCAGTTGCAACAGAAAATTTATACCAACTACCGTTCTGTAAAACGGAATTAGTTTGAGCCACTAAGGCTGTGCTCAAAAGGAAGGGAATTAAATAAAACGCAAACCGGATTGCGATCATCGTTATTTTGTTTCTGCACCTGCCAATCGCGAACCTAACGAGACACCCACGTAGAATAGTATAATAAAAGGTATTGCCCCCGCACGGAACAGGAATAATAACAATACCGAAATGATTAAAAAGGTAAACCTGAGCTGATTGCCCTGCCAGCCAAAGTGTTTGAATTTTAGAGCAAGTAATTTGATAGGGGCTACCAATAAAAGTGAAAAAATAACGGTTATAGTTAATAACGAGGCGGGTAAAAACACCCATGAATGTAGTGCATCTGGCAAAAAGGGTAGTGCGGAAATAAACAACGCATTGGCAGGAGTTGGCATTCCTATAAAAGAATCAGATTGAGTTTCATCTATATTGAATTTAGCTAACCGTAAGGCCGAGAATACAGCAATTAAAATAGCCACAAGCGGGAGATACTGTCCTGTGGTGTTTCCAATCCAGGTGTACATGGCCAGTGCAGGCAGTACTCCAAAACTTACTACATCGGCCAGCGAATCCAACTCTTTACCAATAGGGGATGTTACCTTCAGCAATCTTGCAGCAAAACCATCAAAAAAATCGAATACACATGCGGCCCAAATAAAATAGGCTGATTCAATTTTGTTAGTGAATAAGCTAATAATACCAAGGCAACCACAAATAAGATTTGCGCAGGTTAACGCATTAGGAATATGGCGCAGCACACTCATGGGGTTACAGATATTGCACAGAAGGGGTTAGAAATTTTTTCTTCGCCCACTGTAGTTGGGTTACCATGGCCCGGGTATACAATGGTTTCATCGGGTAAAGCAAAAACTTTTTGGCGAATACTTTGTATAAGTGTATTAAAATCCCCTCCTGGTAAATCGGTACGGCCAATACTATTTTCAAAAAGAACATCGCCACTAATAAGCGCATTTGTGGGGGCGTGATAAAAACCAATATGCCCCGGAGCATGACCGGGCAAAAAGAGTACCTGCAGGTTTGTATTTCCAAANNAGCGCAAACCCATAATTTGACGCGTAACTTTTAACAGCCTTTAGTACCGGCAAATCTTTTTCGTGAATCAGAAAAGGAACGTTGTATTTCGTTTTGATGAAGGTATTGCCCAACACATGATCGACATGGCAATGGGTATTTAATAATAGTTTTACGCTTAGGTTATTACGATCAATAAACTGAACGAGCTCGGCCTTCTCTTCGGCTTCGTAACAACCCGGATCAACCACCACGGCTTCGCCAGTTTCATCGAACAAGACAAATGTGTTTTCCTGAAAGGGATTAAACGTGAAAGTTTGAATCTTCATCACGCAAAAGTAAGGCTTTTACTAAAATTAAGGTGGAAACAACAAAAGGCTGGTGTAATTTTAAACCATTAAAAAATCATGATCGATTACCTGATTGTAGGGCAAGGTTTGGCAGGCTCATGCATGGCATGGCAATTACTGCAGCGAGGCAAACGCGTTCTTGTGTTAGACGTTCCGCGAAATAACCGCAGTTCGATGATAGCGGCCGGATTATTTAATCCCATTACCGGAAAACTGATGACCCGCACGTGGTTGGCAGAAACGCTTTTTCAGTCTCTTTTTGATTTTTATCCACAGGTTGAACGTACATTAAAACAAAAGTTTTTTCATCCCATGCCCTTATATCGTCCGTTCTTGTCGGTGCAGGAACAAAACGAATGGATGGGGTATAGTGCCCAACCCGAAAATCAAAAATTCATTAGTCATATTCACACAAAAAGTACGTATGGCGACCAGGCAAATGATTCTTTTGGTGGCCTGGTGATAAAGCAATGCGGCTATGTAGATACACCTGTTTTTCTGGATGGAATGCGATTATTTCTGTTGCAACAAAACTCGTTTGCGGAAGAGTGGTTTGATGAGTCGCAGGTGCACTATTCAGCTAGTGAAATAACATACAAACAATGGAAGGCATCGGCAATAATATTCTGCAC
>DEIA01000057.1:7848-11913 GCA_002352225.1 Flammeovirgaceae bacterium UBA2786
CGTACAAGTGAATTATTAAAAATGCCTTTTGAAATTACAGATCAGAATTGGGGGCTAAGACCTACTTCGCCCGATCGCAGGCCTATGCTGGGGCACCACCCCAATTCGAAAAATGTTATTATTTTTAATGGTTTGGGTACTAAAGGTATAAGCCTGGCCCCGTATTTTTCGGCACAATTAACCGATTGGTTAACGGGCGCCACCGAAATTTTGCCCGCAGTAAATATTAACAGGTTTAAAGCGTTATATTCGAAATCTTAGAGGGATAGTATGCGAGTGTTTCGGGTTGTATTTCTGAGTTTAATAGCGGCAATTTATTTGGGTAATGCGCAAGCGCAGGATGCCTATGAGCGGTTTGGTAAAAACCGGATTCAATACAAGCAATTTCGATGGAACTACCTTAGTTCAGAAAACTTCGATGTTTATTATTATGACGACCGTAAGCGGGTAGCACAGGATGCACTCGATTATCTTGAAAAAGAGTTTGACCGGATAACCGACCTTATCGGATTTTATCCTTATCAGAAAACAAAAGTGTTTTTGTACAACTCGGTGGCCGATTTGCAACAGAGCAATATTGGCATGGATAAACAACAGTTTAGTGCCGGTGGCGAAACCGATTTTGTAAAACCCTATATTGAAGTGGCGCACCCGGGCACTGTTGAGGAATTTAAAGAAGAACTGATCTATAAATTTTCTGACCTGATGCTGAACGAAATGATGTTTGGCGGAAGCTTAAAAGACATGTTTCAGAATGCGGTATTATTAAACCTGCCCGATTGGTTTGTTGATGGCGCCTCATTCTATGTGGCCAAGGGCTGGAATGATGAAATGGATGATTTTGTTCGGCAACTCATTACCGAGAATAAAACAAACCGGGCACTTCGCATGACGGGCCCCGAAGCTGCCCTGGTGGGTCAATCTATCTGGAATTTTATTGTTGAAAAATACGGGAAGAGCTCCATAAACAATATTCTTAATTACACCCGTATTATCCGAAACGAAGAGCGCAGTATATTAATTACGTTGGGTATTCCTTTCCGGCAGTTAATGGTGGATTGGAAAAACTATTACAGCGAGATGGAAAAACGGGTTGAGCAAAGCTACGTAACACCATCAGATTCTTCCCGATTTAGTTATAAACACCGTAAGACAGTTGTATTTACAACTGTAAAGATTAGCCCCGATGGTAAGAAAATTGCATACGCTGAAAATGACAGAGGAAAATTTACGGTAAAGGTTCGCTCACTGGAGAATGGTCAGGAAACCGTTATTCTGAATGGAGGGAATAAAGCAATTCGGCAAACCGTAGATCATAACATTCCATTGCTAAGTTGGTCTGATGCCAATACACTTGGTGTAATTGGGGTAAAAGATGGTCAGTATGTATTCTGGTTGTACGATCTGCTAACCAAAAGCAAATTGCCACGCGAACTGGAACGCTTTAGTAATGTGCGCAGTTTTGATTTCTCTGGAAATGGGCGTCTGGCGGTTTTAAGTGCAGACTTAAATGGTCAGAATGATTTGTTTCTGATAAGCAGCCGGAGAGACCGTACCCGCAGGCTTACCAACGATGTTTTTGATGATTTAGATCCTTCGTTTATACCAAATACCAACACCGTTGTATTTAGCTCAAACCGCACTACCGATTCTATAACTAACAATGTGCGTGGCTACGATAAGTCAACTATTAATTATAATCTTTTTCTATTCAGTCTGGACACAACCAGTACCACGGTTACACGCGTTACTAATACCCTGAGTAAAGATATTAAACCTAAAGCACTGGACGAAAACAATTTTTTTTACTTAAGCGATCAAAGAGGTATTGTTAATCTCTTCCGGTTTAACCGGCAAACCGGAATCTATGCGCAAGTCACTAATTATAATTCCAGTATTCGCGATTACGATATGAATTTCGGTAACCAGAAGTTGGTACTGGTAGCTACACAAGATAATAGCGAGGATATCTTTCAGGTAAACAATTTTAATATAGAGCGGCATGTTTTTACACCTGCTTCGCGCAGGCGTGAAGTGCAACAGGCTAAATCAATAACCGAAAGGCGTAAGCCTGAGCAGCCTAAAAATATGTCGATTAAAGACCTGATAAATGCCCGCTTGAAGGAAAAGACCGACACTACGCAAAAGCAAGTACCTAAGCCAGAAATTAAACCAGACTCAGTTCAGAGAGAAGGTGTAATTAATACAGATGACTATACGTTTGAAGAACCCGTTAAAGCGGATACGATAAAACCAAAAACAGAAAAACCATTAAACACAAGCGATTATGTTTTTGAAGATGAGGCGGTGAAAGCCAAACAACCCAGCGAAACATTTTTAACACGCTACATGAAAGCGCGCGATGCAAGCCGGGTAACAGGGCCTTTTCCCTATATGCCAAAGTTTAGTTACGAAACCTTTGCCACCAATTTTGTAATTGATCCCTTGCGTGGATTTAGTATGAAGTTAGAAGCACAGATGAATGATATGTTGGAAAATTATCGTGTGCTGGGAGGGTTGCAAACTGCTTTTGACTTTAAGAATGGCGATGTGTGGGGCGAGTTTCAATTTCTGCCCTATCGTGTTGATTACAGTGTGCGTTTTGATCGGAAAGTGCTCTTTTGGGAGACCATAGGTAACAGTCAGGATCCGGTTTTAGAACAAAAATATTCTTTTCAAAAAATTGAAGTAGGGGCATCGTTGCCGTTATCAATGCGCACACGTGTTTCATTTAAACCCTTTGTAGGGTTTACTCAGTATGTAGACAGAGGAAACGTTTTTCCGCAAAATGTAGCTCCGGAATTTTTGCCGTCACAGCATCAGGTTTATTCGGGTGCACGGGCCGAAGTAGTATATGATAATTCGCTCACTACCGGTATGAATATTATTGAAGGCACACGCGGTAAATTCAGCGTGGTGCATTACAAAGCAATAGGAAATGGCGCGAAAAGTTTTTCGCAGGCATCGTTAGACATACGGCACTATCAGAAAATTTATCGCGAAATTGTATTGGCTGTACGTGGGTTTACAGGAACATTTTTTGGCAACTCGCCCAAAAAATACTTGTTGGGGGGTATGGACAACTGGGCATTTAACCGGATTAATTACACAGGCCTTCAAAACCCGTTACGAAGCTCTTCAGGCGCATACAACGAAAACATACTTTTCTCGGAATTTGCCACAAGCCTTCGTGGTTTTGATTATGCAACCTTGTATGGCAATAGTGTAGCGGTTGGAAATATAGAATTGAGAGTGCCATTGGTTAGGGCACTAAGCAATGGGCCTATTACGTCAAACTTCTTTCGCAATTTACAGTTTACCGCATTCTACGACATTGGAACAAGCTGGACAGGCCCGATACCCCTTAACTCACGCAACAGCGTACGTAAACGAGTAGTGCCCGAAGATCCTACCGAATCGGGTAGCCCGTTTGTAATTGAGATAAATGAATACCTTAACCCGTGGCTATATAGTTATGGTGTTGGCTTGCGCACTATGATGTTCGGCTATTACATGAAGTTTGATTTAGCCTGGCCGGTAGAAAACTATCAGGTAAAAGACCCACGGTTGTCAGTAACACTTGGCTTCGATTTCTGATTTACTACGAGTGCATTAAAAAATAAATACCTTGCAAGGTATTTTGAACAGCTATTGTATGATTAAATCCATGACTGGTTTCGGGCAAGCATCTAATTCAGGCGAAGGCACCTTCTCTATTGAGGTAAAAAGCCTGAACTCAAAATTTTTAGACCTGAGCCTGCGCCTGCCTAAAAAATTCTCTGAGAAAGAACTGGAATTACGAAACCTGGTAGCCGATAAATTAGAGCGCGGTAAGGTTTCGCTCAGTATAGATTTTCAACCCGGATTAAAACAGGAAACCCGGCAGCGATACAACGAAGAGTTATTTGCTTCTTATTATGCTGAACTTAAAAGACTGGCAGACAAAGTAGGGTCGCCACAGGATGGGCTTTTTGAAATGGCACTTAACGCGCCCGATGTAATTCAGAATAATGGGAAAGAAGAATTAGATGTTGCCGAATGGGCGCGCGTACTGGCTTTGCTGAA
>DEIA01000001.1 GCA_002352225.1 Flammeovirgaceae bacterium UBA2786
CCTTTCATAGCATAATAATGCGCCATACTTTCAGGGGATCGCGGTATAGGCTTGAGGAGCGAATTAAATTAACTAAAGCATGCTGCCCAACCGCGATGACATCATCCAATCCCAAAAAATCTAAAATCACAAATCACTAATCAACAATCACAAATCAACCCTTGCTCTCTTCAATTGCCTGCGCTACATCGGCCTGAATATCGGCATAGGTTTCAAGCCCAACGGATACTCGTACAAGTCCTGGTGTTATACCCACAGCTAATCGCTCAGCTTCGCTTAGTTTGGAATGTGTGGTAGAGGCCGGATGCGTTGCAATACTTCTCGTATCGCCCAGGTTGGCAGAGTGCGATAGCATTTTCAGTGAGTTCAAAAATTTTCGTCCGCGTTCCAGGCCGCCTTTAATTTCAAAGGTTACCACGCCTCCACCTAACCGCATTTGCTTTTGAGCCAATGCATACTGCGGGTGTGATGGCAGAAAAGGATACTTTACCCGCTCTACATCGGGGTGTTGCTCCAAAAATTTTGCAAGCTCATGTGCCTGCGCACAATGCCTGTCCATGCGCACAGCAAGTGTTTCTAAACTTTTGGAAAGCACCCACGCATTGAATGGCGAAAGAGCCGGTCCGGTATGGCGGGCAAAGAAACGGACTTCTTTGATCAGTTCTTTTTTTCCAAGTACAGCTCCGGCAATAACCCTGCCCTGGCCATCTATAAATTTGGTTGCCGAGTGTGTTACTAAATGAGCACCCCACCTGGCCGGATTTTGCAAATACGGAGTAGCAAAACAATTGTCCACATTCAAAATAAGGTTGTGTTTGTTTGCCAATTTACCTAACCACTCCAGGTCAATAATATCCAATGCCGGATTAGAAGGCGTTTCCACAAAAATCATTTTTGTGTTTGGCTGAATTTTGCTTTCCCACGAAGCCGGATCGGCAATATCGGCATAGGTATAACTGATGTTGAACCGCGGAAACAACGTATTCAGAATCTGGTGTGTGGAACCAAACACTGAACGCGAAGCCAACACATGGTCGCCCGCTTTGAGCAGCGCAGCCATACTGCTGTACATAGCCGCCATGCCCGATGCTGTGGCGATTCCATCTTCTGTGCCTTCCAGCAAACAAAGTTTTTCAATCAATTCGTTGTTGTTGGGATTAGAGAAGCGTGTGTAAATATTACCCGCTATTTCATCGGCAAACAAAGCACGTGCCTGCTCGGCATCTTCAAACACAAAACTGGATGTAAGGTATAGCGGAACCGAATGCTCGCGGTTGTTAGTACGGGTTGATTGCGTACGAATAGCGTTGGTTTCAAAATTTTTCTTCATCAGTTGGGGTTAATTATTTCAAAGCCGTATGTTATTTTAGTAAGCGGTTTCAACGTTTCGCCTACCGAACAATATTTTTCTACAGCCAGTTCTACGGCCCGTTTTGCCTTGTCGGCATCTACTTTACCAAAAAGTTTAAAATGGATATGTGCTTCGGTGTAAACTGCAGGAACTTTGTTTTCGCGTTCTCCCGTTACAATTATTTTAATATCCATTAGCTCTTGCTTCTGCTTTTTAAGAATAGAGATTACATCAAACGAACCACAGGCACCCAGAGCCGCAAGTATAACCTGCATGGGGCGCATACCCTGATTGCTTCCACCAATATCGGGCGATGCATCGAACCGTATTGTATTGCCAGCCTCGTTTACTGCTTCCAGCAGGAAAGCATCATCCACCCTGTTTATTTCAATTTTTACCATATTTTGTTACTTTATTTTTCCAAATCAAACTTCCTACAATCATACTCATCAGACTTACCAGTGTTGCGGGTATTAAAGCTGGCCATGTTAACTCTAATTGCGATGCTACAAACCAGGTAACAATTCCGGTTATCATGGCTAATAATGCCCCTGTTGATGATGCCCGTTTCCAATATAACCCTAAAACCAGAGGTACAAACAAAGATACCAGACTAAGAATAGACGATTCGCCTACCAGTTCGTAAATATTTGTGCGCAAACATGCCACTATCGTAGCTACTCCGGCAAATCCTAAAACAGAAAACCGTGTAATAGCTAAAAAATGTTTATCGGTAAGCCGATGCTTTGCTAAAGGTTTTATCAGGTTTTCGGAAAAAATAGCAGCCGGTGCAAGAATAGCCGAACTGGTGGTACTCATAATAGCCGACAAAAGTGAACCAAAAAACAATATCTGAACCGGCATGGTTGCATGCACTAATACCATGCTGGGTAAGGCCAGTTGCGCATCGCCTTGGGTAAACTCCGGATAAAGTTGGCGCACACATAGGCTGATAAACAAGGGCAACATGGCAACGGTAAGGTATAACCCTGCAGCAATAAAGCACGAGCGAACAGCCGTGTTAACCGAATTAGATGACATTACCCGTTGAAAGACATCTTGTGCAGGAATGGAGCCAAGACCAAGCACCGACCATGCTGCAAGCCAGGTAACAATTTCTACACCCGATGCTCTCGGTAAAAACCGAAAAGTGCCGGGCTCAACATCTCGTAATACAGTTGTTACTCCTCCTGACTTACCGGAAAGCGTAACAGCCAACACTAATAATCCGCCAATAATAATTACACTCTGTACAAAATCGGTAATGGAAATGGCCCACATGCCTCCCACAAAAGTGTAGAACGTAACCACTATTGCCGATACTACCACACCTTGCCAGATGGCCATACCGGTAACCACATTCAGAATTAACCCCATAGCCACCAGCTGAGCCGCAATGTAGCCAATGTAAGAAGGCACTATAAATACCCCGGCCACCAACTCAACACGGGGACCAAACCGGACTTTGAAAAAATCGCCCAGGGTAAGCAGGTTCATGTTGTATAGTTTGCGTGCAAAGAATAACCCAAACAAAACCAGGCACAGGGCAGCACCAAAGGGATCTTCTATTACAGCATAAAGTCCACCTTTAAGAAATTCTGACGATGCTCCGAATACGGTTTCGGAACCAAACCAGGTAGCAAACAATGCCGATGAACTAAGGAATAAAGGCAAGCTACGACCAGCCAACATAAAATCTCCCGAAGTATGAACCTTGCGTGAAGCCCAGAAGCCGATAAGTACGGTGAGCAGCAGGTAAACAATGATGGACGCTAAGAGCAACGGGCGGCTATCGGTTAATAGAACCGCAAAGCTAAAAAAGCAGGGTGGTAAAGCAAGTACTACTGATCTGAAACGATCTGGTAACATTAAAGCCTAAAGAACTCAAAAAGAAAATCCCCCGAAGTCCTGGACCCCGGGGGATAATCTTGTCTATAGTTGGCTTTAATCTGATGCTAAAGTATAGTACAGTCTTAATTCTCAAAATAGCCATCCGTTTGGGGGCTCATATGGGGGATAAATTGCCAAAATCAGCGTTGAGTAAACAACGGATAACGGGCACAGAATCATTTTACGAATGGGTATTGATTTCCGCTACCGGAATTGTACAGGGAGGTGATGTCTTTTTGCCTTAACGCACGATCCCAAAGTCCAGCCTCATCCATTTTTCCCCTAAACCATCTCGTAGTAATGTAAGAACCATTGTAAAGTCGGGCGTTGCCAACTGTAATTCTGCCGCCCGCAATCTGGATGGTTGCAGTTAGTCCACCATTTTGAACCGGATTTACTGTATCATTCACCCCATTGATGTAAAGCTGTATATCGCCATTATTAATAACCCCTGCTACATGAACCCAGGTATTTAGACTAATTGATGCACCACTTGTTCGCTGCATCACATCGGGGGTATTATGAATGCCTCCATTTATTACATGATACATGGCCACTAACTTATTAGTGTTATCCAAGAATATCTTCACTTCGGCAGCTCCTGCGTTAATAGCAAACGCTCCGCTATTCATACCCATAATATATTTGATATCAGCCTCATCGTTTTCGAGGTAAATCCACGCTGAAAGTGAGTGCGTATTTTTATTCGAGCTATTGACCCCTGTTTTTTCCAAATGTTTGGTACTGGATGTACCGAAGTCAATCCCATTTCCAATTTTACCAGGTGAAAACCAAGTTGGATTATTTATAAGATTAAGACTTGCATTTCCTGTTTCGTCTGTTGCAACCGATCCGGTTGTTTCATCCAGTTTCCAGTAAGAAATAAGGCCGTCAATCAAACCAATATCATTGGTTGTAAAACTCACTTCCTGACCATAAGCTGTACCTGCACTATTGGTTGCATAAGCCCGTACAAAATAGGTTGTATTAACCTCAAGGCCAGTAAGGGTACTACTAAAATTCCCTGTTCCGGTGCCTTCATTTGTTTTATCGTCAGTTGTTTGAGGATTTCCGGTTGTGTTCCAGCAGACACCTCGCGCCTCAATGTTTCCGTTCCCATCATCGGATATAACACCACCTGAGATAGCCGTAGTTTTGGTAATATCACTCATTGCACTTGTGGTTACTGAAGGTAATTGAATAACCAAAGGTTCATCGTCACCGCATGTTATGGTTAAGAGCAATACTATTGCGAGGACGCTAAAGTTCTTTAACAACACGATTAAACTTTTACTAATTATATGATTTTTCATAACTACGAGGATAAGTTAAAGATGTGCTCTACATTTTTTGATCACTAAAAATGGTATTCAGAATAGTCTGAAACATCAGGTAATACCCTGGTAATTGATTGTAAGGGTAAACCCCTAGAAATTATAAAAGTCAACAAAGACCTTTTTCTATTGCTACTTTCACCAGTCCGGCAAGGTTACGCACACCAAGTTTGTCCATTAGATGTGTACGATGAGCTTCTACTGTTTTAACAGAAATAAAAAGTTTATCTGCGATCTCTTGTGTAGTATGTTCTTTTACGATCAGATCAAGTACTTCAGTCTCTCTTTGTGTAAGCATTGGCTGGAAGGAACCATGGGTTGAATGTACTCCTAAAGAATTTTGGAGCAGCACCTCTTTGATTTCTTTCTGTAAATATTGTCCACCTTCGTAAACACAATGTATCGTATCTCGAAGTTCGTCCAGTGAAGTATTCTTTAACAAATAGCCACTGGCACCATTTCGCATCATACTTTTAACAAGCACCACTTGATTATAGGAAGTTAATGCGATGATCTTTAAATTCGGGTAGTCCTTTCTCAACTCTTTGCATAGCTGAACTCCATCTCCATCAGGTAAATTCAAGTCAAGAAAAAGAATTTCTGGATTAGACTTGGGTATGCCTATTCGTGTTTCTTGAATATTCATATAAGTACCTACTACTTGCACATCATCAAGCTGATGTAGTAATTCCTGTATTCCTTTAAGAATAAGTAAATGATCGTCCGTAATCGCAATCCGGATCATGTATTTAATGAAAGTTCCCGTGAAACATCGATTTCAATATTGATATAAGTACCCTTACCAAGATCGGATCGAATATCGATTTTACCACCCAGGTATTTCATTCGCGAAATAATATTGCCAAGTCCTATCCCACTGGTCGGTTCAGCATCATCAACAATAAACCCAACACCGTTATCTTCAACTGTTACCATTAGCAAATCATTGATAAGATTCATCTGAATTAGAACAACTGAAGCTCTTGCGTGTTTTACAATATTGTTTGTAAGTTCCTGAATAGTCCTATAAAGCGATAATTCGATAATTGGATTAACCCGCTGCGCAAATCCTGAATGCGTAAATGTAATGGTGAAATAATTTGCTCTCTTGATATTATTCACAAATTCAACCAATGCCTCAACTAATCCAAACTTAAGAAGTATCTGGGGCATTAAATTATGAGCAATCCGTCTAACCTCTATACTTGCTCCATCAAGTGAATTTAACGCATACCTAAATTTATCTCGGTTCGATTCGGAACCTATTCCATCAAATTGCATTTTTATGGCAGCTAATTGCCCAAGCAATCCATCATGAAGTTCTTGGGCAATTCTTCTTCTCTCCTTCTCTTCCCCAACGATCATCGCCTCCATTACTTCAAGTTTTTTATCTTTTTGAAGTTGCAATATTTGCTGACTGTTAATTTCTTCGTTCTTTAGCGCAAGCGCTTTTGTATTCCTGATCTTCTCCTGATAATTCTTAATCAATAAAAAAGCAATCAGGACTATCATTACTACACTACTGATTGATACATTTCGAATCAATCGTTCATTAGACAAAGCAGCCGCCTGTAATTCCTTTTCAGAGTTCAGCAAATTGATTTGCTGATCTTTTATTTCTGATTCATATTTTGTTTGTAGTTCCCGTATTTGCCTGCTTTTAGTTTCATTAAAAATACTGTCTTTCAATACCTGGTAATCGGTTAAATATTGATAGGCATTCTTTAAATTCTGCGTTTCAAAATAAGCCTGAGCCAAAAGCTTCCTGGAATCCATCATGATGGATTTACTCCCGATCAATTCCGCTAAATCATCCGCTTTTTTAAGGTTAACCATTGCTTGCTCATATCGTTTTTCATTCAAAAAAGTTTCTCCCAGATTACGGGTAGTGCTGGCAATACCATAGGTATCCTGAAGATCTTTACTTAATTGCAGACTTTCCTGATAGGCTTCTTCAGCCAATTTGTATTTCTTCTGTTCGCGATAGACATTTCCCTTACTCTCGTATGCAATGGAAAGTGTCATTTTATCGCCTTCATCTTTTGTTATCAAAACTCCCTGTTGAAGATATATTAAAGCTTCATCATATTTCTTAAGATTGAAATTAATAATGCCAATATTAACAAGCGTACCACCCTCCATTCTTTTGTTGCCCGTAGCACGATGCAAACCCAGTGCTTTTTGAAAATATTCCAACGCTTTAGGATAATCTTTGATTGCCTCTTGGATCATTCCGATATTATTATAATTGGTGGCAATAGCTGTCTTTTCATTTTCTCTTAAGTAAGGGATTCTACGCAAATAGAAATCAAGTGCCCGACTATAATTCGATTGATTATGATTTAGTATACCCAGGCTATTTAGTACACTGGCTATCTGGCTTGTGTCCTGTAAGGATTGCACAATTTCAAGGCTTGTTTCTAAATTTTGGATTGCTTTGCTGAACTCGCCATAAGATGCCATTGCCAGACCCTGAATATGCCAGGCTCTGGCAAGCAATAATTGATCATTTGATTGTTTTGCAAGCTCCATTACCTGGTTTGCAATAGCTGAGGCCTTTTCATTGTCTGCACCCCGATATTCCCAAAAAAGTCTGGCCAATATTTCCCCCTTTTCTTTCCCCTGATGCTTGTCCGCTTCGATTACAAGACTATCAATCACCTGGTTATTTTGAGCCCAGATAACTGTAGAAAAAAGAATGAGATATAGTAAGTACCCGACTTTTTTCATGGCTTAATGATTCTGAATACACCAAGAATATTATCCCTCTATATTACAAAAAATAAAGCCTTCAACAGTAATAGTTGCAATTAGCCGCGGCTGATATTGACAGTGTCAATTATGATTGAATCCTGCTTCAAAAACTGCTCTTCGATTCTTTCCTTTAACTGCGGTTTTGAACCTGGAAAAGTGGTGCGTGTACTGATGTCGTAACTCACATACACAAGCAAAACAGCAAATACCACTGCAAGCCCGGCAAATATTTTTTTCGATCTTGTCACAGTTCAAAAATAAAAAAAGCCACGCGAAACACGTGGCTTTCGATTTGGGGAAATACCCCGATTACTTTACCTTCTTTACCACAGCTTCAAAAGCTGCCGGGTGGTTCATAGCTAAGTCGGCCAGAACCTTACGGTTAAGATCGATACCTGCCTTATTAATTTTACCCATTAATTCTGAATACGACATACCGTGAAGACGAGCGCCTGCATTGATACGGGCAATCCACAAGGTGCGGAACTCGCGTTTCTTAGCTTTGCGATCGCGGTAGGCATACACCAACCCTTTTTCAACTGCATTTTTCGCTACAGTCCATACGTTTTTCTTACGACCAAAGTATCCTTTGGCTAACTCCAATACGCGTTTGCGTTTGGCTCTTGATGCTACACTGTTTACTGAACGTGGCATAAATTTTAATTTTTTGGCTTTGGCGTTCCGTTATATCGGAATCTTGTTTTGCCAGTGGCCGGGTTAAACATTCTGCCATGCACCTTGCCGGCAGATTAAACACCCCTGAGTTACCGCAGGGAAACGGTATCCGACTATACGGATTAAACCAGATACGGAAGCATTGGCTTTACATTGCCTTCGTCCACTTTTTTAACAGTGGCGGCATGGCCAAGTCTTCTTTTCTGTTTAGTCTCTTTTTTTGTCAGGATGTGGCGCTTGTACGCTTTCTTACGTTTGATTTTACCGGTTCCGGTTACTTTAAAACGTTTTTTTGCCCCTGACTTTGTTTTTAACTTAGGCATCTACTTATTTATTTAAAACTTACTTCTTTCCTTTTGGTGCAATCATCATATACATACGCTTGCCTTCCAGTTTGGGCATTTGTTCTACTTTGCCCAATTCTTCCAATGCCTGCGCAAACTTTAGCAACAGAATTTCTCCGCGCTCTTTATATACAATTGAACGTCCTGCAAAATGCACATAGGACTTAACCTTTGCACCTTCCTTCAGGAAGTTCTCAGCATGTTTCACTTTAAAGTTAAAGTCATGATCATCGGTATTGGGCCCAAATCGAATCTCTTTCAGGATTGTTTTTTGGGCGTTGGCCTTGATCTCTTTCTGCTTCTTCTTTTGTTCGTACTTAAACTTAGAGTAGTCGATGATTTTGCAAACCGGAGGATCTGCATTGGGCGAAATCTCTACCAAATCTAATCCTTGCTCTTGTGCCATTTTAATGGCTACCGATGTAGGGTACACATCAACTTTAATGTTTTCACCTACCACCCTTACCCGTTGGGCAAGTATGCGCTCGTTTACACGATACGGTTCTTCTACTACTCTCCGCGGGCCTCTGATAAAAGGCCTTGGGCGGTCACTACCTGGAAATCCTGCCACTCGTTGGGTTTAAATTCTTACTTTTTTAAAAACAGGCTGCAAATATCGCGTTTTTTTCTGTTTATCAAAATCCTGAAATCTTGCTAACCACATAGGCACATAGTCCACATAAGGAGTCTCGTAAAAGCTATGTTTTTTATGTTTCTGTGTAGTTCAAATAAGATGCATCAGGCCGGCAAGGCAAAATCGGCAGAAAATTGGGCTACAAATTCCTTTAAATCCATAACACCCTGATCGCCCTGCCCATGTTTGCGCACGGCCACTTTACCTTCGGCAGCTTCTTTTTCGCCCACCAATAGCATAAATGGCACTTTTGTTACCTCTGCATCGCGGATTTTACGGCCTATTTTTTCATTGCGATCGTCCAGAAAGCCCCGTATATCTATGTTTTTAAGGGTATCTAAAACCTGCTGACCGTAGTCGTTAAATCGTTCTGAAATTGGCAGAACGGCTATCTGCTCTGGCGCCAGCCACAACGGGAAGTTGCCCGCACAATGCTCAATCAATACCGCCACAAAACGCTCCATCGAACCAAAAGGCGCGCGGTGAATCATTACCGGAGTATGCTTCTGGTTATCTGAACCGATATATTCCAGTTCAAAACGCTGCGGCAACTGGTAATCTACCTGTATGGTGCCCAACTGCCAGCTGCGACCTAAAGCATCCTTTACCATAAAGTCGAGCTTGGGGCCATAGAAGGCAGCCTCTCCTTTTACAGCCACCGTTTTCAGACCGCGTTCATCAGCAGCTTCCTGAATTTCTTGCTCGGCCCGATCCCACAAGGCATCTTCACCAATATACTTGGCTTTGTTCTCGGGGTCGCGCAATGAAACCTGGGCGGTGTAATTTTCAAAGCCCAGCGACTTGAACACAAACAGCACCAGATCGATTACTTTAATAAACTCTGCCTTCACCTGGTCGGGGCGGCAAAAGATGTGTGCATCGTCTTGCGTAAATCCGCGCACGCGGGTTAACCCGTGTAGTTCACCGCTTTGTTCATAGCGATATACCGTTCCGAACTCGGCCAACCGGATGGGTAAGTCTTTGTACGAACGCGGTTTTACTTTATAAATCTCGCAGTGGTGCGGGCAGTTCATCGGTTTAAGTAAGAACTCTTCGTTTTCATCGGGTGTATGAATCGGTTGAAACGAATCTTTGCCATATTTTTCATAGTGGCCCGAAGTAACATATAACTGCTTGCTGCCAATGTGTGGTGTAACTACGGGGTCGTAACCCGCCCTGATTTGCGCCCTGCGCATAAACTGCTCTAAGCGTTCGCGCAGAATAGTTCCTTTCGGTAACCACAACGGTAAGCCCTGCCCTACTTTCTCTGAAAAGGCAAACAACTCCAGTTCTTTCCCGAGCTTGCGATGATCGCGTTTTTTAGCTTCCTCCAAAACATGAAGGTACTCTTCCAGTTCTTTTTGTTTGGGAAATGTGATTCCATAAATGCGCTTCAGCATTTTGTTCTTCTCATCGCCACGCCAGTATGCACCGGCAACACTTAACAATTTTATTGCTTTGATTGGACCGGTAGAAGGAATATGCGGCCCGCGACATAAGTCCACAAAGTTACCTTGCTGGTAAAAAGTTATTGAACCATCAGCCAGGCCATCAATCAACTCAAGTTTATACTCATCACCTTTTTTGGTGAAGTATTCTATGGCTTCTTTTTTGGAAATATCGCGCCTTACAAACGGGCTGTTGGTTTTTGCCAGTTCGGTCATTTTCTTTTCAACGGCAGCCAGTTCTTCATCCCCGAAAGGGCGGTCGCCCAGATCAACATCGTAATAAAACCCGTTTTCGATGGGCGGGCCTATTCCAAATTTTACGCCCGGATAAAGTGCTTCCAGCGCTTCGGCAAACAAGTGTGCCGAAGAATGCCAGAAGGCATACTTGCCGCCTTTATCGTTCCAGGTAAATATTTTAATGGCAGCATCGGTGTTTATGGGGCGACTTAAATCCCATATTTCGCCATTTACTTCTATAGAAAGTGCATTTCGGGCTAACCCTTCGCTTATGCTTTGCGCGATTTCAATGCCTTTAACACCTGCCGGATACTGCCGGGAAGAACCATCGGGCAGGGTAATATTTACTACGCTCATTTAAACTGTACTTTTCAGGAGGGCAAATTTAAAGGTTAGAAGTTAGAAAATGGAGGTTGTTTGTGTTTTGTTGCTCTTCCTCAATACTTCTGTGTGCTGCAGGCGCGGGTATAGTTATTGTTGATTGCTGAAACTCATTAGCGGGTAACGAGTAAATAGTGTCACCGCTTCGCGGTTAAATCGGTGGATTTGATAATTATTTCTATAATCATATCAATCCTTCGGACTTAAAACAACCATTAATTATACAACTAAAGTTGAAGTTGGGCACTAAACAATATACCAAACTTGCGTGCGTCCGGATTTTCCAAATAAGAAACCCGATGAATAAAATCGACCCGAAAAATTTTAAAGATATTCTCAACCCCATAACCCAGTTCAATATATGGTTTGCTGTTCTTAAAATAACCTGGTTGCAAAGCGTCTGCTCCGCTGGGTGTAAATTGCGCAATCAGATTGCGGTTAGATTGCCGCATACCTCCTACCACTACATTGGAAGTGGCCAGCAGGCGCCACTTTAACTTGTTTAGCAACGGAATGCGGTTTAACAAAAAGCCTTCTAAATACTGGCGATACTGTATAGATGCATACCGGTCGCTTACAAACTCTCCAAAATTCATCAGGTTGTAAGTAACAGACGAATACACTGGCGATTGGTTGCCTAAGTGAAGTGTAAGCAGCGGATATGGAATAGCATTAAAAACATACTCTCCCGAAAGGGTAACATGGCCCACACCTAATGGCCCGGTTTTAATGCGCTTGGTAAGGTTAAACCGCAGTTTGTCGTATTCAAAATCGCTACCGAGCACTCCGTTAAAGCCGTGTGTGTATTTAAGTGTAATAACCGGCCATTTGTTTGTGCCCAGGCTAATGCGATCATTATCATCTTGCAAAAAAACTTCATCGCGTGCATAACGCGACTCGACACTTACTTCAGAAGCCTGAAACCGATCATAAATGGTTGATGTTATTTCTCCCGGATTAAAATATCCAAACTCGTAGGTAGGTTCAAACGACCAATGGCGCACAGAAATTTTTTGCGAGTATCCTTTAAAGATTTCGCGCTGAAAAGCTACCCGATATTCGTCTGAATAAAATCCTCTTCGGAAATAGCCCCAGCGGGTGGCGGCCAGAAAGATCGGGTTATCGGCCAGGCTTTCATCATCTACTCCCAGTCTTCCTAAATCGTGTCTTGCCCGAAAGGAAATTGTTGTCCATCGCTGGCGCGAAAGGATGCGTTGCACAGAGGCCAGATACTTTACACGGTCATCGTCAAAACCGTATGCCAGTTGCCCTTGTAAAACCCACTTCTTACTAAACTGATAATTGGTTTTAAGTCCTCCCTGCACCCGAAACCCTTCAATGTTATTCCAGGTAACCAAACTCAGGTATGGGCCCACTTCTACTTTACCCAGATTGTAATATCCATTTACAATAACTTTAAAAATATCGGTATAAGTTTTTACAATGGGAATGTTGCGCAGGGTGTCAATCATTTTATACACGTTGCGCTCGGTTTCAGAAAGCGGTTCGTGGCGTAGCGAATCCCAATGCTTGTCTTCTTCCAGGCGGGCATCTTCTGCTAACTCAATTGAGCGTTCATAAAACCCCGGGTTATGGGGTTTATTGGTTATTATATTTTTGTTGCTGGTGTAAAACTTAGCCAGCATACCCGGGTTCGATTTTCCAATTTGTTCAACATCTATTAACACCCGGTTTTTAATAGGAACCCATGCACCTAAATCTGTTTTAGTGAGTTCTTGTTGAATGCGGATTTTATCTACGAAGTTCAGATTGGCTTGTTTACCCATGGCAGCATCGATCTGTTTAAGGGCAAAGTCTGCTTTCGTTATCCAGATGGTTCCGGTAAAAGCCAAATCTTGCGGGCTGCGTGGGAAGAAATCTAGCCGGTAACAATAATCATCACCTATATAAAGACTGTCGGTTAAGTCGTAATCGTAATAGATACGCCATCCATCGGCAATAGGCGAAACAAATTCTTTGCTTAAAATATTTAACCAGTTCTGGTAAAAGTTATACTCCTGAAAAGAGGAACCAATCATTTGTGTAACGGTTGTTCCATCTTCTACTCCTATACCGCTGATTTTGGTTTTAAGAATGTGTTCTTTCTTAAGCGAGGGATTGTCTCGGTAGTAAATCTTAGAAACACTTTCGGTAATAAACAGAGGTAGAATGGGTTTACCATCTTCACCGGCAATACGCTCTACACTATCCAGCACCTGGGTAATGCGTTTCACTATCTTTCGCTCTCTGAATTTTTCAGTAAGATTATCTACATCAATTTCAATTTTGGTGTAGGTATCGTACTCGTAGGCAGTAAGTTTGCGTTTATCGTTTTTGTTTTTGTTGCGAACCACATTACGCAGCACCTCAAAGGCCGGATTTTCGCCTGCCTTTATAACAACTTCCTGCAGGTTGGTTACATCTTCTTCCAATTGAAAGTTAATAGTTTGCTGTACCCCGCGTTTAATGCCTTTACTGCGCGACTTATACCCGATGTAAGAGGCTATAATGGTATCGGTGGGGTGTTGTGTTTTAATTAAAAAGTTTCCATCGAAATCGGTAGTAGAACCGATTGATGTTCCTTTAAAAACCACATTGGCAAATGGAATGGGATCGCCCGAAGCGGCATCGGTTACTTTTCCCTGCACGATAGTTTCCTGGGCATTTGCCAGAAATACATTTGCCCACATGGCCGCCAGCATAATCAGCAATGCTTTCAAACGGTCTTTTCTTCCCACACGTAAACTTTAGATTTCAAAATTAGCAATTTATACGGAGTAAGGGCCTGTAGGTATTCACGCTGTAACAATAATAATTTTATTACATCTGAATGGGTTCCTTTTCGCCCAAATGGCGGGGTGTGGTACCCAATAAATATAAATCGAGTACGGCCTTGGCCCGCGCCAGGTATTCGCGTGCATATACCCGTGCGGCTGTTTCGCGGTTGGGTTCGCTGGCTACCAGAGCCACTGCATTTACATCGTAATAATCGCTGATAAATAATGCCCGGTAGCTATGAAATGGTTGTGTAATAATAGTGATGTTATCTTGCCCGAAAATTTCTTTGCACCGTACAATTGAATCGAGTGTACGCAGGCCGGCATAATCAAGTGTAATGGCTGCAATGGGCACGCCAAGCTTCACCAATGCTTTTTGCATTTCTAAAGGTTCGTTGTAATAGCGTGTGCGGTTATCGCCACTTACTATAAAATGAACAATCTTTCCCTGCTTATAGAGTTCGGCTGCCGTTTGCATACGGTTTTGAAAAAATGGATTGGGTGCACCGTTCGTTAATTTATGACTGGTGCCTAACACAAGCGCCACACCGCTATCGGGCAGGTGGCGGTAATCGCGTAACACCCGGCTTTGCGTACTGGTAACTACCCACAAATTAGTGAGCCCGATAATCAGAATAACAATAATGGAAATACTACTAGTAATGCGGACAATCCTCTTCCAGCGAACCTTCATTGATGTTTAGATAAAGCCACCTCAAAGGTAACGAAATGTTTAGAAAGGTTTTCGACCTTGCACATGTTCAAAATATTCAATCCGATACTGGTAAGGTTTTCAGAAACTCCCGTTCAATAATTTCGCAACGTTTTACCATTTTACGATACCACTGCAACCGGATTAAATCTTTTTCTGCCTCGGTGAGTTGCCAGGCAATATCAGATTGCCTTACCCTTGGGATTATAGCCTGCAAACAGAGTGCTGCACTTACCGATATGTTGAGGCTTTCGGTAAAGCCATACATGGGAATGTGTACTTTTTCATCGGCATGAGTCAGGGCATAAGCCGAAGTGCCATGTAATTCGTTGCCCATTACAATAGCCAGTTTTTTATCGATGGCTACATCGTAAATTGATTTGCCATCGGGCGATGGATCGGTAACCAGAATAGTATAACCCCTTTGCTTTAATTCGGCAAAACATTGTTGGGTGCCGGTTTTTTGCTGGGTGCGATACTTAATCATATCTACCCACTTATACGACCCCTTTAGTACCCTGCGGTTAATGGCATACTTTACTTCGTTTTCGATAATGTGAATATCCTGCAAACCCATACACTCGCACGTGCGGATTACCGCGCTTGCATTTTGCGATTGAAAAATTTCTTCCAGCACTACCGTAACGTGTCGGGTGCGCTTATCCAGCACCTGATTTACAAATTCTTTCTTATGATCGGTAATGTAGTTAGCCAGATGTTGGGTTAACAATTGATTGCGCTTAAACTCGGTCATTCTTACGGGGTTATTCAAAGTTCGGAAAGCCTATGAATTGTTCAACTTTATAATTAATAACATTCTGATAAAGAGCGGGTCGGCTACTTTTTTATACATTTGTGGTTTAGTTAACGAGAAATGCTTAAAAAAGCACCATTTTTTAGTCTTTTGGTTTTAAGTTTTTGGGGTAAGGCACAACCGGTTTTACAAGACCTGGCACCCCATACCACCGAACACCACCAATTGGTTACAGCCCTTTTCCAATCCTTGGCCCCAAGGCCCGAGGTTTTGCCTGTGCAACAGGAAAACTGGGAAACCTGGCAAACCGTTGAAAATTATACGTTTGGTAAAGACCGTGGTAGTTTACCCATGATTGCGGATCTGAGTTCGCTTCACCCCTACTTTCGCGATAAGGTTACGCAACTGATTGCTATTTGTAAAACAAAAGGTATCGACCTGAAGTTAGTAGAAACCTATCGCACCCATGCCAAACAGAACGAATATAAAAACATGGGTAAAAAATATACCCGCTCGGGGGGTGGCCGCTCTAAACACCAATATGGTTTAGCGGTTGATGTAGTACCTATTGTGGATTCTGTGGCACAGTGGGATGATTACAAACTCTGGAAAAAAATTGGTGCCGCGGGTGAGCAACTTGGTTTGCGCTGGGGCGGACGCTGGCGTAACCCGTATGACCCCGGGCACTTTGAATGGACGGGTGGTTTAAGCAGTTACCATCTTGCCAACGGATTGTTGCCCCGCTTGCCCCACACCTACTACAACGCCTGTCTGGAAGAAGAACTGGCCGAATTGAATGAAGGCTGGCAGGCCTGGGAAGTGGAACAAGCCACCATTGCACGCAAGCCACTGGCATCTGCAAAAACAAATTGATGCAATACGTCTTTTCTAAAGACTTTATTTTTTGAACCAGAGCCGCGGCACAAATCCCAGAATATTTTCGGATGTAAACAAAATAGCATTGTGCGAAATGCCAACGGGTTTGCTGACTCGACCGATGAACTGCAACAACAAGCTATTGTTGATTATGCCCGCATGCTACACGAATTACTGCAAGAGGGAATTGATATACGGGGTTATTTGTGGTGAAGTACCTGAGATAATTTTGAATGGAATTTGGGGGCCGCTATGAAATTTGGGTTATACGCATGCAACTCCGAAACCAAAGATCGCACTAAACGCCCCAGTGCCCATACGGTTAGGCGACTGGCCTATTATAAAGATGATTAAGGCGTATGAGGTTGCTACACAATAGTTAACAGAATAAACCCGCAGTTGTTGGAATGCACACAGGGTTTGGGCTATCGATTTAATGTTTTAACTTGGTTACAGGTTTACCTCTCTCCAGCATCAGGTTTATGGATAATCAAAAAATGGAATTTGAGCCCGGCTTGCGCGATGGTGTACCCGTTATTAAAATTCTATTTGCTTACAACAAACCGTTAATTGCCCAAATGCGGGAAATGGGGGCAAAATGGAGCAAGCGTATGGCCTGCTGGTATGTACCTGATACAACCGAGTATAGAACCAAACTGAATCTGGATGCACACATTATTCATGAAAACTCTTTTCTGAATGTAGGCCAGGAAAACAAGACTGCACTTAATCATTTTATCCAGCAATTACAATTAAGCGGTTACAGCGGCAGTACTATACGCACCTATAGCGATCAGTTTTCTCAATTGTTAGTACACGTGCAGCAAATGCCTGTACACAGTCTTAGCGTACAGCAATTAAAGGATTACCTCTCTGCATGTTTAACCGTAGCTAAGCTGAGTGAAAGCACTATACATAGTAGATTGAATGCAATAAAGTTTTACTTTGAACAGGTACTGCACCGCGAACGGTTTTTGTGGGAAATACCCCGGCCAAAAAAGCCTTTGATACTGCCGAAGGTAATAAGCGAGGAAAAAATTCTTACAGGACTACTTTCTATTAAAAATATTAAGCACAAGGCCCTATTATTTACAGCATACAGTGCGGGCTTGCGCGTGAGCGAGGTGGTAAACTTATTGATTACCGATATTGACAGCGACCGAATGCAGATACGCATACGCTATGCCAAGGGTAAGAAAGACAGGATGGCTACCTTAGCAAACGCCACGTTACAGATTTTACGCGAATACTTTTTGACTTACCGGCCAAAGAAATACCTTTTTGAAGGCCAGGGTACACACGAGCCCTATAGCACGAGAAGTGCGCAGCAGGTGTTTAACCGGGTATTTAAAAACATGGGGTTACCCAGCAACATAAGCTTCCATAGTTTACGGCATAGTTATGCAACCCACTTGTTGGAAAACGGCACAGACATTAAGTATATACAGGAATTACTGGGGCATAACAGTATAAATACAACCCTACGCTACACCCATGTAAGCAAGAAACGGTTAGGGCAAATTGAAAGTCCGCTGGATAAGATTATGCGGAACAATGGTAAAGAAGAGACATAATGACAGGTGCGTACTATGTTGGATATACGCTACTTTTGAATACATGTTTTTCTGTAACGAGCTGATAGTCTGAGAATTGATAAATTGGGTATTATATGGAGTTGCGTATATTTGAGA
>DEIA01000067.1 GCA_002352225.1 Flammeovirgaceae bacterium UBA2786
TTTCTATATCTCTTTCGAATTAATTTCGGTGTTCTCTTGGTATGAATCACTCCAATCACTGTTATCAACCGATCCTCGATAAAATAATATATCCGATATGGAAATCTATTGAGAAGCGCAGCGCGGATAACCCCAAAGCAAATTGGATAAGAATATGGGTTCTTCTGAATCTTTAGGGCTGATCTCCCGAGATTAGCTACAAACCTTTCATCCAAGCCAGATACCTGACTTCTATACCAAAGGCCTATTTCCCTTACATCTTCACGCGAAATCTCAGAGAATTGAAGGGTAAACTCAGGGTTCGAAGACATAAGACTTCACTTCCTCCCAAGTATATGTCTTTTGATTGCCCTTTTTGAAGTCAGCGTATCGCCTCTGAATTTCTTCTTTTTCCTCCTGAGAAATCTTAAGTTCTGCTGGAGTGGTTTCTTCTGCAATACTATCCCAGATGGACTCGACTAAATTAATTCGTTCTTCAAGACTAAGTTTCTTTATTTCATCAAGTGTTACCATACCTAAAATTAATAAGTTTTGGTTAAACAATATTAACCTGCCTTCCCTATCCACCCCAGGTGTGTATTCTTAAAATTATCAGAATACTTCAATCCATAGCCAAAAATCCGATCGAACGAACTGTGGCCAAACAATACCACACCAACCAGGGTAAGTTCATGAATAATTAAGAAGTACCCGGCCAGATAACAGGCAACGGCAATGCCTTTATGATGAAACAGATTGTAGGTTATTGCTCCCACGCGGGTATTGATCAGATAACCAAGCATACCAACATCGGGTAAAAGAAACAACGCCCAGAAAACCCATCCGGCAAACGGAAGAAATGAATTAAGGTAAATAGCAAGGCCAAACATAAAGGCCTCTTCAATGCGTAGCAGGTTTTTCATGGTTATTAGTTTTAGAAAGACCAGACTAAAGGTGCATTGCAGTTACCGGTTATCTGCCAAAATCGTCCTGCAAGCGTACTATATCATTTTCATCGGATGGATTGCTTGCATCGGTATGTTGCCAGATTTCTGCTACTATCCCCCATCCATCCAACCCAACAAGCCGGTGGCGTTGTCCTTTTGGTAGGCGAACAATCTCACCCATGGTTAATTGTTTAACGGGACCTTGTTCATCCGTTTCACTAATTACAACTCCGGCTGTGCCGCCAATTAATTTCCATATTTCTGCCCTTCTGAAATGATACTGCCAGCTTAATCGTTTATTGGTATTTACAACTAAAATTTTGGGGCTCAGTTTACCGGCAATTTTTATGGTATTAAAATCAATCTCGGGAAAATATTTGGCTGCAAAAGCAGGCGCATTGCTTTCTTCTAAAACAAAAAAGCCACCCCAGGGCCGGTTAAAATCGTGAGAGGCTACGGTAAATCCTGATTCTTTTAAATAGTTAGAAATCGTTTCAAAAACCTGAGTACGAGGTGCGTCAGAACCAATAGAGAGCATTAGTTTTATTCTTTTGAGGGTGGGTAATTTTTTAATGCCTGTTTAATGCCTTTGCGAATATTCTCCTCAGACATATCGGGTTCTAATTCCATGTATGCCGAAACATGCGATTGCCAAACCATGCGACTTTCCTTTGCATCGGCCATACCAATAATTAACGAGCCCTTCAGGTAGTTGATTACTTCCTTATCAGTATCAAATGGTTTAATATAGAAGGGTGAGTCTTCGGCCCTGTGGTACACAATGGCTTGTTCATCTTTAACTGTGATGGTAAATCCAATTAACAAATCGGGGTTATCTGCATTCAGAACAAGTCCCTTGCTTGCCAGTTCGGCTTCAATGGCTTTACGAATGTTTTCTTTTGCAATACTATCATTCAGATAAGATGGACCGGTGAAATTAAACTCGCAACCGGCCATCCAACAGTAAGTCTTATAGCGGTTAAAGTCTATTTGTTTATCAAAGGTTTCTTTAACTGTTACAGAACATGCGGCTGCAATAGCAATAATTAAGAATACTATACTAAAACGCTTCATTTCAGGTTGGAAAGTTACAGATTCGTATAGCGAATTGGAAGCATTGCAGAAATTCTTGCGGAAAATCTAATAATGTGTTCAGTAGATCAGAATAATAGCAGGGCTTTTCTATAATCAGCTTAGTTACTCCAATTAACTTTTGGCGAACGATAAAAGTCAATTGCAAGTCCTTCCATGTGTCGCCCGTGTTTACCCA
Organism: Flammeovirgaceae bacterium UBA2786; assembly: GCA_002352225.1. Classification (GTDB taxonomy): domain Bacteria; phylum Bacteroidota; class Bacteroidia; order Cytophagales; family Cyclobacteriaceae; genus ELB16-189. The sequence continues at coordinate 2,197 of DEIA01000067.1, forward strand.
ATCGAATTTTGTATTCTTCCCAATTGCGACCTTCGGCAGGCGACCAGCCTATTTCGGCTACACCAATTAATCGGGGAAAAGCCATGTATTCAATATCGGTCATGTTCACCACGGTTTCAGCCCAAAGCGGAGCCTCTACCCCTAAAACATTTTCGCGGGTAATTCCTTCCACACGTGTTGTTGGATCCCAGTTGTACGAATCATCAACTTCAATATAGCCCACCCAATGTAATCCTATTCGGGTAGTAGAATCGTACTGCATATCTAAATAGACTTTCTTAGATGGCGACATAATAATTTTGGCACCTTTCGCAGCAGCTTCGGCTGCATGCTTTTCCGATGCCCAATGTTGTGCAATAACGTTACCATCAATGTCGGCCTGAGCAATTTCTTCCCAACCTATCATAGTTTTATTATTGGCTTTTACAATTTCAGTAAAGTGGTTAATAAATTTGATGTACTCTTCTTTTTTGGTTACATGAGCTTCGTCTCCACCAATGTGTAAATAGGGCCCGGGTGTTATCTCTGCCAATTCACGAATTACATCGTTCACAAATTGCAATGTAGCCGGCTTTGATAAACTAAGTGTGCTCCATCCTACTTCCATTCCTGTGTAAAGGTCGGTGGGTTTACTGTTTCCATCTACAATACCACGGGTTTCTGCAGGCCCCATATAATTTCCTTCTTTTGGAAATTTAGTATCGGGGTTATTCAAAGAACCATATGCCGCCAGGGCTGCGTTAATATGGCTGGGCATATCAATCTCAGGCACAATGGTTACAAAACGCGATGCAGCATGCGCCACAATTCCTTTGTAATCCTCCTGGGTATAATAACCTCCCTTTCCTCCACCTACTTGTGTTACACCACCATGTACAGCAAGGTTAGGCCACGACTTTATTTCAATACGCCAGCCCTGATCATCGGTAAGATGTAGGTGCAGTACATTCATTTTATAATGGCTGATTAGATCGATATATCGTTTAACATCGGCTACACTAATAAAATGGCGCGAAACATCGAGCATAGAACCCCGCCACTCGTACTTAGGATAATCCCGAATGGTACCCGTTGGAATCAATATCTTATTTTGTTCACCTGGTTTAGAGATTAGTTGCAACAAGGTTTGTGCACCATAAAATACACCCGCTGGCGCATTGGCCTTAATTGTAATCTTATCTTCTTCTATTACCAGAGTATACCCTTCCTGGCCCAGGTCCTGATCAACTGAATCGAGTGTTAAAAATATACCCGACTTTGGTGAAGCTTCTTCTGTAAATTTCAGATCAAATCCTGTGGCCCTGGCTATTGAATCGGCCAGTACGGCAAACGCTGCATCTCCAACTAGTATCGTTTCAGAAGTAAGTTCAAAAGCATCGCCTGTCGCAGTAACCGAAACAGGTTTAGGAATTAGGCTCTCTGAAGCAAGGTTAGTGGGAGGAGTATTTTTGCAGGAAGCCAATACAAGCACTGCCCCAAAAAACAAAGAAAGACGAGTTAACAAATGCATACGGGTAGATTTAGTAGTACTACAAAACTACCCAAAATTGAAATCACCTGCTTATGGAATGAAGTGAATGATTAATAAAAAAATTAATCCCTAAAGATTGTTAGGCAACTTCCGGAATTTCAAGGCGCACCAGGGTGCCTTTTCCTATTTCCGATTCAATTTTAATTTGCCCGCGAAGTTTATCCAGTGTTTCTTTAACAATATACAAGCCCAAACCCGAGCCGGCACCATCATCAGTAGCTCGATAGAACATGTCGTACACCCGGGCCAGGTGTTCGCCTCCTATGCCCCGGCCATTATCTTCTACTTCAATTAATGCTTTGTGTGCTTCTATCGCTACGTTTACACGGATAACCGGTTCGCGACCATTCCGGTAACGTATAGCGTTTGATATTATATTATTGAGCACTACCTTCAATCGCCAACGATCGCTGTGAAACGCCTGCGTTTGACTAACCTGCACAATTTTTTCTAATGAGGCAGCCGTGGTAGTGGCAAACTTCAGTTGATTGAACGTTTCTTCGATTAACGTTTCAAAAAACACTTCTTCTTTCTTTACATCAAGTCTGGCATTGCGCGATTGATCCAGAATTTCACGAATAAAATCATCTTGCTGCATAGCACTGTGATTGATTCGTTCCAGATATTCATTCTTCATGGCCGGGTCTTTGTCTTTACGCGCCAGGTTAATAAGACCCAACACCGAAGCAATAGGTGCCCGTAAATCGTGCGACACGCTATACACAAAGTTATCCAATTCTGTATTGCGCTTACTTAACTCCTGATTGGTTTGCAAAAGTTTGGTTTCGGCAACCTTTCTGGTGTTAATTTCTTCATTCAGAGCCTGCGTACGTTGTTGCACCATGGCTTCCAGGTTCGTGTTAAATTTTCTGAGCTCTTCCTGAATCAGCGTTCGCTCTGCCACCGTAGCCGACAGCACTATAGTAGACATACTAATAACAGCAATAAACACCTGAACAAAAACCATCGATTCTAAAGGCTGGGGTTGCACAAACGGCCCTACCTGATGTACTGTGAAATAGATTGCTATAAGCGAGGCAGTAAGGGCTACCGTCATAGCTGCCACCAGATCAAACCGGAACGCAAGCCACAGCATGAAAGGAATAAGCAAGTAGGGTAATGAGTTGATAAGCGTGTTGTTAAAATATCCGTACCGTACCAGCACCGCTAAACCCAATAAACTGACTGCGCAAATTCCGCCTTCAACTAATTTGTTAGTCTGAATTGGCCAGGTAATACCACGCATGCGGGCAATTGCCAGTATAAGGGGTGTAAACAAAAGAATACCCACTACGCTGCTTGTCCATGCATGAACAAAATAATCAGAAAAGGAAATTGAGTTTACAACACCAACCGCCAGTAAACTAAGACTGGCTCCCGAACCGATCACACACATAAAAGCGGTAACAAATAAAAACCGAAATGTATCGCGGGTGCGATTGAATGGATAACTATCCTTAATCCATCGCGTAAGCAGTACTCTGCCAGTAAGGGCTTCGCCCGTTTGGCCAAGAGCAATAATAACTGAGACCGCAATAAGCGCAGGCTGACTTAATCCCTGATGATTCCAAAAGGCAAGCAGGTTAGCAGCCAGGGCACCCATTGCTATGCCTGGCCAAACCTTGCGGCTCATTAACACCAGCAAAGCGAAAGCCATACCCGAGGGTGGCCAAACCGATAAAGCAGTAGTACCTGTAAACGCTAACGCATGCCCCAACCATGCAGCCCCAAAGTAGAGTAATGCTGCAAGGCCAATTTGCAAATCGGTGGAGTACTTAAGTATGAGTTTAGACATTTAAAATAATCATCTCATTATCAATACAATATTGACAATTGATTATTGTAACAATATATCTTTAATGTTAAGCTGACATTATTAAAGTCAAACGGTAAAAGCAGGCGTCAAATGGAATGCGCCTCCGCAGATTTTAACCAGTAAAAGCATTGAATTTCAGCCTAGAGGCTAAATTATTTGGTTTTAAGAATGAAAACCACACGACCTTTGGAGCGTGCCGGTGCCTGACCTGCCGAGGTTTTCATGAGGGAGTTTCTGCGAATTTCGTCTTTCAGAAGTTGTTCTGCACGGGCACTCAAACCCCGATGCAGAGTAGTAATACCCACAATCTCACCATCTTCATCGCACTCAATTTCAAACTCAATACGGCCGTCCTGATTGTCGGGCAATTCAGGGATTTTAGGATTGTCGGCCCAGGTCCAGCCAGACATAGATAATCCAAAGCCATCACCACCTCCACCGCCACCTTTTTGGCCGTCATAAATGGTGCTCTTATTCAAATCTCCTTCTGGCTTGCCTTTATCACCTACCTTTCCGGCATCATCTCCGTGGCTTGTACCACCTTCGCCTTTCTTGTCAGTAGGTTTGTTTTCAGTAGGTTTATACTCGGTCTTTAAAGTTTCCTTTGGCTCTACCTTTTTAACTTCTTCTTTGGGTGTAACCTTAGGTTTTGTTTCGGTCTTGTTTTCTTTAACAGGTTCTTTGACGGGTTCTTTCTTCTCTTCCTTTACCACCACAGGGCTTTCAATTTTGGAAACAATCGGTTCTTCAGTTTTTTCAGGTTCAGCTTCTGAAGGGTTTTCTTCTTGTGGGGTTTCCTGCACTTGTTCTTCCTGTGGATCGGGCGTGCTTTCTTCTGTACCCGGTGTTTTCTCGGGCTGAACGTCTCCACCGCCTTGCTGATCTAAGCCAAAGTTTAATTCAATACCATATTCGGGCAAGGGCGGATTAGGTGCACGCCAGGCCATCAACAACAAAAAAGCAACTAATAATATCGCATGAAACCCGATAGAGATTACCAGGGCAATGCGTTGATTTTTTTGTTCTTGTTGTGTGCTCATTACCTTAGGTTTAATTACCCGGTTTGGTGGCAATCGAAACTTTAGCCTCTAGTTTAGTGGCCACTCCTGCCACAAATACCATTTCGCGAGTGGGTACGCTTTCATCTATGTGCAGTACTACAACACCTTTTGGACCACCCAGTTTGCTTTTCAACTCACCCTCAAGTGTTGACTTGGTTACCCTCTTATCATTAACGAATATCTGCAGGTCTTTGGTTACTGTAACCGATACTTTTTGCACCTCTATTGTACTTTGAATACTGGTAGGCAGGTTAACCGGCAAGCCAGAAGGCGTTACAAACGAAGAAGTAAGCATGAAAAAGATCAGCAACAAAAAGATCAGGTCAGTCATGGATGCCATACTGAACGAAGGATCAACTTTATTTCGCGATTGCAGATTCATACTTAGCGGGGTTCCTGCAACAAGTCGATAAATTCAATGGAAGAATACTCCATTTTGTGAATTACTTTGGATACCCGTGTAACCAGGTAGTTATAGCCGAGGTAGGCAATAATACCTACAACTAATCCAGCCACGGTTGTTACCATAGCCGTATAGATCCCATCGGCCAAAAGTTTAGGACTAACCGAACCTTCCTCTTGTGCAATAGCAATAAAGGCGCGTACCATACCTATTACTGTTCCTAAGAATCCTATCATGGGTGCGGCACCAGCAATAGTGGCCATTACCGAAAGGTTTTTTTCTAACCTGAATACTTCAATTTTACCTACGTTTTCGATTGAAGCCTCAATGGTTTTTAGCGGGCTTCCAATCCGCGAAACACCCTTCTCAATCATGCGCGCAATGGGAGTATCGTGCTGGGCACATACCATTTTTGCTCCATTAATATCTCCCTTCTGTACAAGCTCCTTTATGCGCCCCATAAACACATCGGAATTTACATTGGCTTTATTAACGGTAAGTACTCTTTCTACAAAAATGTAAATGGCAATTACCGAACAAATAGCTAATGGAATCATTAAAGGGCCACCGGCCATTACCAAACTCCACATGGAAATAGACTGCTCGGCAGCTGTGGTGGCTGTTTCCGATCCGGTTACAATTTGTGCTAACATCATACGTTTAAAAAATATTAACTCCTTTACGATTAAAAAATTGCGTTCTTCATAGTCGTCAGACGGCTTGATTGCTTAGCAGACAGCCGTCAAGACGACTTACACTTTGAACTTTAATACTTAATTACCCACGCTCCTTCGCCAAACTCGGGCTTGGAAGAATCGGCACTGGTTTGTGCTGTAGCATATGAATCAAAATCACCATTAATAGTAAGGCGGTAAAATTTCCACTTTCCAAATGGTGGAATAATTTTAGAGTTAGTACCCTTGGCGCTTAACTTTTTCGCATAGTCTAAAATAAGGTCACCATCTACTGCGCTGGCAACCACTACATAGTAACGCCCGGTGCGGCTGGTTAAGGTTTCAAATGTACCTACGGCAGGTTTTGCAGTCGCAGCTTCTGCTTCCAGTCTTTTTCTTTCTGCTTCTTCATTTTCGCGGGCCAGGCGGGCAGCTTCTTCGTCTTTACGCTGCTGGTCCTCCAGGCGTTTCTTCTCCGCTAGCTCCCGTTTCTCTTTTTCAGCTTTTGGCTTGTACACGTACTGATAGATCAGAAATGCACCTACAATTAAAACCAATCCAATTACCACCGCTATTATAATGGGGGCATTGGACTTAGGTTCTTCCTGTGGTGTGTATGTATATGCTTCGCGCACAGTCTCTTTGGGCTCCTCAATCATTTCTGCCTGAGGTTCACCGGTTGTTTCTGTTTCCAAAGGTTTATACTCGATATCGGGCAAACCAAAGTTATCTTCTGAGTTGTTCTCATTATTCTGGTCGTTAGCCGATTCGTTTTTGTCTTTACGCTTTGCCATTTGGTTTTGGTTTTATCTGGGTGTTATCACAAAATTAACGCAATTTCATTAAAATAAGCTATTATTAAAATACCCAGGTAAGACCCCCCATCACGTTCAACCCTCTTACCGGATAGTTTAGGTATATCGGATAGTCGTTCGAAAGCAGATTATTGCCCTTTACAAAAACAGAAAATTGCTTCGAGAATAAATAACTCAACTTAGCATTTAAATCAAAAGCAGCCGGCAGTGTAGTGGTAACATCGGTATCCACATCAAACGCTTTGGCCCCACCCTGACCAAGTGCATCTACATTGAGCAGCAACTTTGAGTAAATATTAAATGCTGTAGTTATGCCTAATCTATATTTAGGCCGGTGCCAGGCTTCGCGCGAATTACCCGGACTGTAGCCAAAGTAATCGCCCCTTAGCGAAACCCGGGCAACCTCGGCATGTGTAAAACTCAGTTCGCCAAAAAGATTAGTTCGCTTGGTGTTGCCCGCATCATACTCCACATTAAATTTAGCGCGGTCTGCATCATCATTTCTATAAAAGTACCAGTTTTTAAGATTGGCAATAGATAAGCCGCCACCATACGAAATTTTACTACCCAGCTTGCCTCGCACACCTCCTGTAAACTCAGCTGTGCGGCTGGTATGGTATGTACCTGCATTGGCATTGATCCATGCATTTTCGCGAGCCAGCGTGTGTAACGATACTTTGTCCATATCGCCCGTAAAGGCCGCATACAATTCGATTGACGAACTGATCGGATAGCTAGCTCTGAAATCAGGGTACAGGTGTACATCCTTAGCTTTTCCAAGGGTATCATTCTCATAGGCAACTGTGGCACCGGCACTGAACAAAAGATCATCTAACAGATAAAACTGGTATGCGCCTTTCACTTTGAACAAATGACGGGGTTTAGCTTCAATAGCTACATCTTTTCGTGTAATCAGAAAATAGTCTGTACCAAACACTATCTTGCTTGTTTCAGATACTTTGTAATCTCCTGAGAACCCAACATTCATTTCACTTTCTTTTGCCTGGTAGTGATCATCCAGGTAACTGAATGCTCCTTTAAACTTGTAATTAAATTCTCCGCTGGTTGTATTTTCTACCTCGCCTCCTAACCCAACTATAGTATATGTCTGTTTAATTAACTTCCGATCGATATCAGTGCCGGGCGTATAGCCATAAAAGTAGGTGCCTATCCGCTCAAAGTCCAGGTAGCCGCCTGTTGTGGCCTGTCGGCCAAATGCTTTACCAAAAATTCTTACTTGCGAATTAGAACCGGCCGAGTTGTTTTCATCTACCGGACCACGACCAAAACCCAGATGTGAAACTTTAAATCCATAGAATTTATCTTTATCGCGCTTGGTGGTAGCATAGGCATCTACAAAAGCCGATGCGTAGTTGCCAAGCGCAGCACTTACATAGTTGCCATAGATTTTAGCGATAGGTTCAGTCTGCAGGCGTAAGGGTCTTAATGCCGGATTGTAATCGGGTGTGGCAAAACTCAGATTTTTGAAATCATATTTTATCTCGGGCTTAATGGGTTCGGCCGGGCGTGGCGGAATCTTTTCATAGTTACGACTGGCTTGTGGTAACGTAATCTGTTTCTCTTTGGTAATCTGGATTTCTACTTTCTCAATTTCACCTTCACCCCACTTTTCAGGAGGTTGTGCCACTACGGGCATAGCCAGGGTAATTACCAAACAGAATGTGATATATAGAGTTGTGATACGCATAAATTAATTGTCTAATGAATCTGGTTTTGCCTCACTCTTCTTGTTCAGTTCCTCTGCTTCAATTTTCTTCAGTTTTTCACGGGCCATTCCTTTAATGTGTTCAAGCGGAAAAGCTTCGAGCGAACGCAACGTGCCTTTTGCCTGAAAGACATCGCCCATGGCCAGGTAATTATCGGCCAGCAATAAAAAAGATCGCCCTACCCATTCGGGGTAAGCGGCAAAATCAGTGTTAAGACTTACCAGTGTTTCGTAACAAGGTTTGTGTTGTTTCGTGAGGTATTGTATTTCGCCCAGCAAGTATTTTGCTTCAGCTCCATGTTCATCCTGAGCTGAGTTGAGGGTACTCAAAAATTCGTCCTGAGCAAGTTCATAATCGCCACGTGCCATAGCAGCTTTACCTAAATAGAGTGAGGCTTTGTTTTGCGCTCCGGCATTAATATTTCCCTTCTCTAAAATAATGCGTGCATATTTTTCTGCCGAGTCGTATTGGGCCAGTAGGTAGTGCGATTCCATCAGGCCCGACCAGGCCGCATATTGTTCTTTTTTATTGGCGGCCACCTTAACCAATTCCTGAAAATTGGCAACTGCCTTTGCATAATTGGCTTGTTTAAATTCTAATTCGGCCAGGCGGCCTACTACCTTACCGGCAAACAAAAAGTTTTTATCTCTAGCCACATCCTGATAAATGGATAAAGCCTTATTCCATTCTTTTAACCGGTAATACGATTCAGCCTGGTAGTATCTAGCTTCTGTTGCATTAGCGCTTTGCGGATAAGAGGTAAGGTAATTTCCCAACGAGGTAATAGCCTGTTGATAATTCTGATTGAAGTAAAGATTCTTTGCAGCTTCATACTGAACGGGTTCTATGCTCTTCGAATCGGGGTGTGCTTTTGCATAACCTGCCAGGTATTTATCAAACTCACCCGGGCGATTGCTCAGGTTCAATGCTTCCTGTAAAGGAATTAAAACATCTTTACTTGCCGGATGACTTGGGAAATTCTCAAGCACAGCAATATAATCGTTTGCAGTTTTACTATATTCTTTAAGGTTGAAGTTGGATGCTGCTCTGCGTGTGTAAGCATAAGGCACATATTGCGAGGTGGGCTTGGTTTGAATAAGTGAAGTATAACCAGCCACTGCATTCGCATAGTTGCCTTGTTCAAACTCTATTTCAGCCCGTTCGTACATGGCCTTATCCAAAAAACTGGATCGACTAAAGTTGCGGATTACCGTTTCCAGTTCTACAGCAGCTTCATCGTATTTGCTCATGGTAGCTAATACTACACCTGCCTGCAGGTGTGCATAGTCTTCATCAGCCGATCTCATTTGTGCAGCCTTGCGGTAATTCACCAACGCATCCGCATACGACTTGGACACATAGTAACAATCGGCCAACCGAAGGGTGCCATCGGCCAGGTTAGGTTGATTGCGCGGTGCTTTGTTTACAAACTCTTTAAAATTGAACAACGCCCGATCGTACTGTTTTAAATTAAAGTACGTGTAGCCTAATCCATAGCGGGTTTTTGCCAGCAATTCATTGTTAGAATAACCCGGCAACGCTATAATGCGCTGATATTGTTCGGCTGCCTGTTCATACCGTTTACCAATGGAGTATGCCTCGCCACTCCAGAAACTTGCTTCGGCTACATAATCTTGTTCTACCGGAAAGCGTAATGATTTTTCGAAAGTCTGAACAGCATTGAAATAATCGTCTTTATTAAAGTACTCCATCCCTTTTAACAGGGTTGCCTTCTGAAATGCCCGATCCACTGCCGGGCTGCGGGTCTTCATGGCTTCTATGTATTCAATAGCTTTATTGTAGTTAGATGCATTTACATAGGCCTGTCCAAGTAATTCTTTAATTTCTTCAGCGTGGGTACTGTTTGGGTAAGTCACCAGCATTTTCTCAAACTCGGCAATGGCTTTATCGGGTTGGCCCATGTCGTACGATACTTTTGCAAATTGATAGGTACTTTCTTCTACCAATCGCGGATCGGGTTTGAATTTTCGTGCAATATCAAATGCTGTTTGTGCCATGGGTTTCTGGTTCTGCTTCAGGTATAGCGAACCGAGATAGTAGGCAGAATAAAATCCGATTGAATCTGAATCGGCAAATGAGGTTTTCAAATATTTAATTGCCGATTCGTTTTCGTCCAACGTGTAGGCTGTGTATCCGGCTCTTAACAAAACACCTTTATCGGCTTTGGCTTCTCTTCCCTGCAGGTATTGCTGGTAACCGGTATATGCATTTTTATAATCCGTCTTTTTAAAATACGCCTCGGCCGAAAGTAATGCTATTTCTTCTTTATTGGTAAGGTCCTCGCGCGATGAAATCTCTTTCGCATAACTAATCAATTCATCGTAATTTTTCTGGCGATAATATACATTAGCAATCAGGTAAGGCACTACCTTGCTGTAGGCATCGTTTTGTCCGGCACGTTTTAAATCGATTAATGCATTGGTGTAATCACCCTGGCTGTATTCAATAAACCCGGCATAGTAACTCGATGCCGGGCCGTACTCCCCTCCCAGCGACTTATTATAGTTAAATTGATCCAGTGCTTCTTTAAGCGAACGTTGGTTAAACAAACTATACCCCCACCTAAAGTGTGCGGTACGTTGCTGGTCTTGTGCTAAAGCTCCAAACTCTATCTTATTGTAAAATGTAGCGGCCTTTTTGTAATTTTTTTCGCCATAATAAAAATTAGCGAGGTCGTAGTTAGCCGTTCCGGCACGCGGATGGGCGGGGTTTTGAGTAATAAACGCTTCGATCTGCTTTTCTGCATCGGAGTGAAACAGGTTAAGGGAACAAAATGCTTTATAGTATTCAGCATCGGCCCGCCTTGCATCGGTTGCAGCGGCAACCGTAAGGTATTCGCCAAAAACTTCGCGCGCAGCACCATACTGGTTATGGTTAACCAAATCAATACCTGAGTTAAAAAGTCGTTCGGCTTGCTGNNTCATGCAAAAAATTAAGACATGAATGCATGGACTCAAAACTACAAATTCTAATCGAAACATTCATCATTAGAGATTGAAATGATGATTGCATCAAGAACTATTCCAGTTTGGTGTGGTCTCAACCTTCCGGCACCACCTAACTTAAATGAGATGGTTACAACATCATGCGCAGTACTAACTCGCGCAGTATTTGTCCCTCGCTGGCATCGCCCGAATCTACCCCTTTAAGTTTTAGGTCGGTTTGTTTAAGCAGCGAGAGGGTGGTTACGATTTGCTTACCCGAGTAATATCTTAAAGCAACACTGTAATCAGTTGCAAAATATCGATTGATTTTAAGCAATGTAGCTATCCCCGAGTCACTCCGATCGGGCGATGATGACGCAATGAGAGCTTTACTGAAAAACGAATACAGGAAAGCAACCATCGGAATTACAGGATTCCTTTTTGTATTTGCTTCAAAGTAGTTTACTATCTTATTTGCCTGAAGATGATCTTTTCGAATCAACGCTTTATGTAATTCGAAAATGTTGTATTCCTTACTGATACCCACATGAGCCATTACCAAATCTGCTGTAATGGATTGACCGCGTGGTGTGTTAATTATTACCTTATCAATCTCGTTAGCTAACCGGTTTAAATCATTGCCTACGTATTCGGCTAAAACCTGCTTTGCCCGATCGTCCATTGTGAATTCCCGACCCGCTACATACTCCTGAATAAAATTGCCTAACTCATTGTCTTTTGGCTTTTTAAAGGTTGCCGATTCAGTTAATTGTTCAATTTTTTTACCTAACTCTTTACGCTTGTCAAATGACTTATGCATGTGGCATAATACCAGCAGGGTTGATGGTACCGGCCTTTTCAAATAATCAAGTAACATTTTAGCCCCTTCTTCCTTCTGTAAATCCACAATATCCTGAGCTTCTTTTACTATCACCACCTGCCGTTCGGCCATCATAGGGAAACGCCTGGCATGTGTTAGTATGGCACTAACTGTTACATCCTTTCCATACACAATAACCTGATTAAAACCCCTTTCAGCATCTGTTAATACATTACTCTCTATATAATTGGAAATCAGATCAATATAATATGTCTCTTCACCTTGAAGCACATATACAGGCTCGTACTTGCGCGATTTAAGGTTATCCAGAATTTTCTTTGCACCGCTATCCATACTTTCTTTTTTGCGCTAAATTAAATGCTGTATAAATTCCTACCAATGCCCCCGCTAAATGCGATTCCCACGAAATGAAAGGATCGCCCGGAAACACTCCGTAAAATAACCCCCCATAAATTACTAAGATTACAATACTGATCAGTATTGACATAAACTCCTGCCTGATAAACCCATAAAAAATCAGGAAAGCGGCCAGTCCATAAACAAGACCGCTTGCCCCTATATGGTACGCTTCGCGCGGACTAAAAAGCCATACGAGCACATTCGTAATAAAGTAGCACCTGAAGAAAACAATCCCTCCTATTCGATCATAAAAAAAGTACAACACAGAACCCAGAAACAACAATGGAAAAGTGTTAGACAGCAGGTGCATGTAGCCTCCATGAATTAAGGGTGCAGTAAAAACACCGATGAGGCCTGTTAACGTGCGAGGTTTAATTCCTAAAAAACCTAAGTCGATATGATAATAGAACTGGAAGGAGAATACCAACCACATGAAAAAAACCAAACGAAAGGGTACAACCGAACTATTGAAGTACTTTGAGCCAGTTGCCATTTTAGAAAGTAGCCGGGTCTTTAATCATTGGCAGGTTTACCAGCAGCGCCTCTTCATTACCAATCGTTTTCATGCCCAATACCCCACCCGATGATTCTGCTATTTCTGTTGCGATTTCGCGTAAGCTATTATAAAACTCTTTAGCAAATTGGCTATTTAATTTTTTAAAGATGCTCTCTAACTGTATGAGCATTTCCGATATGGCTGCAGTTCGTTTATCTGCCTTAGGGGGCAGTGATTGAATTACAATTCTGATCTTATCTTCAAAGTCGGTACCCACTTCAGTGTAAAAAGCCAGCAGACTGGAGCGAGTACGTTTTTGTTTTGCTTCGGTAAGCGAAATAGCACGATTAATTTCTTTGTTATCGATTTTACCATCGGCACCGGCAATTAAAATAGAGACTAAAACAGGTGCCTTATGTAATAGTTCAATCTCAGCCGAAGTTAGTTTTTCAAATTCCCGAATCATGGTTTTCTATCGTGGTGGAATTGCAGTAAATTTCAAATATTTTAGCCTAAAGTAACAGTATTTCGGCACCAAGTAAAAGATAAAGCGTTACGCATGTACGAAAATGATCCGGTTCGCATATTTGTAGTAGAGGATGACCCGGCCTACACCAAATTTCTGATGTATGTATTAAGCCTGAATCCTGACTTTGAACCTGAATTTTTTACTTCAGGAAAGGATTGCCTGGCACACCTCCACAAAAAACCTTCTGTTATTACGCTTGATTATTCCCTGCCCGACATGGAGGGAGAAAAGGTATTAAAATCTATTCGCGAATTCGATCCGAACATAAGTGTAATCATCGTTTCGGCACAGGAAAAAATTGGTACAGCAGTTGAACTCCTGAAGGCTGGTGCATTCGACTACATTTCAAAAGATGAAGACGCAAAAGACCGAATTCTAAACTCCATTAAAAACGCACGAAACAAAACCTCATTAATTAAGGAGATTGATCGGTTAAAGCATGAGATTACCATTAAGTACGACTTTGAGAAAAGTATATTGGGTACAAGCCCGGCCATCAAAAAGATTTTTGACCTGATTGAGAAGGCCGTAAAAACACAAATCACCGTTTCCATTACAGGCGAAACCGGAACCGGAAAAGAACTTATTGCAAAAGCTATTCACTACAATTCGAAACGAAAGAATAAATCGCTGGTAGCCGTAAATGTAGCCGCCATTCCGAAAGAGCTGATTGAAAGTGAACTATTCGGACATGAAAAAGGTGCGTTTACCGGTGCTGCCAGTCGCAGAATTGGAAAATTTGAAGAAGCCGAAGGTGGCACAATCTTTTTGGATGAAATCGGTGAGATGGACCTAGGGTTACAATCTAAATTGCTAAGGGTGTTGCAAGAAAAGGAACTCACCCGAATAGGTGGTAACCAGGTTATTAAATTAGATGTACGTGTAATTGTGGCCACCCATCGCAATCTGTTAGAAGAAGTGCGGGCCGGGCGTTTCCGCGAAGATTTATATTACCGGTTATTGGGCTTGCCTATTCACTTGCCTGCTTTGCGCGAGCGTGGGCAGGATATTTTGCTTTTAGCCCGGTATTTTCTTGATCAGTTTGCGCAAGAAAACGATTTAAAGAAAATAAAACTCTCCGTACAAGCTCAGGATAAGTTACTGCAATACCCGTTTCCGGGAAATGTGCGTGAATTAAAATCGGTAATTGAATTGGCCGCTGTTATGGCTACTGAAAATGAAATTCAGGAGAAAGATATAACCTTTACCACTCCCCTGCACGATGATTCGGTGATCCTAAAAGAAATGACCTTACAAGAGTACACCTACCGGATAATCAGAAACTACCTGAATAAATATAATAATAACGTACTGGAGGTAGCTCGTAAATTAGACATTGGTAAATCATCCATCTATCGTTACCTCAAAGAAATGGAAGACCTTGGCATTTGAAATACCCCCCATTAAAATGAAATTAACACTTCAAGCCTACGTACGTAAAGGTCGGTTTTATAAATCAACCGTTGAGGATGGCTCTGACATCATATTTATTGTAGACTACAAAGGCAATATTCTCTACCAAAATAATTCCGTGCGCCAAACGCTGGGGTATAGCAACAACAGTCTGGTTGGAAAAAATTTTTTCGACTATGTTCCCGTTCATTTGCTTACCTACATAAAAAACCAATTTTTGGTTAGTACCCGTAAAACTTACAACAAAGGGATAGAGTTTCAGTTTAAATGCAAAGACAAAAGCTACAAATACCTGGAGTTTAACTCCATAAACCTGAATAAGAAAGAAGGAATTAAAGGGTTAATTCTGGATTGTCGCGACATTACTCAACGTAAGAAAGATGCAGAAGAGTTGCTACGTGCCCAAAAAGCAAAAGAACAATTTCTGGCCAACATTAGTCATGAAATCCGTACACCGATAAATGGTATTGCCGGCATGGCTGCTTTGTTAAGCCAAAATCCAACACACGAAGAACAAAAAACTTACCTGAATGCCATTAAAAGCGCAGCCGATAACCTAAAGGTTATCATCAACGATATTCTGGATCTTGCCTCTATTGAATCCGGGAAGTTACAATTGGAAAAAATTGGTTTTAATTTAAATGACCTTTTGAATTCGCTGGTTGACACCTTTAGCATGCAGGCTAAAGAGAAACGAATTACCTTAATCCATAATTTAGATAAGCAAGCCAACCGTGTTTTTATCGGAGACCCTGTTCGGCTAAATCAAATTCTGATTAACCTTATTAGCAATGCCGTAAAATTTACGCATGCAGGATCCATTAAAATCAATGTAACGGCTCAAAAGCTAAAAGAGGATTCGTATAAGTTGCAATTTGATATTACCGATACCGGCATCGGCATTCCGCAAGATAAACTTCAGACCATTTTTGAAAGCTTTAGCCAGGCCGATGCCAGTGTTACCCGTAAATATGGAGGTACGGGTTTGGGGCTTACTATCGTTAAACAGTTGGTAGAACTTCAAGGTGGGTCTATTTCAGTATCCAGTAAAGAAAATGCAGGCTCAACCTTTACATTCTATCTACCCTACAAAACGGGTAAAAAAGCCAGACCCGTAAAAGCAGGCGTTCATCAACCTAAAAGTAAAGAGTCATTTAAATATTACTCCATCCTATTAGTGGAAGACAATGATATAAACCGGCTTTATGCCAGCAGCATTCTGAAAATGTGGGGCTGTCATTTTGAAACTGCCGAAAATGGTGTAGTAGCACTTGAAAAAATCCGAAATCATTCATTCGATGCCATTCTTATGGATGTACAGATGCCCGTAATGGATGGATTGGAAACCACTAAAGCCATACGACAGGGTGATCCGGCTAAAAAAGATGTATTGATTATCGCCCTTACAGCTAACGCCACACAGCAGGACTACCAAAAATGCCTGGATGCCGGTATGAACGATTGTATTATCAAGCCCTTTACTCAACAGGATTTATTCAGTTCACTCAACAAACATTTGGGGCGAAAAGTTATTGTAAAGCGAGAAACCGGAATTAAGGAAACGCAAGGTGATTCGCTTGTGGATTTAAGTTACCTCAAAAAAATGTCTAACAACAATCAGGAGTTCATTAACGAAATTATCACAACGTTTCTGGAATCCATGCCAGGTAGTATTGCAGAAATAAATCAAAACGCAACTGAAGGAAACTGGGAACAGGTAGCTAAAGTAGTGCACAAGATAAAACCCACCATAACACTAATGGGAATTAACTCTCTTAAGGATAAGATTCTGATATTAGAACAGGAAGCAAAAACTAACCCGGGCTCAAGTCAAGCCACTACCCTTATTCAGGAAGTTTCCGCATCCTTGCTTCAGGCTGTTGAGTTTCTTCGCAAGTAAATTAATTCCGGTTTACCACCACCAATTTCTTATGCACCGTTGCGCCTTGTGGCGATGTCATCACCACATAATACACTGCATTGGCCAAACCTGAAATATCAACCGGCTTGATGCCATTAACAGCGCCTTCAAAGTCTCCGCTTAGTACTGTGATTCCGCGCTGATCTAAAATTCTCCAAGATGTGCCAGGTGCTACTTCGGCCGGTAGACCAAAGTTAAACTCCAGACTGGCCGGATTTGGAAATACCTGAATAGATTTAAGGGTAGCTAATGCCGGTGTATCATCCACCGCAGTAACCGGGTCGGTTTGTTTAGGCGCTACTCCGGTGCGTATAACATGTGACTGAAGAATTTCATTGGTCTGCAAATCCTGAACATAACCCACCAACATCAACCCATTCGGATTTACAATTGGCACATCCAGCACTACATCCAGCGCTTCGCGGCTTAGTATCTGACCTGTGGTAAACGGAAGTTCAATTACCAGACCTGCAGGCGTAAACAAATTCTTACGCAACACATTTTTATTGCCACTTACGTCTTGTTCCAGCAATGCTACGTTAATTAACACCGGGCGCGTATAGGCTTGCCTTGCCGTTAGCGTTAAACGCACGCTCATCTTCGTATTTTCTGCTGTCGGCAAATCTTCTACCAGTACATCAAACACAGGATCCACCAACGCCCTGCGATCAATTTCAATCTTATTGATTTCTAACCACTTTCCAGTGAACTTACCCGGCTCTAATTTACCATCCATAATCGTATAGGGCGGTTGTGATACGCGATAACGCAATGCTCTGGCGGCTGGGTCTTCCGGGTTATCACGGTTAAGCGGATCTACTCCATTAAAGTTTACGTGATATTGAATCTGATCAAAATCAGAGAAGCCTCTGAATGTTAATTGATCCTGATATAAATCATTCAAATCTGCATCTGCATCTAAGCTTATGTTGAGTGTTGAAGTAGTAAAATGCTCTACCAACACATTGCGTTGCTTTTCGCCTACGTACACATTATCGAACGCAAAACCATCAAAATCAATACCAGGCGCATTTGTACCATTGCTCGCTAATGCCAACCGGAACCGAACTTGTTTCCTTTCAGCCCCGGCTTTTGGAATCATATCCAGATGGAAGCGCGCATTCTTCCATTCCGTTTGTTTATTCGTCCAGCCATACTGCCCTAGTATTTGGTTACCGGGGTTGGAAGGAATAGCTGCACCATTAAACCAGTTTATTCCCTGGTCGCGCGGTTCTGTTACCGCAGGTCCCACCAACTCCCACGTAGCACCACCATCTATGGAGTATTGAAGTACCACACCATCCAGGTTAGCTTCCAGATCAGAGAAGTAATCCAGTGCAATCATAGGACGGGTAAGAGCATCAATATCAAAGCAAGGACTATTTACTACTGATTTCTCATTAGGGAAATAGGTATTGCTGTTGTTCCCTGTCCACCAAACATTACCTGCACTGTTTGCAGCCGTTATCTCCAACCCAGTTGGGGCTCCATGTTTCCAACTCACAAAGGTGTTATCATCCGGGTCAATCAGATTTTCTATAAACCACCCTGCAGGCGTATCAAAATTTTCTGGTGGAGTACCCGATGCCGCCACTACGGTTACATAGGGAACAATGGTAACGGGCCTTGTCTTTGGTAAACTTGTACAACCCAGGTTAGTAGTAACGGTGAGGATTGGATCATAACCACCCGTGCTTACATACTTATGGATTGGATCCGAATAGGTACCAATGGTACGGCCACTGTGTGCAGGAGGAGCAATTGTTCCTAAACCTGTAAGTACATCTCCATCATCGAAATTCCAGTTATACTGTGCAATGGTACTAGAGCCCAGATTTGAAATAAGTGCTTTAAATCTTGTACTATCGTTATTGCAAATCGCGAAGTAATCGAAATCAACTACCGGAATGGTTCCTACCACTATTGAAGTAGGACTTGTATACGTGCTCGAACAACCCTGGGTAGTTGTTACCCTTAGCGACACCGAATAAGAACTGGCTGTTGCATACATATGACTTGGATTATCATATATCCCGGTTGTTTTACCCCCATTTGTTCCAGGAGGTATTGTTCCTGCAGGAGAACCGGCTACACCACTAAAATCACCAAAGTTCCATTCTACTAACCCAACCGTTGGTGCGAACGGTGTATTGATATTAGATACATTAATAGTTGATGTATTTGTAAATGTTGTTGGGCTATCAATACAGCTACCGGTTGAGGTAAAAGATACCACCGGACTTGCTTGTACTTTTACATTCCTCTCTTTAAATGAAGTTACGCCCAACGCATTGGTATAGGTAAATCTTATGGTGTATATATCTGAAACAACACCATTCGTTTGTACATAATAATTTGTTCCATCAAACATAACTGTCAGCCCTGGTGTTAGGCTTTCGAAAAGTGTAGGTGGTATACCCGGGCTTCCACCGTCAACTGGTGTAAGTAGTAAATTTCCTGTGTCGGCACATATTCTAAAATCCCCATCGCTATCAGGCATAGAACCTTGAACGATAAAATCTACTGTAGTAAGTGGATTCACTCTTAGGCTTTGAGAAGTAGAATTTGCGCACCCATTCGCATCTGTAAAAGAATAAGAAATCACATTAACTGTCGCAGGAGTTCCATCATAAATTGTCGCATTAGCCGGAGTAAGGAATGTCTGATCGAAACCTGTACCTCCATCAATGGTAGTTGCTGTTAAACCAGAGCCTGGAACAATTGTAAATAATCCACCCGCCTGAAATGCATTTAGTTTGAGATCAGGTCCATTTTCAGGGGTTGAAGCAGGAAGTCCAATAAACGAAGCATTCGGTAACGGATTAAGTGTAAGGTTCATGGTCTCCACTTCGGCAGGGCACACACCGGATGCGGCCGTGGTAAGCGTTAACACCCGTACAGTTGGAACAACTACGGCTTTATCAGCTACGCTTAAAATATAACGCGGCTTCTCTAAGGTATTATCATCGAAGGTACCGGTACCGCCTGACCATGAATAGGTTGAAGGTGAAAATGTTACCGACCCTTGTATTTCAATATCATTCTGATCAACACAAACGGCCAGGTCGGGCCCAGCTGTGAAGATTGCCTTCGGATTTACATTTACCAGAATTGTAAACGAGTTTCCAATACATCCACCCACTTGTGAGGTTGGAGTTACCGTATAGGTAACAGTTTGATTAACGCCTGAGTTATTCACCAACACATCATCAATTACTGATCCTGATTTCAAAGAAGTAGTTTCACCGGTAACATTAGGATGCGCCACTGCTGTCCACGTAAAATTAGTGGCCAATGAATTACCAACTGTGTTCACGTTATTTTGTAAATCGTACCCAACACTCGATCCGCTACAAATGTCTGGTGCCGTTGCTGATACGCCAACGGGTTCTGGCCTAATTGTGATCGTAATTTGGAATGCTGCCCCTGCGCAGCCGTTTGTTCCGGTTGGCGTAACGGTATAAACTACTAATTGATCACTGTTACTCAGGTTGGTTATTATATCTGTAATGATCGGGCCGTTCACAGCAAGAGTACTTTCTCCGGTTACCAATGGATTAACATTATCGGTTGCTACCCAGCTAAAGGTACTTCCTACATTATTTCCCAGCGAGGCCAGATTGAGTAGCAAATTGTAATTGATAGTCTCATCGCTGCAAACCGTTTTTATATCGTTCACTCCTACCGGCTCCGGATTAACCGTTACAACATAATCAAACGCAGCTCCTATACACCCACCAGGTGCAGTTGGAATAAACGTATAGGTTACGGTACCCGGCAGACTTCCAATGTTAACCGGATTATCCGTTATGGTTGAGGTTCCGCTTGCGGTAACCGATGCCGGAGTTATTGAACCCGAGATAAAACTTGTCCAGGTATAAGTTGTTCCTGCTACATTAAATGACGGAGTAAAATTCAATACACCTTGTGCACTGCATCGGGTAACACTCAACGGACTACTTGTGGTGATTGAAGCCGGGTTAACGGTTACTACCACTATTATCGGTGTGCCATTGCAACCACTCGCAGCTGGGGTAATCGTATAAGTAGCTGTACCCGATGTACTGGTGGTGGCTGTTAAGGTCTGATTGATTGATGTTCCAAAACCCGATGTGGCTCCGCTTACATTGCTCTGTACTACGGTCCAGCTATACGTAGCTCCCACTACTCCGTTCGTGGTGCTTAAC
>DEIA01000005.1 GCA_002352225.1 Flammeovirgaceae bacterium UBA2786
AAGTATAAATTAAAACCCCGGTTTTGGTAATGCGTAATGTTATATTAAGTATCGTATTAGGTTGGGGCGGAGTAGCGTTTGGTCAGGAGTTGATCTTTACGCCTCCGGTTCCCTTAAGTAGTTCAATCAATACAAACGATGAAGAACTGGCTCCTGTGCTTTCGCCTGATGGGAATACTCTTTATTTTATACGTGCCTATCATGCCGGTAACCTGGGAGGTAAGTTTGCAGGTACAGATATTTGGGTAAGTCGTAAAGACGAGCAGGGGCAATGGATGCCTGCGTCCCGAATGGATAATACCTGGAATACCAAACGCTCTAACGCTGTAATTGGAGTGAGTGCCGATCAAACAGTAGTTTACTTATTGAATGCTTATACCAACAAAAGTGGAATTGCCTTTTCGAAATTTTTAAGCGGCCAGTGGCAGCAACCCGAGTTTATTCCGGTGCCGGGCATTAACCGCGATGATTTTGTGGGATTCTATGTACACCCTCAATTTGAGGTAATCCTGATTTCGATGAAGGGCAAGGATACACTGGGCGAAGAAGATTTATATATAAGCTTAAAAGATTCGTCTGGCAACTGGACCGAACCACGCAACCTGGGCCCCACTATTAACACAAACGGATTTGAGATTTCACCGTTTTTGAGTGAAGACAAAAAGCGCCTGTATTTTTCGAGTAATGGACATGGTGGGTATGGGGATGGCGATATTTTTTATTGCGAAAGACTGTTTGATTCGTGGGAGACATGGGGTGTGCCGAGGAATTTGGGGGAGACCATAAATTCAAGTGCTTTCGATGCCTATTTTACACTTAAAGAGAAAGATGTATTCTTCATAAGTAACAGAAATGCTAATTCATCTGATGTTTATACATCGACTATCAAAAGAGAGATTACAGAGATTTTTATAGACAGAAAGTATTTATCCGCTAAAGAAATTGCAGAGTTGATTGGTGGATCGGTTTCAAATTCATTATCATTTAGTACCAACATTTCAGTACTTGATGAAAACCAGCGTGAATTACTTTACTTTATTGCCAATAAACTAATAACCAAAACGGAGATAAAAATTCAACTTACCGCCTTTGGCCATGAGGG
Organism: Flammeovirgaceae bacterium UBA2786; assembly: GCA_002352225.1. Lineage (GTDB taxonomy): Bacteria > Bacteroidota > Bacteroidia > Cytophagales > Cyclobacteriaceae > ELB16-189. The sequence continues at coordinate 1,103 of DEIA01000005.1, forward strand.
ACAAGGAAAGTTGAACAATGACAGATTTAGAAATTTAATGGCTGAGCTAATGCTGAGCGGAATAGATAACTTCAGGATTCAGGTAACAGTTATTGAAAGCGAACTGCCTGCTGACCTGAACAGAATAGAATTGCGTTACTTTAGATAATCAGCGAAAGGGCTTCATATGTTTTTCAGGAGCAAGAGCGAGCATAGGTAAATCACCTTTCGTGTCACCGTAAGTTGCAATGGGTTGGTAGTAGTTTAAATCGTAGCTCGCCTTAATTCGCAATACCTTTTCATTTCCATTACAATTTTCTCCCTGAATTCGACCTGTTATTTTTTCATTAATTAGCTCCAGTCGGGTTGCAACAACATCAATTTGATTTTTTTTAGCCCAGGGAATAATCCAGTTTTCAATTGATGCAGAGACTATAACCACTAAAATTTCTTTCTGTTGATAATCTTTAATTTTTTGAAGCGCCTGGGGCCTTACAATAGCATCAATAACGACTGGAAAGGAGTTACATATTTCGGTGAATTGGGTGTTGCTCATTCCCTCAAAAAAGAATCTTAACACACGTTCTTTGGTTTTTTTACTACTAAGCAGGTTTGCCTTATGTAAAATTAACCAGGGTGCCAGTGCCAGAACACCTAACCATAATTTTGGTTTGCCAAACGCGTGTTCAATAAATACGAACAGACTGTCGCTTTTGGTTATAGTTCCATCAAAGTCGAAGAAGGCAATTTCCTTCATGGGTTAATAGTAAATAAGAAAATAGAAGCTGATAATCCACCCGAGAATAGTGAGAACAATAAACTTGTCGGTTAAGAAAATTTCTGTAGGCGAACCACTTCTTTTTTCAACAAATATTATTTGTAGGTATCTCAGAATACCGGCAACCACAAAAATGGTTGTTGTAAAAAGGTATTCACTTCCCAAACGCTGAGTTACTTCTTCCGATAAGGTATACATCATATAGGCTACCAGAATGGTTGCCGAGAGCAGGGTAATAACGGAGTTTACAAATTCGGTGTTATAATAGGCTGAGGCCTTTCTTACTTGTCCGCCAATAGACTCCTGAACGATCAGGTCATCCTTTCTTTTGGCAACAACCAGAAATAAAGCTAATAAAAAAACCATGATTGCGAGCCAATGCGAGATGGTTACATTGGTTAATACGCCCCCTGCGTAAATCCGTATAATAAAACCTATCGAAACAAGTAATAGATCAAGAATGGAAATATTTTTTAATCCACTTGTATAGGCAATATTGATTATCAGGTAGAGTAAAATGAACCAAAGAAAATTTTCGTTCAGCAAGGCAGCAATGCCAAGTCCAATGCTGGTTAGAATTCCGGAAATTGTTAGGCCTGAAGTAGGGCTTATTGCACCCGATGCAAGCGGTCGAGATTTTTTTTTAGGGTGAATTCTATCGGCTTCTCTATCCTTAAAATCATTTAGTATATAGATTCCAGATGCAACAAAGCTAAAGGACAGGATTCCTAAGGTTAAAGTTTTGATGATATCGATACTTAAAATAGTACCGGCAAAAAAAGTAGGAATTACAAGAAATAGGTTTTTTACCCATTGCCGTACTCTAATCAATTCCAGAAAATCTTTAATAGTCATTACCAGATATTTTCGAGATCGGTTTTCCCATATGTGTGATTTCGATCTGTATATATAGTGGAACTCGATTTACGATTTAACTGTAAAGCATCTTTGGTAAAAAGCCGCGAGATCCACGCTAATGGAAATAGAAATATGAAATATACAATTGAAAGAAGTATCTTAGAATTTACCCAGCCTAAGCCCAATGCGAGCTTGAACCATGCCCATTCAATTCCTAAAGCAATTTTTGGAAAAAAAATGCAGACCACACCAATACAGGCAGAAGCAATTTGGAGAGATCGGATGTCTAATATCAGCCCTGTTATTACTAGCCCTGTTACAATTACAAGTATAGTTTTAGAGGCATCTTTTTTTTGCATACAATTGGCCTGTTTAAAATAGGGTATAAATAAAGGGGGCTATAGCTGAGCCGCCACCAATTACAATCAGAATGCCTATAAAGAGTAGCAACAGAATGATAGGGGTTAGCCACCATTTTTTTCTTTCCTTCATAAATTTGAAGAGGTCTTTTATAAAATCCATATTCTGATATTTTCCAGTGTTTAATCTAAAGTGAATTCCTCTTTCCAGTTATCTTTTTCCTGCCATTCGGGCTGTTCTGTTTTTTCAAAAATATAATTACCTAGTACAAGGGTGTCCATTTCTGTTCGCATAAAACATCGGTAAGCATCTTCAGGTGTACAGATAATCGGTTCACCGCGTACGTTAAAGCTGGTATTAACAACAACTCCATAACCTGTAAGTTTCTTGAACTCCTGTATTAGTTCATAATACCTGGGGTTTGTACTCGCATGAACAGTTTGGATTCTGGCTGAAAAATCGATGTGTGTAATGGACGGTAAATCTGATCGAAGGTGGTAAAGTTTTTCTTTAAGCGATAGACTGTCGTAATGTTGAGGAAGAGATTTTCTAATTTCCTTTTTAACAGGCTGAACAAGTAGCATATAAGGAGAATTTTCAGCGTGCTCAAAGTAAGTTGAGCAATCTTCGGCAAGAACAGAGGGGGCAAATGGCCGGAATGATTCCCGATATTTGATTTTAACATTAAGTTTTTTTTGCATTTCCGGGTTTCGGGGATCTCCCAGGATGGACCGACCACCCAATGCCCGGGGTCCAAATTCCATTCGCCCCTGCATCCAGCCAACTACGTTTCCTTCTGATATTTTTTTTGCAGTAACCTTACTAAGCTCACTAAAATTACTATAGTGAGTTGCTTTGGCATTATACTTTCTGCTCATAAGAGTCACATCCAGGTCCGTATACTCGGGCCCCAGATAAGACCCCATCATTGCATCTAAACCAGAACAGGCAACACGTTCTTTACCAAAATAGATGTGATATGCCACCTGTGCTGCGCCTAAAGCGCCTCCGGCATCGCCAGCAGCAGGTTGAATGAAAAGGTTTTTAAAAATTTTCGTATTTAATAGCTTACCATTTGCCACACAGTTTAGGGCTACTCCTCCGGCTAAGCATAGATTTTCACTGTTGGTTAGGCGTTTCGCTTCACTTGCCATCTTTATAACTACCTCTTCGGTTATTTCCTGGATGGCAAGCCCAAGGTTACAATGATGTTGTTCTAATTCGTCTTCCGGTTTTCGGCATTTAAAGCCAAAAACTTTTTCCCAAAGAGATTCTTTAATCATTTTCAATCCTGTAGCGTATTGAAAATACTCCTGATTTAACCAAATAGAACCATCGGGTTTAATATCAATAATTTGTGATTTAATAATTTCAACATACTTCTTAACCTCATCACTTCCGGCTACACCATAAGGCGCAAGCCCCATCAATTTATACTCACCCGAGTTTACCTTAAAGCCAAGAAAGTAAGTAAAGGCAGAGTATAATAATCCAATTGAATGAGGAAATCTTAATTCCTTAAGTATTCGTATATCTTTACCGGTTCCCTGACAAATAGAAGCTGTGGCCCATTCGCCAACTCCATCAATCGTTAAAATGGCGGCATCATTAAAAGAAGATGAATAAAAGGCACTACCGGCATGCGATAAATGATGTTCCGGAAATAGAAGTTTTAATTTTTTACTATCGTAACTCTCAATTTTTGAAAGTTCCTCATGAAGGAGCCTTTTCAAGAACATTTTTTCTTTTAGCCAAACCGGAATAGCGGTAAGAAAAGAGGAAAGCCCTTGGGGGGCAAACGCATAATAGGTTTCCAGTAACCGTTCAAATTTTAGTAATGGCTTATCGTAAAAAACGATTGCATCCAGGTCGCTGATTTTGGTGCCCGCATACTGTAAGCAAAACTTTACAGCATTAGCAGGAAAGCCAGGGTCGTGTTTTTTTCTGGTAAATCGTTCTTCCTGGGCAGCGGCCACAATAACGCCATCGTCAAGTATGGCGGCAGCTGAATCATGATAAAATGCTGAAATACCTAAAATCTTCATAGTAACCTGCAAGGAGCCCTAATGGCACGTTTCGATCTGGAAATATAGTGCATTACCAGGGTGCCGTTGAAGGATTCTTGATTTATTTTTGTGCCGATGTTAGAGCGTACTTAATTGAATTGAATGAAGCAATTTGATGCTATTGTAATTATCACAGGTTCCAGGTGGGATCAGGATTATTCATCGGCCTCTATTTCACTGGCGCGTGAACTTTCCAAAACGCAGTTAGTCTTTTTTATCGATAACCCATTTTCATGGAAAGATGTTATTAGGGGTTGGAATACCCCCTCCATTCGGAGAAGGGTAAAAGCGTTGCTTTTTGGCAAAGAAATTTATCGTGCGATTGAGCCCGAAAATAAGAATTGGATTGCCGTAACTCCATTAGTGAATATTCCAATAAATTGGTTACCCGAAGGTTACCTGTATCAGGTCTTCTCAAAAATTAATAATTGGATATTTTATAAGACCCTTAGAAGACTTATCCGTGAGAAAAATCTGAAGCGTTTTATACTATTTAATTCGTATAATCCATTTTATGGCTACGAATTACCGCCTGATGTTAAACCGCTGGTTAATATTTATCAATCCCGTGACAATATCCGCGAATCAGAGTATGTAAAAAAACATGGCCCCCGCCTGGAACAAATTGCAGCCCGGAATGCAGAGATCAGACTAGCCACCTCTACCGATCTGGTCGATAAACTGACTGCCCCACAGTACCCGTTCTGGTTTTTTCCCAATGCCGCAGATGTAGATTTATTCAATAAGGCAATGGTTAGAAACGAAAGTGAAAAACAGGATTTGGCAACTCTTAAAAGACCAATAATTGGTTATATGGGTAATATATGTTTGCGCGTAGACTATGACTTGCTTCTGAAGGTAGCCCAAAAGTATGCACATGCCACATTACTTATGGTGGGCCCAAGAAATGATAAGCACCAACACACCATAGATTTCACGCGTTTGCAGAACATTACTTTTGTAGGGCCAAAGAATATTAAAGAATTGCCGGATTACCTGGCTTTTATGGATTGTACCATTCTCCCGTTTAAGGTAAACGACCTTACAAGAAGCATTTATCCATTAAAAATTAACGAGTACCTGGCAGGTGGTAAGCCAGTGGTTTCAACCTCATTTTCGCCCGATATAAATGGGTTTAGCCCCTTGGTTTACATAAGTAATTCGCACGAAGAATTTTTAAATAATATTGACAAAGCGCTTACTGAGGATAGCCAGGAGCGTATACAGGAAAGGATGGCTGTGGCAAAAAAGAACTCTTGGGTTGAACGGGGCAAGGAGTTTTTGGAACTAATTGACAATCAAATAAAAGGAAATAATTAGCTATTTTTGACCTTTTAAATTGCGCGCCACCCTTTTTATTTAAAATTCGCACATTCTATGGATATTATTTACCTTCTGAAAGTTCTCTGGCGCAAAAAATTGTGGCTTGTACTAATTCCGATAATATCGGGGGCAAGCGCTTATTTTTTTACGCTCACCCTGGTAAATCAATACCGATCGGCAACGCAATTGGCCACAGGATTAACCACAAACGAAAGTATTCGGGTATCTGATGAAAGGCCCACTATCCGTGACACAGATTTGAGCTTTAATAACCTCCTAACTTCAATGAACTCCGGCATTTGTTCTAACCTAACTTCTTATAGACTTATCCTTCACGAGTTCGACTCGGCAGGCGTGTCATTCAGAAGTCCGGGTAACAACAAAGAAGTTGAATTAAGCACACAAGAAATTAAGCTTGCCCGGGAAGAGTTTAGGCGGAAACTTGAAAAATTAGAGTTACTTACTCTGGATGACGAAAACTCCAGATTGCTTTTAGATGCTTTAGACTGGTATGGTTATAATTACCAATTTATAAAGGAGGGCCTAAAAATTTACAGAGTTCCGAATACCGATTTCATTCAGGTTGAGTTTACTTCTGAAAACCCATCGCTATCTGCGTACGCGGCAAATGCTTTCTGTGAAGAATTTTTGAGGTATTACAAGGGCCAGCGAGAAGAAGGTTCAGGTATTTCAGTTTCCTTTTTTAAGCAATTGGTTGAGCAAAAGAAAAAGGAAATGGATGAAAGAACGGAAACCTTAAAAACCTTTAAGGCCACCAATAGTTTTGTAAATATTAATGAAGAAGGAAGTTCTAAGCTACTTCAAATATCTGAGCTGGATTTAGAACAAGATAATGTAGAGAGCAAGATATATGGCCTTAATTTATCATTGGATAGATTTAACAACGAGTTGGCTTCTTTGAACGGAGAGGGTGGTTCAAGCACCCCATCTAACTCTTCGAATGTCCGTATCCTTAACCTACGTGAAAGAATTAACAGACTAAATGAAAGGTACATTACCACAGGTTCCAGTAACCATGTACTACTAGATTCATTAAACTTGCTTCGTAGTCAATTGAAGAATGAAATGGCGAGCCTTTCTTCAGGGGGAACACAACCTTCTGGTTTAACAAAGGCTGAATTGACAAATAAAGTAAATGACATTAAAATAGAAATAGCCATAGAGCAATCGAAGCTAAATTCCATAACCACAAAACTCAGGAATTTACGAGGCAGCATTTCAGGATATGCGTCAAAAGAAAGTGTTGTAGCCAGTTTGCAGGGCGAGGTTGATGTAGCCACTAAAGAGTATCTGGATGCGGTAAACCGATATAATGAGGCTAATAACAAATTGTTAGCTTCCACTGGAACAATCCGCCAGTTGTATAAAGCAACCGCATCAGCAAACCCGGTAAGTAATAAAAAGATATTAATAATTGCCGGATCTGTTTTTGCATCCTTCTTTTTTTGTGTTTTTGTATTTGTTGGCTTAGAGGCAATTGATACAACCTTAAAAACTCCTGAACATTTTAAACGTACCGTTAAGATTGATTTAGCTGAGCAATTGATTAAAGTAGACACACAGGCGTTAAATTTTCTGACTTTATTTGATACTAAAACCAACAACCCTGAACTTGAAGTATTTAAAGAATTTATAAGGAAGCTACGGTATCAAATAGAATCTACAAACTCCAGAATTTTTCTTATAACAAGTTGCAAAAAGGGGGAAGGAAAAACTTTTATTACGTTTACACTGGCCCACGTAATGAGTTTAGTGAATAAACGTGTTCTTATAGTAGATACAAATTTTAAGAATAATGGTTTAACAAGATGGCTAAGCACCAAAAAGCAAGACGTTAAGTATCTTGAAAGAAAGAAAGACTATGAAGTGAAACTTCTTACCGGAAAAGAGTATTCCAGAAAACCCTCAGACGATGAGGAAAGCACGGAAGAAAGTATTTATAATCTGGTTACCCCTACGCGTTTCAGAAACATTTTTATTATTGGTAATAATGGCGGGTTTGAGTCTCCGGATGAGATTCTGTCTGGAAAGAACTTTTCTCAGCTTATTGATATACTGTCAACCGAATATGATTATATTTTTCTGGAGGGGGCTGCATTAAATGACTACTCAGACACCAAGGAGTTAGAAAAGTATGTTCAAAAAGTTATTCCTGTTTTTTCGGCCGATACATCAATAGGACAATTAGATAGAGAGTCAATTAATTACTTAAGGTCGCTGGGCAATAAACTGGCGGGGGCTATTCTTAATAAAGTAGAGTTGAAAAACCTGAAGATTTAACCTTAATTAATTTGAATTTATCAGACTCTTTATTTCCTTTTCACGCTCGGCATAGTGTTTTATGGCAAGTTGTTTTGCGATTTTTTTAGAGACATCGGGGCCTATGGAGGTTGCAAATTCATGCCCTTCTGCATATCGCAGTAACCTGTTAATTCGGCCAGGGGTAGCAAATTTTATAAACGCGCCTTTAAAATGGTCAGGATCAAAACCTGTAAACGTAACATTATCAACAATTGTATTGTACACTTCTTCGCTGTTGGTAATGTTTTTGTGTTCCAATAAATAATAGACATCCATAATTTCTTTTGAATCGGTATCATCAATGACTTTAAGAATAAACTCAAGACTCAGATCTAACGAGTCCGCTATTTTGAATACATCTTTGCTATACATAGCAACGGGTTTCTTTATTTCTTCAATTTTTGCGCTGTATTGATTAGGAATGTATCCTGGTATATCCTCGCGTAGAATTATTGAAGCTGCATAACCCGGCAAAAAATAATAATAGAATACAACACCCGAAATGGCAAGAACACCCAGAACCAGTAAACTTATCCGAACCACCTTTTTCATAAAAAGTATTAATGAGTCAATTTAATATAAATAAATGGATAAAGCCGGGTTTGTACACTACCCTGGATAAGTTTTCTGTTGTAGGTCTGGGCTTTGTAAATTTTTTTATCCTATCACGGGTATTAACCAAGAATGAATTTGGTGTATGGGTTTTATTTACCGGACTGGTTGCAGTATTAGAAACTCTTCGCGAAGGCTTCGTTAAACAACCTCTGATTGCCCTTATGCCTACCGAGGCCGGAGAAGAACGAAACAAAGTAGGCACGGCAGCGCTTATCCTAAACGGTGGATACTCATTGCTAATCTCTATTCTTTTGTTTACAGGTGCGGCCTACCTGGAAGTATTTTGGGATGCACATCCATTAGCTTTGTTATTGAAGATTTATGGAATTACCAATTTAATATTTGTACCCTTTTCTCACTATGAATATTTGCAGCAAAGTGTACTCGACTTCAAAGGAATATTTATCGGGCATCTGGTAAGATCAGTTGTGCTTACACTTTTTATTATCGGATCGGTAAGTTTTGATTTTGCTATTACGCTTCCCGGTTTAACGTATGGGGTATTGATAGGAAGTGTTTTAGGGTTAGCGGCTATGGTTTATTATGGATGGAAGTACAAGCATCAAATTGTGCGCGTTACAATTTCTGAATTAAGCTCTCTGATTTCGTTTGGAAGATATTCGTTGGGAACCAATGTTGCTTCATTGTCAATCCGTAATATGGATAGTTGGATGCTTGGTAAAATGCTATCTACCGAGGCAGTGGCCTCCTATAATCCAGCTATCCGGGTTTCAAACCTTGTCGAAATTCCTACGTTAACGATAGCCAATCTGGTTTTTCCTAAAATGGCCCAATTTTATCGTTCTAATGAACAAACGCAGAGCACCCAATTGTATGAAAGGTCGGTAAGTTTGTTGCTGGCATTTATGATTCCTCTTTCTATAATCATGTTCTTATTCTCAGATCAAATTGTTTACATAATTGCCGGGAAGAATTATATTGAGTCTGGGTACTTGCTAAAAATTACTGCCTTCTATACGTTGTTTATTCCCTTTGGCAGGCAATTCGGAATTTTGCTGGATGCAACACGAAAACCAAAAATTAATTTTTATGTTGTTTTAGGCACGGCAATTATTGGGTCTATTATTACACTGGTATTTATAAAAAACTGGGGTATTACAGGCGCTGCATACGGTACCTTACTCACTTATTTAGTACGATTCTTATTTCAACAATGGTGGCTTTATTCTTATTTTGGTATTAATACACTAACTGTTTTTAGGGCTATCCCTAATGTTTACCGGTGGTTCTTTACTTTTGTTAAAAATGGATTCAAATAAGAAAAACGGCTTTACTGACAAAGACCTGATTAAAGTAGGGGTTATTGTATTTGTTGTGCTAGTTTACGGGTATTTATATCTTAAAATTCTGTTCATAGAATGAGAGCTAAGTTTACAGGTGTTGGACTGAAAGAAAGTTGGCTCTTACTTGTATTGCTTGCATTAGTTTCTATAGGCATAGCTTTCGCAGTGGCGAAGATTAATTTTTTAATTGGCCCGATAATAATTGTTTTGCTTATAGGCCTGGCACTTGCCTCCTATATTTTTACAGATTACAGAGTTGGTTTTTATGGAGGACTGATTCTGGCGTCAATCATGTTTTATTTTGAACGTCTTATTCCGGTAAGCTTGCCGTATGGGGTTTTGTGCGACCTGGCTTTCTTATTGGCGTTTATAGTGTTGCTTTTTAATCCGAAGTACACACACTGGAAACAATACCTAACTCACCCCATTACAATTGGGTACATCATAACATTCTTGTTTCAGATATTTCAGGCTTTTAACCCTAATGCAGTTTCATTAACGGCATGGTTGGTTTCGCTACGGGGCCTACTATTAATGTTAATTATGATTGTTTCGCTGGAGTTAGCCAGCAAAGCTGAAAATATTAAACTACTTTTTAAAATCTGGATGTTGATTGCCTTAGCTGCGGCTCTCTATGGTATTTATCAGGAGTTTATTGGCCTTCCCGGATTTGAAATGAGATGGCTAACGGCCGATCCTTTGCGGTATCGGTTAATTGTAATATTCGGTAACATCAGGAAGTTTTCTTTTTTATCTGATCCGTCATCGTTTGGTGTATTTATGGCGGCCTCGGCATTGGGGGCTTTTGCAATGGGATTTGCGCCTGTTTCCCTTGCCAAAAAGTTGATCCTGTTCGGAGGGGCGTTTGTCATGTCTTTATCCATGCTGTATTCAGGAACACGAACAGCCTATGCTATGTTAGCTGCCGGCATAGTACTCTTTATACTGCTTACAATTCGTAAAAAAGCCACCTTTATCACCGCCTTTCTTCTGGTACTTGGTTTCTTAGCGATTATGTTTGGCCCGTTTTATAACCCAACCATAAACCGATTCCGATCTGCCTTTAAACCTTCAACCGATGCATCTATGGAAGTTCGGGATGTAAAGCGTATAGATTGGCAACCCCTGATCCGAAGCCACCCAATGGGATATGGGATAAACACATCTGGCGCAACGGGAGCCCGTTATGCTCCGGGACAATGGCTGGCAGGCTGGGATACCGATAGCGGATATCTAAAGGTGGGTATTGAGCAAGGGTGGATTGGCCTTACTATATTGATGGTGTTTTTAGGTATGGTGATGATTTATGGTATCGGAAATCATTTTGCGCTCAATTCGCCTATGTTACAATCTTTAAACCTGGCGTTTCTTGTATCTTTTTTTTCGGTAACGGTGGCCGCGTTTACACAGCACGCTCTACTATATAAACCGGTGTACATTCTTGTAATATCAACATATTCTGTTGTAATTTGTATACGTAATCTGGACAAACCTAACCCTATATGAGGAACTCAATTTTTCTTTCGTTGTTGCTATCGTCTCACCTTATGCTTGCGCAATCGGTTGATTATAATAAAATCATTCTGCCAGGGAACGTAACGAATATAGAGTTTGAAGAAAAACTGGTTCAGTTAGCGTGGAAAAACCATCCGTCTAATCAACTTCTATATAATAACCTGCAGGTAGCTAAGCACGAAACAAAAATCGCTTCTTCGGAATGGTTAAATACTATCCGGATTACCGGAAACTTAAATGAGTTTACGATAGACCAGAGCAATGATGTTAACAACCGGGCTCAGTTCTTTCCACGGTACAATTTTGGAGTTCAGATTCCATTAGGAATTTTTTCAGGAACATCCAACCAGGTAAAGAAGGGGCGCCAGCTTGAGCAGGTGGCACAGTATAATATTGAAGCTCAAAAACTGGAAGTGCGTGCGCTGGTATTAACGCTGTATAATAATTACATCATGCACCGCGAAATATTCAACCTGAAGTCGCAGGAGTTGGAAGAAGCAACAGCCAGTTTTGTTTTACTTGAACAAAGATTTAAAACCGGTGAAGAAAAATATGATCGCTATTCAGCAGGCCTCTCTGCTTTAAATAAGGTTAAAATTGACAGAGTTCAGGCTCAAACGAACTACTTTAATGCCAAGCTTGAGTTGGAACAAATGATAGGGCTTGAGTTGGAAGACGTGAAATAGCAATGAGTGGTGAGGTAGAAAAGAAATCTCATAGGAGGGGCTGGATCGATTATGCACGCGGAATTGTAATTATCTATGTAGTTTACAGACATGCCCTAACAGGCTTAATAAGTGCCGGGGTAGAGATTCAGAACGCCATCTACATGGTGCAGGAGTCCAGCATGCCAATTTTCTTTATTGTATCAGGTGTCTTTATTTATTCGAGCGCATTAAAACGGGGGTTTAACACTTTCGCACGGTTTAAATTTGAATCATTAATGTATCCCTACTTTGTATGGGGAGCGATTCACCTGATTTCACAAATAATTTTTAGCAAGTTTTCTAATTCTGAAAAGGGGTGGGATTATTTTATTTATATGATAACCTACCCTCGTGCCATTGATCAATTCTGGTATTTGTATACGCTGTTTGCCGTAATGCTGTTATTTGCACTTATCAATTTCAAACTTTTCAAATTTAAAGTAGCTCCTAACCTGGTACTGGCCGCCATACTTTACTTGTTGTCGTTCTTTGTGGAAACTGATTATTTTTCAATAAATGATATCTTGTTTTACTACTCCTTTCTTGTATTTGGGTTTTTGATTGCCCGCTTTATTTTACCAGTTGATAGCAATTTCTTTACAGGAAAATGGCTGATATACGGGTTACCTGTGTTCATAATATTACAGATAGCTTGGTACTTGTATTATTCAGATGCGCGCCTTCTGGTTCAATTAGACTTTACCGGGTTTCTCCTTTTTATGCCGATTACCATACTGGGCGCATTAATCCTTTTTGTTGTGGTTTATAAATTGGAAAGTAATAACATCCTGTTGTTTTTTAAGAAGATTGGAAGCCACTCGCTGTATATTTATGTTATGCACCTAATGTTTACAGCGGCTATACGTGTAGTAGTAATGAAATTTTTCCCATCGCTTCATCCCATAGCGATGCTTTGGATTATTATAGCAGGTGGAGTTTTCGTTCCTATTATGCTCTATAAAGTACTGATGAAACTAGGATTTACCTGGCTTTTTGAACCGCCCGCGTTCTTAAAAAGAATTATTTTACAGGAAGGTAAACCTCAATAGTACCCGGGTAAACTATTCGGGGAGCATCAAAAGTATAGGCTAACGAATATTGTTTAAGTAATGCCTCCCTAACTTCGAAAGGATAAAAATTATTGAGGGTAGGGATGTTCTCAAAGATCACAACATCATAATGATTGCTGTTTATGCTAGTTAAAATAGAGGTCAATTCGCGGTCAAACAAGCCCACCCCTAAGTGATACCACAAAGGTCCTTGTGCAAGGGTGTACCCGGCTTCTTTTGCCAGCGGGGTTAGTTCCGACATATTTAAAACAACAGGAGGTTTTTCGGCCTTTATCGTGTTTACGGTTTCAATTATTTTGTCAATACCTTTTACGGTAGAGGCAGGCATCCGTACATGTTTAAAAGATTCTACCGTTGAAAGTTGCCACTGCGATACGTTGGCAAAAAAATTACATTCCGGTGGTTCCAGAATGTATGTATTAATTGAAACAACATCCTTATTGATGGAAGGCGTTAATATCTTGGCCACCACTTTATCGGCATACTTCCAATACTTTTCAGACCACCAAATTCCAATCATAACAAGCAGAATGGTTACAGTTGCCCACGAAGTGATATTGGGCAATCGGAATAAAGAGAGAAGCACATAGGCACAACCAAACGCATGGAAGAATATATTATTGTCGCGCGGTACGTAACTGGTAACCTGAAAAATCATGGCTTGTGCCAATACACCCAAAACAAACAATGTAAAGAGATCTTCCATTCGGGTTGTTCCGATATACTTTTTTCGGTACAGATAAATGCCCAATACCAGTACGGTATAAATTTTTTCCCAACGCGACTCCTCCATATTAATTCTGATAATATCATACAGAGAGATTCTGCCATAATGGGGTGCCTGGCCGTAATTAAACCAATACCCAAACTCATGCTGTAAAAAAGGAAGTATGTTTAACAAGAACAGAACAATAAAGAAACCTGTCACCCATAATGCAGGTTTCATTGTTTTTGCAGCAAAACTGTAGTATGCTACAAGAACTAATGCAATAAGGATAGCCAGCGCTCCCGCATCTTGTTTGGTAAAAAATGAAAACGTTAAGAAAACGGCACACATACAAAGGTTTAGCCAACTTAATTTCCCTGAAGGACTTGCGAAATACTGAAAGAGAAATCCAAAACCCACAAGTTGAAAGATAATAACAGTGTGGTTATACTGAGGCCAGTACAAGCCCAGAATGTAGGTAAGCGAGAATATCACAATACATAAGAACCGAACAGGCGCGGATGCCCCCACATTGATTAATATCCACCGGAATGAAAGACCGGATACAATATTCATAAATGCCTGTGTTTTGGCAAGTGTGAATAAGGATGCACCAAACATTTTGAAAAACAAGGC
>DEIA01000034.1:0-6306 GCA_002352225.1 Flammeovirgaceae bacterium UBA2786
TAATCAACAAGCAAGTATTTTGTCAATTGTCCTTTGTCAACTGTCAGTTTTATTTTACCTACATTTCGGTAAGACAAAATCAACATGAACGTACGCTTAAAATTTCTGGGTGCAGCACAAAGTGTAACCGGTTCTAAATATTTACTTGAAATCGATAAGCAGAAAATTCTGATCGACTGCGGGCTCTTTCAGGGGCAAAAGGAATTACGGTTACGCAACTGGGAAAGTTTACCGATTGATGCTTCCTCCATCCATACCGTTATTCTCACACATGCCCACATCGATCATATCGGGTATCTACCCAGATTAGTAAAAGATGGTTTTCGTGGAAGTATAATTTGTACACACGCCACCGAAGATCTGATGAAAATTATGCTACGCGATGCCGCCAGACTTCAGGAAGAAGAAGCTGCATTTGCCTTTAAACACGGATACTCCAAACACAGCAAGCCCGAACCTTTGTTTACCGAAGAAGATACCGAACAGGTATTTCCACTGGTGCAAAGTGCGCGCTACCAAAAAGAAGTTAAAGTGCTGAAAAATCTTAGCGTAAAATTTTTCAATGCCGGGCATATTCTCGGCTCGGCTATAACCGAACTTACGCTCACCACTCCGGCACAGCAAAAGAAGATCGTTTTTTCAGGAGATCTGGGCCGGTACCACGATGAACTGATGTACCCGCCCGAAGCATTAACAACAGCTGATATTCTGCTGGTGGAATCTACGTACGGCAACCGGTTAAACCCTATTGATAACGTAACATCAGACCTGCAACAGATCATTAATGAAGTTGTTGCACGGAGAGGTGTAATGATAGTACCTGCGTTTGCAGTAGGACGCACACAACTATTAATTTATTACTTCTACCAATTGATGGAAAAGAAACTTATTCCATCGTTACCTGTTTTTGTAGATAGCCCCATGGCCATTGATGTGACAGAATTGTATGAACGACACAGCTACAATCATAAAATAAAAACAACCCATCAGGATGGCCAACTCATCAGCATTTTTGATTCGGCACATATTCATTTTTGCGATACCCGCGAAAAATCAAAAGCATTAAACGATCTGAAAGGTCCGGCCATTATTATCTCGGCCAGCGGTATGGCAACAGGTGGCCGTGTGCTGCATCATTTGTTCCATCGGCTCCGTAATGAAAATGATACGGTATTGTTTGCCGGTTACCAGGCAGAAGGGTCGCGTGGAAGAAGAATTCAGGATGGTGAACCTTCGGTGAAAATTTTTGGTGAAGAAGTTCCGGTAAAATGTAAAATAAAAACGATTAATGGATTATCGGCTCATGCCGACCAGGGCGAGCTTTTACAATGGCTCAATAACTTTACCGATAGCCCCAAGCTTACTTTTATAACACATGGCGAAAAAGAAAGCGCAGAGGTACTGGCCGAAAAAATAAAAGAAAAAGGTTGGAATGTTATTGTGCCGGAGTACCTGGAAACAGTTGAGCTTTTTAGCGGGATATAAGAGATAATCTCATAAACTCACCCGAACCCTCCGGAGAGAGGGGCCGGGCCAGCCCCGCGCCTTGCGGGAGGTGAGCTTGCCTGCGGCAGGCAGGGTCTAAAAAACTCAACACCCCATGCAACCCCAGCCACAAAACCCACGTCTCGGTATTGATTAGTCGCTTTACATGGAATTTGAGATTTACCGGGCCAAAGACATGGAACTGATAGAAGGTTGCAGGCGCAACGACCGCCAGGCACAAAAACGCCTGTACGATCGATATGCCTCTAAATTTTATGCTCTTTGTTGCCGGTACATCAAAGACAAAATGGAGGCAGAAGATGTTTGGATAACAGCCTTCACTAAAACTCTGAATAAGATTGACCAGTACACCGGTGAGGGAAATTTTGAAGGCTGGATGCGCAAGATTGTGGTAAACGAATCGCTGAGCTATCTGCGCAAGCACAAAAACATGTATCTCGAAACCGATATTGAAGCGGCTGATTACGAACCCGATTACCAAAACCTGGAAGCGCACCTTGAAGCGGAAGACCTGATGAAAATGATTGAGGCATTGCCAGCCGGGTACCGGATTGTATTTAACCTGTATGCGATTGATGGTTACTCACACAAAGAAATAGCCGAGCAGTTGAACATCAGCGAAAACACATCGAAGTCGCAACTGAGTCGGGCGCGGGTTGCTTTACAAAAGAGTCTTCAAAACGCAGAGCAAGATTTGCTCTACAAACAAAAAGGATATGAACCGAATAGATAATTTTTTTAAAACCAAACTGGCTAACCACCAGGTGGCACCATCGGCTGATGCGTGGCAAAAAATAGAAGCCGGTTTAGCAAAAAAAAATAGCGCATGGGTATGGCGCCTGGCTGCAGCGTTTGTTTTGTTCGGGCTGCTAAGTGGTGCATGGTACTTGTGGAACAACAATACAAAAATACAACCCGAACTGGTTCTTCAACCCAACCTTACTCCGCAAAAAGAAAATCCGGGAGTGGTGCAACCAGAAGAACAAAAAAAGAATCTGGTAGCTGACAGCAAAACAGAACAAAAACAAAAGACCGAAGTAAAAGTGAACGCCTCGGAAAATAAAAAAGAATATGAACCGGAAAAAATAAACACACAGGTTGAAGAGCCGCAAGTTGCAATTGTACAACATGAAGTGCTGGTAGCCGAAAACAAAACGCCCGAAACTACAACCCGCAAACCCATTGTAATTGAATTTACATTGGAAGCAATGCCGGTTAAAACAACCGAGCCAGCGTATGCAGATGCAACTGTCGATGATGATAAGAGCGGGTTTCAAAAAATTCTTGAGAAAGCGCGTGATATTAAAAACGGAGAAAGCGAACTGGGCAGCTTACGCGATGCCAAAAACGAATTGTTCGCCCTTGATTTTAGAAGAGACAAAACAAAAAGAAACTAAGTATGAAAAAAACATTGATAATAACCTGTTTGACTGTATGGATTAGTGCTGCAGGATTGGGTCAAACCAAACCAGCCGATACGGTAGTGATTAAAGTTGGTGCCGGAAGTAAACTAATCCTGGCCGTGCAGGATAAGAAAGACCTGGAGACCATGAAGCAGTATGATTTTCAAAAATTGATTTCTGATTTAATTATCAAATTAGAAAATGAAGATACCTCAAAGCATGAAAAGCCAGCCGATGAATACCTAAAAACAGATACTGTAAAGGATGAAACCATTCTAACAGAAACCGACCCCGATGAAGACTGGGGAGTAGATTGGAGCAACGACCACAAACGTGAGAAAAAATATGGCAAGCGTACTTATCATTCTATGAACTTCGACCTGGGTACTAATAACTACATCAGCAAAAATGGTTTCCCCGATCAGGACAACAGCCCGTACACAGTAAAACCCTGGGGCTCGTGGTATGTAGGAATTAACTCGGTACAACGCACGCGGTTAGCAAACAAATTTTACATGGAATGGGGACTGGGTGTGAGTTGGTACAACTTTAAGTTCGAGAACGAGCAAATTCAGATAAGCAAAGATGACAATGATGTAATCTTTCAACCCGATACACGCGATGCCGACTTTAAAAAGAGTAAGCTCACCGCCACATACCTGAATGCTTCGCTGGTGCCCATGCTGGATTTTGGTGGCAACCGGCACAAGCCTAGTTTTTTTGATGGATATAATTCCGATTCGTTTCGCATAGGCGTTGGCCCTTATGTGGGGTACCGGATAGCCAGCTACAGCAAACAGATGTTTGAAGAAAATGGTGCCGAACGCAAACCCCGTAACCACGACAATTTTTATTTGAATAATTTACGTTATGGGTTACGGGCACAGATTGGTTTTAACGATATAGATTTTTTCTTTAACTACGATATGAACGAATTGTTTGTAGAAAACAAAGGTCCGCAACTGAATGCATTTAGCTTTGGGGTAACGTTCTGATTCCGAATTCAAGATTCAAAATTTAAGATTAGGGTTCTCCGATTTTGAATTTTGAATCTTAATTTTAAATTACGGGTGGTATAGTGTTTTCATCAGGGCAAAACTCAGCTTATCCGCCAGGCGTGAATAGTTTATTTAAACGCCTCTCCTTTACTCAGCACCATTTCTTTTTCATCTCCTTTCAACTTCAGCAAGTTACAGACTTGTGTGGGTGTAGGCCAATGCAGAAAGAACCAGGCCAGTAATACAATAAACCCGAATGTAAACCCGAGGTGATGGGTAAGCACCAAACCCACAGGCATCATCAAAATTATTAACCCCTGCACAATCATGCGCTTCATCAGTACACTGCCCAACAATTCCAGCTTTAGCCCCAGCCCCGTTTGTTTCGAAATTTTTTCAGCCTTCGCTCGCACAAAAAAATGAACGGCCGTTAGGACTATCAGCGCAAACGTTACAACTCCAATCAATATATATAGAGTAAGTGTAGCATTGCTTATCCATGTGCGCGCTGTAAAGGCATATGCACTGCCATAATAATAAATAAACAAGATCAAGGGCACCATCATTAGCTGGTAGCCGGTATTGTTTAGTCTGTAGAAATACTCTTTAACCGAGTTGAATTTCATTTTTTGGCTGTTCTGAATTTTAATCAAATTTAATTATTTACTTTAGCCTGTGATTTGTACCACACCATGGAAGTAGCAGGCAATTTATCCCGTAAAGAGCAAGTAATACGCAGCGCAGCCGAATTGTTTCGGGAAAAAGGGTATGCCGCATCCTCCATGCGCGACCTTGCCCAAAAGCTGGGTATTGAAGCAGCCAGTTTGTATTCGCACATAAAATCAAAAGAAGAAATTCTGCAGCACCTCTGTTTTGATATGGCTGCCGAGTTTCAGAAATCACTGGCTGAAGTAGAAAAGAAAAATGTGTCGTCTGTAGAAAAACTAAAATTAGGAATTATTGGCCACATTCAGGTAATGGCTAAAGACCTTACCGCTTCGGCTGTGTTTATGAATGAACATCGGCATTTGAGCCAACCTTACCTCCGCGATTTTTTATTGATGCGCATCAACTACATCAACCGCTTTAAAGGTATAATTGAAGAAGGCGCCCGGCAAGGAGAGTTTAAAGATACCATTGATAAAAAACTGGCGGTAATGACGTTGTTCTCCTCCCTCAACTGGATGCCCATGTGGTACGATCCGTCAAGCAAAATTGTACCTACCGACCTGGGCCAGCAACTGGCTGATATGTTGGTGAATGGCTTGAAGAAATAGTACATCTCCCCTTTTCATTTTATATAGGTTCGGCAACCTTATCAGGGCAATCTCTGTTATATTTGCAAACGATTGTTAGGCTTAAATAAACAGCACTTATGTACGGTGGCGGAAACACGTTTGAAGGCATTAAAACCGATGGTCTGGCTCTGGAAGATCCGGTAAAACTGGCTGAGTTTGAAGCCCGTATTGCCCGGGGAGAAAAAATTGAGCCTACTGATTGGATGCCGCAGCTCTATCGCAAACAACTTATTCGCATGATTGAGCAGCATGCGCACAGCGAAATTATTGGTGCGCTACCTGAAGGTACCTGGATTACCCGGGCACCGGGCTTTAAACGCAAAATGTCGCTGATGGCCAAAGTACAGGATGAAGTGGGCCACGCACAACTATTATACAGCGCAGCCGAAACACTTGGCAAATCGCGCGAACAAATGATTGATGACCTGATTAATGGCAAATCGAAATATTCTAACATCTTTAACTACCCCACGTTTACATGGGCCGATTGCTGTTTTATATCGTGGCTGGTAGATGCCGGGGCCATTGTAAACCAGCTAGCCAATGCAAAAGGAAGCTATGGTCCGTATTGCCGGGCGTTAGATCGGATTTGTGCCGAAGAATCGTTTCACCTGAAGTACGGCCATCATTGTGTGATTTACTTAGCCAGCGGTACTGCAACGCAACGCCAAATGTTTCAGGAAGCGCTTAACCGGTGGTGGCCGCCTATGATGCACTTCTTCGGGCCATCAGATAAAATCTCAGCTCATACTGAAGTGCTGATGCGCTGGAAAGTGAAGATGGGTACCAACGATGAAATGCGAAATCAGTTTCTGGATATGTATGTACCTAAAATCTGGGAACTCGGCTTTACCATTCCAGATCCAAATCTGAAGAAAAATGAAAGTGGTAAATGGGAATATACCGAACCCGACTGGGAAGAATTTAAACGTGTAATTAATGGCGATGGCCCGTGCAATAAAGAACGATTAGAAGTACGCAGAGTTGCTGAGGCAAGAGGCAAATGGGTGCGCGAAGCGCTAAAAACACCGAAGACCGAATACGTTACTCCGTTGGCTTAACTATTCAAAATTTCGAATTCGCAGATTTTAAAATCAGAGT
>DEIA01000034.1:6372-51611 GCA_002352225.1 Flammeovirgaceae bacterium UBA2786
CGAAGATTCACCTGCACTTCGTTGTATGTAGTGGATACACGCGAAGTGTTTGTGTCGCCATTAACCGAAGGTGCAAACAATGCCTACGATCTTATCTCATCAACTGATGAACCCGGCCCAAAGAAGACATTTGAGATTTATCATTTGGTGAAGCGCGGCAAGCAGCATGTACATGTTGGAAGTGTTCTTGCAGCTACCCCACAACAAGCCATGAGTGAAGCGAAGAAACAATTTAATTCAGGCAAAGTCATTTACAATGTGTGGGCCATTGCAAGTGAAGCTATCCGGTTTACTACATCAGAAGAAAAAGAGTTATGGGTAACGTTACCCGATAAAAAATTTCGCGATGCCTCGGATTATAAAGGCGGTGATAAGTTGAAAGAGTTTTTAGAAAGAAACCAGTCCCAACCATGAACAATCTCGCGCTTAAAGAACTCCTTTACAAATTGGCCGATGACCAATTGATTCTCGGTCACCGCAATTCTGAGTGGACAGGCTTTGGCCCCATACTGGAAGAAGATATTGCCTTTTCTTCTATGGCACAGGATAAAATAGGGCAAAGCTTAGCGTTATATACTTTACTGCAATCACTTGGCGAAAGCGATCCTGACACAGTTGCCTTTACCCGCAACGCCAGTCAGTTTCATAATTGTATTTTGGTAGAGTTACCCAACCAGGAATATGATTTTAGTTTAATCCGGCATTTTCTATTTGATACAGCTGAGGCCTTGCGTTTTGAAGCACTGACAAATTCTTCATACGAACCACTGTCCCAACTGGCCAGGAAAATAAGGGGTGAGTTACGCTACCATACGCTACATGCCAACACGTGGATTAAGCAACTCGGTTCGGCCACCGAAGAAAGTATTACCCGATTGCAAAAGTCACTTGATATCGCCCTGCCCTATGCACTGGGAATTTTTGAACTTTCGTCTTTGGAAAAAGAACTGATTGATCAAAAAATATTTATTGGCGAAAATGCCCTGAAAGAAAAGTGGATAGCAAAAATTGAATCGGTTCTTAGCCAGACGCAACTTCGCCTGCCCGATTGGAAAACGGTAACACCTGTGTACGGAGGCCGCGAGGGCAAACATAGTGAACACCTTCAACCTTTGCTGGATGAAATGAGTGAAGTGTTTAGAATTGACCCGGGAGCGGAATGGTGAATTAGTATTGAGTGCGTGGTTCTGAGTACATAGTCAAAAAACTAAGGACTATTTACTAAATACTATATAAGCTATGGAAAAAAAAATCCTGCATATCCTCGAAACCGTTAAAGACCCCGAGATTCCGGTGCTCTCGTTGGTAGATTTGGGTGTGATTACAGAGGTGAACGTACAGGATAACACCGTGTTAGTTAAAATGACACCTACGTTTGTGGGTTGCCCCGCCATGGACTACATGAAAGCCGAAGTGGAGAATGCCCTGAAGATAAATGGCTATCAGCCACAGGTAGAAATCACTTTTGAAAAACCATGGAGTTCAGATTTGATTTCTGAAAAAGGAAAGGCTGCATTAAAGAAATATGGTCTTGCTCCCCCACCCGATAGCAAGTTGTTTACCGATCTCGAAATCCTGGAAACAGCCACCTGCCCGCGTTGCAACCAAAACAATACAGAATTAAAAAGTCCGTTTGGGCCAACGCTTTGCAGGGCCTTATACTATTGCCACACCTGCAAAGAAGCCTTTGAGCAATTTAAACCGGTTTAATACAGATTACCCTACAAGGAAGTAAGGATGGAGTTAGTCAAACGTCATCCTTTGTATGCGTACTGCATTTAGTATTGCCAACAAGGCAACTCCTACATCGGCAAAAACAGCTTCCCACATGGTTGCTAACCCGCCAGCCCCTAATAGCAATACAACCACCTTAACAACAAAAGCCATAGTAATATTTTGCCAGACAATTCTTTTGGTTTGTTTACCAATAGCAATGGCTGTAGCTATTTTACCGGGTCTGTCATCTTGAATTACTATATCAGCTGTTTCAATGGTGGCATCACTTCCTAAACCGCCCATTGCAATGCCCACGTCACTAAACGCAATTACAGGAGCATCATTTACACCGTCTCCTACAAAAGCCACCGTTTCATTATTCGCTTTTATCCCTTTAACGGTATTGAGTTTGTCCTCGGGTAATAAATCTCCTATTGAATTTTCAATACCCAGTTTACCGGCTACATACCCCACTACGGTACTCTTATCGCCACTTAACATGGTAATTTTTACATTGGCTTTGTGTAACCGATCTACTGCATCTTCTGCATCTTCTTTTATCTTATCTGCAATAGTAATATATCCTACAAAGGTTTTATCGTAGGCTATCGCAACGGTAGTAAAAACAATACTGGCCGGGTTAATGGGGTAGCTGATTTTGAACTTGTCCAGCAATTTGAAATTGCCCACTAAAAGCTTTTTATCATCTAGTGTGGCCATCATTCCTAACCCCGGTATTTCTTCAATGTTAGTTAGCTGAATATTTTCTTTGATGTTACCCACATAGCGTTGAATTGCCGTTGCCACGGGATGTGTGCTATAGCTTTCCAACACGCTTACCTTTCTTAAAATATCGGATTGGTCAAATGCATTATCCAAAATTACTTCTTGCACGTCAAAAACTCCTTCGGTAAGGGTTCCGGTTTTATCCATTACCACATGTTGCACATTGGCAATAACATCAAGAAAGTTGCTCCCTTTAAACAAAATTCCATTTCTGCTGGCAGCCCCAACCCCACCAAAATACCCTAACGGAATACTGATAACAAGTGCGCAAGGACAGGAAATAACCAAAAATACCAATGCTCTGTACAACCAATCCGTAAACACATAATCAGAAATTAAAAAGTAGGGTAACAAACAAATTCCGAGTGCCAGAAAAACAACAATGGGTGTATAAACTTTTGCGAATTTTCTGATGAATAATTCAGTTGGTGCCTTTTGCGAGGTGGCATTTTGAACTAATTCCAATATTCTGCTCAGCTTACTGTCTCTATATGCAGCGGTGGCCCGTATTTGCACTACCGAATTTATACTTATCATTCCGGCTAACACTGATTCACCTTTATATTTGGTGTCAGGCTTACTCTCTCCGGTTAAAGCAGCTGTGTTAAACGAGGCCGATTCCGATAACAATTCTCCATCTAATCCTGATTTCTCGCCTGGTTTTAATTGAATAATATCGCCAATACAAGCATGCTCTGCTTTTATGGTTTGAAGCTGATTGTTTCTCAATACTGTTACTTCATCAGGACGTTGATCCAACAAAGACTTAATATTTGCTTTTGCCCGCCTTACCGCCAGTGTTTGAAAAATTTCGCCAACAGAATAAAACAACATAACGGCTACACCTTCGGCATATTGCCCTATAGCAAATGCTCCTATAGTAGCAATGCCCATTAACAGAAATTCAGAAAACACATCGCCTTTGCCAATGCTTTTTACTGCATCTTTCAATACCGGTAAACCAACGGGTATATACGCTATGGTAAACCAGGCAACCCTTAACCAGCCAGCAAACCACTCAGGCTTGATAAAACTATCTAACACAATTGCCACTGCAAGCAATACAAATGAAATAACGCCCGGAAGAAACAAGCTTAATTTGTTGCTCTCTCCAGAACTATGTTCGTGCGAATGCCCTGTCTTTTTCTTTACAGTATTACTTGCCTCGGGTTCATCAGCCTTACTGTATATTCTATCCTCTTGTGTACAACAAGTTCTTCTTCCCTGCTCGTCATAGGTGTGTGTATGCGTTGTGTCTGTCTGTATCATCGTTATTCCTGAAAACGTTTGCCATATGCCACCATCTGGCAATGCATTAAGCAGCGATTGTTCTTTTGGCTAATATAAGAAACTTGGTAAAGCCTACCCCATTACAGCTATCATCTTCAATAAAGGTGTGCCCAAATCCCGATTACCTGCAATCTTTACTCTTTCTGTTATCTGATTCTCCGTCAGGGCCTTGGTAAATAACTTCCACGCAGTATCCGCATCGAATTGCAACGATGTGGCATTAATTTCCTTTGGTGAAGTCAATAACCACTTACCCAAAGTAGATTCTATTGCCCACACACCCCCGTTGGTACCCGTTACTGTTACTTGCACACTTGTACCATCGGGCACACTTGTATTTCTATAGGTATAGGGTAAAGCGCGTAAAAGTGTTTCGATCATCGGTAAGAAAAATTCACGCGACATAATACCGTCTTGCTTTACCGCATCACGAATTTGTTGCTGATGGTGCCAGCGTTCGGTGTATTCACGCGCAATATGAAACCAGTTTTTGGACTCATTTTCGCCCGCCCAAGCCACGGGAAACAAAGCCGTTTCGTATAAGTTCAGTGAGTGATAATAATCAAACATCTGTTTTTGGGTGAGCTGCAAAAACTCAATTAATGTAACCGGACTCATGCGCTTCATGGCTTTCACCCAATCGGCATTTAAGCGGTTAAGGTAATGTACTAAATCCTGGTATGAGTTAATTTCATCAGGCTTGTCGCCAGTATACTTTTGTGCTATTGCAATTGTACGCACACTTGTATCCAACAAGTGCGCAGCCACATCTTTCACTGTCCACAACTTTGCTACGGTTGGTTTACTCCAATCGGCAGGCTCTAACGATTTCAGCAATTCAATCAGCCTTTGTTCAAGTGGCTCAAACAAATGCAGTGTCTTAATTATTTCCATTCCAGCTGTACCCGTGTGTGCGTTAATCCCTAAACTTAAACTGTTTTCTGTGCTTCGCCAATTCTCAATCAGCAACTTTCGGTATTAGCGTACACCTGCCCTGGTAATGACCTATGTTTTACCACAAAATGTGATGCATATAGGGCAAAATCATGAATTTTAGTTGAGCCTTGTGAAGGTGCCGTTACAAATGCACAGGCTTTGAGAACCCCAGCCCGGATGCAAATTGGCGAGTTAGTACAGGCGAGTTAGCTAAACAACACTTAGTTATAAAAATTGACCTTTATCAATAATGGGATAAGGTGTTTTTGGATTGCTAAGACCTTTTAAATTTGTATCTTTTCAGGTCTAATAGCCCCACATAATGGCCAAGTTAAAGAACATTGTTAAACAACTTTCAGACACCGATTATAAATCCATCTACGATTCGCTTATTGAAAGTAATGCTGAAAAATCGGCCCACTTGTTAAAAGCTTTACGCGAACGCCAACTATCTGACAGCAAGATAATGGTAGAACTGGAGGTAAACGCAAATGCCTACTATACCCTGCGATCGCGTTTAAACCAGAAAATTGAAGAGCATTTGTTACAACAGATGGAGAGCCCCCGCACCGATATACTGCGCAAGGTGGCCAATCTGAACGAAGTGTTGTTTACCAAAAAACGCACCATTACCATTGCTACGCTTAAGAAACTGGAAAAGGAACTGTTGGATTATGACCTTGCCAACGAACTTACTATTATTTATAAATCGCTGAAAAAACTCCATGTTAATTCACCCGATCATTTTCAATACTCGCAATTGTATAACCGCCACGTGGCTTATATGCTGGCCGTTGATAAGGCCGAGGACTTACTAACAGAATATTTCAGGAAATACGGCAGCTACCTTTTGTCGAGTGACGAAACCGAGAAACTGGGTCTTTCGCTGCTCATGAAAGAAATGCAGAACGTGGCCCGCATTTATGAGTCGCACAGGTTATATGTGTACCAGAGNNCACGTTCAGAAAATTTTTGACGCCTACAATCTCGATCCGCTTTACTATCACCTCAACCTGATTTTTGAATTTTTGAAGTTAGAATACTACAATCATTACGGTGTATTTCATCAGGTAGAGAAAAGTTTTGAAGAAGTTAATGATGCGGCTACCAATCTGCTCATCAACTATCCTTTCTACACCTTCGCAGCACGGTTTCTTATTACCAAAATAGAACGGCACCTGCGTCTGAATACGGAGAAGGAA
Source organism: Flammeovirgaceae bacterium UBA2786 (assembly GCA_002352225.1). GTDB lineage: Bacteria > Bacteroidota > Bacteroidia > Cytophagales > Cyclobacteriaceae > ELB16-189. The sequence continues at coordinate 12,303 of DEIA01000034.1, forward strand.
ATCTATGCCGAAAATGAAAGCTTGTTTGAGGATATTGAACCCGATCCACAGGATGTACCCCGCCACACCATTCATGTTGTTTACCGGGCACTGGGTTGCTACTATGCAGGTAAGTATGAAGAGGCCGCTAAGTTGATAAACGGATTATTGAATGATGTAGCCCTGAAACGGTATCCGTTTGTTCACATGGAAGTAAAGGCCATACTGGCATTACAATACTGTATGCTAAAGGATTTTGAATTGTTTAATCAGCTTACCAGCAGTATTCAACGGCAAATTCGTTTGTTTGGAAAAGATGAATGCGAGAATGTATTGCTGTTTTTGAAAATTCTGAAAATTGCAACCAGCGAAGCCAAGCGCGAAAAGGCTAAGAAAATCACACAAGTAATCCCGAAATTCAAAACGTTAAAGTTGAATTACTTTGCCCCAACCACCTTAATAAGGATGGACAAAGAATTTGTTGATAATCTTACCGCTATTGATGCCCCCGGCAGTTAGGTTATGGAACCCGCCTAAACTCCATTCCTTCAAATCCGACTTTACTAACTTTTCCCTGTGTGTTCAGTGTAAAGGTTGCGTTGGTTTTTCCCCACCATAGCTTTTCAAAAGAACCCCGGAACGTATCGTAATGCCAGTGTTCCAGCGTAGCTTTTACTACATTGTTTAATGTACACACAAGAGTATTTCCCTGTTGCGTAATAATTAATTCACCAAATAATGGATCGGTGTACGTGCCCGCATAGGCTGCCATATCCACCGATGGTCTGGTATTCATTATCCGTTTGCTTTCAAAATTCTTTACTTCTTGCTCCGCGGCTTCATTTCGTTTTGTGTAAAGCGTATTAAACTCATTACTCCAATCTTTTACTCCGCCTAAAGCAAAAGCATCAAATGCTCTAAACATAAGGGCGTGTCTTACCTCTGCATGATCCAGGTTTCCGAAAACATAAATACCTAATTTACTCTCGGGCAACTGACCGTGTATGGCAGTTTCTCCTGCCAGGCTTCCGGTGTGAAAGTTTACTTTCTTTCCTTTGTAGTCCTGTTGAAACCACCCCAAACTATACGTTGTCCAATTTGGTTTTGTTAATTGCATAGTTGGGTAGAATTGATTTGCTGGTACAATTACCTGTGGTTTAAACAATTCGTTCCACGTTGCTGCTTTTACCAGCCGTCCGCCCGCATACTTGCTGCTGTCCAGCATACACATGGCCCACTTACCCATATCATCGGCACACGACCAAACGCTGCCAGCAGGCCCTATTACATCGGCACTGGTGCGCTGAATAATGGTAATCTTGTTGTTTACAAAATGATGCGGAGAAGATTGATTTACATCATTCACCAGCTTAAGCATGGGGTATGTTCGGGTCATCTTCAGCGGATCAAAAATCCGCTTTTGAATAAAAACTTCCCAGGGCATGCCACTTACCTTTTCAATTACCTTACCTGCAAACTGGTAAAAAATATTCTGATAGATAAAATCAGAACGCAACGAGTATGAAGGTTTTACTAATTTCATCTGACTCAAAATTTCATCTGAAGAAATACGCATCGTACTCCAAAAGAAATCGGCATTGCCCACGCCTGAGTTATGAGTAAACAAGTCGCGGATTTTCAATTCGCGCGTTACATAAGGATCGTACAATTGGAAATCGGGTAAATATTTTAGTACAGGATCATCCCATTTCACTTTTCCTTCATCTACCAACATGGCCATGCAGGTGGCTGTCATAGCTTTGGTAGTAGAAGCACAGGCAAAAAGCGTTTGCCCGTTTACAGGTTCTGGCTTGCCTAGCTCGCGAACACCATACCCTTTGCTAAGTAATACTTTGCCATCTTTCACTACAGCAACCGAAATACCCGGAATCTGAAATAATATGCGCGATTTTTCAATGTAGGCATCAAACTCTTTAACCCTGGCTTCCAGTGTTTGACCTTCGGCAATAAACGCTGAAAGAAAAATGAATACGAAGAATAATTTTTTCATAGAATTAATCTAACCAGTTATATTTTTTAAGAATGGAAAGTACAGCTGCCCTTTTTTCTTCCTGTGGGGTAGGAATGTTACAGAGCATAAGATAAGTAATATTTTTTTCAGGTACGGTTACAAAATCACCATAAAAGCCACCTTGCGTGCCGGTGTGATAAATCATTTTATACCCATCATCGGTTTGCCCTATAAACCAGCTGGCCCCGATAAAAGGCGGGGTACTATCTTGCCAGTTTGGATATGTTCTTACCGTATAGGATGTGGTAATAATTTCTTCACTCAAAATCTGATGTTTTCGTAAGGCCGCTTCGTACTTCGCCAGCTCTTCTACCGAACTCCACACACCCCCATTGCCGGCTGCGGCAAACGTTGGCTCTTCGCCATAATCTTTTTCAACATAACCCGAAGCTGTTTTTAAGTAAGCATGCGATACCCCGCTTGCCGGATGAGGGCCATCTGTAATCGTGCTGGTTGCCATGCCGGCTGGTTTAAAAATACGGGTTTCAACTTCTTGCTGCCATTTATTACCGGTAACCTTTTCAATAATGAGGGCTAATCCATTAAAAGCAGGATTTGAATATTCGTATCGCGCACCCGGTTCAAACTCCAGCGAGTCGTTAAGTTTGATTGGGTTAAAGTTCTCTTCATCCTTGGCACTAAGCAGAAATACACTATCTAAATGCACCCTTCGGTTATCGGGAAGCCCCGATGTATGCGTGAGTAAATGATGGATACGAACCTTGCGTGCTAATTCAGGATTTTTAAAATCAGGAAAGTATTTTGCCAGGCTATCATTTAGTGAAAGTTTTCCTTCGTTTGCCAGATCGAGAATAACATAGGCTACAAATGTTTTAGATATGGAGCCCGTATTAAACAATGTTTTTGTGGTTATTCTTTCTTTCGAATTAATATCTGCCAATCCGTATGCATGACTAAAGACAATCGAATCGCCTTTTAAGATCAAAACGGCTCCGCCCGGATTATCTCCGGCCAGGTAAGAGAAAATGTTATCTATTTCAGTTTCGAAGGTTGGCTTTGAAGAGCATCCAAAAATTAAAAATAAGAACAGAAATTTTTTCATGCCTGAGTAGTTGATAATTTACGAACAATTTTAAAAATAGCTACAATTGCAATAATTGCCCACACTGTATTTATAAAAGTAAACGGATAAGCTTCTTTAAATACACTATTAATGATTAGCAGAATAGCCCCGCTAAGATTCAATACTTGAAATGCTAGCGAATTAGACTTAAGTTTTTGCATACTGTTTAGGCCGTATGCTACAATAACTGCCACCGAGCCAACCCATCCTATCACCGTTATCCAAAATTCCATTTTACTTTCTGAGTTTTACCCGTACCAAATACGAATCGGCTGTTATGTATAATGTCTTTTCATCTTCAGAAAGTGCACAGTTAGACGCCAATTCAGTTAACCGGATTTTACCTAATACACTTCCGCTTGCGTTAAAAATCCAAATGCCCCCAGGACCGGAAGCAAAAATATTTCCATTGCGATCAACTTTTAGTCCATCGGGCAACCCTCTATCGCTTGTCAGGTTTGGAGTAGCATCGTAGAAAATACGGGCATTCGTTACACTATTGGTATCGGTAAGTTCAAACTCGTACCAGATCGCCTTTTGTGGGTCTGAGTTAGCCACAATAATTTTGCTTTGATCCGGCATAACGATAATACCATTGGGTTTTGTTAAAGAATCAACCAACAACACAGCACCGTTGGCGGTTACTTTATATACACCATTGTGAGGTTGCTCCTTGGCCAAATCGGCATCATGTTTCTCAAGGCCGTAGGGCGGATCAGTAAAAAACAACTCGCCTTTTGCATTCAAGACAGCATCGTTTGGACTATTGAAACGCTTATCATTATAAGTAGCTGCAAGAGAAATAAATTCAGGTTTTGGGTTACTGAGCGCTGTGTTCATCTTTGCTACTCTGCGATCACCATGCTGACATAAAATTAAAGAGTCGTTATACACAAGCAGGCCGTTCGAGCCGGGTTCGTTACTGGTGGTTTCGGTACCCGTAAAACCCGATGGCGTTAGGTACACTTCTGCGCCTTTGCTTTCAGTCCATTTATAAATTATGTTTTTTGGTACATCCGAAAATAACAGCATATTTTCTTTTGCTACCCAAACCGGGCCTTCGCTCCACTCGTAACCTTCGGCCAGAATTTCAATTGAAGCATCGGCATCTATAAGGGCATCCAGCGCGGGGCTAAGCCGTTCAATATTGCCAATCGTTTGGGTTTCTTTGGGGGTGCAGGCAGCCAATACCATAGCTGCAAAAATCAGGCTTCTCATCAGCAGGTTTATTTGCGATGGAAGGTAGGAAAAATGTAATTCGAATTGATTTATTTTTTTCTGTTTATTAATGAACACAACTTGCAGGCTACGGGATAACGAAATGACGGGGGAAGAAACCCAGCCAGAGTTTTTCTTAATGAATGGTAATTGGTTACTTTGAAAACAAATAGTAAGACATGGATTCAGTATCTATTCCCCAACGTCCGGCAAGGCAATTTCTTCCCTCCGACTTTAATATTTCTACATGGCAAGCGCTAACTCCATATTTTGAAGACCTGATCGCCCGATCTATCGGCAATGAGAAGGATCTGGAAAAGTGGTTGGCCGACCGAAGCGAGCTTGAATCGGTGATAAGCGAAGACCTGGGCTGGCGGTACATTCGTATGACATGCTATACTGATAATGAAACGTACAGCAAAAGTTATCAGGATTTTGTAGAGAACATTCAGCCTCAGATAGCCCCATTTGCCGATCAGCTTAACCGCAAGCTTACGGAATCGCCCTGGTTAAGCACATTAGAATCAAAACCGGGTTATAACATTCTTATTCGCAATGTGAAGAAAGACATTGAGTTGTTTCGGGATGAAAATATACCGCTCTTCACCCAAATCAATACCGAAACCCAGAAGTATGCTCAACTTTCAGGAGCTATGACAGTGGAGATTGAAGGCAAAGAGCTTACGCTGCAACAAGCAGGCGTTATTTTACAATCAACCGATCGTGCAAAAAGAGAAAATGCCTACCTTAAAATTTCTGAGCGAAGACTAAAAGATAAAGAAACCCTTGATGGATTGTACTCTACCTTAATTGGGCTGCGTCATCAGGTTGCAGGTAATGCCGGGCAAGCGAACTTTCGCGATTACATGTTTAAATCGTATGGCCGTTTCGATTACACACCCAAAGATTGTTTTAATTTTCATGAGGCCATTGCAACCGAAGTGGTGCCTTTATTGAACGAATTTAACAAAGAGCGCAAGAAAAAATTAGCTGTTGAAAAACTGAAACCATGGGATAAAGCAGTGGATGCCGATAGCCTGCCACCCCTTAAAGCTTTTGAAAATGGTAAAGACCTTACCGAAAAATCAATTGAGTGCTTTCGAAGATTAGACCCGTTTTTAGGACAATGTCTGTCCATTATGAAAGAGATGGGGCACCTCGATCTGGAATCCCGCAAAGGAAAAGCACCGGGTGGATATAATTATCCATTGGCCGAGATTGGTGTTCCGTTCATCTTTATGAATGCTACCTCTACCCTGCGCGATATGACAACGATTATGCATGAAGGTGGCCATGCGGTGCACAATTTTTTAACTAAAGATTTAGCTTTAGCCGATTTTAAATCTCCATCTATGGAAGTAGCCGAACTAGCCTCTATGAGCATGGAATTAATTTCAATGAAGCATTGGGATATTTTCTTTGCTAACGAAGCAGAGTTAAAGCGAGCAAAACGCGAACAACTGGAAGACATTATTGAAACGCTGCCCTGGGTAGCTACTATCGATAAGTTTCAACACTGGGTTTACGAAAACCCCAGCCACACACCTGCACAACGCAAACAAATGTGGAATGAAATATTTGCCCGGTTTAGCGATACCATTACCGATTGGGACGGGCAAGAAACAGTACGCGATTACCTGTGGCAAAAACAATTACACCTGTACGAAGTTCCATTTTACTATATTGAATATGGCATGGCTCAACTTGGTGCCATTGCCTTGTGGCGAAATTATAAACTTAATAATCAAAAGGGCTTGCAGGGTTATATGAATGCGTTGAAGCTGGGCAATCTGAAAACTATTCCAGAAACCTATGCAGCGGCCAATATCCGGTTTGATTTTAGCCAGTCTTATATAAAAGAGTTGATGGATTTTGTACGGGCAGAGTTGGCAGCCATTTAATTGCGGCAACTTTCTAAAAGCAAATTTAGTTTCTTTGCATCGGCAGACGAAAGCTTCATTACTTCCATATCCAATAAGTTGATTACGGAATCCAGTTTTTGCAAAAGGGCAAGCCCTTGCGGAGTGATGCGAATTTCAGAAGCGCGCTTATCTTGCTTGCTGATTGATTTTATGACTAATTTTTTTCCGATCAACCGGTCAAGCAACCTCGATATATCTGAACTTTTATCCAGCATACGGCTTTTAAGTTCGTATGCACAAATACGATTTGGGTGCTGGCCTCGTAAAATACGAAGTATATTGTACTGATGGCCGGTAATACCAAATGGCTCAAAAAATTCCTTTTGCAAATTTTCAATCCAGCTGGCTGTAAACAGAATATTGAGCACAGCTTTCTGCTGCTCGCTTCTGAATTTTACTTGTTTAATTTCCTCTTCCAGTTTCATAAGAAGGAAAGGGCTGCCTCAGGTTTTTTACCCTTGAAACAGCCCCTCAATATATACAAAATTTAAAGTTTATGTTTTACTACTTAATCTTATTGAGCCTTAAATTCACCTTTTGCTGTTATGGTTACTTCATCTCCTGCACCCGGGCCCGACTTACCTACTCCGTAATCAATTCGGTTTAAAGTAGTAGTAGCCTTAAATCCCGCAATTTTTTTTCCATCCCGTCCGGCTGCTGTGCCAATAAGAGTTAAATCCAATGTAACCGGTTTTGTTACACCATGCATAGTAAGGTCGCCTGTAACTTTGTAAGTTTTATCGCCCGATTTTTTGAACGAACTACTCTTAAATGTTAAGGTAGAGAATTTTTCTACCTCAAAATAGTCTGCACTTCTTAAGTGCTTATCGCGGCTCTCATTATTGGTATCAATAGAACTTATATCAGCTGTTAGTTCGATAGTAGCATCAGAAAAGTCTTCACCTGTTGAAGTAATGGATGCATCAAATGAATTGAATTGACCCTCCACTTCCGAGATCATAAGATGGGTAATGGAAAAACCCAGTTTCGAGTGGGCCTTATCAACTTTCCAGGTTGTTTGTGCAGTTGCAACTCCGGCAACAAATAGCATAGCTACAAATACATTTAGTTTTTTCATGTGTCGATCTTTTATAGTTTTTTGGTTTACACTGCAAGTATAACACCAGTTTTGTGTTAGATGTTTAAACACCTATCTTTCTTTTTGTTAATTACTTGTTAATCAAATACCAAAATACTTTCGCGATTGATAAGCGGTTATTGCACTAATTTAATTTTCGGCAGTGTGTTGTAAATTTCTTCCGTTTGCATCAGCCTTCGAGGTGGGTTTTTGTCAATTCCCAATCAGGCTTTTAAGTAGAAGTCACTGGTTAGTTTTTTATAATCATCCGTCCACTCTTCGTTCGATTTATAAAGAATTAACTCCTCGTGCTGTGCCAAAGCCGGTTGTAAACTTAACTCCAGCAATAACCGTTCAACAGGTTTTTCTACACGCGACCGGAACGCACACACGCGAACACAAGACCACCCGTGTGCGGAACTTAATTTAATAAAATGCTGTGCTTCTGTTTCGGGCAATATTATACTAAGTCTCCCGGAAGGTGATAATAATCGTTTACTATGAAACAGTAAGTCGAATTGCGAAAGGGTTTCGGTGTGGCGAGCCGCCATTCGTTTTTCAGTAGGTGGTTTAAAACTGTTATTAAAGTAAGGTGGATTGCTTACAATCAGATCGTAAGGTTCGTTTAAAAAATTCTGTACAGTAGAATGATGAATTTTTACTTTTTCAGGCCAGGGAGATTGCGCTACATTTTCTTTGGCTACCCCGCAATCTTCGCCCGAAAGATCAATGGCGTCAATATGCACATGCGGTAAAGTGCGTTGGGCCAACATTAAGGCAATTACACCACTGCCCGTACCAACATCCAAAATCCGGTTAGCCTGTAAAACAGAAGTCCAGGCACCCAGCAGTACACCATCGGTACCCACTTTCATAGTAGCTTTGCCGTGGCTTAGGCTAAATTTTTTAAACCGAAACACGCTTTTGTTGCGCATGTTATCGCGGCAATGCCTGTATAACTTTCGAAACAAATTGGTTCATATCCAATTCATTAACCTGGCTAAGTCCCAGCCGCACAACCACAAGTCTTTTAGAAGGCACTACAAAAACAAACTGACCTTCATAGCCTTCGGCCTGAAACGAGTCTGCCGGCACATCGGGATAGGTTCTATTAGAATAGTTGTTTATTTCTCCGGCATTCAACCACCATTGTGCACCATACTCTCCCCGTTTGGCTGTAGTTGCATGCGTAGTGGTATAGGCTACCCAACCTTCAGGCAGTATTCGTTTACCATTAAAAACGCCATCGTTCAGGTACAATAATCCAAATCGGGCCCAGTCGCGTGCAGTAGCCCATGCGTACGATGACCCCACGTATGTACCTCCGGCATCGGGTTCAATTACAATACTGCGCATACCAATTTTTTCAAACAACTCGCGGTAGTAAAATTTATAGTAATCATCATCGCCAATGGCATTGCGTATCAACCGCGAAATCAGATTGGTGGTTCCACTCGAATACTCGAACACCGTATTAGGCTCAAATTCTTGCGGACACTCTGCCGCAAACACACCCATATCTTTCTTTTTGAAAAGCATCTTAGTTGCCGGGCTTGGTCCACTATAAAATTCTTCCCACTTTAAACCACTACTGGCCTGCAACAAATTGTGCAGGGTAATTTTTTTTCGATCATCATTTTGCCACTCTGGTACAGGTGCCGGATCGAAAACTTTCATTCGTCCATCCTGAGTTAAAATTCCAGTAATTGCATTGGTTATACTTTTAGTCATAGACCAACCCATGTGGCGAGCGTTTCTATCAAAACCCGGAGCATACCGCTCGGCTATTATTTCACCATCGTACAGTACTACAACCGCGCGGGTGTTTATTGGTTTTCCCAGATCAGCCTCAGCAAATGCATAGTCGAGTGCTTCTTTAAGTACAGTTACATAAATAGCCGTGTCCAGGGTGTCTTTAATTATGTTTCCTACAGGCCATGCAATAGTATCCTGATTTAAAGGGGACATTGAATAAAGATTCACCTTTTGAGACCGTAGCTCGGCTTCCGTCATTTCCGAGATCAGCGTACACCCTAATCCTTTACGGTAAATAGCTTTGCGCTTGGCCAATCCAAAAACAGAACCGGTAACGGTTGAGTCAGTGGTATCCACTTCAAAAGTTCCAAGGCTTAGTAATCCGGCACCCAACTCCTGCTTCGTTACATCCTCGGCCGTACGACCGTTTAGAAACACACAGGTGCACATGTCTTTGGCCCCAAACCCGCTAATAATAGGCAATGCCTGCCATAGATACCCTATTCCGTAACCCACAACCAGAACGATTATGGAAAGGATTATTTTTTTTACTGCTTTCATGGTTCATTCTATTATTGGCCGCTAAAATACTCGCTATACAGTGCTTGCCCAATAAAAGTGGACTTTTAACTACGAACAGGCATTGTTCTGAATGTTGCAGCAATGATTAGCCCAATAAAATCACTTTCATTTAAATAGGCTACCTTTGCACCTTATTACAATTATTAATGAAATCATTCGACAGCCTGGGGCTTTCCGGGCAACTGGTGGAATCAATCCGCCAACTGGGTTTTGAAACGCCAACGCCCATTCAGGAAAAAGCTATTCCTATTTTATTACAGGGCAATCTGGACTTTGTAGGGCTGGCTCAAACCGGTACCGGTAAAACTGCTGCTTTTGGACTACCGCTACTGGAGTTGGTAGATGAGAATAATAGAGCTACGCAAGCTTTGGTAATTGCGCCTACGCGCGAACTAAGTGTACAGATAACAAACGATCTGGAGCGCTTCTCTGCATCTTACAAAAAGTTAAACATCGTAACCGTTTATGGTGGCGCCAGCATACGCGACCAGATTATTAAAGTAAAGCGTGGAGCACAAATTATTGTGGCCACTCCTGGCCGTTTAATCGATTTACTGGAACGAAAAGTGGTTAACCTAACCACCATCCAATTCATTGTGCTTGATGAAGCTGATGAAATGTTAAACATGGGCTTTAAAGAAGATATTGACGCAATACTTTCTACTACACCAGAAGATAAAAACGTGTGGCTGTTTAGTGCAACCATGCCGCGTGAAGTACGCGAGATCGCCAAAAACTACATGCGTAACCCGCAGGAGTTAACGATGGGCGAACGCAATCAAGGAAACGAAAATATCGATCATCAGTATATTGTAGTTGACGACCGTGATAAATACCTGGCATTGAAACGCTTTGTAGATAATACTCCTGATATTTTTGGTGTTGTGTTTTGCCGAACCAAAGTTGATACTCAAAAAATTGCTGAGCACCTGATAAAAGATGGCTACAATGCCGATGCCCTGCATGGAGATTTGAGCCAGCAACAGCGCGACCGGGTAATGAAAAGTTTTAAAAACAAAACACTTCAGTTACTGGTAGCTACCGATGTAGCTGCACGCGGTATTGATGTAAACAATATTACCCACGTGGTGCACATGAACATGCCTGATGAAATGGAGTTTTACACCCATCGCAGCGGCCGTACAGCACGGGCCGGCAAAAAAGGAATTTCGCTGGCTATTATTTCTAAAAAAGAAATAGGCAGGGTGCAACAGATTGAACGCAGCTTAAAACGAAAATTCACTAAAGTAATGGTGCCCACAGGCGATGAAGTTTGCCAGAATAAACTACTTGCCCTGGTGCATAAGGTAAAAGAGGTAGAAGTAAATGAAGAAGAAATTGATTCGTTTCTGCCCGAAGTTTACCATGAGCTACGCGATTTAAGTAAGGAAGATATCATTAAGCGATTTGCATCCATTGAGTTCAATCGTTTTTTAGAATACTACCGCGATGCCCGCGACCTGAATAAATCAGAGAAGCGAACCTTTGAGTTTACTGAAGAAGACGACCGATACATGACAGGCGACCGCGTGTTTATTAACGTGGGCAAAATGGATGGACTGGAGAAAGGCAGCTTGCTCGACTTGATTGTGGATTTTGGGGAAATAGACAAAAAAGTTATTGGTAAGATAGATCTGAAAGGCGCGTATTCATTTTTCGAACTCGAAAAAGGAGTTGTTGATCAGGTAATGAAAAACTTTGAGGGTGTGGAACTACGCGGTCGTAAAGTGCGGCTGGAGTTAACCACTCCGCACAAAGAAAAATATTCTGAGAAAAAGAAAGAGCGCTTCTACAGCACAAGAGGAAAAGGAGGCAAGAGTGGTTACCGCGATGGAGGTGGACGCGATTCCGGTAATAAGAAGAGAAGGTATTGACAGGCGTTATCCGGCCCATCCTTCTCTATCCAAACTCCGGTATTGAATTGCCTCTGCCAGGTGTTCTATCTTAATCTCTGCTGTACCCGACAAATCGGCAATGGTACGCGATACTTTAAGAATTCGATCGTACGCCCGTGCACTAAGACCTAAACGCTCCATAGCAGTTTTTAATAATGTGCGGCCGGCATCGTTAATTACACAAACATCTTTAACCATATTGCTGGGCATCATAGCATTGCAATAAATATTCTTCTGGTCTTTGAATCGTTCGCTCTGTATTTCGCGTGCCTTTACCACACGCAGCCGAATTTCTTCGCTGGATTCATTCTTGCGTTGGGTAGTCATCTGATCGAAACTTACAGGCACCACTTCCACATGCAGATCTATACGATCCAGCAACGGGCCACTTACTTTACTTAAGTAACGTTGAACAACACCAGGCCCACATACACACTCCTTTTCCGGATGATTGTAATACCCACACGGGCAAGGGTTCATACTGGCCACCAACATAAAATTGGCCGGGTAATCGATTGAAACTTTCGCCCTTGAAATAGTTACCCGTCTTTCTTCCATGGGTTGGCGCATAACTTCCAACACGGTGCGTTTAAACTCGGGCAACTCATCTAAAAACAGTACTCCATTATGCGATAGTGAAATTTCTCCCGGCTGTGGATTTCCACCTCCCCCGACTAATGCGACATCGCTTATGGTATGGTGCGGGCTTCGGTACGGTCGGGTGGTTAATAGTGTAGAATCGGCTCCTATTTTTCCGGCCACAGAATGAATCTTGGTTGTCTCCAGTGCTTCATTTAGTGTAAGCGGAGGAAGTATTGAAGGCAATCGTTTTGCCAACATGGTTTTACCCGCGCCAGGCGGGCCAATCATAATTACATTGTGTCCACCAGCCGCAGCAATTTCAAGTGCACGTTTAATGTTTTCCTGACCTTGCACATCTTTAAAATCTGAATCATAATCATTCAACTTACTCTGAAAGACTTCGCGCGTATCTACCCGCAAGGGTTCAATTACTTTTTTCTTTTCAAAAAAATTAATCGCTTCCTGCAGCGTTTCTACGCCAATTATATCGAGGTTATTAACAATGGCGGCCTCGCGCGCATTGGCTTTTGGCAATACAAATCCTTTAAATTCTTCTTTGCGGGCTTGTATAGCAATTGGCAATACACCTTTTATTGGACGAAGAATTCCATCCAACGAAAGCTCACCCATAATTACATACTTATCCAGTTCTTCAGCTTCAATTTGTTCGCTGGCTTTAAGCACCGAAAGCGCAATGGGTAAATCGTAGGCGCTGCCTTCTTTCCGAATATCGGCCGGAGCCAGGTTAACTACAACCTTATTGCGGGGCATAAAATATTTCAGGCTTTTGAAGGAAGACTCTACCCGGTGCTGGCTTTCTTTTACGGCAGTATCGGGCAAGCCACTCATGTGAAAATCTTTGCCTTGTGTAACATTTACCTCAACAGTAATAGTTCGGGCATCTACACCATACACTGCGCTACCAAAGGTTTTTGAAACCATTTTTACTTCCTGATTAAAAATTTGGATGAGACCAAGATAAGAATCTTTGGCTTGCCATGCCTCACTATCCTACTACTTCTTTCTCTATAAGAAGGATAAGAATATGAATTATTTTAATGTGCACCTCTTGTATCCTATCGGCATATTCAAAATGAGGAACGCGAATCTCTACATCTGCCAGGGGCGCAAGTTTCCCTCCATCTTTTCCTGAAAGGATAATAGTCTTCATGCCTTTCTTGCTGGCCACTTCCGCAGCCTTAATCACATTCGTAGAATTGCCGCTTGTGCTGATACCCAACAACACATCTCCCTTATTGCCCAGCGCTTCAATATAGCGCGAGAATACAAACTCGTACCCGAAATCGTTGCTTACGCAGGAGATATGACTGGAATCGCTAATACAGATGGCTGGTAAAGGTTTCCGGTTATCGCGGTAACGGCCGGTTAACTCCTCGGCAAAGTGCATGGCATCGCAGTGCGAGCCTCCGTTACCACAACTAATTACTTTACCTCCTTTCTTTATTGCTTCCGTAATAAGAAGCGCGGCTGTTTCAATCTGTTTCAGATTTCTTTCATCGGTAAGAAAGGAATCCAGAACTGAGGCAGCTTGTTTAAGTTCAGAAGTAATTAGTTTGATGTAACTCATTTCGTTTCGGCCGAAGGAGTATTTTTTACCAAAGGGTTAGAAGTTTGTTGTAAATCGTACACTTTAGCTTTCAGGGTATTGTTTTCGAGGCGCAAGGCTTCATGTTCTTGCCGCACTGCCCGCATTTCAACAAAATGCCATATTACATCAATTACAATCAATAAAACACCCAGCAAAGCCCCATACTTAAATAGCTTTAGCTGACCATACAGACCAAGCAAGTCGCCCAGGTCTTTTCTAGACTCTACATATATCACAAAAATAAAAATGAGGATATGGTACAATCCAAATATGCCAAAGAAAATACGTCTGCGCTGGTTCATTTATGGTATGTTAGTGTAACAAACATAGGCTTTTTCGGTTAAAGCCAAAATGCAATTACATTCAAAACCTTGCAAGGCTTTTAATCGGTATTTTGGATAGATACAAGCTTGTGGTACAGGCCATTCTGGCTATTTAACTGCTCGTGCGTACCGCGTTCAGAAATCTCCCCATTCTGAATTACCACAATTTCATCGGCATGTTGAATGGTGCTTAACCGGTGTGCAATTACAATTGATGTGCGGTTCTTCATCAAATTAAAGAGGGCTTCCTGTACCAGTTTTTCCGATTCAGAATCTAACGCAGAGGTGGCTTCATCTAAAATTAGAATAGGCGGGTTCTTTAATACTGCCCTTGCAATACTAAGGCGTTGCCGTTGCCCACCCGAAAGTTTGGAACCGCGTTCGCCAATTAAGGTTTGATATCCGTTTTCAGTTTGTGTAATAAACTCGTGCGCATTGGCAATTCTGGCAGCCTGAATAACATCGGCCTCGCTAACATGGGGCATACCAAATGCTATATTATTAAAAATGGTGTCGTTGAAAAGTATCGACTCTTGTGTTACTACCCCAATGTGGTGACGCACACTTTCCAGGTCATACTCTTTTAACGAGAGGCCATCAATTTGCACCTCTCCTTCTGTTGGATCATAAAAGCGTGGAACCAGATCGGCCAACGTAGATTTACCTCCTCCTGATGGGCCAACCAAAGCAACCGTTTTACCTTTCTCAATTGTAAGTGCTATATTCTTCAGTACTTTTTCGGTATCGTAAGCAAAGCTTACAGCTTTAAAGCTAATGCTGTGTTCAAACGATTTTAATTCTTTGGCATTGGGTTTATTCTGAATAGCCGGCACCTGATCGATTAATGCAAAAATTCTGACAGCTGAAGCTGTACCCCGTTGTAATGCTGTAATTCCATTCGAAAAATTTTTTGCTGGTTGAATAATTAAGGCAAACACAGCCAGAAACGTCATGAAAGCCGAAGGTTTTAACGTTGAACTTTCGTTGAGCACCATGTTGCCTCCAAAGAAAATTATTCCGGCAATAATCATTACACCTAAAATCTCAGAAACGGGCGAGGCTAATTCGTTTTTGTAAGCCATCGATTTTACTGTCTTACGATAAAAATTACTTTCTGCCTCAATTTTTGAAATAACAAAATTGCGTGCATTAAAAGCCTTAATTACCCGCATACCACTAAAGGTTTCGTCTAAAATATTAAGTATGCGGCCCAGCGATTCCTGGCTTTGTGTGGCTTTGCGTTTTAATCGTTTAATAATTTCGGCCAACACGCCACCTGTAAGCGGCAATACAAGAAGGGTAAATAAAGTAAGCTGAGGGGATATTTTGAACAACAGGAAAAATGAAAATAAGATAGTGATGGGTTCTTTCAGTACTACTTTGAGGCTATTCATTACAGCGCTTTCTACTTCATTTACATCATTGGTAAACCTAGAGATTAAATCGCCTTTACGTTCATTATTAAAATAACCAATGTGCAGCCTGGTAACTTTACTAAAAATTTCCAACCGGATATTACGAACCAAATCTACCCGAAGTTTAGTAGCAATAACCCGTTCGAGGTAGCGAAACAGATTGGCCAGTATAACACACACCACAATAAGCCCGCAAACAAACAACAAAGCCTTTAACGGACCATCTATCGTAACGATTTGAATAAAAAAATGATTAAAGGCTCCTTTTACAAAGTCAACGGTAAGTTCGAAAGGGGGCATGGGCGGGATGGTTGCATTTTCGGTTTGATTGAACAACACATCAAGCATGGGCATAACCAACACAATGTTGAAGGTTCCAAAAATTACTCCTAAAATGGAATAGAGGAAAAAGAAGGCTAACC
Organism: Flammeovirgaceae bacterium UBA2786; assembly: GCA_002352225.1. Classification (GTDB taxonomy): domain Bacteria; phylum Bacteroidota; class Bacteroidia; order Cytophagales; family Cyclobacteriaceae; genus ELB16-189. The sequence continues at coordinate 28,199 of DEIA01000034.1, forward strand.
TGGATTTTAATTTATTCGCATAGGAAAGAATTCTTATAAAAGTTTTCATCAATTAAAGCCTTAAAAATCGTACGAGCGTTGCGAAATATTCCAACGCAAAGCTAATGAAGTAAGCGTTGTGTTATAGTTATATTCGGCCAGGCTGCTTTTGCTTTGTCTCACAATCTGGCGCGCCTCAATAAACAAATTGTGTTTGAGCATATAAGAAGCGTTAAAATCTACGGTAGCAATAGTGTGCGAAGCCCCCTGGCCAATTACGTTGCCATACTCCCGTTCGCGCACCTGATACCCCAATAAAATATTACTGCCCCAGTTTTCATCTGTATTGTCGCGGCCGGTTTTAATATAAAACGTTTTCAAGGTAAAATTTAATCTGGGTATGGGCTGATAACGCACAATACCTACAACCTCGCTAAAATTAGCACCCAGTGGGTGTGCCAGGGGCTGCCGGTAATTACTGTAACTTCCGTATTGCGAATAATGTGAGTATGTATAAGGCCGCACCCGGTTAATTTCTGCCTGTACATCCAGATTAGAGACGCCAAACGCATCAATATATTTTATTCCGCCCTGAATAGCATATTTGTTTGCCCACCAGCCATTGCCAGCCATTACTTCCTTCAACAGGAATTCATCCAGCACTAATTGTCCGTAGAATGAGATTTTTTTAAAAGCATTCCACTTAATATCTGCACCCAGTATAGCATTATCGCTGCTGCCAAATTGTTGTTCGATGGCGCGGTAAAAAATTACAGGATTCAGATAACTAAAATCGAAGGTGCTGTTATTTACCGAGTCTTTTGGGGTAAAAACCACCGATTCGAATACACCCACATTCAGTTTTTTTCCAATGTTTATGGATGCATGATGAAACGCCATAAACTTTTCAGGATACCGCTTACCTCCTCCTGTGCGTGCATCAGCCGCCATACGGTTAAGTTGAAAAAGATAATTGATCTTCCACACCTTTACATTACTGCGCAAGAAAAGATTTGGGGGCGAGTAGTCTGAAAAAATAAGCGAGCGGTAACCATTGCCAATAAATGTACGATCGTTACCAAACTGCATGTAGATATGTTTGGATAGATTAAAATCGATGTACGCACGTGCTTCAAAAAAATCTACTCCCGTACCTTTAAATGTTTTCCAATATCCTTCGTGCGGTACTACCCGGTTTCGGGTTACATCATCAGCCACGTATTGAGGCAGTACGGATTGGTTCTCGCCAACAAATGTGTAAAAACCAATTTTGCGGTCAATCATACCCCGTATTTCAATTCCCCGTGTATTAATCATTACTAACTCATCGCGATTATTGTCTTTACCCGCACTCAGGTATAGTACCGGATTTACATGAATGTCAAATTCAGGTATATCCACGTAAGCGAAATCCGACTTCTTTTTATACAGGTGTTTTAAGAAAGGTTGTTTGCTGTTACTGCTTTCGGCCCGGCTCCATTCCCAACTATCATTCTGAAAAAATTCCAGGTTAAATTTATCGCTGTGCGATGTAAAAATATTTTCGTTCGTATTTAATGTGTCTAAGTACCGGATTATAGCATCACGCTTATACGGTTTTATTGTAGTAAAAATATGTGGGCTTATCTTTCCGGATTTTATTTCATATCGATCCAGCCAATGATAATAATCGCTGTTGAGTGGCACGTTGGTGCTTTGCGCGTTTGCGCTTAGCGCTATGAAGAAGAAAAAAATAACAATTAAGTAACGCATACTATTTAGCAATTTTTAAATATTGCTCGGGCCTTAGAGCTACCTGGGGAAATTCGCTGATAATCTTCTTATCATAAGTAATAAGGTATGTATTTAGTCTTATGGCAAGGGCTACAAACTCGCAATCATAAGCCGAACAACCCGATTTCAGTATAATTGGAAATACTTCTTCCGACTCAACCATCTCTTCATATCCCCACAAAAGCTCTTCGGCACGTTGTGCGGCATCTTTAACCGCCTCATAAGTCAAAATCCTTTTTCTTAAATACAACGTTCCTACACTTCTAAACTCACTTCGCCACAAAAAAGGAACTGACCAAACCGGGTCCTTCTGATACAGTTTTTCTACTAATTCCGTCTCATTTGAGGGGAAGTACAAGTAGCTAATTACGTTGGTATCAACCACAATCATGGACGACCCCAATTAATAGCATTTTCAATCTCCTCCGGGCTAAGCTTAACCTTGATTTTGCTTCTGAACTCTCTGGCTTTAGCCAGAATTTCATCTGGATTTGGTTTCTCCAAATGCAGGTGATTTTTGATAGCCATTATTATTTCGCTATTGATGCTTCTTTGATTCCGTTTCGCCCTTTCCTTTAAAAGTTCGTAGGCTTTATCGGGGATATTTTTGAGAGTGATATTGGCCATAATGGTTCCATTTTGGTTCCAAAATACAACCTTTTGATTTTTTGCCCAAATTGACAAATAAGGGCTTGCAAATCGGGTTGATTTTTCTACTTTTGCAGTCCTTTAAGTGAAAAGAATATGAAAAAAGGCATTCATCCTGAGTATAAAGAAGTAGTTTTTTGGGATACCAGCAGCGATTTTAAGTTTTTGAGCCGCTCTACATCGGTTCCTAAAGAAACCATCAAGTTTGAAGATGGCAAGGAGTATCCTGTAATTAAAGTGGAGGTAAGCTCAGCTTCGCATCCATTCTTTACTGGTAAGAAAATGTTTGTGGATACTGCCGGTCGTGTAGAGAAATTCCAGAAAAAATACGGTAAAAAGTAAGATATTCTTCTTAGCGCGTTAAAAACGAGAGATGTTCCTCTGTCAGGGAACATCTCTTTTTTTTGTACTACAGGTATAGGAACCAGGTATTCAATTATTAGCTTTTTCCCTGAATTCGATTTTTCATAGCATTTATAAATTTAGTTTTATTGTTTCTATAACAATTACCTGAGCACAATCTATCTATTTCCAATGGTAATAGCACTTCCAGATATGGATTGCGCTGTACAGCCCAAGAGCATTAACGTTACCTGATTTCGGATTTCTTGAACCTCTTCATCAAACACCCTATTTTAGCGGCATGAATCTGATCTTGTTCGATCATCCTGAAATCCGCCAGAACCTTTTGCCTTTTACTTTCACCCGGCCGGTGGCTGGTATTCGGGTCGGAATTTTAACACTGGCAGAAAAATGGGAAAAGCACCTTACGTTAAAAGCCTCATTCTCCACAGAAAATTATCTAAGCGAAAAGTTTAGCCTTACAACCACGTCTGACAACCTGTGGATTAACGGTGCGGTTTGCCCAACACCAGAACTGGTACAAGCTATTCTTAAATTAAAAACCGATGAAGCCCTGCAACAAGGTGAATACCTGATTGCTGCCCGTTGTGCCGATACCAACATTCCCGATCTCAAAGCAAAAAAAAGTCAACCCTTTTCTGCTGTGCTTACGCTGATTGATCAGGTTTGGAAAATCTATCAACACAACGGGGCCCAGATTCGCGAAGATTTTTCTTTGCTTACAACCGGAAGAAAATCTGCTCCGCTAACTGATGAACACACCCGTGTTTACAATCCATCTCAAATCTTTCTGGAAGAAGGCGCAAAAGTTAAAGCTGCCGTTTTAAATGCCGAGAACGGACCCATCTATCTGGGAAAAAATTCTTTGGTACAGGAAGGGGCACTTATTCGCGGGCCGTTTGCCTTGTGCGAAGAATCGCACGTAAACATGGGCGCTAAAGTACGGGGCGATACAACCGTGGGGCCTTATTCCAAAATAGGTGGCGAAGTAAGTAATTCAGTACTTTTCGGCTACAGCAGTAAAGCACACGATGGTTTTTTGGGCAATTCTGTTTTGGGCGAGTGGTGTAACATTGGTGCCGATACGAACACCTCGAACCTGAAAAACAATTACGAAAACATTAAGTTGTGGAATTATGCCAAAGGCGGTTTTAAAGATACAGGCCTTATGTTTTGCGGATTGATGTTTGGCGATCATAGCAAATGCGGTATTAACACCATGTTCAACTCAGGCACAGTAGTAGGTGTTAGTGCCAGTATTTTTGGCGATGGCTATCCTCGCAATTTCATTCCTTCTTTTGCATGGGGTGGTGCAGCGGGTTTTACTACGTACCAACTTAACAAAGCCTTTGAAACAGCTGCTAAAGCAATGGAACGCAGAAACATTGCCCTGAATGAAGTTGATAAAGCGATATTGAAAAAAATATTTGAAGATTCTGCACAACACAGGGCGTGGGAAAAAAAATCATAACCGCATAAACAAGTGAAGTTTTCTGACATTCCAGGATTAGCAACTGTAAAAACCCGGTTGATCGACTCGGTAAAACAAAACCATATTGCCCACGCGCAATTGTTTTTAGGAAAACCCGGAGCGCTTAACCTTCCGCTCGCATTAGCCTATGCCACCTACCTGCATTGCGAAAACAGAGGCGAGCACAATGCTTGCGGCACCTGTGCTGCCTGCAGCAAAAGTTTAAAATACATTCATCCCGATACTCATTTTGTTTATCCATTTCGGTCTATACCTAAAAGCGAAGATGTTGATCAGGTTAAATCCGAAGCCTCAAAATTATGGCGCAGTTTCTTACTCCACCAACCGTTCGATGATTTAACCGGTTGGATTAACCTGTACGAAGGGGAAACTAAACCAGCTTCTATCTCGGTAGAAACCAGCCGCGAAATAATCCGAACGCTTTCGCTGAAATCGTTTGAAAGTAAATACAAAGTGATGGTGATCTGGCAACCCGAACTGATGCATCCCTCTGCCGCTAATGGTATTCTTAAAATTCTGGAAGAACCACCCGCTAACACATTTTTTTTATTAGTTAGCAATGCTGCCGAACGCCTATTGCCTACCGTGCTCTCGCGTACACAAATGGTGCAGGTACCGTTGTTAACAGATGAAGATATTGATATTTACCTCACCCAAAAACTTTCAGTAACTGAAGCACGCAGGCAGGAAATTATTCAACTGGCCGATGGAAACCTAAACCTGGCTATTAAACTAAACAGCAGCGAAGACGATCATTATGCAGATAGATTTGCCGATTGGATGCGCTCGTGCTTTAAACGCGATTATGGAAAACTGGTAGCCTTTGCCGATGATTTTCATGATTTGGATAAACTAAACCAGCGGAATCTCTTTCAGTACGGACTTGGACTAATGCACGAAACATTACTTCACCATAGCGGAGCCGGGGCTATAAGTCGCGCAAAAAGCGGAGAATTAAAATTTGTAAAAGACTTTAGTAAAGTAATGAATGTAGATAAAATTGCCTCGGTAAATTCACTCATCAGCCAGGCACATTATCACCTGGAACGAAACGGAAGCCCGAAAATGATTTTTCTCGATCTGTCTTTACAAATCGCCAACGTATTTAACCCGAATTAAATTTTAAACATGAAGCGTTTACTAACTCTTATTGCCTGCATAGGCTTGTTGTTACTCAGTCAATGTTCCGGCAACAAAAATGATACTGTTATTACTATTAAAACTAATTATGGCAATATGGTAGCCATCTTGTACGATGAGACACCCAAACACAAAGAGAATTTTATCAAACTTGCTAAGGAAGGGTATTATAACGATTTGCTGTTTCATCGCATCATTCAGGGGTTTATGATTCAGGGAGGCGACCCGGATTCTAAAAACGCAACGCCTGGTCAACCTTTAGGAATGGGTGGCCCTGGTTATACTGTGGAAGCAGAAATTAACCCTAAATTTTTTCATGAAAAAGGTTCTCTGTCTGCTGCGCGGTTAGGCGATCAGCAAAACCCGGGCAAAGCATCAAGTGGCAGCCAGTTTTACATTGTGCAGGGAACTATCGTTCGGCAAACCGATGCTGATGGCCTACGAATTGATCAGGCCAAATTGAGTTCATCCTTTCAAAAAATTATACAGGACCCCAACAATCAACCCCTTATTGATTCACTTAATCAACTTTATATGACGGGCGATATGCAGGCATATCAACGTAAAATCTATAGTCTGGTACCCCGTATAGAAAAAATGACCGGTCAAAAGATTTATAAAGAAGTATCGCCCGAAAAATTAAAAGCCTATACAACCGTTGGCGGTGCGCCACATCTGGATGGCGAATACACCGTGTTTGGTAAGATAATAAGCGGATTGGATGTAATTGATAAAATTGCAGCGGTTCCAACAGAACAAGAGCGGCCTGTTGAAGACGTGAGCATGACGGTTACCGTAGAGGAACTTCCGCGAAAAAAAATCACTGAACTTTACGGCTATCAGTATCCAAATTAAAATATGCGCATTCTTATTACCGGAGCCAATGGGTTGTTGGGGCACAAACTGGTTCAATTGCTGGCCGGCAAACGCGAGGTAACCACCATTGCTACTGCGCGTAAAAAACCGGGCGACTTACCTTCGCGAATACAGTTTGCTGAGCTTGATATTACCAACAAAACCCAAACCCTACAGGTGGTTGCGGAGAATAAACCCGATGTAGTAATTCATGCTGCTGCTATGACACAGGTAGATCAATGTGAAACCGAACGCGAACGATGCTGGCAAGCCAATGTTACCGGAGTGGCAAACATTATTGATGCCTGTACCCAAACAGCAAGTCATTTAGTTCATGTGTCTACCGATTTTATTTTTGATGGCACATATGGGCCATTAGACGAAACGGCCATTCCTAACCCTGTTAATTTTTATGGCGAGAGTAAACTGGCTGGCGAAAAGTTAATTCAGGAAAGTTCTATTGGCTGGGCCATATTACGTACGGTGCTGGTATATGGTGTTACTCCGGATATGAGCCGTAGCAATATTGTATTGTGGGTAAAGAAAAGCCTGGAAGATGGCAAGCGAATTAATGTAGTAAATGATCAATGGAGAACTCCTACTCTTGCAGAAGATCTGGCTATGGGTTGTTACCTTGCCGCATCTCAAAAAGCAAAAGGTATCTATCATATTTCAGGCAGCGAAATGATGACGCCCTATGATATCGCCATAGCCACAGCGAATTTTTTTAACCTGAATGCTTCTTTAATTACATCTGCTAACAGCTCTACTTTTACACAACCAGCCAAACGCCCGCCTAAAACAGGCTTTATCGTTACCAAGGCACAGCGTGAACTGGGTTATAAGCCTCACACGTTTACTGAGGGACTTTCTGTATTAGCCAGCCAAATAAGTAATTAAACTTTCTTCTTGCCCAGCGCGAAGAAATAAACCGGCACACCCAACAGTGTAATAATTAACCCGGGCCATGTAAAATGAGGTTTGAACCATATTAGCAAACCGCAGAATGTTACACCCATCAGAATGTAAATGAGCGGTACAACCGGATAGCCAAACGCCTTGTACGGTCTTGGTGTATCCGGCTGTTTTTTGCGCAACACAAAAATCCCAACAATAGTTAATACATAGAATAGTACTACTACAAACGAAACCATATCGAGCAAATCACCATACTTGCCACTTAAACACCACAGCGAAGCAAGGATGCACTGCACCCACAGCGCTAACTGTGGTACTGCAAACCTGTTCAACTCCCCTGCCTGGCGAAAGAAAACCCCGTCTTTAGCCATCGTATAATACACGCGTGCACCTGCCAATATCAATCCGTTGTTACAACCAAACGTAGAAACCATTATCATCAAAGCGATAATTACAGTGCCTATGTTTCCGAAAATTACATTGGCCGCAGTTACACCTACGCGATCTTTATCGGAAAAAGCTAATTCCTGAACAGGCAGTACAGCCGTGTACATCAGGTTGGCCAATACATAAATAATGGTTACGATTAGCGTTCCCAAAAACAGGCTGAGGCCAATGTTACGCTGCGGATTTTTGATTTCGCCTGCGATAAATGTAACGCTGTTCCAGGCATCGCTGCTAAAAATGGAACCTACCATAGCTGCGGCAATTGCTCCCAAGGCAGCTATAAACACATACGAAGTAGTTGTACCATCTGCATTCAGCCTCTGTAAATTCCAGGCATCGGTCCAGTTGGCCGTCCACACATCGCCTTTTGCCATAATAAAGCCGAACACAATTAGCCCAAACAAACTAACTATCTTGGTTACTGTAAAACTGGTTTGAATAAGTTTACCGCCTTGCACACCCCGCGTGTTAATGTAGGTGAGCAGAATTATGGTTATAATCGAAACAACCTGCGCGGGCGATATCACAAACGACCCGACTGATAAAAAGACCAGGTCTTCGCTTACTCCGGGTACGATATAGGCCATAAACTTAGAGAACGCCACACCCACCGCAGCAATAGTACCGGTTTGAATAACCGCGAAGAAACTCCAGCCATACAGAAAAGCAATAAGCGGATTGAATGCTTCTTTCAGATAGACATACTGCCCGCCCGCTTTGGGAAACATTCCGCTCAATTCGCCATAACTAACTGCAGCCGAAATGGTCATGAATCCTGTAATTAACCACACGGCAATCAGCCAACCCGAACTGCCTACGTTTCGGAGAATATCCGCGCTTACTATAAAGATTCCGGAACCAATCATGGAACCGGCTACCAGCATGGTACCGTCCCATAACCCTAATACAGGTTTAAACTTTGTATCGCTCATTGAAATATAAACAAGCCGGAAGATGTAATTAAATTCTTTTACCCGCAAGTGCCATTTATGCCAACGAGTAGCAAACTATGACTATTCTTGCGGGTTCCGTTTGCGAAAACCGCTTAATTTCCGCAGGCTTCTTCTGTACTTCCAATAGGCATACCCGGAGGTGGGGTTAACAACATATCTTGTTTAAACTCTTCTGGTGCTGTCTGAAATTTAAGTACCAATTGTGCCAGATATGTATTGTATGCTTTCCAACTTTCATCGGTTGCAGGCCGTGTTTGCAACCAGCCCTTCAGTTGATCTAGTTTTGCTGTAACAATTGCCTTTGTTGGTGTAGCGGCATCTTTGTGCATAGCCAGTTTAGTGAGATTAGTAAACAAGGCATAGTTAATACTCATCTGCACCGCACCTTCATACCCTCCACGCGCAGGCGCTTTAAATGTGGCGCTTATCATTTTATCAATTACACTTTCCAGGCTAGGTAACCGGGCATCGCGCGAGTGATGTTCAAACACCCGGTTGGCGCGAGCCGGATGTAAAATTAGACTGAATGTCATATCAGCTGCTGTTTCTGCTGCCGCTAGCGGATCGAATGTTAAATCAGTTTTACCTCTCAGTAATTCCCGGTGGCGGTTGTAACCGAGTGGCCGGGGTGGTATTTGCTTCAGTAAACTTTCGGGTAATAAAAGTGCCGAAGGTTGAACCGTTTTGAGTAACGACTCAAGGGCTTTAATTTCTTTTTGAGGAGTAAGCAATTCTGCAACCGGCTGACCATCGCCACGCATGGCATACCGGTAATTTAATCCGCCAATAACTTTTACAGCAGCCTCGGCCTGGTAGCGATGGAAAAAGTAAACCGGCACTAAGGCTTCCTCAAGGGTAGCCATTGGTGCGCCCGGTTTAATATTACGCTCTCCGAAATTTTTTAATGCTACACTGCGCACTTCCAGCACCCGATCCAGTTCTTCAACCGGATCTTTTCCGTTATCCCATAAATGCGCGTAGGGGTGTGCCCCACCAACAGGCCGCGCATCCTGGTCTGACAAAAATGTTAATCCGGCTTTCAATGAATTCTGAATAATATCATTCAATGCTTTGGCTTCATCTGTTCCGGCAGGAAAATGCTGATAGCCATAAGCCACCATAACTTTGTCCAGTTCTCCTATCTTATCATCGTAAGCTTTACTAAGATCAATCTTACCATCTTTTAGTACTGCAATAGGATGGGGATAATCCATTACCGATGCCATATTTTCTGTACTGGACGAATACGAATGTGCAATGCCAATGGTGTGCCCCACTTCGTGCGCAGCCAATTGACGCAATCGGGCCAAAGCCATTTCCTCCATCTCCTTAGACACGGGCTTTCCTTCTTCATACGGGGCAAGTAAACCTTCTGCAATCAAATAATCCTGACGTACGCGAAGAGAGCCCAACGTAACATGGCCTTTAATAATCTCTCCGGTACGCGGATCGGTTACCGAACCTCCATAAGACCAACCCCGTGTAGAGCGATGCACCCAGTTAATTACATTGTAACGCACATCCATCGGGTCTGCATCTTCGGGTAATACTTTTACCTGAAACGCATCTTTGTAACCAGCCGCTTCAAAGGCCTGGTTCCACCAACGCGCACCATCCATTAATGCCGAGCGGATTGGTTCTGGAGCCCCGGAATCCATATAATAAACGATTGGTTCAACGGCCTCACTCATGGCTGCATTTGGATCTTTCTTCTCCAGTCTGTGTCTGGCAATAAATCGTTTTACGATGGGCTCGCTTATAGGAGTAGCATAATCGTAGTACGAAATACCAAAGTAACCGGCACGCGGATCTGCTTTTCGGGGTTTGTAGTTATTATCGGGTAATTGAACAAATGAATGATGTTCTCTAACGGTAACACTGGAGGGTGTTGGGGTAACGCTGCGAATAAACGCGCCAGTCGGCTGACCATTGAAAGTGAGTGTTACTTCAAACTCGGTATTTTGAGGAAAGTTTTTTGTGCGGGGCAAATAAAATGCTGAACGCGATTTATCTACTGTATACGTTCCCTGTTGCGCATTGCGCAATGTGGCTGTTATATCGTGAGCATCTTGCAAAAGAAAGTCAGTAGCATCTACTAATACCTTACCTCCTTCTTCGGCCAGAATAGTGAAACCCCACAGCACCGATTGTGCGAAGGCTTCTTCTACGGCTCTGCGCTCGGCAGCATCGTTCGAAATAGCACGAAAGGCATAGTTTGGTTCAACCATCAGAACTTTAGGGCCCCGTCTCTCAAACCTTATTACACGATCGCGCCCCAGACTATTACGGTCTAACCCTAAATCGTTAGAGCCTACACCTGCTGCAAGAGATTCTACATACAGGAGCTCAGAATTAAATTTATCAATTAGCATCAGAACCTTGTCCTGCTTTTCGTCATAATAAAATTCGATAAAGCCCGGGTACTTTTTAAGGCCGGCTATTTTTGCTTCGATAGGCGTTACCGAAGCCTTTGCAGGTTCAGGAACAGGTTGGCTTTCTTTTTTTCGCTGGGCTAAAGCATTGAAAGAAACAAGAAAGCTGAGTGAGAGTAACAGGTATTTCATAAGGCATGTTTTCGTAATTGAGGAAAGCTAAAGATTTCCTTCACATGCCACAACACAAATTATCAGGTTTGTGACTTTCGTAAAACATTCGGATTATTATGTATGTAACCGGTTGGTTTAACCTGAAGCCGCATGACGGAAGATGAAATCCGGAAGGAAGAACAAATAATTGAACGTTCAAAAAAAGATCCGCAGGCTTTTGGTGAACTGTACGAAAAATACTTTGACCGGATTTATAATTACATTCTGAGGCAAACCGATGATGAAGAACTGGCTGGCGACTTATGCTCCCAAACTTTTGTAAACGCCCTTAACAATATCAGCCGATATGAATTGAGGGGCTTTCCCTTTTCGTCATGGTTGTATAAAATTGCCGGCAATGAGGTAAACAAACACTATCGCAAAAACAAAGGCACGAAAATCTTTAGTATTGAAGAACTGAAAGTACGGGAACTTATTGAACAAAATACAGACGATTGGGATGAAGAGTTAATTAACCAGTTGATCCGGTTTATGAATGAACTGCCAACTGAAATGATACAAGTACTTGAACTTCGTTTTTTTGAAGACAAGGATTTTAAGGAAATTGCTTTTATACTGGATATGACAGAGAGTGGCGCCAAAATGCGTACATATCGTGCGCTGGATAAACTCCGCACTAATTTTAATTTAAAAGTAAAGTACAATGGGTAAGCATGAAATTAGATTGCGCAGACAACGCATGAGTGCCCGCGGCAGCGATCGCTTCCGGAATTATAATGCTGTACTTAAACAACACAGCGATGAAAAACGCATTAAACAGATTACCCGCATTTTTACATTCTTTCTGTTGATTGCTTTAATCATAGTCATCTTTATGGTTATTACCCGGTGGGAGGAAAACCAAAACGTTAAACCTAAATCAAAAATAAATACTACCGTTTTGTGCGTGACGTAACACTGTGCTTCGCATTAGTAAGGTATAACCAAAACTTAACTTACTATGGAAGCCAAGAAAAACCCCAGCCAGGATGTACACAGGCAATCGGGAAAATTTTTTCTGATTGGATTAATCTTAAGTGTAGCGCTCGCCATTACTGCTTTTGAATGGCGTAGCCCAAAGCAACATGCTCCACAACCCAGGTATGATGAAGTAGCTCCGGAAGCAGTGTTTCAATTAAAGGCACATATTACGCAACCTGAAAAAATTGTGGAACCTGAAAAGAAGCTGATTCCGCCACAACCAATCAAAACTTTTACTTCTATCAGCAATTCAGAATCTTTAAATGAAACAGATCCACAACCGCACGTTGAGTTTGATCCAAACTCTTCAATTGGGTTTGATTCGATTGAGCTAATACCAGAAACTACGGAAGAAATTTTCCTTTACCCAGAGGTTAAGCCCGAGCCGGAAGGTGGAATGGAGTCCTTCTACAGGTTTATTGGAAAAACTCTGAAGTACCCTAAACGTGCGCAATATACCGGTACTCAAGGCAAAGTCTTTATTGAATTTGTAATCGACAAAAACGGACACGTAACCAATATGAAAGTGATTAAAGGAATTGGTAGCGGTTGCGATGAGGAGGCCATGCGGGTACTGGCCTTAACAAAATGGCAACCCGGCCGCCAGCGGGGCAAGCCCGTAAAAGTTCGGATGACAATGCCTTTGAATTTTGTTTTGAATTAGGCTTAAAATGAGGGTTTGCAAACTCACCAAATGTTTGGCAAAAATCATTATTTGGTTACCTTTGCGAACCTTTTTGGGCCCGTAGCTTAACTGAATAGAGCATCTGACTACGGATCAGAAGGTTGGGGGTTTGAATCCCTCCGGGCCCACTAACTTTAACCTTCCTAACTCACCAAGCGGGTTAGGATTTTTATTATAAAACTAATTTTGGCCTGAGCCCATCGTTAAAGAGTTAAATCTGAACAATGAAGTCCATCTTAACCACTATTCTATTTGTACTGTTTGCCGCTACGGCTTTTGCACAATACGAAACAGTTACTAAAACCAAACGCCCCTCTATACCGGGTACATTTCTGGTAGATTTAGGTGTAAATCGAGCCTTGAATGCGGTAGACTCAACGTGGAAGCAAGGGCTTTGGGGCTCGCGTACTGTAAATGTTTATTATCAATACCCCATACGTTTTGGCCGAAGTAAATTCAGTTTTAACCCGGGCATTGGCTTAAGCATGGAGCGCTGGAAGTTTACCAACGGGGCCATGTTAATTGATACCCTTGGCACTACCGGTAATAATCAGATTGAACAATATAATTTATTAAGCCCTACACGGGTATATGGGCAACTGGCTAAAAAATCTATGCTGGTTACCAACTACCTGGAAGTACCTTTAGAGTTTCGGTTTGATACCAAACCCGAAGACATTGCTCGCAGTTTTAATGTAGCTATTGGCGCGCGTTTTGGCTACCGCCTTAATTCCTTTACAAAAGTGAAGTATAAAGAAGATGGTGAAACAATAAAAGTTAAGGATAAACGTGGCTTAGGCCTGAACGATTTCCGCTACGGGATTTATACCCGTGTGGGTATTGGTGGCTTTAGCTGGTTTGCATTCTATAACCTTTCTGAAATGTTTGACACCGGAAAAGGACCGCACGGCCGCGATATCAATTCTCTTACTGTTGGTATTTCGATTAACGGATTCTAACGTCCTTTAAATTCCGCTTTCCGTTTTTCCAGAAATGCAGTAACGCCTTCTTTGTAGTCGGAAGAAGTTCCGGCAATTTCCTGGCAATACGCTTCATACTCCAGCATCTCGTCAAGCGTTGCCTGAGTGGATTTATTCAGCATCCTTTTTATTAGCCCGATTGCCTGTGTGGGAGCAGTGGCAAAATAGTCGGTGTAGCTTTTTACAGCATCATCTAATTGCAAAAGCGGAACCACTTTGTTTACTAATCCTAATTGCATCGCTTCTGCTGCCGGCACTTTTCTTCCGGTAGAGCACAGTTCAAAAGCTTTTGCGGTACCAACCAATCTTGGTAAAAAATAAGCGGAGCCAGAATCGGGCACTAATCCAATATTAATAAACACTTCTATCAGGCTTGCTTCTTCTGCTGCAACCAGAATATCGCACGCTAATGCGAGTGAGCAACCGGCTCCGGCCGCAACACCATTTATTTTTCCAACAATGGGTTTTGGCAATGTACGCATAGCACGAATAATGGGGTTATATCGTTTATCCAGCGATTCCTTAAACGATCTTTTTTCCTTTCCCGAAGCCGCTTTCAAATCCTGACCGGAACAAAATGCTTTGCCCGCACCGGTAAGCACCACCACACGCACCTGTTCATCTTTTGCACAGGCCTTCCATGCATCTTGCAGTTCGTAGGTAATCTCATCATTCAAGGCATTGTACACTTCGGGGCGATTTAGAGTAACCGTTGCCACACCATTACTAACAGTATACAATAGGTGTTTAAATTCCATACGTAATGTAGTTAGAGTTAAAAGAAATAAACCACTCCTAAAAATCCAATTATAAAACCCGAAACACTTCCCACCAGAATTTCGCGTGGTGTGTGTGCATTCAGGTATAAGCGGGCGGCCATAATAAAACCTGTTATTAAAATAGCACCGGCAGTAGGCCACAATAAGTCTGGCTGTTCTATCGCCTTATTCAGCGGAAGTAAAATACCTACACCACCCCATGCAGCCAAAGCATGAACGCTTATTTTCAGAAAAAAATTAAGAACCACAGCCGTTAGTACCAATACGGACACGATCAAAAGCAGAAAACTAAAATTTGTAGAAAACCGGAGTTTAAAGAAAAAAAGAAATGCGGTAACAAGGTAGATAAGTGTTATGGCTACAAAAGGAATTACACGCTCTGCGCGATTTTCTAATGTATAGGAGCTAATCGTTCCAAACATGCGAAACATAATCAGGTTTACCACCGGCAACAAAAACGTAAAACAAAAGATAAAGGCCGTCATCACCCTCAGGTTTTGAGGGGCAATCATTAAAAGTGAAGGAAAGAATATGCCCAACACTAACACCAGGTATGTAGTGAGCAAAAGCGGATGAAAAATTACGGATACAAGAATAGCTGCTGCTCTCACATTTCTTTCCTTAATCGGGCCACCGGTATATTTAATTGTTCGCGATACTTCGCCACGGTGCGCCTTGCTATGTTATATCCTTTTTGATTAAGCAGGTCTTCCAGTTTATCATCGGAATAAGGCTTGTTTTTATCTTCTGCTTCAATCAAATCTTTAATAATCTGTTTCACTTCCCGGCTGCTTACCTCCTCGCCCGAGTCGGTACTGATGCCTTCTGAAAAAAAGTATTTAAGGGGAAATACACCAAAATCGGTTTGAATGGTTTTACTACTGGCCACGCGACTAACCGTAGAAATATCCATGTTAATCATTTGCGCAATGTCTTTCAAAATCATAGGGCGTAGCTTGGTTTCATCGCCTTCCAGGAAATAATCGTACTGAAATTCTAAAATAGCCCGCATGGTGCGCAGCAAGGTATGTTGCCGTTGTTTGATGGCATCAATAAACCATTTTGCCGCATCTAGTTTTTGTTTTACAAACGATACAGCTTCTTTTAATTTTTTATCCTTCTTATCGCTCTTATCGTATGCCTTAAACATTTCGGTGTACGAGCGGCTAATGCGAAGTTCGGGCGCATTGCGCGAATTCAAAGCCAGTTCAAGCTTACTATTGTTATTGGTAAGAATAAAATCCGGAATTACATATTGATTCTTAACTCCGCTTGTATTGATTTCGCCACCGGGTTTCGGATTCAGCCTTACAATTAATTCAATGGCATCTTTAATATAATCTTCATCGTCCAGGTCGAGCTTCTTAAGAATTTTAGGATAATGTTTTTTGGTAAACTCTTCATAACACTCCGAAATAATTCGTTTGGCTACAATTACATCTACGTCCTGTCCATCGTCCATCCTGTCTAACTGCAACAACAAACATTCTTGCAGGTTACGTGCGGCAATCCCGGCCGGATCGAAAGATTGGATTTTCTTCAGAACATCCTCAACTTCATTCAAACTGGTTTCAATGCTTTGCGAAAATGCAAGGTCGTTAACAATAGATTCTAACGCTCTGCGGATATAGCCATCGCCCTCAATACTACCCACTAATTGTTTTCCTATTAGTGTTTGCCGTTCATTTAACCCTAAAAAACCTAACTGGGTAAGTAATGTTTCGTGCAGTGATGTACCCATGGGGATGGGCATTTCGCGGTCGTCATCATCATCTCCGTCTCCGTCAGAGTGTGTTTTGTAGCTATTGTAATCGTCATCGCGCAGATAGTCTTTGATGTCGATTTCATCGGTATTGGTATCTGTTTCAGAAGGTTCAGTTTCTGTCTGTTCTTCCACGCGCTCCTCCTCTGGCTCATCGCCACCCTCTTCCAAAACCGGGTTCAGTTCTAATTCTTCTTCAATCCGGCTCTCCAGTTCGGCAGTGGGCACCTGCAATAGTTTAATAAACTGTATCTGCTGGGGCGACAGTTTCTGTTGCAGGCTTTGATTTAAACTAAGTTTTTGCATGTCGTAATTCGGCCAAATTTACCACTTCAAATCCGATGTAAAAAAGACATACACCATTCATTTCTGGCTGTGGTGGTTCATTTTAGATTTTGATTAAAAACTCAAATTGCCGTTTTTTGCCAACCCAAAACGAGGGTACTCTAACCGATGAAACGCACCAAGATTAACACATTATTAACCACGCAACCGGCTGGCCAACAGGTAAAAGCTGAAGGCTGGGTTCGTACATTCCGCAACAGCCAGTTTATTTCTATTAACGATGGCTCAACCATTCAAAATCTTCAGGCAGTTGTTGAACTTAATTCGCTGGACGAAACTACGCTGAAACGCATAACAACCGGGGCCTGTATTTCGGTAGTGGGCGAGTTAATTGCCTCGCTGGGTAAAGGCCAGGCGGTAGAAATAAAGGTAAGCGAACTTACCATACTGGGCGATTGCGATGCCGAAGCCTATCCGCTGCAACTCAAGAACAGGCCCAGTCTGGAGTACCTGCGCGAAATTGCGCACCTGCGCTCGCGCACCAACACGTTTGGTGCTGTAATGCGTGTACGGCATGCCATGGCATACGCGATTCATAAATTTTTTAACGATCGTGGATTCTTTTACATCCACACCCCTATTATTACCGGTTCGGATGCCGAAGGTGCTGGTGCCATGTTTCGGGTTACCACATTAGATTCGAGCAACCCACCCCGCGATGAACAAGGACATATAAACCATAAAGAAGATTTTTTTGGTAAAGAAACTAATCTAACCGTTTCGGGTCAGCTGGAAGGAGAAACCTATGCCCTTGCTTTAAGCGAGATTTATACGTTTGGGCCAACGTTTAGAGCCGAAAATTCAAATACTACCCGGCATTTAGCTGAATTCTGGATGATAGAGCCTGAAATGGCATTCTATAACATTCAGGATAACATGCAGCTGGCCACCGATCTGTTGCAATACCTGGTTAAGTATGCGCTGGACAATTGTAAAGACGATCTTGAGTTTTTACACAAACGCGCACAAGATGAAGAAAACACAAAGCCACAAGACCAACGTAGCGAACTGGGCTTACTGGAACGGCTGCGCTTTGTAACCGAAAACGAATTTCAGAAACTCAGCTATACCGAAGCCATTGATATTCTGAGAAATTCAAACCCGAATAAGAAAAAGAAATTTCAATACCTGATCGATCAATGGGGTGTGGACTTACAATCGGAACACGAACGCTACCTGGTCGAAAAGCATTTTAAAAAACCGGTAATTCTGTACAACTACCCGAAAGAGATTAAAGCGTTTTATATGCGCCAGAATGAGGACAATAAAACCGTAGCCGCTATGGATGTGTTGTTTCCGGGTATTGGCGAAATTATAGGAGGTTCGCAGCGCGAAGAACGCTACGATCGGTTATTGAAACGCGTACAAGAGTTGAATCTGCCCGAAAAAGAATTATGGTGGTATCTCGAACTACGCAAATTCGGATCGGCTCCTCACAGCGGATTTGGGTTGGGCTTTGAGCGGTTGATGTTATTCGTAACGGGTATGACCAACATACGCGATGTAATTCCTTACCCGCGTTTTCCCGGAAACGCTGAATTTTAATTTTTGCGCTTAACAGCCAAGAGCGGAATAGTGCCCTGGTAAGCTAGCTTACGGGTTACACTTTTGCCAAAAATCTTTTCTTCGAGGCTTAGTTTGTGTGTAAATGTGGTTAAGATATCGCCATGCACTTTCTGAATGTAATTGCCTATTGCCTGCGTAATGTCATCTTCCAGTATTAATTGGAATTTAACTTTATCGTACGCATACTTCTTTACAATTTCATCCACAGCTATCCCTGCACCTTCTATCTTCTTATCAATAGTTGGCGCTACATGTATCATGTGTACAAACGAGCCAAAAATTTTGGCGAACTCTACAATGGTGTCCAGTTCTTTCTTCACATTCTTCATATCAGTAGCATACACGATATTTTTCATATTCGTGTATTTGGCAAATGTTGGAATAGCCAACACAGGCACCGGGCACTCATCAATTACTGAAACCGTGGTGCCGCCTAACCGGCCGGCTTTTTTAAGGGCCGATGCTCCCTGTAACCCCATCACTACCATGTTGGTAGGGTGATTAGTAACATATTTACGCACCATCTCGGCTACGGTACGTGCTTTAACTGGCTTAAAGATGAGCGAGTAATTGCCCTTTACCTGCGCTTTCAACTCCTCCACCAGATTGTTGCCCTCCTCCTGTGCAATTGCAGCAATTGTTTTTTCCAGTTGTTTGGTTTTAAAATTTGCTTTTGGAATACCATCTACCCGCACAATATTTAGAATGGTAAAATTAGCACCCAATGGGGCTGCCATTTTAAGCGCGTACAACATAGCCACTTTAGAAAGAGGCGAAAAATCAGTTAGCAGAACAAGGTTTGGGGCTTTCATCTGGATAGAAGATAATTCAATGCAACCAAAAGTACTGTGTTTGTTGTTATATCCCTAAAAAAACTCCTGCCAGAGGTAATTTTGTTATAGAAATGGAAGTTACTTTGTACCATCAAAAAATTACATAAAACATGCGTTTTCTTATTGTTGCCCTTTTGATTCCCGTTGCCGGAGCATTTGCCCAAAAGATTGAGGAGAAAAAAATTAAAACCCACATAACTGTGCTGGCTGCCGATGATATGGAAGGCCGGTTTTCCGGATCGGAAGGCGAACGTAAAGCACTCCAATACATTGAAAAAGAGTTTAAAGCTTTAAAACTCGTTCCAAAAGGTGAACAGGGGTACCAACAGCCGTTCCCTTTCAAAGCGGGTGTACACGGCACAGGTGCAGAAAGTAAAGCTCATAATGCAATAGCCTACCTCGATAATCAGGCTGACAAAACGATCATCATTGGCGCGCATTACGATCACCTGGGTTTAGGCGATAACGGAAGTTCGCTGGATGCCAACCCGAAAGGAAAAATTCATAACGGTGCCGATGATAACGCATCGGGCGTAGCGGGCGTATTGGAACTGGCCCGTTACTTTTCGCAAAACAAGGTAAAAGAGAAAAGTAATTTTCTGTTTATCTGCTTCAGTGGCGAAGAGATGGGTTTGTTTGGATCTAAATATTTTACTGAACACCCCACGCTGGACATCAGCACGGTAACCTACATGATTAATATGGATATGATAGGCCGTTTGCCGGATAATAAAACTATTTCTGTTAGTGGAACTGGAACCAGCCCGGTTTGGGAACCGCTGTTAAAAAACATCTCTACTCCGCTAACTATAAAAACCGATTCTTCCGGTGTGGGTCCTTCCGATCATGCCTCGTTTTATTTGAAAAACATTCCAGCGCTGCATTTCTTCACGGGTTCGCACAGCGATTATCATAAACCTTCAGACGATTCTGAAAAAATAAATTATGCTGGTGAAAAAGAAGTGCTCGAATTAATTGTTGCCGTAATTGAAAAGCTGGAGGCTGCACCAAAACTTACGTTCCTAACCACTAAACAAAAAACTATGTCTACACAATCATCCTTTAAAGTTACTTTAGGTGTAATGCCCAGCTACACTTCCGATCTGCCCGGTTTACTGGTTGATGGTGTAACCGATGGCCGGCCTGCACAGAAAGCAGGAATTCAAACCGGTGATGTGATTATCCAAATCGGTGATCTGGAAATAAAAGACATTAACGACTATATGGGGGCGTTAGGCAAATTTGAAAAAGGTCAGACTGTACCCGTGAAAGTAAAACGTAAGGCAGAAACATTAACCCTGCAGGTTACGTTCTGACTTTAAAAAAAAATCATAGCTCAGCGTATTATTGATGCCCGGATTTGTTTCGCGATTGCGTAAATCAGAAAACTGAGTGCCACAGGTTTTTACTTTTTCTCAACAGCATGTCCGCCAAATTCATTGCGCAGGGCAGCAACAATTTTACCCGAGAACGTATCCTCGGTCTGAGAGCGGTAGCGCATCAGCAGCGACATGGTAATGACAGGTGTGGGTACTCCCATTTCTAGTGCTGTTTCCACGGTCCATTTGCCTTCGCCAGACGAATGCATCACTCCTTTTATCGATTCGAGATTTTTATCTTTCTCCAGGGCCCGTTGGGTAAGTTCCATTAACCAACTGCGCACCACCGAACCATGATTCCAGACTTTGGCTACAGCGGCCAGATCCATTTCGGAATCCTGCCGGTGCAATACTTCCATGCCCTCGGCTATGGCTTGCATCATACCATATTCAATTCCGTTATGTACCATCTTGGTAAAATGCCCGCTGCCGGTCTTGCCGCAGTATAAATATCCATTGGGTACTGAAATAGATTTGAATAACGCTTCGCAATAATCGAACACTTCTTTCTTACCACCTATCATAGTGCATACACCATGCAATGCCCCTGTAACACCTCCACTTGTACCACAGTCTAAATAGTGAATACCCAGTTTTTCAAGGTCGCGTGCACGGGTTAGCGTATCTTTAAAATGTGAGTTTCCGCCATCAATCACAATGTCGTCAGGCGCCAGATGGTATTTCAGGTTGCTTAACACAACATCTACCACATTACCGGCAGGTACCATAATCCAGACTACCTTCCGGTCTTTTAAAGCCAGAGCCATATCGCCAATAGTAGGAGCTGTAGCAACTTGCTCGGCTGCTATTTTTTCCATTGCTGATTTATTTACATCAAACGCCACCACCTCATGCCCCTTGCTTTTAAAATTGAGTGCAAGGTTATACCCCATTTTACCCAATCCGATTAAACCGATTTGCATCCTGCTAGAGTTTAGTAATTAAGATTTTGTTCAGGCCCTGGCCAAAAAGCAAAGTAAACGATATAGAAACATAACGAAAACCCGGTTTTGGGTGATTTACCCGATTCTAATCCCGCAACCGTTTGATTTGATCTTAAACACAGTTTTTAAAATGAAATTCAGGTCTAAAACAGCTCCTGAAGGGCCGTATATAACTTCAGAAAACGGCCGTAATCATCTTTATACACAAGAGCCTTGCTACTCTCGGGTTTATAAAAGGCATGTATCTGATTGCTAAATTGAAAAGGCAATCCCATTGTTTGAAAGCCAAGGTGTGCTGCACCCATAGCAGATGCATCGTGCCCGGATAAAACAGTTACTTCGCGATTAAGTACATCGGCCAGCATTTGTACCCAGTCTGAAAAATGAATGATGCCACCACTTATTACAATCTTATCGGAATGCCCACAAACAGACTCTACACTTTCTGCAATCCACTTTAGCTCATAACAAATTGATTCGAGTATAGCTCTTGCAAAATGAAGGCGGGAATGTTGCATGCCAATATTGAAGAAAACACCCCGGGCATCAGGATTGTAAATAGGGGCTCGTTCGCCTTGCAGAAAAGGTAAGGCGAGTAGACCCTCGCTTCCGGCCGGAATGGTTGAACACGCCTGTGTAACAAGAGCTGGTAATTTTTCATCGCCCGTAAATTCCTTTATAAACCAATTCATTACCGCAGTTCCATTATTGGTTGCCCCTCCTGCAACGGTGTAGTTATCGGTCAATAAATAATTAAACAACTTACCTGACGGATCGTATATCTGGCGTGTAGCGGCTCGTCTTACTGCACCACTGGTGCCCAATGTTATAGTAAGTGTTCCGGGTTGCATGGCATTGCTGCCAAGCTGAGCCAGGCAGCCATCGCTGGCGCCAATAATCAATGGCACATGCTGATACCCGGCTATTAATTTATTAGAATTAATTTTAGCCCGATGCGTTGCCCGAACGGGTTTTGAAAGCCGCTGTATTGTAACACCAGCCAATTGCAGAGCTTCTTTACTCCATTCGCATGTATGAATATCAAACAGCCCGGTAGCCGATGCAATCGAATAATCAATGCAAAACTCTCCCGTAAGGTGATACCACACAAACTCCTTAATAGAAATAAATTTATAGGCTGTCGCAAATAAATCAGGATCAGAATCACGCATCCACATCAACTTGCACAGGGGCGACATAGGGTGCACCGGAGTACCGGTTTGATGATGGACCTGTAACCCAATTGAAGAATTGCGCAGTTGTTTGGCGTGTGCTGAGCTTCGTGTATCGGCCCAGATAAGTAAGGGTGAAATAGCAGCACCACTTTCGTTTACACCAACCACACTGTGCATAGCACTACTAAAAACTATTGCACTTGTATTTGCCAGATCAATCTGAGATTGGATTGCCTGCAGCCCGGTAATAACAGCAGCCAGAATTTCATTAGCATCCTGTTCGGCATACCCCGGANNGTTACAGCTAATACCTTTGTGCTGGTAGTTCCAATATCAACCGCTATAACAATTGAACTCAAGGCCGTGGGTTAAGACCTCAAAATAGAAAAAGCTTTGGATTAAACTAAGGTGAAATTACCTTTTCAGAAATTTGTAGGTGCCACGCAGGGCTGCCTGATCATCGCGAACCGAAACAAAATAATACCCCGTAGCCAGATCTTTAACTTTCAGTTTTATTTCATGCTCATCCACTACTTCTGTTTCTACTTCAAGGGTATTTCCTAAAATATTGTGAACTGTTAGACGCACTTTCTTAGCCAGAGGTGTTTCAAATTTCAGGCTTAAGAATTCAACTGCCGGGTTAGGATAAACCTGTACTTGCTTGACAGGATCGGGCGAATTTGGGCCAAGGGTTTCTTCGCGGATTTGGCCATAGCCTATATGAGCTACAGCTAAGATGGCGATTAAAAATATGGCTTTCTTCAGGTTCATTTAGGCTTTTACGCTAATTAGTACAGTTTAGATGCAAGATGTAAGCCAAAAGTTTAAAGC
>DEIA01000034.1:51666-88553 GCA_002352225.1 Flammeovirgaceae bacterium UBA2786
GTAGCCATACCCGGGTTTCCGGTTGAGTTAAAATAAATTGTATTATCGGGTAAGGCTATTGCACTGTTTGCTCCCTTCAATATAACCACCGCTTTTAGCCTTCGCGCAAGCGTTGTTAGCTTTTCAAGTTTATCGAAATCATCTTGCCAATCTCCAACCAATCGTTTGAACTCTCCCGGATGAGGAGTAAGAATACAACCGGCAGGAATTTCATTTAATAACACAGGCTTGGCTGCAAGCATATTTAATGCATCTGCATCTAACACCATAGGCTTGCCGAGTTGCTTCAGTATTTGCTCAAATCCTGAAAACGTTTCGGCTGCCTGCCCAAGTCCGGGGCCAATGCCAACCGCTGAATAAAACGTTTCTACCTCGCGGTCCGAAAAAAATTCAGAAGACTGATCTTGTGTTGTCATTGCTTCGGGCACAGCCGATTGCAAAATTTCATTGCCATGAGCCGGAACATGAACCGTTAGTAATCCAACGCCAGCACGCAAAGCAGCGCGTGCGGCTAATATTGCCGCCCCCATCTTTCCTTTCGATCCGGCAATCAATAATGCATGCCCGAAATTTCCTTTATGGCTAAACTGATGGCGTGGTTTTATCAATCGCTTTACTGACTTGCGGTTAACCAGAAAATGATTCGCTAAGGTTTCTTTTTCAAAAGTTTTACTCAACCCAATATCCACCACGTGGCATCGGCCTGTGTAGATTTTGTTTTGTGGTAACAAAAAAACAAGTTTGGGTGCCTGAAATGTAACGGTATGATCTGCTTTAAAAATTTCTCCTTCCGATGGTCCATCAATTCGCAAGCCGGATGGCACATCCACTGCAATTCGTATCGCGTTAAGTTCATTTACCTTTTTGATTACCCCGGCATACGTACCAGATATCTGGCGCGTTAAGCCCGTACCAAACAAGGCATCAATCAAAACAGCACAATCATTAATCTCTATTGCTGACGAAGTGATTTCCTTCTCTACGATCTTTCCTTTCAATAGTTTAAGGCTGGCATCAAAATCGGGCGAGGTACTGCCACCCCGAACCACAAACACCTCAACCCGATAATTCCATTCGTGCAACAGGAGGGCAATACCTAAGCCATCGCCACCATTATTACCCGTACCACACACTACACATACTTTATTCGAAGTATCGTACCGTTCCATAAACCATGCTACAAATGCCCGGCAGGCCCGTTGCATTAACTCAAAAGAGGTGATGCCGTTCTCCTGAATAGTGAACGCATCCCATGCTTTGATTTGTTCAGATGTGAAAAGTTTTATCACAATTTATCAGCGATCTACTTCCCCTAATACAATATCGATTGACCCCAGAATAGCAATTAAATCCGCTAGTAAAACCCCTTTACAGAGTTCAGGCAGAATAGAAAGATTTACAAATGAACAAGCTCTTACCTTGCACCGAAAAGGAATATCACTTTTACCATCGGCCCGGAAATAATAGCCCAACTCGCCNNAATTATTGCTTGTGGGTCAAACTCGCGTGTTCGCTTACACTCATTTTCTAATTTATCGAGGCATTGACTTATAATATGCAACGACTCATGAATTTCGCGCACCCGCACCCAGGTACGGTCCCAGCAATCGCCAGTTGTACCCATTTTACCTTCTCCAACAGGAACTTCAAAGTCGATTTCAGGGTAAACAGAATAGCCATCTACTTTGCGCAAATCAAACCGAAGACCTGAACCGCGTAACATGGGGCCGGTTGCTCCGCAGTTGATCGCAAGATTAAGTGGCAACACGCCTACATTTGCGGTACGATCTATGAATATTTTATTATCAACTAACAATTGCTCTAACTCAATGGCTTTGGGTGCAAAGTAGGTTATAAAGGCGCGGCATTGCTGTTCAAATCCAACCGGCAAATCATAATACAAGCCTCCTATCCAAATGTAATTATAAAGCATACGCGCACCACAGGCCCACTCCAGCAACCGAAGAATATGCTCACGATCGCGCATAATCCAGAAAAAAGGAGTGAACGCCCCCAAATCCAATCCATAGGCTCCCACTCCAACTAAGTGCGAAGCAATACGATTTAACTCCGCTACCAGCACACGAATATACTCCACTCGCTTTGGGATTTGATTGGTAATACCCAACATTCGCTCTACACCCATGGCGTACGCATGCTCGGAGTTCATAGCAGCGAGATAATCCATCCGATCGACAAACGGAATAATTTGATTGTAAGGCAGGCTTTCTGTGTGCTTCTCGAAACACCGGTGTAAATAACCAATGTGAGGCACAACTTCTTTTATAATTTCACCATCCGATAAAACTTCTAATCGAAGTACACCATGTGTAGAAGGGTGTTGTGGTCCAAGGTTAATTATCATTTCCTCAGACCTTAGTTTGGCGGCATCGAACTTATTAGGTTCAGATGATACCAGGTTATCGGGTGCTGCTATGTATTGAGTTGCCTTCACCGGATCAGGAATCTATTTTTATTCCACGATACGTTTCTTCGTGTTTGTAATCTTTGCGCAATGGATAGCCTTTCCAATCGGCAGGCATTAAAATTCTACGTAAGTCAGGGTGATTTGTAAAAACTATTCCGAACATATCATATACCTCCCGCTCCAGCCAGTTAGCCGATTTCCAGATTGTGGTAATCGTTTCTACCTCCGGGTTTTCGCGGGGNNCCATTATCTACACCGGTAATGCAGGTAAGCATATCGAAATAGGTTTCCGTATTATTGTAAAGGTGCTCGCAAACCGAATGCAACGTTGATGCGTCAATGATAAGGCTTACGGGCATAGCATTTCTTACCTCCTCTGCTTTTCCGGCAGCACTCCGTACCAACTCTATCAACCGTGTATTATCCATTTCGATCTATTAAACTTTCTAATGCCAGGGGTCTTACTCTACTCTCGTTTCGAATTTTTTCGTGCAGCTTTAAAATACCTCCAATCAATGCCTCGGGCCGGGGTGGGCAACCCGGTACATAGACATCAACCGGCACAATTCTATCAACTCCTTTTACTACATGATAGCCATGTTGCCAGTATGGACCACCGCAATTTGAACATGAGCCCATTGAAATAACATAGCGGGGCTCGGCCATTTGTTCGTAGAGCTGCCGAATGCGATCGGCCATTTTAAAAGTTACTGTTCCCGAAACAATCATTACATCAGACTGACGCGGAGAAGCACGGGGTACCATACCAAAACGATCCATATCGTACACGGTACTGCCCGTACTCATAAACTCAATGGCACAACACGCCAACCCGAACGTCATGGGAAATAGTGATGATAAACGCGACCAATTGAGCAGGTCATCCACTTTGGTAATGATCACGCCTCCATTTTCAAATTGCTGATCGAGTAAACCCTTCATACTTTGCGTTTATACTTTTCGTTGATCGCTTCGTATTTATCTACCGGTACGGGCGAGTTTACATCCTGTACGATGGGTTTGGATTTGACCCAATCAAGGTGGCCCATCTTCCACGCGTAAACCAAACCGAGTATGAGTATAATCATAAAAATCAGCATCTCGCCAAATGCTAACCAACCCCAACTGCCTTCTGTTTGTTTGTGAAGTTCAGCATCGCCAAACACCACTGCCCACGGAAACATAAACACAACTTCAACTTCGAAGAGAATAAATACTAATGCCAATACATAAAACCGCATGTTGAATTGCACCCATGCAGGGCCTTGTGGCATTTCGCCACTTTCATACGGCATTTGTTTTTGTTCACCGGGGCGGTTGGGCCTTATTAATCGCGAAACAAAAAGTGCAGTTAATAGAAAAAGAATACCCCCTGCCAGGAATAAAATAAACTGAAACAGAAAACCTTCGGGCATTGAATGCATACCCAAAAATACTCACTCGGGGCTTTACTTACACCACACCTGTGTGGTTAATCCAGAATCTCGGTTACAGGCTGGCCGGTAGCTCCNNGTATGATACTTCGAGGATGAACCTGCTTTAATACCCGCTCCATAAAATAATATCGGAATATGGGTATCGTAGGTGTAGGCCGAACCATGTGTAGAACCCGTAACACCACCCCATGAGTACCAGCCTGGTTCCAGTACAAATGCAATATCGCCACACCGTTTGGGGTTAAAACCTCTAACCACCTTTCCCCGAATACCAATTTCATCGGTATTGATTTGGCGAATGGTAGACGCGGTATAAACCTGCGAAATACCTTCGGTTGAAAGTAAAAATTTAGTGATTAGCTCGGTTGCTACAAGCATATCTACACCTGTAGCGCGCGGGTCGCCATCAAATGCCTGCTGGTTGATGTAAACCTGCTCGGTAGTAACTTTCTCAACTACTGTTTTACCCGGAAAAAATTGTTGCAGGTATTCATTCAGGTTAGCTTCCAACTGGGCCGGGCGAAAATAGCCTGCCGGCACACGATTGTCTTTCAGGTATTGCGCAACTTCTGCCACACCATGATCGGCTGTCAGGAATACCGTATACTTGCCTGCCCCTACTTCCTTATCGAGATAATTGAAAAAATCTTCAAATGTTTTATCCAGGCGCAGGTAGGTATCGGCTAACTCTACTGAATTGGGGCCGGTGCCGTGCCCGATCCGGTCGGTGCTCGAAAACGAAACCGTAAGAAAATCGGTTATATCATCTTTGCCTAATCCCTCGCCTGCTATTGCTGCTTTTGCCATTTCAGCTATAAGCGTATTGCCCCAGGGTGTATTGGCTACCAGATCTAAATTACCATTGTCTTTACGAAGCTCGTTAAGTTTATATGGAAAAACTGATTTTTCTTTTCCTTTCCATTTCCATTCGTAGGGAGATTCATCGGGGCCTACTTCCGTATATTGATTTAACGGCAACAGTGTTGTCCACTCTTGCGCCAGATATTGTTCGGGTAACTTGCGTTGATTGAATTTCTGAACCCAATCTGGTAAAGCTGTTTTATAATATGTGCTGGTAATAAAATTTCCGGTTGAACCATCGTACCAATATGCACCATCGGCCATGTGGCCGGAAGGTAACACGGCACTACGATCTTTAACCGAAACACCAATTACTTTTGCACGCTTTTGGGTAGCCAGTTTCAACTCATCGGTTATGGTGGTAGAAAGCAATCGGGCAGGAGAAACTTTCCCTCCCTTTTCGGTACCTACCGGGCTTTGCAAGTCATCGCCTACACAGTTTACATCTTTTTTTGATGTACGATCGTACCAATCGTTAGCTACAATTCCATGTATTGCAGGTGTAGTACCGGTATAAACAGAGGCATGGCCCGGACCGGTTTCGGTGGGCACATAATTATAGTGAGCGTTTTTCAACATGAAGCCTTGTTTTACGAATCGGTTAAATCCACTTGCTCCAAATTTCGATTCGTAACGATACACGTATTCCTGCCGCATCTGGTCAACCACAATACCTACCACCAGTTTAGGTTGAGTTTGAGCAAAACTTAGTTGTGTGGTAATACCAATGAGCAGGCTTAGGGTTAGTTTTTTCATCGCTACATTTTTCTCAAGTATACGCACAAAGTGGAATAATTGAAATTAAACTTTTGTGAGGGGGGAAAACGGTTACTGGTGGGGTATTAGCTGCGTGCGCAGTGGTAGCGCGCATATCTACAACTCAGCACCAACAAACTCAATTCGAGTCGCACACTAATTTTTCGTATTCTTCTTCTTCCAATGCTTGCCTGCGTACCAGCTTTCCATCGGCATTGTAATAGATTACAACATAAATACCGGCTTCTTCAACCTGCTTCTCTGTAAAATAAAAAGGCGAGTCGTTTGTACCAATATTAATCACTTCATGAAAGGTAGGTTGAATAATCATTCCTCTTGTATTACTTATAATACCGTAGAAATTTTCGCGTTGAATACGCATCAGTTTTTCGGAATTACTTTTTCTTATCCAGGTAAAGGCCCGCACTTTGTCAACCAGAACCGCTTGCGTTTTGAAATCAATTAACATCCACTGCCGGTTTTGTTTTACCCATACCTGATCTCCCTGCCAGAATACAATCTCATCGTATTCAAAAGGTGTAAGGGGCTTCATATCCCAACCCACAATTCCATACTTGCCTTCGCGAAAAGCAGTAAGATAGGTTTCATTCAAGAGTACAAGATTGCGTTCATATTCGGGTTTTATAAACCTGCGCTGATCAAAATCATACAAACCGAATTTTCGGTTTTTTAAAATTGAAAGTTGTCCATCCGGATTTAGTACCAGTGTTTCCATCTCAACCGGTACAACAACTTTACCCAGACTATTCAACAACCCCTTCTTTCCTGCTTTAGACACTACAAAATAATCTCCGATCGACTCAATCAATTCATATTCTGTTACAAATTGCTGTGCCCCGTCTGTCAGATTAAAAATGGTATGTTTATTTCTGTTTTCGGTATAGAAATACCGAACCGAATCGCGTGCTTCTACAAACTTAATTTTTGAATCTGGAAGCAGATCAATAGCACGTACTGCAGATAAGAATACCTGCACACGATTGTCAGATTGTACAAAGGCAAGGCGTTGTTCAAACCACACACTATCGGCTTTTACCGAAGCCATTTTTCTGGAAGGAATATGATACAATTGTGTGAGGCCTTCGGCACTAAGCAGTAACCATTGCTGGTGATAGGTAACCTTATGCCACTCTTTTCCTTTCAGGTCATCCGAAAGACCATGCACCAATGTGCCGGTTGGGCGTGTTTCCAGCAAAGCAAAAGGTGTTTGTACTAATGTATGCCTGCCCAGAGGAATAGTAAATTCGAGTTTGCTATTCATAATTCCTTCTAATACTCCATTGCGTACTATTAATAATCCTTTGGCTAATGCCACCACATCATCAAAAACAAACTGCTCGCTTAGGGGCTGGCCATCCGTTAACAAAGCTACCTGCTGAGGCGTAACCAGAATCTTTTTTCCTAACCGGTTAAGAACCAGTACATCTTCAATTTCACGGGCATCGGTTAAACCGGGTATCTCCAAATGGCGCCCCGAAAGAGTAAATAGATCTGCTTTCTGATTCCGATAACCCACAATAAAATGTCCACCTGCAATCTTGAAATCATCATAACAAGAGGAAACAATGGCAAGGCCAGACTTATGAATTAGCTGTACACAGTCTTCTTTTTCAACAACCAAAAATCCATACCCGATTGAAGTTACTTCTGATTCTGCATCGGCTAACTTTTTACCCGTGCGACTATATACTCCTTCTTTAAGAATAAGAATATCATCGCGGATGGTTTGGCATCTGTAGTCATCTTCCACATCATCAAACTGCGGAGCAAGAACTTCTTTTCCGGTTTGATCCATGAATCCAAATAATCCGTTCTTGTATATAGCAATCCAACTTTGCTTATCAATAGCTATCACATTCTGCAACGAATCTGTCAGGATGGATTCCGGAATTTTTTCCTCCCATTCCGCATATAAATGGAATAAAATATTTCGCGCTTGTGCGGCCATTGGCGAGGTTGGGTACGCTGCCAGGTATTGCAGAAAG
Organism: Flammeovirgaceae bacterium UBA2786; assembly: GCA_002352225.1. Lineage (GTDB taxonomy): Bacteria > Bacteroidota > Bacteroidia > Cytophagales > Cyclobacteriaceae > ELB16-189. The sequence continues at coordinate 59,154 of DEIA01000034.1, forward strand.
TCTTCAGGCTGACCTGAAGCAGTTACAATTTCAAAAATCTGCTGATGCACCTGAGGCAAATAAGGGCTGGCCGGATATTGCTCCACAAAAACCTGATAGCTCTTTAATTTTCTATCGCGTGTTTTTTCTTCGAACAACAATTTTTCGTAACGGTTTTTTGCCTCAGTTGCCCGCATTGAGTTTGGATATTTTTGCAGGTATTGCTGAAAAGCCGTGTACGAGTTTTCTTTCAGCGCATCCAGGTAACTTACTTCATCGCGCAACTCAACAGCCTGCAAAACCTGTCTTGCATTCGGAAACCGGGTTAAATACCGAATATAAACCTGTTCTGAATTAATTCTTTTAGCTTCTTCAAATGCAAGGCTATCGATTTGGGTGCGAAGAGAATTCAATACCGCACTATCAACCGGAAAGCGATGTATGCGCTCGCGTTCGCGCACCGAAAGCGAATCGAAAATGCGTATTGATTTTCTATTATAATAATCAGCTGAATCAACCTGATAATCGGGATTGCCGGCAGCCAGAAACCATTGCGTAAGCACTACCTGACTTTCAATGTCGGCAGTATCTTTTCGGATAGATTTTTTAAGTAAGCGGTACGCACTTTCCCATTTGCCCGATTGCAACCGGTTTTGTGCTATGCGTGCCTGATTTAACTGAGCCTGTAACGGCATTGCGCTGAACAGCACTACAGCACTTACGCACATTAGCCAAACCGGCACACTTACCTTCATGCAGTAAAGTTAGCATAGATAGAGTAGTATGCGACAGGCACTTGCCGACTTATTAACTTTTTAATCGGTTATTGCTTAAGCGGGTCTTTCACAAATTCATCTTCTTTATAAGAAGGGATTTCGGCACGCACAATTTCTACTTCACCAAGCAGCAAGCCTTGCGGAACAATATAAGAAGCAAAGCCTCCTTCGGCCCCAAAACCCGGCAGATTAAATGCTGCATCGCCAGGTGTAGCCGAAATTTTTCTAAGGTTGCGAAACGTAAGTGAACTAAACCGAGCCTGGCGCTGAAACTCTTCGGCCCCGGTATCAAGGTTTACTTTGTAAATATTAAAGATACCGATACGGCCGAAGTTTTCGTTACGGATTATAATAGCATACTCAAGTCCTTCTTCCTTCGCTTGCGCGATTAATTTATCCTTTAATTGCTTAGCATTGAATTGCTCGCTTACCGAAACCTGAATTACACCGGGTCCATCGCGATGTCCATTAGCGGTTTGAGTAGATGATGTGAGACTTCTGTCGTTAAACATATCTTTTAAAATTCCCTTATCGATTAACGTAACTTCATCGGGGGGCACCACACCTTCTGAATCGGCCACAAAAGCTCCGAGCAATTTAACACCTTGATGCTCCTTTGTGTGTGGTAATGCCTTTACGGTTAATGATGATGCCGCCACACTTTTCCCAATTCTCGATTCCATTGAATTACGGGCATCGTTTCTAAAACCAGTGGGGCTGGGAATATTATTATCAAACATTAATCGCTCGCGCCCCATAAACAACAAACTGGCCATAAAATCCGCTACCGAGCTGCCTTCTAATAAAACCGGGCCTGTGTAATCATCATCAAATTTTGTTGCTTTCTTTCTTTCGTCCAGTTTCTTTATCCGCGCTTCAATGTCTGCCATAAGTTGTGTTACAGTGGGTAATTCATCCGGATGCGCTGCCGCCCAAACCACCTGATCGAACACCAATTCGCCTGCTTCATCGCGACCCAGGATGGCAAGTTGTAACATGGTTCGTTGCACCGGTAGCTTTAGCGAAGTGCCTTCACTACTCTCAAAATAATCATATCCCTGAATGTAATTAAGCGAAAGATTGGATGCCGGGTAGCCCGACTTTACAAACAGCTGCGTAAGTTGGCGCAGATTAGTTTCCCATTTCATTTTATCGAAAGGAACAAATTGCTGATTATCGTGAAGGGTTACTGCGGGCAACTTAGCAAATACGCGATGTGGAATTTCTGAGAGTGGCTTTTTTTGCTCCTTCCATGTTTCCACATTCTTGGCATGCTGGCGTGCCGCACTCTTATACACATTATCAATCGAAACCCACAAGGCCCTGCGCACACCCAGGTAATCATCATCCAGCGGAACCTGAATGTCGTTCATTTCGGGCGATGAGAATAAATTATTATCCAGACTCTCGTCATTCATTTCGTATGTTCCCACCAACACCCGATTTCCTTTACCTCTGCTTTTTAATTCATTTGAGTTTACTATCCCACCCAAAACAGCCGTAATAGAATACACCGACACTTCATTAATAGAACAACTTACATAACACGGTTTTTCGAAGGTATCTAATTGCAACTCCTTCATGCTGCGCTCTATCTCATCGCGCATGGCTTTTTGAATTACATTTTGCTGTGCAAAACCCGGATACACCAGTACACTAAAAATTATAAAAAAGAAGACACGCATCTTCATATCAATATTCGTTAAGAGTTGGAGTTTTTAAAACAGTAGATTCAATATCGGTTTGTGGTTTTTTCTGCGTTTCAATTCTGCGCACAAACAACGAAGGCGAGATGGCCGTAACCGGAACACTGCCCGACTCTGCTCCACAAAAGCCTGTAAAAATTGCCGATTGTTTGTCGGCTGATGTAATCTCGGCAAACATAGCCAGAGGAGTACCAATCAAATCCACACCACGCACCAATTCATCGGGCTTACCATTTACATACACCCGATACACTTCTGTAGGAAAAATATTGAACGCATTCGGATTAAACCGGTCGGTAGTAGTAAACCCACCCACCACATCTTTAAAATAATACCCATACGGTTTGCCTTGTTTCTTCGCTTCCTGAATCAACATTTTTCGTAAATCCTGAAATGAAACAGGCTTGGCAGCTTCTACGATCAGATTAGATTGACGGGATACCGGATCGCTGCTGGCATCGGCCCGGCCATGTCCGTTAGATGTTTTTACAGATTCAAGCGGTGTGCGCGACATTAAAAATGTTTTGAGTATTCCATTATCAACAACAACCACCCGTTGGCCTTTTACGCCTTCATCATCGTACCGGTAAAATCCATTCAACGGTTTGCCCTGAAATTCTTTTAACGTTGGATCAAAAATTACACTCAGGTTTTTATTTAAAACCGGTTGCCCGATTTTTTCTTTAAACGTCTGACTGTCCATATCATTTCGAAGGCGTTCGCCTTCAACCCGGTGGCCAAAAATTTCGTGAAAGAAAACGCCCGCCACCTGCGCATCCAGAATGGCCGGACCGGAATAGGGTTCAGCTAAGGGAGCATCTTTCAGTTTTGACAAGATATTGATGAGCTTATCAACCTCCTGCAGCACCACCTCATCAGTCGGTAATCCTTCGGGGCTAAACGCAAAAAATGATTTATGCAACGGTACAATATCGCCATCTTTTGCACGAATGTTTCCGTTAATCATGAGGTACACGTATCGTTGGTTTTGTACAACGTTGGTGCCCTCTGAAGACACAAAGTATTTTCGTTCGCTTACTAATTGCAGGCTTACATCGCCCGAAACCATGTCGGCATTTTTCTGAAATGGTACTGAATACCTGCGCACTTTATCCTGCCACTCGTCAAGCTTAAACCAATTGGCCGGGAGTGGCGGTTCTACAAATTGTTCTGGTGTGGCTTTGGAAAAATCTTCGAGTTTGTTTTTAGAACTGGCTGGGCTGTTCTTCAATGCCTTTAGTGTTTCGCGGGCTTGCTTATAACTATTCTGGGTTACACGCCAAATTGAATACTGAATGGCTTCGCGCGAATCATCTACCGGGATTTGAATGGCATTACCACCACCCTCATCACCATCCCATTGTCCGTTTTCAGCCGGATGTGTGTTATCGAAAGCGTAATCGCCCACGCGAACCGTAGTAAGCAAAAGTCGGTTGCGATTGCTATACGATTGCACCAGGCTACCGAAAGAAGATTCAATTCGGGTATAGGAAACATCGTTTACCCGATAAGCCAGGTAATACGGTGGGGTTTCTGTTTTGGTGAACTCTTTTACCTCGCGGTTAAGTTCTTCTTTTAAAACATCAAGCAACACATCTTGTGCAGATGCAACCGTGGCACATGCCATCATTAAAACAAAAAGAATTTTCCTCATGAGCTAACTATAACAAAATAATAAATCAATATGAATGAAAGTGTTCGGTTATAAAAGTGATTATTTGATTTCGTAATGACCTCTCAAAGAATGAACCCGAATTCTGCCTTCAGCAACATCGTAAACAATTCGATGCTCATCATTTATTCGCCTCGACCATTTACCGGTCAACTCATACTTTAGTTTCTCCGGTTTACCAATACCTTCGAATGGAGTTGACCGTATAGACGTAATTAATGTAGTTATCCGTTTTTGAATGGACTTATTACCCGATTTTTTCCAAAAAGCAAGGTCTTTCAGTGCCTGTTGGGAATAATCTACTTCCATAAATCAGAAGTAGGAATTGTTTTGAATTTGCCCTTCTTAAATTCGGTTTCACTCGTTTTAATTTTCTTTACAAAATCCGGGTCATAGCCCTTTTTACTTTTCTTGAATGAAACCTTGAGTGCTTTCAAAACAGCTTCTACCGTTGCTTGCTGAGTTTCGTTTTCAGGTTGCACAATTAATGTATCCATATTCTTTAGCGTATTTTCAAAGTTACAAAAAGCTAACCCTCTCTCAAATTCAATTTAGTACTGATGAAAAGCCTCAGAAACAAAGCGCAATACATCAGGTAATGCCGTGCGCCAGTACGTCCAGGTATGGCCGCCATCGCGTATTCTAAACTCATGCGGAACTTCTTTTTTCTTCATGGCAATATGAATTAGGGAGTTGCCTTCGTAAAGAAAATCATCATCGCCACAATCAATATACCACCGCACGGCTTTCTTCTGGTCATCTTTTATATCATTAACGAGATTGATGGCATTGTGTTTCTTGAAATATGTATTCAATTCTGCTTCGGTAGCCGTTTGATTGGTACGGGTCAGAAAATTCTTTAAATCATCGGTTGACAAAGGGCCCACATAAGCGCTTAATGGGCAAGCTGATGAAAACATTTCAGGATGATGCAACGCATACATGAATGAACCCCCGCCTCCCATAGAAAGGCCTGCCACAGCCCGGTACCGTTTCTCACTTTTTATCCGATATGCTTTTTCGATGTAGGGAATAAATTCTTCAAAAAAGAAATCTTCATACCGCCAATCATTCTTTAAACTATTGAAATAGCCCATCTGCCCGGTTTTGGCATCGGGCATTACAATAATCATGGGTGTAGCGGTTCCATCGGCAATGGCTTTGTTGGTAATGCTTAGTACTTCCCCAAATTGCACCCAACCGGTTTGGTCGTCTCCTCCGCCATGCAATAGGTATAATACAGGGTAACTGCGTTTGGAGGTTTCATAATCAGGCGGCAGGTAAACCGCGTATTTTCTGGTACCACCCAGAATTTTACTGGGTAGCGATTCATTATCCATTACCTTACCGGATTGAGAATTAGCTTCAATTGATACCAGGGCGAGCAAAAGGAAAGCAAAGTATTTCATAATGTTTGATTGTTTAATGAACTCAAATTGTAATTGATGTGAATAACGAAAATCTCAAATAATATTCTGCGGAACAAATAGTATTATTTTAGAGGCGCAATGGCATCTACCCGCTACTTCTTTCACATGGCTTTTTTGGGCACCCGCTACCGGGGCTGGCAACGGCAATCTAATGCAGGCAGCATACAAGAAGTTATTGAATCCGCATTAAGCGAAATTCTGAAAGAACCCATTACTATTATGGGCTGTGGCCGAACCGATGCACAGGTGCATGCCAGCCAGTTTTATTTCCATTCGGATATAATTACAACATGGAGTTTTGATTTGCGCTATCGGTTAAACAAGTTGTTACCGGCCGACCTTGCCATCTATGAAATTATACCGGTACAACCTAACCAACATGCGCGGTTTGATGCCACACAACGCCAGTACGATTACTTTATTCACACCCATAAAGATCCGTTTCTGAACCCGGTAAGTACGTTAGTAGAAAACCAGCACTGGCAATTAGACAAAATGAAACAAGCGGTTGCTTTGCTAACACAGTATAACGACTATCGTGCGTTTTGTAAAACACCCGATGGGTACGAGCACACGCGTTGCAGCGTATCAGCAGCCAACTTGTTTATAAACGAGTCCGGAGACCGGTTGCGGTTTCAGATTTCGGCCGATCGGTTTCTGGGCAGAATGGTGCGCTTGCTGGTTGGCAAACTGATAAAGATTGGAGCCGGTACATTATCGGTAGATGAATTTGAACACTACTTTATTGATAAAATAACACCCACGGTGTGGGATCCTGCCTATCCGCAAGGATTGTTTCTAAGTAAAGTGAACTACCCTTACCTGTGCCAGCCCGCTAAAACAAATTTTGATTCTATTCTCCTTGCTGAAACCTGGAAAGTGATTTAGAGGACTTATGCTTTGTACAGAAAATTTAGCACGCTACTAATGCACCATTTCCAAAGGCACAAAATCCACCGCCCGTTTCTTCAAAATACCAACCTCGCGGAAGCGATAGCCGGCCAGAATTCTGAATACCGAACTATTGCTGGTAACCCGAATATCATCAAAACTGATGTCACGCGATTGCGAAACATAACTCATACCGGCAAAAAAACGCTGGCTGTTATACCCTAATGCAACCCGAACATCGGCATATGTATTTACGCTTATATCAAATTGCTCGCGTTCCCCAACAGGTTTATAACTTATCCAATGATGAGCCGGCCCAATCGCTAACGAGGTATTCAGAAAGAATGACCGATATACAAGGCTAAACGTATACCCCGGGGCAAGACCAAACGTGGAATATCTCATTTGATTAAACGAGCCCCCGGAAGGGAAAAAACTGTTGTAGCCAGAACCCAGAATAGTGGAGTCGGATTGTAGTTGCACGTGATTTAATGTGCCTGTAATCACAAAAGATCCACCACTCTTTAGCTGCCTTTCAGAATAATTGTAGGCCGATCGCAGCGAGAATTTTCTGTTATTGAAAATGTAAATCCCGGTTAAACCGGTATTAATCATTTCAATGTCCGGTCGTTTAATAAACTCTTCATCGGTTGGTACAAGTTGGTTCGGATCTGTTACATAAAACCCTGAATAATCCTGCCGAAATAAAGTGGCAGCAAAATTCTTTGCCAGCAGATTAACCTGAAGATCGCTTACATCAGAATCGCCATAGGTGGCCCTGTTTTTTTCGTTTAGCGGAATAGCTGTTGTAACTTCAAATGCTATTTCAAAAAGGTAAAAGCCTAACCCAATTCCAAACGAATTATTAGGCCGGTAATTCAGAACCCTGGAATTATCGGTGCGTTGGCTAACATCGAAAGACAAATTTCGTTGTTTAATAACCGGCCAGACAAAAAACTTGTCGGGGAAACGTTGTACATATTTACTGCGAACAGAGTCTTGCTTTACTTGTGCCAGCAGGCTGGAAGAAACCAGACCAAAAAGTACAATGCACGCTATCCTCATGCTTACAAAATATACTCACTAAGGTCTCGGTTCTTAATTAACCCACTCAATTTTTCCTGAACGAGTTTTTGGGTAACCCTAATTTCAGTACCAGACTTAATATTGTCGGGCACATCGAACAAAAACTCGTTAAGCAGTCTGCTCATTACGGTGTGCAACCTGCGAGCACCAATGTTTTCCACCTCGGCATTTATTTCAAAAGCAGTTTTTGCAATTTCATCAATGGCTTCATCATCAAATGAAATGGTAACATCTTCTGCCTCAAATAAGGCCTGGTACTGCTTACTTAACGCGTTCTTCGGTTCTTTTAATATGCGTACAAAATCGTCTTTGGTAAGATTGGTGAGTTCCACCCGAATCGGGAACCGACCTTGTAATTCAGGAATAAGATCGGATGGTTTTGAAATATGAAATGCACCGGCTGCCACAAATAATACATGATCAGTTTTAATAACACCATACTTGGTGTTTACGGTGCTGCCTTCCACAATGGGTAATAAATCGCGTTGCACACCTTCACGGCTTACATCCGGGCCGCCTCCCTTTTTTGATGAGCCCGATGCAATCTTATCAATCTCGTCTATAAAAATTATTCCGGCATCTTCTGCCCTGCGAATGGCTTCGTCTTTCACTTCGTCCATATCGATGAGCTTTGCCGCTTCTTCTTCCAGTAAAATTTTTCGGGCCTCACCCACAGTAACTTTTCTCTTCTTTGGTTTCTTCGGCATCATGCCGCTAAGCATGTCTTGCAGGTTCATCATCGAAACTTCGTCCATCATGCCGGCACCGATCATACCCACACCAGGGTTACCGCTGCCCTTTATGTTAATTTCGATTTTACGGTCTTCCAGTTCACCATTTTTTATTTTCTCGCGGAAGAGATTACGGGTACGTTCATTCAGTTCTACATCAGTAACAGGCTCACTCCCATTCTCTTCAGTAGTTACCGGAAAACCCGTGGGTTTGCTGCGCATAGGTGGAATAAGAGCATCGAGAATAATTTCTTCCACAGCTTGTGCTGCTTTTTCTTTTACCTCTTCCTTCTTACGAGCCTTCACCATGTTTACCGATTGCTCTACCAGATCGCGCACCATGCTCTCTACATCTCTGCCCACATACCCAACTTCAGTAAACTTGGAAGCCTCTACTTTTACAAAGGGGGCATCGGCTATTTTTGCCAGCCGTCTGGCGATTTCTGTTTTACCCACACCCGTGGCGCCAATCATCAGAATGTTATTGGGTACAATTTCATTCTGAATCTCAGACTTCACATTCATTCTGCGCCAGCGGTTGCGCAAGGCAATAGCTACATTGCGTTTAGCATCGTACTGACCAACGATATATTTATCGAGTTCTTTTACGATTTGCTGGGGGGTGAGATATTTAGAATCCATAGTATTCATAGTTACCGGTTACCTGTTACCAGTTTCCGGTGGTTCGTGTTTATTTAGAAGTATCGAAATCATTTCAGTTCGATTCAACCCATTGAATAAGTTTATTTATCCGTTTATTCAATACATCGTATTCATCATGCAGCTTTTGATAAGTTAATTTTGGAAGCAACAAAGACATTTTATGAGTTTCTATGGCTAACTTTTTTGAGTCGTTATAAATATCAAGGTCTCTGTAACTTTCATAATTATTCCAATCTGGTAACTGGCAACAGGTAACTATTTAGCTTCTTGAAGCACAAACTCCACCGGCTTCGCCACCTTTTCTTTTAACAAAGCAATTTTCAACACCTCTTCAACTGAAGTTACATAATGAAACGTAAGTCCTTTAATGTAGGTCTTCTCAATCTCATCAATGTCGCGCTTGTTCTTTTCGCTTAGGATTATCTCTTTAATGCCGCTCCGTTTAGCCGCCAGAATTTTTTCTTTGATGCCACCTACCGGTAACACTTTTCCTCTTAGGGTAATCTCGCCCGTCATCGCAAGCTTACTCTTTACTTTGCGTTGTGTGAAGATAGAGGCCAGCGAAGTGAGCATGGTAATTCCGGCAGAAGGTCCATCTTTAGGAACAGCACCAGCAGGTACGTGAATGTGTAAATCATATTGTTGAAACACCCTATGATCAATACCCAACGCTTGCGCATTAGACTTCAAATACGAAAGGGCAGCCACAGCCGATTCTTTCATTACGTCTCCTAATTGTCCGGAGATTGTAAGTTGTCCTTTACCCCGATTAAGGCTTGATTCAACAAACAAGATATCGCCACCCACCTGTGTCCAGGCTAAACCGGTTACCACACCGGCTATTTCGTTGCCCTGATAAAGTTCTTCATCAAAAATTTCAGCGCCTAATACTTTAACAACCTGAGATGGTGTAATCTCCTTTTCGAACTCCTCATCCATCGCCACCGATTTCGCAATGCTGCGCACTACCGAACCAATTTTACGTTCAAGGTTACGCACACCTGATTCGCGTGTGTAGCTTTCAATCACCTTTAATAAAGCTTCTTTACTGAACTTAACATCTTTTGATTTCAATCCGTGTTCAGCCAGTTGTTTTGGCACCAGGTGTTTAATGGCAATCTGAAGTTTCTCTTCTACGGTATAGCCGGTAAGTTCAATTATCTCCATCCTATCGCGCAAAGCAGGATGAATGGTATCTAATGAATTAGCGGTAGCTATAAATAAGACTTTGGATAAATCATATTCAACCTCCAGGTAATTATCGCCAAAGGCATTGTTTTGTTCAGGGTCTAATACTTCCAGTAAGGCAGATGAAGGATCGCCCCGAAAATCGGAACGTACTTTGTCAATCTCATCGAGAATAAAAACCGGGTTCGATGATTTTGCTTTTTTTATGTTCTGCAAAATTTTTCCAGGCATAGCGCCCACATACGTCTTACGATGACCTCTGATTTCGGCTTCATCATGCACACCCCCCAGCGACATGCGGATGTAATTGCGCTGCAGTGATTTGGCAATAGATTTTCCTAATGAAGTTTTTCCTACACCGGGCGGACCGTACAAACAAAGGATCGGGCCTTTCATGTCTTGCTTCAATTTTAACACGGCAAGGTATTCGAGAATTCGTGTTTTCACTTTCTCTAAACCAAAATGATCTTTATCCAGAATTTTACGTGCACGTTTCAAATCGAAATCATCCGTTGTAAACTCATCCCATGGTAAATCGAGCATAAACTCAACGTAATTCATGGCTACCGGAAACTCGGCTGCCTGTGGATTGATGCGTTGCAGTTTATCTAATTCTTTATTGAAATGATCGGCCGCAGCTTTGGGCCATTTTTTTTCAGCACCCCGTTTACGAAGTTTTTCAATTTCTTTATCAGGTCCATCATACCCCAACTCATCCTGCAGCACTTTAATCTGCTGGCGCAAAAAATAATCGCGTTGTTGCTGATCAATATCGGTATGTACTTTCTTTTGAATCTCGTGCTTAATCTCCAGCATCTGGATCTCTTTCAGCATGTATTGCAACAGTAGCGTACCCCGATCGATGATATTATTTGTTTCGAGAATCTTCTGTTTGTCGCCTACATCTACATTGAGGTTCGAAGAAAGGAAGTGAATCAGAAACCCGGTGCTTTGAATATTGTCTAACGCCACCTGTGCCTCTTGTGGAATTTCCGGATTAAGTTTAAGGATTTTAGTAGCTGCATCTTTTAAGGATTGCACTAACGCTTTTACTTCCTTGCTCTCCAAATCCAACACCAGCTCGGCTTGTAAATCGATGCGGGCCGTCATGAACGGTTCGTCTTGCAAATACTCACGAATCTGAAACCGGTTTTTTCCTTGAATAATAATGGTTGTATTTCCATCGGGTAACACCAGCATTTTTATTATTCGCGCTACTGTACCAAACCGATACAAGTCTTCCATGCCCGGTTCTTCGGCTTGCTTATTCTTTTGGGCAATTACACCAATAATGCGATTACCCTGATATGCTTTCTTAATTAACCGAATAGATTTCTGGCGTGTTACTGTAATAGGGATAACCACACCCGGAAACAAAACCGTATTCTTGATGGGGAGTATGGATAACTCTTCGGGAAGGTCTTCGGGCTTTAAATCCGACTCTTGTTCGGGATTAATTAACTGAATCATTTCATCAGAATCTTCCTGAACCATCGGTGTTATTGCTAGGGATTTGAACATAGTCATGCTGTGCCAATTTGACACAAAAAAAGGGTGTCTCCAATTATTATTTGATCGATCACTAAAGGGTCAATCAGTATGCCAGCGTTTTTGGTTATCCGATAAAAATGTTGGATTTTTAAAAGGATTAGCCATGTTGCTTGTAGCCAAATCAAGTTCAAAATCCTGTGTATTAGCGCTTTTATGGATATTATTTGCGCTGACATTACCGGTTTACGCTCAAAAAGATAAAAAAGGCTTTAAAAAAGGCGCAGTTGTTACCCTAAACGACACTGTAACAACATACAGCCAGACTGACATGTTTGGTTTTCACAACGTAAACAAAATTGCCTTTTACCGAAACGAAACGTGGCTGGCGAAAATCCGCACGCTTGATGCCTCAAAACAAGATTCGCTTATGTACCGCGAGCTGCGCGGCTATGTAAAAAACTTTGGTATCGAAAACTTTAACAAGAACACCGCTATGCTCTGGCGCCTGGCGAAACTAAGCGAAAATTATGGCCCACCCGGAGAGGCGTTGTTGCTTTATAAACTTGTATTAAAACATCATCAGCAAGGGTTAGACATTAATGCAATCTACAAGCGCTATCAAATGATTGATCCGGACAAGAAAGAAAATTATGTGCCGCTTGATTTTTACTACAAACTGGTTGAATACCGTAAAGACATTGATACGTTGCGGCCGCCACAATCTGTTTTGATAAACATGGGCGGCTACATTAATTCCGATAAAGAAGATTATGGCCCTACGGTTGGAAACACAGACGATTTAATTCTTTTTACTTCCAAACGCAACGAGCATTTAGATCACACCTACAACGAAGATCTATTCTTCAGCAGAAAGGTTGAAGACTATTGGGACGATGCACAATCTTTTAGAAGCGTGAATACCGAATTTAATGAAGGCTCTGCCTGCCTGAGTAGTGATGGAAAAATTCTTTACTTCTCGCGGTGCGAAGCGCCCGATGGATTAGGTAATTGCGATTTATATGTGGCCACACTAAAAGCAGATAGTACGTGGGGCGATGTAAAAAATCTGGGACCTAATATAAATAGTGCCGGGTGGGATTCGCATCCTTCGCTTACACATGGCGGTGATACATTGTTCTTCGCATCAAACCGTGCAGGAAGTTTCGGGCTATCGGATATTTATTACTCCATAAAAGACAACAAAGGCTGGACGAAAGCCCATAATGCAGGCCCTATTGTTAATACGGCTAAAAGTGAAGTAAGTCCTTTCTATCATCATACGCGTAACGTGCTATACTTTAGTTCAAACGGAAACCCACTCAACTTTGGTGAGTTTGATATTTATAAATCGTACCAAATCAAAGGCAACTGGAGCGAGCCTATAAATACCGGGCCTCTGGTAAATGGCGGTGGAAGCGAGTATTATTTTACGATCGACAGCCGGTCTAAAAATTTATACTATGCCCGATCTACTGAAGAAGATAAGAAAAATCTTGATCTCTATTCGTTTCCGGTGCCCATGGAAGCACAGCCTGATGCGGTTACGCAACTAAAAGGAAGTTTAAAAGATCCGCAGGGTAAACCGGTAAAAGGTATTGTATCGGTAATTGATCTGGATGAAGGTGTAGAGGTAGCACCCAAATACATTCGCGATGATGGTACGTTCGATTTCAGCCTGATTAACAAACGCAATTACCTGCTGATTATTCAGGGCGATGATTTTTTTCGCATCGAAGAAATTTTCTTTATGGATGGCGAAATGGAGATTAACAAGATTGCCGAACCAATCGAAAGTAAAATCGCCTTTCAATCGCTGGAGTTTGAAAACGGAAAAGCCAACATTTTATCTGAGATGCATACCGATCTGGATAAAATTGCCAACTTTCTGATCGACCATCCTGAATTGCATTTAAAAATTTCAGGCCATACCGATTCGGCCGGAAAAGAAGAAGCTAATCTGAAACTTTCGCAGGCAAGAGCCGATGCCATTAAGAATTACCTGGTAACGCAATTCAGGATTGACACAACCCGTATCGAAGCCGTTGGCTACGGCAGCTCGAAACCGATTGTGCAGGAAACTACAGACGAGCACAGACAACTGAACCGCAGAGTGGAGTTTGAGATTTCGAAGCAAGAATAAAGTATGGCCAGGGTATTAGCAAAATCTTTACATTGGTGGGAGCTACGAAGATTGTTTTACAACCTGATAATGGCCCTTTGTGGCTACCTGAGCATTCAAATTGCTGCTGTGTCAATACCATTGTTATACATATTGATTGGGGTTTCGTTGAACATAGGTTACAGCATGGTTTGGCTTATTGATCTGGAGTTAAGAAAAAGAAGGCATCACAATTCTTCCAGAACACTATACATTATCTACCTGGTGCTATCTATTCTGCTTGTCATTGGTTTTTCATTTTACCTACTGCTCTAAATCTTAAAAACACAAAAAGGCGCTGAACGCGCCTTTTTTCTCAAATATCAAATCAATTTTTGCCTATTGACCTGTAATTAATTTGGCAATGTCGTTATAGAACACGAACACCATCAGCACAAGAAGAATGGCCATGCCCACCTTGATGGCGTTCTCAAAAAACTTCTCAGAAGGTTCGCGGCCACTTACCATCTCGTAAAGCAAGAACATTACATAGCCGCCATCTAATGCCGGAATAGGTAAGAAATTCATAAAGGCCAGCACCATAGAAAGTAAGCCCGTCATGCGCCAGAAGTTATACCAATCCCAGGTGCCACCATAGGCTTTAGCCATGCCTACCGGGCCCGATAATGATTTCCGGAATGAAAGTTGACCTGAGAAAATTTTCTTGAACGCTTGTAATTGAACAACAATTACCCCAAAAGCCCGCCCCGGACCTTGCGCAATAGATTCTCCAAAAGAATAGGTTACCTGGCGCTCGCCTTCAGCAGGTACAATTTCATTTGGTACATAAAAACCAATACCGGGTTGTTCTTTGAAGTACTCGGTATAGGATAAAACCTGCTCACCCCGTTTAACAGAAAATTGAAGCGAATCGCCTTTAAAATCCTGAGTAATGGCTTTCAATTCATCGTGGTAAGTAATAGGTTGGTTCTGGATAGCCACAATCAAATCTCCTTTTTGCAAACCAATACGGTCGGCTATGGTTCCTTTCATTACATCATCTACTACAGGCAACCTGCGTGGAATTAAAAACATAGCTACGGCTTCCTTCCGATCGAATTGTTCAATAAAGTTATTGGGAATTGGAATTTCAATTTCTTTATCGCCACGCAAAACGGTATAAGACGAGTTTTCTGAAAGCAATACGCCCGGCTTGGCTACATCATCAAAATATTCAAATGGTTTACCATTGATTTTGATAATCTTATCGCCTGTTTGAATACCAATTTGCTGGGCAAGTTCTAATGCCTGCACACCTCCATGTTCATTCACATAATCATTGAGAATGTACCGATCGCCATAAGCGTAGGTAAGGCCAATAAAAATCAGAATACCTACTATTACGTTCACAATAATACCGCCCATCATTACAATAAGACGTTGCCAGGCTGGCTTCGCTCGAAACTCCCACGGCTGCGGCTCGGCTTTCATCTGCTCCTTGTCCATGCTTTCATCTACCATACCGGCAATTTTTACATAGCCACCCAGCGGAAACCATCCAATACCAAATTCTGTATCACCCTTCTTGTATTTCACCAGGGAAAAATTAAGCACATGGGCCATGGGAAACAGGAAGTCGAAAAAGAGATAAAACTTCTCTACCCGAATGTTAAACATACGGGCTGCTATATAGTGACCCCACTCGTGCACTGCAATCAAAATTGAAAGGCTCAGCAACAGCTGGGCCGTCATAATTAATCCTTCCATCAGTTAATCAGTTCTTTAGCTTTAATTCTTGTTTCTTTATCCGTATTCACATAGTCCTCAAAAGCAGGGCTGGCGATATAATCCATTTTACTCAAACATTGTTCCACCACATCCGACATTTGCAAAAATCCTATCTTATCCATTAAAAATTCCTGCACCGCTATTTCATTGGCCGCATTCAATACACAAGGCATATTTCCTCCCCTGTTCAACGCTTCAAATGCGAGTGCAAGATTACGAAAAGTTTCGGTATCGGGCTTTTCGAAGGTTAAGGCAGGATACTGTGCGAAATCAAACCTTGGAAACTCGCTTTTTAGTCTGTTTGGGTAGGATAAAGCAAATTGAATAGGTAAACGCATATCGGGCAAACCGAGTTGCGCTTTTATAGAGCCGTCTTCAAACTGCACCAAAGAATGAATAATAGATTGCGGATGTACCACTACCTCCACTTGTTCGGGGTTGAGACCAAAGAGCCATTTTGCTTCAATCACCTCAAGGCCTTTGTTCATAAGCGTGGCCGAATCTATGGTCACTTTAGCACCCATTGTCCAGTTGGGATGTTTAAGTGCTTGCGCCTTGGTTACCTGAATCAACTCGTTTTTCTTCTTGCCGCGAAACGGCCCACCTGATGCCGTTAAAATTATNNCCTTTTTCGCGCGCAAGCGAGGTGATTAATTCTCCGGCTACTACAAGTGTCTCTTTGTTAGCTAATGCTATGTTCTTTCCTGCTTCAATTGCTTTGATGGTTGGTTTTAGTCCCGAATACCCTACCAATGCCGTTAGCACCAGGTCGATGGATTCCATTTGTACCACCGATGCAAGGGCATTTTCACCAGTAAATACTTTAATATCTAATGGCAGCAAGACTGATTTTACTTTTTCGTATTGTGTATCATCAACAATAACTACCGCATTGGGCTTGAACTTTCGTGATTGTTCAATCAATAAATCTGCATTACGCTGAGCCGTAAGCACCTCCACTTCAAACACATCGGGGTGTGCTGCTATTACTTCCAGCGCTTGTGTGCCGATGGAGCCGGTAGAACCGAGGATTGCTATACGTTTCTTTGAAGACAACCTGTTTATTAATTCAATAGTTTAGAGAAAGCTTGCTTTAATTCCGGCAGATCACGTTGTATAACATTCCAAACTGTCTCAACATCAATAACAAAGTACTCATGCACTACCTTGTTCCGCATCCCTACAATTTGTTTCCACTCAATGTGGGTGAATTTCTTCTTGAAGTCATCAGGAACGTTCTTTGCAGCCTCACCAATCAAAATAATATTTCTTATCACAGCATCCTGAACCAGGAAATTCTCCTCAAAATCTGATTGGTTGAACTCCTTTGTGTACCCCTCAATTTTAGCAATTGCATCAAGTATATGCCTGACCAGTATAAGCGGATCTTTCATTCAAAAATTATTTTCAAATCTTTATCTATAAAAGGTTTGATATAGGGGTGCAGGGATTTCTCCGTAACCAGGTCAACCTGAATACCTAAAGCCTCAGTTAGATTTTGTTCAATTCCAACCAAATCAAGTAATGATGGCTTTAACGAATAATCCAGCGATATCAAGATGTCAAGATCACTATCCAATTTATTTTCGCTACGGGCATAAGAACCAAATACACCAATTCGAAAAGGACGAAGAGGTTTTAAATGGTCAATGATGATCTGTTTTTGACTGCTCGTGATCATACGGTAAATTTACCAATCTCATCGGCTATTTTCCTATCATTACTCAATCTGGGTACTTTATTTTGGCCGCCTAGTTTGCCTTGCGATTTCATATACTCAATAAATGAATTCCGCTTCAGTGCGGTAATTTTAAGTGTGCGCAAAATATTTCCCTCTATCAAATCATCGTAATACACATTTAAGCTGCGCAACTGGTTATCTAACTCTAATGCAAATGCCTCAGTATCGTTTGGTGAGTTGGCAAATTCAATCAGCCACTCGTGGTGCGGCATGCCTTCAGTTGGTGCCACATTGGGAGCAACAGTAAATTCAACCAATTCTACTTCCGGAAATTTCTCCACAGTAAACTTCATGGCCTTCTCAACTTCCTCACCAATCACGTGTTCGCCAAAAGCAGAAATAAAATGTTTGATTCTTCCTGAAACAACAATACGATATGGATCTTTTGAAACAAACTTCACCATATCGCCAATAGAATACCCCCACAAGCCTGCGTTGCTGTTAATGATCAACGCATAGTTTTTACCCAGTTCAACTTCTTCAATTGAAAGCCGTGTTGGATTTTCGTTAAAGTATTCTTCGGCTGGAATAAATTCATAAAAAATACCGTTGTTCAGCAGCATGAGCATACCTTCTGTGTGTTGCGAATCCTGGTAGGCAATAAATCCTTCCGATGCCGGATAGGTTTCTATCGAATCAATTTTTTTTCCGATTGTATCGAACAACTTTGCCTTATACGGTTCAAAGTTTACACCGCCATATACAAACACCGAAAAATTGGGGAATACATCTTTAATTTTTTTACCTGTTCGGGCTACAATACGATCGAAATACATCTGTACCCAGGGTGGTATGCCCGAGATCAATGTCATATTTGCACGAAGCGTTTCATCAATTATTTTCTCCAGTTTTTCTTCCCAGTCTTCAATACAATTAGTGTTATAACTGGGCTTTTGATTGGTGCGTAAAAAACCCGGCACCATATGATTGCTAATGCCTGACAACCGGCCTGTTTTTACACCTGCAATCTCATCTAACTCAGGACTACCGGAAAGAAAAATGAGATTACCATCCAGAAAGGCCGACTTGCCGGTTTCATGTACATAACTCAATGTTGCATTACGGGCGCTGGTAAAATGTGTGGGTGCTGATTCTTTTGAAATAGGAATATACTTTGTACCCGAAGTAGTACCCGAAGTTTTGGCAAAATATGCCGGCTTTCCCGGCCATAATACATCGGGTTCGCCTATTAATACCTTTTCGATATAGGGCTTCATATCCTCATAGTCGCGAATGGGCACCTGCTTTTTAAAGTCGCTATGTGTTTTAATGGCCCCAAAACCATGATTTCGTCCAAATTGGGTTGGTTGCGCTGCAAAAATCAGTTGTTCGAGGGTTTGTATCTGATAATAACCTGGTTTTGAAGCCCATTTTCTGGTTTGGCCGGCAATGTAATTTGCAAACGGCCTGGCGAGCACTGAACGAATACCCATAGACTGCAAAAATACGTTTATCCGCTACAGGTTCAAACAACTGACAAACCTTCCGGTTTTTTAATTGGGATAATTTTTGTTTTAACACTTCTCAACTTTACTCCGTTAAGAAACATCTCACAATTTGTTTCGTTGGATTTAAAAAACCGGTTTATGAACACATTAAAGACGATTGCAATTGGTTTTATTTCGGGACTGGCTGGCGCCTACGTACTTTTCTCTTACCAGCAGGAAAAGATTACACGCGAACAACATCAGAACCAATTTCAGGTAAGCAATTATACTCCTGCCGAAACCTACAGGCCTAACATTGTTCAACCAACCGAATCAATAAATACAGCCGAAGGTGTTGATTTTAGTTATGCGGCCACAAAAGCAACTCCCAGTGTAGTTTATATTAACAGTATTTCGCAAGGACGTTCTTATAACTCATGGGATTGGTTCTTTGGCAGCAGTGGGCCTCAAACCCAGGTAAGCAGTGGCTCGGGGGTTATCTTTTCAGCCGATGGCTACATTGTTACCAACAACCATGTTATTGAGTCGGCTGAAAAAATTCAGGTTTTGTATAACAAAAAACAATATGAAGCTGAATTGATTGGCACCGATCCATCTACAGATCTGGCTGTATTAAAAATAAAAGAAAGCAACCTGCCGGCTATTACATTAGGCAGCTCCAAAAACCTTTTGGTTGGCGAATGGGTAATTGCCGTGGGTAATCCATTCTCTCTTTCTTCTACGGTTACGGTGGGTGTAGTAAGTGCCAAAGGGCGCAAGATTAATATTGTGGATGATCGTTTTCCAATTGAATCATTCATTCAAACCGATGCTGCCATTAACCCGGGCAATAGTGGTGGAGCACTGGTGAATAAAAACGGAGAGTTGGTGGGTATTAACACAGCCATTCTTTCGCGCACAGGATCGTATACAGGTTATGCCTTTGCTGTGCCAATTGATATTGTAAAAAAATCGGTGGAAGATCTGATTAAATATGGCACACCTCAAAAAGCCATTTTTGGCGGCAATGTAGTAGAACACGATTACAGCAACGCCCATAAATTCGGGTTGAGTGAAAATGTGAAAGAGTATAAAGGCGTAATTGTTGGCAAGGTAGAACGTACCGGTGCAGCTGTTGCCGCAGGGTTACAAGAGGGCGATGTGATTACAAAAATCAACAACGTTGAGATTAACAGTGAAAGCGCCTTTGAAGAAGAATTAGCTTACCGTTATCCGGGAGATAAAATTAATATTACCTACGTACGGAATAATAAACCTAACACAACAACTCTTACTTTACTGAATAAGAATGGAGACACGAACGTAATTAAACGGGTTATCTATACGGATGCCACGTTAGGGGCCAGCCTGGAAGCTGTAGATTATGGAGTTAAAGTCTTTAATATTACAGAAGGCCTGTTTAAGCGCCTTCAAATACCCGAGAATTATACAATCATGCAGATTAACCGCAGGCAGGTAAAAAATCCGCAAGACGTTAGCGAGTTCTTTACTAACTATAAGGGGCGAGTGTACCTTTACGGATTAAACGGCTCTAAACAACAAGTACAGTTGCAATTCTATTTACAATAGAACTCAGGCCGTCATACGTTGTTTAAATTTCTTGGTGAGGTCTTCAACACTGTTTTTGAAATTCACATCTGTCTTCATCATATCCTCAACCGATTCGAGGGCATGAATAACCGTGCTGTGATCGCGACCACCAAAGTTTCCACCAATTAAAGCAAGTGTTAACTGTGTGTAACGTTTGCAGAAGTACATGGCTACCTGACGCGGTATTACAATTTCGCGCTTCTTCACCTTGCTCTTCATCTGGTCTAAGCTTACTTTAAAATAATCGGCTACGGTTTTCTGAATGTAATCCACGCTTACATCCGATTGGATTTCTTTTACAATGTTTTTAAGAACTTCTTTTGCCAATTCAAGATCAATATCTTTTTTAAGCAGTGTGGCATGAAACAATAACGAGTTCAGTACACCTTCCATATCGCGCAGGTTGGTATCTACGCTATACGCCAGGTATTCGGCTACTTCAGTAGGAATTTCAATTCCATCCGATTGCATTTTGTTATGAATAATGGCCAGCTTGGTTTCAAAGTCTGGTTCTTGCAAATCGGCTGTAAGGCCCCACTTAAATCGCGAAAGCAAACGCTCCTGAAATCCTTTCAGATCGCGGGGCGGGCAATCGCTCGTCATTATTATCTGTTTACCCGATTGATGTAATTGGTTAAAAATGTGAAAAAACATTTCTTGTGTTTTTTCGCGGCCAGCCAAAAACTGCACGTCATCCAGAATCAGTAAATCTACCTGCAGGTAGTAATTCTGAAATTCCTGAATTTTATGATTCTGAAGTGCATTCAAAAACTGGTTTGTGAAATCATTTTGATCTACATACAGTACAATTTTATCAGGCAGGTTTTTCTTTATTTCATTTCCAATAGCCTGAACCAGGTGTGTTTTACCCACACCCACTCCTCCGTAAAGCATGAGAGGATTAAACGAAGTGGTTCCGGGTTTTTTGGCAACAGCAACTCCTGCCGAACGCGCCAGACGATTGCAATCCCCTTCAACAAAATTCAGAAAAGAGTATGCAGGATTTAATCTGGAATTAACGGTTTGTGGGTTAAGTGCCTTAAAGGAAAAGGGCGAATAATCTTCATGCATTCCGTTGGAGGTTTGCATTCCGTTACGTTTTACTCCATTACCATTAGGATAGTTAACAAATACAGGAGGGTTTTGTTGATTACCGCTATCTACCACTACAGAATACTCCAGGCGACCGTTAGGGCCTAATACCTGGTGGATAGCTTTCTTTAATACCGGCACGTAGTGTTCTTCAAGCCATTCGTAAAAAAACTGAGAAGGCACCTGAATGGTTAGCACATCATCGGTTGTGCGCACCGGGTTAATAGGTTTAAACCAGGTGTTGAAATTTTGTTCGTCCACTTCCTGACGAATTATCTCGAGACAATCACTCCAAACAGTTATAGAATCAACTACCATTTATTAGCTAGCGGTTTGAATGAATTTCCTTATTTTTTCTAAGGAAGGGAGACAAAGGTGTAAAAAAAATAAAGAACAAAAAATAAAATCCATCTTGCCTTTTTCAAGATAAATTTTAAGGAGTTACACTCTTGAAATTGACAAAAAAATTGTTTTACTCACAACTATACCTCAACTTGAAACCTTGAATTTCAATCAGATTCAATGGTTAAGCCTATACAACAAGATAATTCAGAAATTCAATTTCGAACACCCGGTGCACAGGAATGGGCAGAAGCAGCCCAACAAGAACTGGGTAGTGCCAATTCAATAGGAAAATTGCAGGTTTTTAAAGGGGAATTGGTTATTGAACCGTACTACAAAAAACATGATAAAAATCAGTCTGATTTTTCGCTACCGGTTTCTGATTCTAAAATATATGGGCCTCGCACCTGGCAAAATATGCCTGCTATTAAAGTTATAGACGAAAAAAAAGCCAATATCAGGGCCTTGTATTATCTGAGTACCGGTGCCGATGGAATTCTATTTGTAATTGACCGAAACGAAATAAACTATGAAGCCCTGCTTACAAACATTGGCGTAAGCCATTGCGCTGTTTCATTCCTGATAGAAACAGGGTACGAGTCCGAAGCCGAACGATTTTTAAAATCACCTTATACGCAAACCCTCACGGGATGTCTTTTTTATCGTCAGCCACCAATTTTTAAGCAAAATCTAATTGGCACGTCAACCACATTTCAAACGTGTGGCATCTGCATTACTCCAACCGAAAATCCTGTTGATGAATTGGTGCAGGCACTTGAAAATGGTGTTACCATTCTTGATGTGTTTACNNGTTTTGGAAGCGTATGCGGTAGTAGGCACAGATACGCCCATTCATGCTGTTTCCATTGCCTGGAGTAAAGAAACGTTTCAACCGCATGGCAACCTGATAAAATCTACAACAACTGCTCTTGCCGCCATTGCCGGGGGTTGCCGGTACTTATCGGTTCAACCCGAAAGCGATGAAGAACCGGGCAATCGCGCAAGCAGGCTTGTTTCGGAGGTATTGCGCGAAGAATCTCATCTTTCTAAAGTAGCTGATCCTACAGCAGGCTCCTATTACCTCGATTCTTTGATTCAACAGCTATCAGAAAAAGCATGGCTTAAATTTCTAACCCGTGTACAGGCATGAAACCTGATTTTTCCAAAATAAAATTGAGTGCAACCAACGTTATGGGTACGGCAGTTCCTGACTGGACATCGCCAGAAAAAATTCAAATCAAACCAGCCTATACGGCTGCTGATATTGAAACTAACCAATGGCTGCAATTTGATGCTGGTTTGCCCCCTTTTTTACGTGGACCGTACGCCACCATGTATACGGTACGCCCGTGGACGATCAGGCAGTACGCAGGTTTTTCTACAGCCAAAGAATCCAATGCCTTTTACAGGCGTAATCTTGCTGCAGGCCAAAAGGGACTTTCCGTTGCGTTTGATCTTGCCACGCATCGCGGTTATGATTCCGATCATCCGCGGGTAGCAGGCGATGTAGGTAAAGCGGGTGTAGCAATCGATTCGGTGTTAGATATGAAAACACTATTCGATCAAATTCCGCTCGATAGAATGTCGGTAAGTATGACAATGAACGGAGCTGTAATTCCAATTATGGCATTCTACATTGTTGCAGCCGAAGAACAAGGTGTTAAGCCACATCAACTTACCGGAACCATTCAGAACGATATTCTGAAAGAATTTATGGTTCGCAATACGTACATCTACCCACCAGCTGCTTCTATGCGTATTGTGGCCGATATATTTTCGTATTGCTCACGCGCTATGCCCAAATTCAATAGTATTAGCATTAGCGGTTATCACATGCATGAAGCAGGGGCTCCGGCTCACCTCGAACTTGCTTACACATTAGCCGATGGATTAGAATATATACGGGCAGGCTTAAAGGCCGGAATTGCTATTGACGATTTTGCTCCCCGGCTTTCATTCTTCTGGGGAATTGGTATGAATTTTTTTATGGAGGTTGCAAAGATGCGTGCTGCGCGCGCATTGTGGTCTAAAATTGTAAAGCAATTCAATCCGCAAAACCCCAAGTCGATGGCCCTGCGCACACATTGCCAAACTTCGGGGTGGAGTTTAACGGCACAAGATCCATACAACAATGTAACCCGCACCACCATCGAAGCATTAGCAGCCGTATTGGGTGGTACGCAATCTTTACATACTAATTCACTGGATGAGGCCATTGCATTGCCAACCGATTTTTCAGCCCGCATTGCACGCAACACACAATTGTTTTTGCAAAATGAAACCGGTATTACACATGTTGTAGACCCCTTGGGTGGCTCGTACTATGTCGAGTATCTGACCGAACACCTTATCCAATCTGCAGGACAATTGATAGAAGAAGTTGAAGCGCTTGGAGGCATGACTCGTGCTATTGAAAGTGGAATTCCAAAATTGCGTATTGAAGAAGCCGCTGCCGCACGGCAAGCCCGTATCGATTCGGCCGAAGAAATAATTGTAGGCGTTAACCGGTTTCAAACCGATAGCTTGCCCGACTTTGAAATTCTGGAGGTTGATAATACCGTGGTAAGGCAAGAGCAAATTGACAGCCTGCAGCAATTAAAAGCCTTGCGCGACAATGAAAAAGTTAATACCGCTTTGAATAATTTGCAACAGGCAGCAATTTCAGGCCAGGGAAATTTACTTGAACTTGCCATAATAGCAGCCCGGTATCGTGCTACGCTGGGCGAAATTTCGCAAACTATGGAAAAATCGTTTGGTCGGTATACGGCAAGTGTGCAGGCTGTTTCTGGTGTTTATTCAAGTGCAATGAAAGATCAAAAAATAATAGCTGACGTTAGAAAACTCTCTGATCGTTTTGCAGAATTGGACGGCCGCAGACCACGTATATTAATTGCAAAGATGGGCCAGGATGGGCACGATCGTGGCGCCAAAGTTATTGCTACTGGTTTTGCCGATCTGGGTTTTGATGTTGACATCGGGCCTTTGTTTCAAACTCCGGAAGAAGTTGCAAAACAAGCTACAGAAAACGATGTGCATGTTATTGGTGCCAGTAGTCTGGCCGCTGGTCATAAAACTTTAGTACCGCAATTAATCAAGGCATTGGCCGATTTGGGCAGGCCAGATATTTACGTGGTAGCAGGAGGTGTAATTCCGCCTGGCGATTATGATTTTCTGAAAAAAGCAGGGGTGGCTGGCATATTCGGGCCGGGTACACCGGTAGCAGAATCTGCCCGGCAAATTCTGGATACTTTATTATCGGGCTATTCAAAATAATCTCCACAATTATGGGGGTAATTTTATCTGGTAACAGCCAAAAGAATTTGTAATTTTAATTTCCAATAAAATTCAATCAGCGATTAAACTCCCCTTATTGTGGGATGGCAATCTAAAACGTACGTAAACAGAAAAATCAAATGATACGATTAACGGGAAAACTGGTGATTTTGCTTTTATGGATAAGCCCCGCACTGGTTGTGGCACAAGCTAAATACGATAAACTTCTAAAGAAGGCAGAAGACCCTTATATAACGGGTAACTACAGCAAAGCTATTTCAGGTTTGAATAAATTTAAAAGAAAAGCCTTTAAAAAACTGGGGCAACAAAACGCGTACACGCCCATTTACTATATGCGGTTGGCCAAATACAACCTTGCATCAGGCTACATAAAAGAATTTGAAACCAATCTGGAGCAAGCCGTTTCCAGCAGCAAAGCTATTAATCTCGAAAACAGTCAAACGTACGGATTAATCCTGGTTGAAGCCGCAGAACTTCATAACATGAACGGATCTTTTAGAATAGCACGCGAATACCTTAACCAGGCCAAGCAAGTACTTGAGGGTGGTGAATTTATGAAAGACATAACCAAAGGCAGGTATGAACTGGCATTGGCCGAAACACTAACCGGGCAAGGATATTATTCTGGCGCCATTGAACTTTTGATGGAGCTTGAACGCTTTTATGCGGGCAGAGCTGTAAAGCAAGAAACGTCTGTAGATAGTAAAGGCAACCTTAAAAGCAGGAGGTTAACAGATGAAGAACTTACAGAGCGGTATGAGAAATATGGATACTTAAGATCGCTGCTGGGGTGGTCGCTTAGCTCTATGGGTAAAAAAAATTCTGCCGATAGTATTTTAGATTTGAATACTCTATGGTTAAGGAAAAATCTGGGCCAGGCTAACCTTGAATACGTACGCAACCAATTTATAATAGCCAATCATTATTTGATGCATGGCCATGATGGCGACCTGCCCAAAGGAGTTGACTTTGGCAACACATTAAACAATATTAAGAACAAGCATAATCCCGCTCATTATCTTGCTGTTTCCATTTACGAAAACTATTTACGCGAATTGCAGAAGAGTGGCAGTTCAGCCAAATACCTAAATGCGAAACTGGAGTACGAAAAAATGATTGCCAAAAATTATGACTCAAAAAGTATATATAATGTAAGATTAAAAGCTGTTGAGTTTGATGCCCGGCTTGATAAAGATCGCACCAAAAATCTGGAAACTCAGGCTAATACACTGATTGCAAATACTGTTTCATTACCCCGCAATAGCATAGTTACAGCCAATGTTATTGAATTTCTTTATGGCCTTGCCTTGTATAAGAAAAATTATGGCAATGCAGAGAAATACCTGAACGATATCATCGAAATTAAATCAGATCTGTTTGGTGCCGATGCCCCGGAAACACATCTCGCAAGGTTGCACCTTGCAAACTTTTATATTGATAACACGAATAAGTTTAGCGAGGCTTCAAAAATATATGATGATAGTTATGTAAAAATAGTTTCTAAGGAAATAGACTCCTGGCATAAAGACCACCTGGATATTCTCAATCACATGGCCGTATTGTACGAGTTGATTGACCGGTATTCGGATGCTGACCAGGTTCTTCAAAAAGCCGGATATGTAGCCCAACGAAAATTTGACAATGAAGACTATGAGTTTGCTGACGAACTAACCAAAATTGCAAGGCTTCAAATCAAGTTAGGCCAATATGAAAAAGCAGATGAAAACCTGGATAAGAGTATCGCTGTATTGAAACTCAAAAAAAATGATGATAAGAAAACCGAAATGGTTCAGGCTATTGAAACCCAGGCCACTCTTTTTGGAATTAAAGGGTTATTTGATGAGGCTGAATCCAATCTGGATCGATCCAGAAAAATAATACGAAAAGCAGATAAACTAATTGGTCTGGACGAATTGAATACAGCCCGGGAGTTATCATCCCTTCTTATTCAACTTGGCCGATACTCCCAAACAGAAGGGATTTTAAACGACCTTATTAATGAGTCTGAAAAATTGTATGGTACTAATTCGGTGCGTTTGATCGACCCCCTGGTAGATAAAGGACGATTAATGCTTGCAAAAGGTGATTATACAGAAGCAGAAAAAGTTGCCGAACGTGTTAATAAAATCGCAACCACTGTATACGGAGACATTTCTACCAAAACAGCCCCCACTCAAAAATTATTAGCCGATATAGATTATGCTATTGGCGATTACGAAAATGCTGAACGTATGCTTCAAAAAGTATTAGTGAGTTTACAAAAGCAGTTTGGCCGAAATCATATTGAAGTAGCCAAAGCACTTTCGCTATTGGGTATGACTAAATTTCATAAGGGAGATAAACCCGCTGAAATTGAAAAACTACTCTTTGAGGCCCGCGATATAATGGGGGCTAAACTCGGAAATCAAAACCCACAATATGCCGATATTCTGAAAAACGTTGCCTCCCTTTATATTTCACAAAAGAAATACCCCGAAGCATTTAGTGTACTTACCCAGGCTGAAGCAATATGGCGCGCTAAAACCGGAACTAAAACCAATATCAACGCGGCCAATATTTACACCTTAACAGGCGATGTCTATTATGCCACTAAAAATTATAAACGTGCAGAGGAGTTTTATGTGCAGGCTAAAAAAATATATGAAGACTACTTTAGTAAAACACACCCTGAGTATGTAAAGATTCTCTCCAAACAGGCCAAAGTGTATTACATGGAGAAAAACTACAAACGTGCAAAAGCAAACATCGAAGAAGCCTTAAATAATTACGAGGCCTACATCAAACAGATTTTCCCTGCTTTAAGTGAACGCGAAAAGGCCAAATATTGGAATACCATTAAAGGGGATTTTGAATTTTACAATACGCTTGCATTTAGTCAACTGGAAGATTTTAAAGACCTGGCTGGCAAAGTGTACGATTACCAATTGTTAACCAAAGCACTTTTGCTAAGCACCAGCATTAAAATCCGCGAACGGATTTTAAATAGTACTGACGAAGCCCTTAAAACAACCTATAATCTGTGGATTGAAAAGAAAGAGGAACTTACCAATGCTCTTTCCATGAGCACACAACAACTTGTTAATAACGGGTACGACATTAATCTAATGACTGCTGAAGCTGAAAAACTGGAACGTGAAATCAGCCAGAAGTCTGAATTATTCAGTCAAAGTTTTGATAACAAAAAAATCAAGTACGGTGATGTTCAAAAAGTTATCAATAAGAATGAGGTTGCTATAGAAATGGTTCGTTACCGTCATTTCAACCATACCTTTACCGACTCGGTAGTGTATGTGGCACTCTACATAAAAAATGATAATGCCAGACCGAAAGCCATTATTCTGCCGCAGGGCAATTTTCTGGAAAAGCGTTATTTCAGCAATTACCGAAACTCAATTATTGGTAAAATAGAAGATAAGCACTCTTACAGAGTTTTTTGGGAACCTATTCATAAAGGAATTGGTACAGCCACTACCATTTACCTGTCGGCCGATGGTGTATACAACCAGATTAATCTTGAAGCCATACCCACACCGGATGGCAAGTATATAATTGACAACACAAACATTGTACTGGTTAGCAATACCAAAGATTTATTTCTAAATAAAACTAGATCAAAAGCAGTTTCGGCCGGCAATACCGCTACCATGTTTGGTAATCCAAAATTTTACCTAACCGCTTCAACTGGCAACTGGGCTTCATTGCCTGGTACCGAACGCGAAGTAGAGCAATTGCAGGGTTTACTCAAACAAAGAAGCTGGGCAACAGATGAGTATGTTGAAAATTTTGCCAGTGAGGGTAAAGTAAAAGAAGTTACCAGCCCTAAGATACTTCACTTTGCCACACATGGATTTTACACTCCTACAATAGAAAAGAGTGAAATGGAAGAATTAACCGAAAGTGAAGCCGCTATGGCCGAAAACCCTTTGTTAAAAACAGGCCTTCTGTTTTCAGGGGCAGGTGATATTTTTAATGAAACCAAATACAACTACAACATTGCCGATGGAATTCTTACTGCTGCTGAAGCCATGAGTTTGAACCTGGACCAAACCGACCTGGTAGTGTTAAGTGCCTGCGAAACGGGATTGGGTAAGATAGAGAACGGTGAAGGAGTATACGGGTTGCAAAGAGCCTTTCTGGTTGCCGGAGCAAAAGTACTTATTATGAGTATGTTCAAAGTAGATGATGAAGCTACCCAAAAACTGATTATTAACTTTTATAGAAAATGGTTAACCACCAATAATATGCGCCAGAGTTTTATTGATGCCAAGAAAGAACTACGCGTTGAATATCCTGAACCTTATTATTGGGCACCTTTTATGATGATTGGGCAGCAATAAATCATTTTGGTTTTTATCAAAACGAGGTGTCTCAAAAGTCAAATTAAGATTGGAATG
>DEIA01000073.1:0-6419 GCA_002352225.1 Flammeovirgaceae bacterium UBA2786
CCTGTGGTACTGGATGCAGACACCGCATAAATAAAACCTGAACTAAGGGAATCAATTAATCGGATGCGACTTTCGCTGGTTGTGGGTGAAATCAAAAATGAAACACTTAAATTCAGCGAAGAGGCTAAGGCTTCATACTGCGTGAATTCATCTACGGGTAAATCCGGAAGAATCAAACCATCAACACCAGCTTGGGATGCATCTTTAAAAAATCTTTCTAAACCATATTGCATCACCGGATTCAAATAGCCCATTAATACAATAGGAAGATTAACTTTCTTCCGAATAGAAGTAACTTGTTTTAACAGTAAAGCAACCGTTATCCCGTTATCTAACGCTTGTTTATTGCTGGCCTGAATAGTTGGCCCATCAGCCACCGGATCGGAAAACGGAATGCCTATTTCAATTAAATCCACACCGGCTGCTTCAAGCGCTACTGCAATAGATTCTGTGTCGTTTAAACTTGGAAACCCGGCCGTATAAAAAACCGATAACAGCGGCTTCTTTTTGTTAGCAAATAACTCTGTAATTCTGTTCTTCATGAATGCTTCTTTATACTTCAATATTTTCCCCACTTCATGTAGGTTTCTAAATCTTTATCGCCCCTGCCCGAAAGGTTAATCACTACTACATCTTCCGGAGTTAATTCGAGTTTTGAAATGGCTGCAATTGCGTGTGCGGATTCAATAGCCGGAATAATTCCTTCTGTTCTGGCTAATTCAATGCCAGCATTCATAGCCTCATCATCGGTGGCACTTACAAACTGCACACGACCCGTTTCAAACAAATGCGCATGTAGCGGACCAATACCCGGGTAATCTAAACCTGCCGAAATAGAATACGGTTCTATCACCTGCCCATCATCTGTTTGCATCAGTAACGTTTTGCTACCATGCAATACACCCGGCTTACCCAATGCGGTTGTCGCGGCCGATTCACCACTATCCACGCCCTTTCCTGCCGCCTCAACACCAACCAGATTTACATGAGGCTCATTCAGATAATGATAGAATGCACCCGCTGCATTGCTTCCACCCCCCACACAAGCCACCACATAATCCGGATTAGGCTGACCCTTTTCTTCCTGCAACTGTTTTCTTATCTCATCGCTGATTACCGATTGAAACAACGTAACCATGTGCGGATAAGGATGAGGCCCTACAACAGAACCAATAATATAATGCGTATCAGTAGGGTGATTTATCCAATGGCGCATAGCTTCGTTGGTAGCATCTTTCAATGTCATATTACCCGATAGCGCTGGCACAACCTTCGCACCTAATATGCGCATACGTTCCACATTTGGTCGCTGCCTATCTATATCAAGTTTACCCATATACACGATGCACTCCATACCCATTAATGCACAAACTGTAGCCGTTGCCACACCGTGTTGTCCGGCACCCGTTTCTGCAATTATTTTTTGCTTACCTAATCGTTTCGCTAACAAAATCTGGCCTATCGTATTATTGATTTTATGCGCACCGGTATGACAAAGGTCTTCGCGCTTCAGATAAATGGAAGCGTTATATTTCGCTGAGAGCCGTGCGGCATAGTAAAGCGGAGTAGGGCGGCCTACGTAGTGTTTGAGTAATTCTGTAAACTCTTTTTGAAAATCTGGCTCCTGAATTATTTTCAGGTATTGCGTGCGAAGCTCTTCCACATTTGGATACAACATTTCCGGAATGTAAGCTCCACCAAACTTTCCATAATACCCGTGTTGATCTACCTCGTATTGCATAATCTTTATTTGTTAATGGGTAAATTGAGCAACTGAACCATGTTTTTAACTTTTGTTTTGTCTTTTAGCCCGGGTTTAATTTCAACCCCACTGTTTACATCAACTCCGTACCACTTATCGTGATAGAATTCGGTTAGTTCAGCATCTTTGGCAGAAATACCGCCACTTAAGAAAAAAGGAACAGAACCTTTATACTGTTGAAGCAAATTCCAGTTGAATTTTACAGCATTGCCTCCATAATGGTTACCTTTTGTATCGAACAAAAAGTAGTCGGACAGGTTTTCAAATTGTTCTGTGCGTGTGAAATCAAATTTTTCATCCACCCGAAACACTTTAAAAATACCCACATTATGCGCTTTTAACTTTTCGGAGTAAGATACAGCTTCATCACCATGCAGTTGTACAAAATCTAACCTATGCTTTTGAATAAGATCAAGCACTACATCGCTATCTTCGTTTACAAAAACCCCTACCCGTTTTATACTTTCCGGAAAATCACTGGGTATAGAAAATTGTTTACCCACAAACCTTGGTGAAAGCTCATAAAAAATAAAACCCATATAATCCGGGCCAAGCGCTGCTACATCAAGCATGTTTGCCACATCGCGCATTCCGCATATCTTCAATCGTATTACATTCCGGATATTCATCTCTTACTTTCCAATCTTTTCAATTCAGTTATAAACTCCCGGCAGGCAAGTTCAGGATTACTGTGTTGCATAAAACTCTGCCCCATTAAAAATCCCTGGTAACCGTGCTGTTTCAATGCAATTATCGTTTCCGGATTTTCGATACCGCTTTCAGAAACTTTTACAAAGGAATTTGGAATAAAAGAGGCTAATTGGGCAGATAGATTTACATCCGTTACAAAAGTTTTAAGATTACGATTATTAATTCCAATCAAATCAGCCCCAGCGTCAAGGTTAGCGTCCAACTCTTCGCGATTATGAACTTCCAGCAACACCTCCAGATTCAGCGAATGGGCTGTGGCGGTCAGTTGTTTCAACCTAACGGGGTTAAGAGCAGCAGCTATCAACAGGATAGCATCAGCTCCTATTGATTTTGCTTCTATGATCTGGTACTCGTCTACCGTAAAATCTTTGCGCAGTATCGGGCAAGAGTTAACCTTTCGGGCTTTAATTAAATCATCGCTGCTTCCCCCAAAATATTTCGTATCGGTGAGTACCGAAAGCGCAGAAGCTCCGGCCTGTATGTAACCTTTAGAAATTTGCTCTACCGACACATTTGCATTAATAATTCCTTTTGAAGGCGACTTGCGTTTAATCTCTGCAATAATTCCCGATTTGGCGGGGTGTGTTACCTGTTCTTTCAAAGAAACAGTAGGCGCTTCAAAAAAAATACTTTTTTCCAGCACCTTAACCGGGTGCAAAGCCATACGCTCTTCTACTTCTTTGTATTTACTGCTTATTATTTCCTGCAGGATATCCATCTTATTCTACTAGTTTCTTAAATGCCTGTAATGCTTTACCCGATTTTAAAGACTCAGTAGCTTTTATAACAGCTTTCTGCAATCCTTGTTTTACATCAGCACAATATAAAGCCATAGCCGCATTAGCTATTACGGCCGACTGTTGCGCTGTGGTACCTTTATTCTCCAACACATTCATAAAAATCCGGGCCGACTCCTCTACCGTACTACCACCTTTTATCTCATCATATCGCACTTTAGGTAATCCAAGATCGCTGGGGTTAGCCAAACACTCACCTCCATTGTAGTAATACTTAAATGCACTGGTTAGCGAAACCTCATCGTATCCATCTAATGAATGAAGAATTAAAAAATCTTTATTGCTCTGTTGATACAAATACCCATACTGCCTGGCCAACTCCAGGCTAAACACACCCACTAACTGACGGGTAGGAAAAGCAGGATTAACCATTGGACCTAACATATTAAAAAATGTTTTTACACCCAGTTCTTTACGGATAGGTGCCACGTTTTTCATGGCTGGATGAAATAGCGGTGCATGCATAAAGCAGATATTGGCTTTTTCCAGGCTTCGCTTCAATTCGTCATGATTATTCGTGAATTTATAGCCGAAGTATTCCAACAGGTTAGAAGAACCACAAGCCGATGAAACCCCATAGTTACCATGCTTGGCTACCGGCTGGCCTGAGCCCGCTACTACAAAAGACGAAAGTGTGGAAAGATTAATCGTATTTTTTCCGTCTCCGCCTGTGCCGCACACATCCATTACCGGCTGATCAAACTTTACAGAAATGCAAAGCTCTAACATCGCATCCCGAAAACCCTGCAGTTCATCTACTGTAATGCTGCGCATCATGTACACCGTCATAAATGCTGCGGTTTGGCTCAGGTTAAATTTACCTTGTGCAAGATCAACCAACACACGGTGGGCTGTTTCCTTGGTAAGCCTTCTATGTTCAATCAGTTCCGTTAAAACCTGTTTCATTTTTTTTTAAGGTTTGTGTGTTAACCAGTTCTTTATCATGTTGGGACCTTCCGGAGTCATTATTGATTCAGGGTGGAACTGCAGCCCTCTTACATCATATTCAGTATGCCGTAATCCCATAATCAACCCATCCTCATTTTGTGCCGTTACTTTTAGTGGAGCCAAAACTGAATCTGGTTTTACAGCCCATGAGTGGTAATGGGTGGCCTGAAACCGGGCGGGCGCCTCTTTAAACAAATACTCTTCATTATCCGCAACTGTAGCAGTTGAGGTAACCCCATGTAATACGTGTGAAATATTAAAAAGTGATGCCCCATACACTTCTGCAATACCCTGATGCCCCAGACAAATTCCTAAAATACTTTTAGTTGGTCCATACGTTTTAATTATCGCCTTCATAATTCCCGCTTCATCAGGGATGCCCGGCCCGGGCGAAAGTAAAATTTTATCAAACGCTGCTACCTCTTCTAACGCTATTTTATCATTCCGGTAAATAGCAGGAGAATATCCTAAAACCCGAATGATGTGAACCAGGTTATAGGTAAATGAATCGTAATTATCGAGTACCAGTATCTTCATCATAATTTCTAAATTTTTTCAGCCAACAGTACAGCTTTACGCAAGGCCTCCAGTTTATTGTTTACTTCCTGTAATTCATTCTCAGCTTTCGATTTTGAAACCACACCCGCTCCTGCCTGGTAAATCAACTGATTATTCTGACTCAAAAATGTTCTGATCATAATGGCATGGTTATACGAATTATCAAAACCCAGAAAACCAATAGCCCCACCATAAAAACTCCGGTTTACATTCTCATACTGATTAATCAATTTCATAGCCATGTGTTTGGGCGCACCCGAAAGTGTACCAGCCGGAAATGTATCGGCAGCCATTTGTGTTACTGAAGAATTAGCGCGGATTGAACCCGTAACTTTTGACACCAGATGAATTACATGCGAGTAGTATTGTATTTCTTTAAACACTTCAACATGCACAGCATCCGCATTACGACTCATATCGTTGCGGGCCAGGTCAACCAGCATAATGTGTTCTGCGTTTTCCTTTTCATCGGCCGAAAGGCGTTCGGCTAATTGTGCATCTTCCTGATCGTTACCCGATCTGCGAAACGTTCCGGCTATCGGATAGATATGAGCTTTACCATTTTTGATCTGAATCTGGGCTTCGGGCGAGGATCCAAACAATTTGAAATTACCGTAATCAAAATAAAACAAATAAGGCGATGGATTAATTGATCGAAGGGCCCGGTACACATTAAACTCATCGCCCTGAAAGTCCGTAACAAATCTGCGCGATAGCACAATCTGAAACACATCGCCACGGAAGCAATGTTGCTTACCCTGATTGATGATTTGTAAAAACTCCTCATCCGAATAGTTTGATTTCTCTTCCTGCGTGCGATTAAACTGAAATGTGGTTACCCGATTATTGTTAATCAGTTGCTCAAGCCGGTCGAGTGTACTTTCTGTCGCAGCAGAAACTGGCTGATGTTCAAACAGTGTCATTTCGTTATGAAAATGATCGACCACAATTACATAGCGGTAAAGTGAATAAATCATATCGGGAATTTCCGGACCGGTTTGCTGCATGGTTAACTCTTCGAAATACCGAACCGCATCATAGGCCATATAACCGAATAATCCGGCATGCGGATACCGGCTCGGCTCGGCTTCAACCTGAAATGAATTTTTAAATTCTTCGAAAAGCGGAACCAACCCGCCCTCCAGGTTTACCAAACGGGTTTCAGAATCGGGTAACGATATTTCTGCCTGGCCGGCTGCAACCTTAAATGTGGCTATCGGTTCGCAGCAGATAAAGGACAAACTGTTCTCGTTACCGTGATAGTCCGAGCTTTCTAACAGTACGCTTGCTGCAAAAACATCGCGCAGTTTCAGGTAGATGTTTACCGGAGTTATCGTATCGGCCAATACCTGGCGGGAATAAGTCTTAAATTTCATTTGAAACAGTTTTAAAATAAGAAGGCCCACTGTGAACAGCGGGCCTTCGGCATTATTGTTTTACATAGCAAGGCTGCTCACCAATCAAATTTAGATTTGTGCCACCACCATGCAGTATGTACGAACTTCATCATAAATTATTCAGCCTTTTTGCGGGTTGGTTTTTTTGGTTTGGCTTCCGCTACAGGTGCCGTAGTTTTCTTAGATGTGGCACGCTTAAGACGGGCTTTAATTTTTTTCCGGTTGCGTGTAACCCCGAACGAACCT
>DEIA01000073.1:6435-9046 GCA_002352225.1 Flammeovirgaceae bacterium UBA2786
CTGAAACAAAATACAGTCTTTAGCCTGATAGTTCTGGTTTGGAAATTGCCACCAGTCTTTTAACACAGCCTCTACCACAAAACCGCATTTTTCCAACACCCGAACTGAAGCCTGATTATCCGAATCTACAAACGAACCGATCTTATAAATACCAGGCTGGGCAAGTAAAAGGGTAATCAGTTTTTGGGCAGCCTCAGTAGCATAGCCTTTACCCCAATGCAATGGCCCCAGTACATATCCTACCTGCACCTTGCCCTCATCGTTCAGAAATCCACAGGCCCCAATAAGCCGATTTGCTCCTTTAAGCCTGATCGAAAACGAAAAGTCTGTTCCTTGCCCCCATGCATGCCAGGCATAATTCAAAAAATTACGGGTATCTTCTAATGCTTGATGCCGGGGCCAACTTACATAGCGCGTACTTTCCGGTTTACTGGCATAGGTGTAAAATATCTCTTCGGCATCCGTATGCCGGAGCCGCGTTAAAATGAGACGATGGGTTTCAACACGTTCGGGAATAACCATACATTTACTCAATGGCTAAGGAGAGCAATATTGTACATCAATACTTTAAAAAAGAAATGCCCGATGGTAAAATTCTTCTGCGGGTAAACCCAATTCTGTTTAAAGGGACAGAAATCTGGGTAAGTCCGCAAGGTACAGAAATGCGAAATCTTGATTTTGATACCGATATTTTTGACGATCTGAAAGTTGATGGCTTTGCAGAAGTAAACCCAATAGAGTTTAACCTTTACCTTTCGGGATTGATGGAATAAGAATATAGTATTGTCGCGTATTTTATTAGTTTTGCAGCGGCAAATCGGCACGACTAGCTCCTGCTGAACTCCCCCAGGGCCGGAAGGCAGCAAGGGTAGGCGGTTGTAGCGGTGCGATGCTCGGTTTGCCACCTTTTTAATCTCCTTTGTCTGTGGAATTTTCGATTTCCACTAATTTTAAGTTATCAACTAATCTATTATGAAATTCTTCATCGACACGGCCAATCTTAACGAAATAAAAGAAGCTTACGACCTAGGTGTACTGGATGGTGTAACCACCAACCCCTCTCTTATGGCTAAAGAAGGTATTGCCGGCAAAGAAAAAATAATGGCCCACTATAAAGCCATCTGCAACATTGTAGATAACAATGTTAGCGCAGAAGTGATTGCCACCGATTTTGATGGAATTATTAAAGAGGGAAAAGAGCTTGCTAAAATTGATGACAAAATTGTGGTTAAAGTACCCATGATTAAAGATGGTATTAAAGCCATTAAAAAGTTTTCGAGCGAAGGTATACGTACCAATTGCACACTGGTGTTTTCGCCCGGCCAGGCTATTCTGGCTGCCAAAGCAGGCGCCAGTTACCTCTCTCCTTTTATTGGCCGGTTAGACGATATAGCGCAGGACGGATTAGACTTTATTGCCCAGGTGCGATTGATTTACGATAACTATGGCTATGGAACAGAAATTCTGGCTGCCAGTGTTCGGCATTCCATGCACTTAATTAAATGTGCCGAAATAGGAGCCGATGTAGTTACCTGCCCCTTAAGCGTAATTACCGGATTACTCAAACATCCGCTAACAGATAGTGGTTTAGAAAAATTTCTGGCCGATCATAAGAAAGCAAACGGATAATGTTTTCTACCGACCCCGTTGTTCGCGTTAAAGAAGCCAGCATTTTTCAGGATCATAATACGGTTCTGCACGAAATCAGTTTTGAAATCGAAAAAGGTGAATTTGCATTTCTTATCGGTCGCACGGGGTCAGGTAAAAGTTCATTACTCAAAACCTTGTATGCCGATCTTCCTCTTCGGTTAGGCGATATTAACGTTGCCGGCTTTAACATTCGCGATATTAAAACCAGCCAGGTGCCTATGCTAAGACGCAAGGTGGGCATCATCTTTCAGGACTTTCAATTATTTCCCGATCGCACCGTAGGCGAAAACCTGAACTTTGTAATGAAAGCTACCGGTTGGAAAGATAATGCCCGAATGAAAAACAGGTTGGCTGAAGTATTGATGCAAGTTGGGTTGGGTTCAGTTGAAAAGAAAATGCCGCATCAACTTTCGGGTGGCGAGCAACAGCGTGTGGTTATTGCACGCGCGCTGATTAACGAACCTTTGATTCTTATTGCAGACGAACCCACCGGAAANNGCTATTTTAATGGCTACCCATAGCTATGGATTAATCAAACGCTTCCCGGCAAGGGTTTTAAAATGCGAGGACAACAAATTGTTGGATAGCAATAAGGATAAATTTGAGTTAAAGAGCGAGGAGGATTTTTAAGCAAATCAGATTGCTTATATTTTCTGCACGACTATCCTCTTGCTGGTCACTGAACAACAAGTTCAATACTCTTTAAACTTACATTTTCTTACGCGTTGCAGGTTAGGTTACATGCAACAACTAATTTTGACCAACGCCAACCAAGAGACCAAAGGTTACATACTCACTTCACCCTGCCCAATCAAAATCTCGTTCAAAAGATTGGGGGAATAATACCGTTTGTTTTTGAGAAATATTTCAAATAATGGCTTAAGTTCTGTTATGAGCTTCTTTTGTTTTGCTGCCACCAGCAAGCCAAGTGTTCCCTCGCCCATGTTGGTGTTCTTCACCA
>DEIA01000071.1 GCA_002352225.1 Flammeovirgaceae bacterium UBA2786
TATCGGCACTTAGCCAGGCTAATACACTTATAAACTTTACCAGAAAAAGTGATCGTTCTTGTGTATAAAACAAGGCCTGCCAGATGGAATCGTGAGCGTTACCGGTAAATAAAAAATTCAGATAATCAATCCAGTTGGTGCGCGCTAGTGCTGAAAGGGTTTTGGCATCTTCAAAAAAATGCCAGGTATCATTTGCATTGTAGTAGTACATATAAACCAATCCCAACGCAACACCCATCACCACCCGAAATACCCAGGCAGACCAAAACAAAAATTTATCTTCTACCCTGCTTCTCTTAAAAAAGTAGTACACCGCCCCAGCCAGCAACAATCCATGCAAAAGAATCATTCTGTTACCGGTTTTAGTATGGCTGATCCAATGGTGCAGTTAAGACAGGCTCTTCGCTGACAAAAATTTGTATAGAGTTCAATTAACCCTTGCGTTTCGAATGCATGTAAGCCGGCACAGCCTAATTGTTTCCAGATTCGGATTATTTTATTTTTCTCGGCCGGTATTTGTTGCAGAAACTGAACGGCTTTATCCACATAATTCCAATCGTCATGCAATTGGCCATAGGCTATTAACAACGGAATAATTGTATTAATCAGGATTACATCCCTGCTTTCCGTTCCCATTTCAGGCACAATGCCGGTTGCCGGTTTCGCAAATCTGTAATGTTGTTTCCAATACGCTGAGGTTTGTATCCTGAACATCGCCTCTAACTCTTTATAGCTTTGAACTTCAATGAGTGCAGAAAAAATATTTTCTCTCGTTGAAAGCAGGGCTGCAAATTGAGCAATTCTGAGGGATGGAAAATTTGAAGGCCGCAATCGCAAAAACTTCCATTGGGATGGATTGAGTTGCGTTTGAGTGAGATTATATTTCTTACTTAAAAAGCTGAATTCCTGATAAAGTCGTGTAAGATATTCATCTTTTGATTTCGATATCAGAAAGCCTGCCTGGCCAAATAACAAGGCTTCAATTTGTTCCATGTTATTCTGGTGCTTGCGAATTAATTTATAGGGTAACGATCTGGACAGTTGCATAAAGGGTTCCTTATTTACCTTAAACCCAAAGCCTGCAGCCAGTAGTTGGTAGGTTGTCTCTTCCCAATCGCCTTGATTGGTTTTAAGTAGCCTTATTACTTGTTTTGATTTTGCCTCTATCCGAATCATAGCAGCCTTGTCAATCATTGAATGTCTGGTGAATTCATCCACGCTGGTAAATACCGATTGACAGGGTATTACCGCAGTTGCGTTAACCAACCCTTGATATGATTTTAGTAACCCTTTATCTGCCCGCTCTTTTAGCTGAAGGGTGGGTAAGCGGGTACCGTCTTTTCTAAAAACCGGTTTATTCTCTTCCCACACTACATGCAACACTACATTTTCGTAAGCAGCATCCGTATCATGTTTATGCTCGTACCATCCCGAAGACTGGATATGAACCTCAACATTGCCTGCCCATTCAATCTGGTCTATTTTAATTTTTACCTGCGAAAAATCGGGGCCGGCATCTGCGTTTAATATTCCCGGGTTCAAAATTGTGATGGCCTCGCCCGATGTAGTAACTAACTCCTTTTTATTGAAGTACTGAAACTGCCAGAGATAATGGAGGAAAGATTCAGTCAAGGTTGGCAAGTGGTTATTTACCCGGTAAACTTATCCAGATATTCACGCATTTCCTGTTGAATTTTTTGAGTTTCCTTTTGCGCAGCATCTGCAAAATCTTCTTTTGAAGAAGCATAGATGATGGAGCGGGACGAATTAACCAGCAATCCGCATTGCGAATTCATACCGGCCTTCGAAACAGCTTCCAGATCGCCACCCTGCGCACCTACACCGGGCACCAGAAAGAAATGATCTGGGGCCAACGTCCGGATAGTTGCTATTTTGTCGGCTTTGGTTGCCCCTACAACAAACATCATCTGATCGGCCGAAGACCACCGTTGCGAAGCAAAAATTACTTCTTCATACACAAAGCGACCGCTGCGGGTTTCCAATTGCTGTACATCTACACTGCCTGAGTTGGAAGTATGAATCAACAATACGACCCACTTTCCGGGAAAATCCAGAAAAGGTTTTACGGAATCTTCACCCATGTAAGGCGCTACAGTAATGGCATCAAAATTCATTTTCTCAAAAAAAGCCCGGGCATATAAAGCAGCGGTATTGCCAATATCGCCACGCTTGGCATCGGCTATAGTAAAGCAATCTTTTGGAATATAATCTAATGTGCGTTGAAGTGTTTGCCAACCGGTGGCACCCAGCGCTTCGTAAAATGCTGTATTGGGTTTATAAGCCACACACCAATCTTTGGTGGCATCTATAATCTGTTTGTTAAACTCAAAAACCGGATCGGGTAGTGAAAGTAAATGTTTTGGAATTTTTGTAATGTCGGTATCCAGCCCTACACATAAGTACGACTTCTTTCTTTTGATCTGTTCGAATAGCTCCGATCTGTTCACAACAATTCTATTTTGGTTTGAAAGTTAATCAAATTGATAAGTACTGAAAAACAAAAAGGCCGCACAGTAGCAGCCTTCGTTTATAATATCTTGAGTGGATTACCTCAAATCAATCACCTCAACGCCCGGATATTTCTTCGGATCGAACGTAAAGAATGAATCGTCCACTTTAACGTTGGGCGTAAACTTGGTAATGGTGTATTTATACCGATTGCCCGAGCGATCAAACATAGTCCAACTCTGAATGCTCTTATCTTTTTTCGAAATCATCATTTTGATTTTGAAATATTGTGCATCTTTTTTTTCAGGAACCAGGTCCACTTCTTCGCACAACACGCCTGCCTCTGTTTTATCGGCCAGGTATAAATACTTGAAGCCCTTCTTATACATGTCAAAAATCTTGGTGGGATTTACCTCGTCCGAACCCGGATCAAAATTATCAATGTTCACTTCCTTGGCCAAAGGCAGGTAAGTCCATACCGTTGTACCATTATTGATTACTTCCTGATCGTCCAGCAACAGGCGGAATTTGTCGCCCTTAACCGTAATTTTTCCTTTAAATTCTTCTTTCACTCCTTCCGATTCGTTGGATAAGCCCGAGGTAAGGTTGGCTTCAAATGCGGTTATGGCTTTGTATTTTTTACTCATCGCCTCCAGAATTTCCAGGGCTTTGGGGTCGTACTGGGCATAGGTTTGGATTCCTGCAAATAGCAAAATGGCAGCGAAAACGAGCTTTTTCATCATCAAAAGTTAGGATTGCGAATGTTTTTCTTTCAAATCGTTCAATAATTGTTCCAAACTCATCGGGTCTTTAATCAGAACCTCACGGGCCTTGGATCCCTCAAACGGGCCCACAATTTTAGCGGCTTCTAATTGATCTATCAAACGGCCGGCCCGATTATATCCTAATTTCAACTTGCGCTGAATCAAAGAAGTACTGCCTTGTTGATGATTTACGATAACCCGGGCCGCTTCTTCAAACAAGGCATCGCGCTCAGAAAGATCGACAGAGGCTGCTCCTCCCTCATCCTCTCCTTCAAATTCAGGTAACAAATACGCAGAATCATAACCCCGTTGCGAACCAATAAATTCGCAAATACGCTCAATCTCCGGAGTATCAACAAACGGGCTTTGTAAGCGAACAATTTCCGAACCGGTTGACAAGAGCATATCGCCCTGGCCAATTAATTGATCGGCCCCACCGGTATCCAAAATAGTGCGCGAGTCAATTTTTGAAGTAACCCTAAACGACAAGCGGGCCGGGAAGTTAGCTTTAATAACACCGGTAATTACGTTAACGGAAGGGCGTTGCGTAGCTACCACTAAATGTATTCCGATTGCACGCGCTAACTGAGCCAGACGCGCGATAGGTGTTTCTACTTCTTTACCGGCCGTCATCATCAAATCGGCCAACTCATCAATCACCAACACAATGTAAGGCAAAAACCGATGGCCTTCTTTCGGATTAAGCTTACGCGATACAAACTTGGTGTTGTATTCCTTAATGTTTTTGGCTCCCGCATCTTTCAGAATTTCGTAGCGGTTCTCCATTTCGATACACAATGAGTTGAGTGTGTACACAACCTTTTTAGTATCGGTAATAATAGCTTCTTCGCTGTTGGGGAGTTTGGCGAGGTAATGCCGTTCAATTTTACTGAAGAGCGACATCTCCACTTTCTTCGGATCGACCAATACAAACTTGAGTTGGCTTGGATGGCGCTTATATAATAGAGAAGTAAGAATTACATTCAATCCTACCGACTTACCCTGCCCGGTTGCACCCGCTACCAAAATATGCGGCATCTTGGTAAGATCAATTACCATCAACTCATTGGAAATAGTTTTACCAATAGCGATTGGCAACTCGCGATCAGTTTTTTGAAATCGTTCTGATCCTAATACTGAGCGAATGCTAACCATCTCGCGGTTTTTATTCGGCACTTCAATACCAATGGTTCCCTTACCGGGGATAGGTGCAATAATGCGAATACCTAATGCAGCCAGACTAAGCGCTATATCGTCTTCCAGGTTTTTAATACGCGAAATTTTTATGCCCGCTTCCGGCACTATCTCATAAAGCGTTACGGTTGGACCAATTGTAGCTTTAATACTTTGAATGCCAATTTTAAAGTTGGTAAGTGTACTTAAGATGCGATCTTTATTCTGATTCAGTTCTTCTGCTGTTACCTGTACTTTGCTGGGTTCGTATTCATTCAGCAACTCGATGGGCGGAAGTTTGTAGTTACTAAGATCAAGTGTTGGATCGTACACCCCCTGGGCTTCTACCA
The DNA here is from genome assembly GCA_002352225.1 of Flammeovirgaceae bacterium UBA2786. GTDB lineage: Bacteria > Bacteroidota > Bacteroidia > Cytophagales > Cyclobacteriaceae > ELB16-189. The sequence goes on from DEIA01000071.1 coordinate 4,757, forward strand.
GCTGCTCGGCTAATTCTTCGGTATCGTCTTTAGTTTCTTCTACCGTGAATAATGGCTCATCTATTTCTGTCTTTTCTGCTTTGGCAGCGTTTACATCAAGGCTTACTTCTTTTGTTATGGGAACTTCTTCAACAGGCTTGGTAACAAGAACCGGTTCCGGAATCTCGTCTTCTATAACTTGTTCCGGCCAATTGTCGCGCTCATCAGAATATGTTGGCTTTACCAATTCGTCTGAAAGAATCGCATCGTTACCCATTAGTTTCTCATTTTTATCGCTAACCTGAAAGGCATTGATAGCAGTAATGTTGAAAAAATAAATTATAAATATGAAGAGCGATAGAGCCAGAATCATGAACGTTCCCCAGCCAAATAAGCCGGTAGATATTTTGGCCAGTTCAAATCCCAATCCTCCGCTTAAAAAACCAATTTCAGTTACTCCGGTAATACTGTGTGTAATGTAACCCAACAGCAGGCTCAACCATAATCCGGCAAAGACCGAAAGAATAAAGGCCGGAAAAAGTGAAACCAGTTCGCGTTTAAAAGTCATTGTAAAGCCCAGTAAAAACAAAAGTGGGGGTATAAAAAATGCCGAAATGCCCAGCCACTGATAAACCAGGAAGTGTGACGTGATAGCTCCGTAAAGCCCAAGCCAGTTATCTACCTCACGGCCCGATTCGACCAGCGGTGTTTCGAACAAGGCCTGTACTACGCTTTGATCTGCCTTACCTGTAAACAGATACGACAAAAATGCTACGAAGAGATAAAGCGAAGTAATCAGCAGAAAAAAACCCAGCGCTAACGTAAAACGGGGGTCCTTAAAAAAACCGAATGAGAAGCGTGACTTTGATTTACTTGACTTGGACTTCTTTTCTTTTTCGGGTTTTTTAAATGTATTGGATTTGTAGGTGTTTTCGGCCATCAGTTTAAAAAGTACTCAAAGCTAAGAAAAATGACTAAAACGATAAACTCTGATTCTTACTACTATTAATTAACCTTAACCCGAGTTTCTAATCGCGCCAATATTTGACTGCTAAAACAGCATGGTTGATTCTTTGTACTTAGGATCAAACTGAAGCACAAAGAATTTGATAACCCAATTACACCACCGCTGGCCAGTCCTGGTTTAGTTGGTTCTTAAAAGACAACCGGAATACTTTTGGTGTAACGCCTTTCTTCTTCAAGAATACGCGGTTAAAGTAAGTCAGGCTTTCAAAGCCGGTTTCGTATGCAATTTCACTAATCGCTTTGTCCGACTCGCATAGCATAAAACACGAATTGCCAATGCGTATATCATTTACATAATCTGAAAATGTTTTTCCGGTTGCACGTTTAAAAAATTTGCTGAATGCACTTCGCGAAAGATGAACAAGTGTGGCTACCTGCTCTAAGGTTACTCTTTCGGCCGAATGTATCTGAATGTACTGGCAGATTTTGTTAATTCTTCGTTCCGTTTCTTCGCCTTTCACTATATGAAAATATTCGGACGATAATTTTTTATGTTTTTGTACGACCAACTTCTGAAGGATAAGCAGCAGTAAAGTAATTTTTTCAACACCCGCTAAGGCAGGAAGCCGCTTAAGCTCTCCGCTATCCACTTTAGCATTCGGAAAAAACAAACCCCGGTCGGCTGAAGCCAGCAAAGCAGCTACTTCCGCAAACTCCTTCAACTCCAGAAACCGCTGAATGAAATCTTTTGAAAACTGAATAACTACAGCTGATACAGTTTTATTTTTTGTTTCATCGCTTGTCCAGGTATGGGGTAAGTTAGGCCCAAGCAGCACCAGATCACCGGCTTCAAAATTTTCGTAACTATCGCCCACCAATCGTTTTCCTTTTCCTCTGGTTATAAGCGTAAGCTCGTACTCTGGGTGATAATGCCATTTGAACTCAAAACACGGTATTGTGAAGGCGTAAGCAAGAAACGATTCGCTTCCTTTTTTGCTTGCAATATCTTCGTAGGCGGCCTTCAATTCATACAATTATACTGCAAATTAACTATAGACATTAGTAAATCTGTCAACATAGTGTTGAAATATGCCTTTTTAGTGTAAGTGAGCCACTAAGGGGTTTGGTAGTTTTGAACCTTTATTCTCATTACAATGGCAATACCTATTTCAATTCAGGAAGCAATCAGCAAGTCGTACTTACTTACGCAGGAGCAAATTGATTTCTATCAGAAAAATCGCTTTATAAAATTAAAGCAGGTGTTCAATGCCGAAACCATTGGATACTTTAATACCGTTATTTCCGCCAAGGTTGCAGAAATGAACCAGGTGAAAACAAAAGTTGACGAGCGTGATACATATGGAAAAGCGTTTCTTCAACTGTTTAATCTCTGGCGCGAAGATGAGCACATCCAACAATTTGTATTTAGCAAACGACTAGCAAAAATTGCAGCAGATCTTATGCAGGTAGATGGTGTACGCCTGTATCACGATCAGGCTTTATTTAAAGAAGGCGGTGGTGGCATCACGCCATGGCATGCCGATCAATATTACTGGCCGCTTGAAACCGATAAAACCGTAACGGCCTGGATTCCGCTACAGGAAACGTTACTGGAAATGGGGCCGCTGGAATTCAGCGCGGGTAGTCATCAGATTGTGGAAGGTCGCGAACTTGAAATTGGCGATGAAAGTGAAACCCTTATTCAGCAACGGCTGCGCGTTACAGATTTTAAACATGTAATTGAAGCATTTGATCTGGGAGAAGTGAGTTTTCATTCAGGTTGGGTATTTCACCGTGCCGGTGCAAACACAACCGATAAAATGCGTAAAGTGATGACTATAATTTACATGGATAGCAAAATGCGTTTGAAACAACCCGAAAATAAAAATCAGATAAACGATTGGAATACCTGGTGCCCCGGAGCCGTAGTGGGCGAAGTAATCCAATCTCCTATTAACCCGGTGCTGTACTAATGCACATTTGTTACGTCTGTCCGTATTGGGGGCAGGAAGGCACACATGCCCCTGCCTTTCTAAAACGTGTACAGGAAGAAGGCTATCAGGGTGTTGAAATTAACTTTCCCGATTCAGACAGGTTTGTAACTGAATTTCAAGCTACACTCATCAACATTCGCTCTGCCAATAAAGCTTTTGTGTTTATTGCGCAGCAGGTACTTGCTCCTGCTTATGAGTCGGCCGATGAATACATAACCCGAATGAAGAAGCGACTTAACTATCTCGTTTCGCTTAAGCCCGATTTTATTAACAGCCATACCGGTAAGGATTATTTTTCGTTTGACGACAACTGCCGCATTATTGAAATTGCCGAAAACATAAGCGCACAATCCGGTATTCCTATATTACATGAAACACACCGAGGCCGATTTACTTTTCATGCTGCTACGCTGTTACCCTATCTTAAACGCTTTCCTGAGTTAAAACTTACAGCCGATTTTTCACATTGGTGCACGGTATCGGAAAGCATGCTGGAAGATCAGCGTGATATTCTTGAGATAATTATTCCACACATTCATCACATTCATGCCCGCATCGGGTACGAGCATGCTCCGCAAGTAAACGATCCGTTTGCTCCTGAATGGAAAGAGCATCTGAATCATTTTATAGAATGGTGGCAAAAAATTATTTTAAAACAATCCCGTAACGGGAAATCCGCTATTACCATAACACCAGAGTTCGGACCTGTACCGTACATGCCTACAATTCCATACTCGCAAAAGCCCCTGGCCGATCAGTGGCTTATCAATGCTAAAATAAAAGAGCTACTAAAACAGATTACCTGGAAAAAAATAGGCGCAACTCAGATTCTATGAAATTATATCTACTTACACTCATTCTTTTGGTTGGGGCAATTCTGACCGGGTGCAATCAACAAACTCAGAAAGGTGACTATGCTGCTTTTGATAAAGTGGCTGCACTTTCAGAAGTTTATAAACCGTTGGCTCTAACCGAAATAAAACCAGAGGGTTGGCTAAAAGATCAGATTAGCGAAAACCTTGATGGCTTTACCGGCAGGCTCGATACATTAGCCCCCGGCCTTATCATGGAAGATAAGATATATGGAGAAGATCGTCTTACAAAAAAAGTTAAGAATAAAGATGTAGGCGCACTGGGCGAAGAAGATAAACAGCACCTGAAAAAACTTCAACAGTATGTGGATTATATTCTGTCTACGCAGGATAAAGACGGCTATCTGGGAATTTATGATAACGATCTGCGTTATAATTTTGATAATGAGAATGGAGAGCTTTGGGCGAAATCAAGTTTGTTACGCGGATTATTGGCCTGGTATGAATACACAAACGATCAAAAAATTTTAGCAGCCATAGAACATGCTGTGCAGAATGTGATGGATAATTATCCGGTAAACCATTCGCGCCCATTTTATTCCAGGCAACCCAATGTGGGTGGTACTTCGCACGGATTAACCATAACCGATGTTTTTGAAAGTCTTTACCGTATTACAGGCAAAGAAGCATATCGCGATTATTGTTTGTTTTTATATAAAGATTTTTCGGAACAGCATCTGAATGAAAGTGCGCAGTATAATAAACTGATTAACGATACCCTGATGTTAAGCTCGCACGGTGTGCATGTTTATGAACACTTGCGTAGCCTTGCAGCAGCCTATTATGCATCGGGTAACCAAAATTTAGAAGTAGCTATTCACAAATTCTTAACTAAAATTGAAGACGAAACAACCGCTTCAGGTGCTGGTGTTGGAGACGAGTGGATTGGCGGTAAAAGAGCGGATGCCACCACCCGCGGTTACGAATACTGTTCGTTGCATGAGCTTATGCACAGTTATATTGAACTGTTGATGAAATCGGGCAACAAAACATTTGGCGATAAGGTTGAAAAGATTTTTTTTAATGCAGCACAGGGCGCGCGGCATCCTAACCAAAGTTGTATTGCTTACCTGAAATCCGATAACTCATATTATATGACAGGCGGATTGAATGGCGATACCTTGGATAAAAATCAAACACGCTATTCGTACTCGCCCGTTCATCAGGAAGCAGCCGTTTGCTGTGTGCCGAATGCCGGGCGTATTGCACCGTATTATGTACAGCACATGTGGCTGAAAAGCGACCGGGCTTTGGTTGCTTCCCTGTTGGGGCCTAGTGTGGTTAGTACCGATTTGAAAAATCAACCGGTAACTATTGTTGAACAGACTCGCTATCCCTTTGAAAACACATTTGAATTTCTTGTTTCAGCCGATTTTGAATTTGAATTAAAAATTCGCAAACCCGATTGGGTTACTTCATTTACAATTGATACAGAATATTACGAAGAAGATGGGTTTATTGTAATTCGTAAAAATTGGGAAGGAACCCAAACTGTAAAACTCAGTTTTGTAGCAGACGTTGTTACGCGCGAAGATCTGAATCGTGAAAAATATTTTACATATGGTGCGCTGGTGCTGGCATCGCCACTTGCGGGTAAAGAAGAGAAAACAAAATCGTTCCCCATTCCCGGGTTTTATAATTTAACCTATGCACCCGAAAATCTAAAAGTTTATCATTATACTGGCGATCCGGTTGTGGCTCAACCTCAGGCCCTGCGCTTTAAAACATCTTTGTATAATGCAGAATCCCATAAGAAAGAACCGGTTGAACTTGTACCCATGGGTGAGACAATTTTACGACAGGTAACTTTTAAACCTAAACCTGATTAAGGTAAAATGAAAAAAATATTATTGATTATCCTGCTTGGGGCTACGCAGACACAGGCACAGGAAGTGATCTACCATGTATTTCAGCGTAGCTTCTTCGATAGCAATGGCGATGGCCACGGAGATTTGAAAGGCATAGAACAGAAACTCGATTATCTGCAGAACCTCGGTGCAACCTCCATCTTACTTACACCGCTCTATCAGTCAGAATTTTATCATAATTATTTTGCAACCGACTTTGAAAAAATTGATCCGCAATACGGAACAATGGATGAATATATTAGCCTGGTAAAAGAAGTTCATAAGCGGGGCCTGAAAATTTACCAGGATGTAGAAATGCAATACGTTACACATGAACATCCCTGGTACAAGGATTCGTATGGTAACCCCCAATCCCCGTATAGCAAATATGTTTACTATAATGATAGTTTGAATCTAAAACCTTTCTTCTTTTATAATATTCCTGAATTTACTACCTACTCCAATTCAAAACAGAAAATTGCGGTGGTTAACATGAATAATCCGGCTGTGCGCCACTATACATTCGATGTTTTAAATTTCTGGTTAGACCCAAACCAAGATGGTAAGGTTGACGATGGAGTAGATGGTTTCCGGCTCGACCATATGATGGATGATCTGGATAATTTCAAAAAACTACCCAATCTCTTTAAAAATTTCTGGACACCCGTTCTTTCTGAGTTAAAGAAAACAAACCCCGCAATTAAAATCATTGCGGAGCAGGCTAACTGGTTTTCGCTGGGGCGCGAATACTTTCGCGAGGCAGAAGTTGATCGTGTATTTGCTTTCTACTTAAGCTGGGCCATCGAGCAAATGAATAAAAAAGAACTAATTAAGGCCGCAGATAGTACGCTTACTAAAAACCCCGGGGGAAAAGAACAAATCGTATTTGTTGAGAATCATGATACAAGGCGGCTGGCTTCGGTAGCCGGAATGAACACTGAAAAATTAAAAGCCGCGGCTACATTAAATTTATTACTGGGTGGAATTCCTCTTATCTATTACGGCCAGGAAATAGGCATGAAGGGCACACAACTGAAAGGCGCTACCGATGGCAATGATATTCCCATTCGCGAAGCGTTTGAATGGACTGCTGATGCAAAAGGTAATGGCATGGCATTTTGGTATAAAAACACCGGCCCCTGGTGGGATAGTACACATGTTAAACCACACGATGGCATTTCGGTGGAAGAACAACAGACGGATATCAACTCATTATTCAACCATTATAAGAAAATGATTGAGCTAAAGAAATCAAACCCGGCTTTGGCTTATGGCAAATACAAGGTTGCTGAAAACAGTAACGATCATGTTTTCTCTTTTTATCGTTTCACCGATACCGAAAAAATTCTGGTTGTGGTAAACCTTTCAGGGTCGCCCGAACAGGCTCTCGTTCAGATTGATCGGGCTGAAAAATATAAATCCGCCAAAAGTTTACTTAATGGCAAAACACAAAAAGTAAAGAATTATACAAGCCTGTTGGTAAACATATTGCCCTACAAAGCACAGGTATATAAACTGAATAAATAACCGATTATTTCAAACAGCGGCAATTGCACCGTCAGATAATTATTCTAATGAGTAAGAGAAAATTCTTACCTTGAATAAAAACCATTGTTTTGAGGAAAATTTGCTTTTTCGGGTTACTCCTTGTTTCGCTAAACACAACTGGCCAAACGCGTGTTATGGACAGCCTGCAAAGGATAATTACACAACGCACCCGCGATACAGTTGAACTTAATGCACGGCTCAATCTTATTTTTGAAATCCTGCGCAGAGACATATATCAGGCAAAGGAACTCTCTCTACAAACCGCTCAATTGGCCGATTCATTACATCAGGATCGCTGGCTTATGTCTGCTTATACCTATCTGATTATAGTTAACCGCGAAATGGGGCTGTTTGATAGCGGTCGTTATTATCTTAACAAAGCCGAAAGACTTTCGAAAGCCAATCCTGAAAACAAGCGCATGCAATTTAACTTCCTGAAGTCTGCAGGCTTGTTTTATAAAGACATTGGCGAGTACAACAAAGCTTTACCGTTTGTGAAGGCAAGTCTGGAAATCTGGGACAAGCAAGACGAAACACGAGCAGGGCAGTTTCTTAATCTGGGTAATCTCCATTATTATTTGGGCAATTTCAAAGAAGCTGCAGAACAACATATGCAAGGACTAAGGCTATTTGAAAAATTAAAGAATCTGCGCGGGCAAGCCTTTTGCCTTCACAGCATTGGTAATAATTTTTTTAATATGAATCAATTAGCCACTGCCAAAAATTATTATGAACGTTCGTTGCAATTAAAAGAGCAGCTGGGAGATAAACGGGGTGTATTAACTACTACTATTAGCCTGGGCGATGTATATAAAGACATGAATTCTTTCGAAAAGGCAAGCTCCTATTATCAGGCCGGACTAACCGCTGCCCGTAATCTGAAACTACCCTCCGAAGAAGCCCGGGTGTTACACCAATGGGGGCTACTCTACAAACGCATGGAAGAAAACGAAAAAGCGCGCGCGAGTTTTTCCAAAAGTTTATCAATCTCAAAACAGATTGGCGATAGTACAACCTTTATAAAAACACAGTCGGAAATATTTAACCTTGATCTGGCAGAGCAATCTCAAAAGAAAAGAGAAACCAAGATGTTGGATGGTTTAAATACGCTGATCCGAATAGGCGACCGATCGCAAGAAGCATTGGAATACCACCGGTTGAGCGAGTTTTACTCACACAACAAGAATTACGAAAAAGCCTTGTACTACCTGAGGAAACATGAAGCGTTATCCGATAGTATAGAAGGTAATGCGGTACTGATTCAACTAAAAGATGTGGAAGAAAAATACAACAACGAAAAGAAGCAACAGGAAATAGAGCTTTTAAAAAAAAATCAGGAGGTACAATCACTTGAGTTACAAAAACAACGTGCTAACACTACGCTTATCGCAATAGCTTTACTATCAGCAATTGCAATCGGCACCTTGCTGGTTAACCGCTACCGCGTAATGAACCGAATTAAAAGACAGGCAGAGCTGGAACGTATGCGTCAGAATATTGCCCGCGATTTACACGATGATATCGGTTCAACACTTTCAAGCATCAATATTATGAGCAAGCTGGCCATGCAACAACCCGACAACTCCAATCAGCTGCAAAAAATTTCAATCTACTCCAGTCGCATGATGGAAACTATGAGCGATATGGTATGGTCGATTAACCCAGTAAATGATTCGGTAGACCAAATGCTGGTGAAGATGAAAGAGTTTGCTGGTGAAATACTGGAACCTAAAAATATGGTATACGCTTTTAATCTCGATGAAGAGGTGACACACATTCGGTTAGACGTGGAAAAACGAAAAAGTGTTTTTCTGATTTTTAAAGAAGCCATTAACAACGCAGCCAAATACAGCGAAGCCACTAAGGTAGATATTGGGTTAAACCGGGTTAACGGCACACTTTATCTTAGAGTACAGGATAATGGCAAAGGGTTTAACTCCTCCACTGCACGCGGCAATGGTTTAAAAAATATGGCGGCTCGCGCACAGGCTATTAAAGGTAAATGGAAACAAGTGAGCGAACCTGGAAAAGGCACAACCATCTCCGTTGAGGTTCCCATCACATGATTAGGGTATAGAAAGATTTCGTACAAGAACCGTAATTTGATTTCAAATGCCAATTACCCTACTTGTTTTTGAAGACAACGACCTGCTTCGCGAAAGCCTGAGTAGCCTGGTTGCCCTTAATTCAGATTTTAGATTGGCAGCAGCTTACCCCAATGTGATGCAGGCCCGGGAGCAAATTGCCAAACACAATCCCGATGTGGTACTGATGGATATTGATATGCCCGGAAGAACCGGGATAGAAGCACTGAAAGAAATTCGAACGTTTAATTCTTCCTTGCCAATAATCATGCTTACCGTATTTGATGACAACGTGCATGTTTTGGAAGCCATTAAAGCCGGGGCTTCGGGGTATCTGTTAAAGAAGCATATCTCCACAAAATTGTTTGAATCCATAACTGAAGTACTGGAAGGAGGCGCACCCATGAGCCCGAGTATTGCCAGGATGGTTATTACTAATATGCAGCGACCATCAGAAAATCCGTATCAACTTACTTCGCGCGAAAAAGAAATTTTAACAGCCCTTAGTTCCGGCAATAGCTACAAAATGATTGCTGCCCAGTTTGCAATAAGTATCGACACGGTGCGTACGCATATCAAAAAAATTTACGAAAAGCTTCAGGTGCATTCGCAAACGGAAGCCGTTTCGAAAGCCATTAATGAAAAGATTGTATAGCGCTTTCAATTTAAAGAAATTTCAGTACAGGAAATGCACGTGCATTCACAGCCTGAAAGCGGTAAGTAAAGTGATTAATGAAAAATTGGTATAGCGAAAGGAGTCTGTTAATAGCCTTCTTTTCCTTGTTCAAGCAACAGATTTTTACGATTTTTAAAATTCTTAATGAATTAGAAACAGATGTTCCGCGGAATTTTAATCATTGGGCTTATTCTGGCCAGCCTTGTAGGTCATTCACAAATCACAAGCACATTTAATGCTAATGCGCAAGGTTGGACAACCCCAAATGATGCTGATGGAACAATAGGATACAGTGCCACAGGCGGCAATCCTGGCGGAATGGTTTTTGGAAGTCCTTATTTTTTTAATCTTGGTGCAGGCACTATATACGTCCCTTACAATTATGTAGCCCCTGGCACTTATCTTGGTAACCGAAGCGCCTATTATAATGGAACGCTTCGCTACCATGTTCAACAAACCGTAACCGGAACACCCAATCAATATGCTGAAGTAACCATTGCCGACAATGGAGGCGTAACGCTATATTATTTTCCAACCGCACCTAACCAGCCCCTGGCTGCACCTGCATGGTCAATCTATTCGGTGGTGTTTAATAATGCATCAGGTTTTTGGAAAACAACAAACAGTCCTGCCGGGCCTTTAGCAGCCGAAACGCAAATTCAAAGTGTGCTCAGTAATCTTGCCACATTGCAAATCAGAGGGCTTTACCGCGATGCCAACATTACAAGCAGATTAGATAATGTGAGTTTTACTCCTCCTATTATTATCAATACACAACCTACCAACGTAACGGTCTGCAACGGAGCTACCGCAACCTTTATAACTGCCGCGTCCAATAACCCGGGCATTACATATCAGTGGGAAATTGAAAGCAGTCCTTCGGTATGGATTACTGTAAACAATACCGGGGGGTATAGTGGTGCTACAACTGCAACCTTATCAATTAATACTACGGGTAATTTTGGTGCCGGAAATTACCGGTGTCGTATTTCCGGATTTAATGTGGTTGATGAGCTTACAAATTCAGCAACACTAACCATCAACACCACCGCTGCACCTACCACAACCGGTAGCAGCCGATGTGGTACCGGATCGGTAACCTTAGGTGCTGCCGGTGGTACAGCAGGACAATACAGATGGTACACCGTAGCCGTTGGCGGAACAGCCATTGCCGGACAAACCAATGCAACCTATACAACACCTTCCCTCACAGTAACAACACCTTACTACGTTGCCATCAATAACGGAACCTGCGAAAGCGCAAGAACAATTGTAACCGCTACCATCAATACAATTCCTGCTGCCCCTGCTACAACGGGTGCTGCTATCTGCGGAAGCGGATCGGTAACACTAAGTGCAACCGGTGGTAGTGCCGGACAATATCGCTGGTACACCGTAGCCGTGGGTGGTACGGCTATTGCCGGACAAACTAATGCAACGTATACAACACCTGTGCTAACTATTTCCACCACCTATTATGTGGCAATTAATAATGGTGTTTGCGAAGGTTCTCGAACCGCTGTTGTTGCAACTATCAATACACCTCCAACTGCACCCACTACAACAGGTGCAGCACGATGTGGTACCGGAACAATTTCTCTTACTGCAGCTGGTGGTACAGCCGGGCAATACAGATGGTATACCGTAGCTGTGGGTGGTACGGCTATTGCCGGACAAACTAATGCAACCTATACCACTCCAGCGCTGGCTATAACTACTAACTATTATGTTGCCATCAATAACGGAATTTGTGAAAGTGCACGCACAGTTGTAACTGCTACCATTAATACCATACCCGCTGCTCCCACTACAACGGGTGCCGCTATCTGCGGAAGCGGATCGGTAACCTTAAGTGCAACCGGTGGTACTGCAGGACAATATCGCTGGTACACCGTAGCTGTTGGAGGTACAGCTATTGCCGGACAAACTAATGCAACGTATACAACATCCGTGCTAACTGTTTCCACTACTTATTATGTAGCTATTAATAATGGCGTTTGTGAAGGTGCTCGAACCGCTGTTGTCGCAACTATCAATACACCTCCAACTGCACCCACTACAACAAGCGCAGCACGATGTGGTACCGGAACAGTTTCTCTTACGGCAGCTGGTGGTACAGCAGGACAATACAGATGGTACACTGTAGCAGTTGGGGGCACAGCTATTGCCGGACAAACCAACAACAGTTACACAACTCCTTCAATTAGTACTACTACACTATATTATGTTGCCATCAATAATGGCCTTTGCGAAAGTTCACGCACAGTTGTAACTGCTACCATTAATACCCCTCCCGCTGCACCAACCACAACGGGTGCAGAGTCTTGTCCGGCTGCCAGCGTTACACTTTCGGCAACTGGCGGTACCGCAGGACAATACCGGTGGTACACCGTACCTACAGGAGGTACTGCCCTTGCGGGACAAACCAATAGTACATTTATTACTCCTGTACTCAGCACCTCCACTACATACTATGTTTCTATTCACGATGGTACATGCGAAGGTTCACGATCACCCGTACTGGCTACCATAGCCGTACCCGGTTGCGATAATGTGCCCCCTGTAATCACAACAGAACCCTTAATTACACAGGTTGAAGGAATTGTAACAATCAGTTTAACAGCGTTGATCAGCGATGGAAATAATAATGTAGACCTTTCCACCTTACAGATTATTACCCCACCGGCAAGCGGAGCAACAGCCATAATCGATGCGAACTTTAATCTGATTATTGATTACTCATCCCTTACTTTTTCCGGTATGGAAAACATAACTGTCTCGGTTTGCGATATTTTTTCGGCCTGTACACAACAAACATTTTCAATAGAAGTGGTTGGTGAAATTGCCATCTATAATGCGATCTCGCCTGGTGTTGATGGCAAGAATGATTTCTTTAAACTGGAGCATGTGGCTTCCTTAAGTACAACCCGCGAAAACAAGGTTTGGATTTACAACCGCTGGGGCACTTTAGTATGGGAGGGTGTTAACTACGATAATGTTAATGTGGTATTTAAAGGTAAATCCAGCAACAACACCGATTTACCCTCTGGTACATACTTTTACAAGATTGAATTTAAAAATGGGCACAAGCCCGAAGCCGGTTATCTTGTACTGAAACAATAGCCGGATTTTATCCCGAATAAAAGAGATTGATTTCGATTCTCTTTTTACCAATCTTGGCGTTTCACTTCAATAATCAGATCGCATGCATATAAGGGTAGTAGCTGTACTGGTGTGTATATTATTATTCTCCTGCGAGAATAGGTCAACCGATGAATCCTCTTATCAACGAAAGTTTATTACTACCAATCCCGATCCTGCCCCGCTTTCGCCTGAAGAAAGTATTAAAAAAATTCAATTACCTCCCGGCTACCGGGTAGAGTTAGTTGCAAGCGAACCTATGGTGCAGGAACCTGTGGCCCTTGCCTGGGATGGTAACGGGCGCATGTATGTGGTGCAGATGAACACGTATATGAAAGATGCCAACGCAACAGAAGAATATGAACCCACCAGCCGTATTATGCGCCTGGAAGATTCTGATAATGATGGGCTGATGGATAAGGTGAGCGTGTTTATCGATAGCCTGGTATTACCCCGTACCGTATTGCCTGTAGGCGATGAAGTGTTAGTAACAGTAACCAATGCACAGCATGTATGGAGTTACAAAGACACGGATGGCGATGGAAAAGCCGATCAGAAAAAAATTATTTACGAAAACAACACCATCGATTCGCGTAACCTCGAACATCAGAACGGTGCATTTTACTGGAACCTCGACAATTGGATTTATCCATCGCGCGATAACCTGCGTTACAAATTCAAAAATGGAACGTTACTAGTCGATACGTTGGTGGATAATATGATTGGCCAATGGGGGCTTACATCAGACAATTATGGAAAACTTTTTTACTCAGAAGCCGGCCCCGGCTTGCCTGCTGTTCAAATTCAACAGATGCCTGCCTATGGCGCTCTTAATTTCAAAGATCAATACGCAGAAGATTTTACTATACTGTGGCCGGTAATTGGTAATGTAGATGCACAAGGAGGCCCGCGCGCTTTGCGCGAAGACAGTACACTGGTTCGGTTTACTTCCGGCACAGGTCAATCCATTTTTAGAGGCGATCGTCTGCCCGCTAATATGATTGGCGATTATTTTATTCCAGAACCGGTGGGCCGGGTAATCAAACGTGGCAACGTAATTAATCAAAATGGAAAAATCAGAATTGAATCTGCATATAAAGAAGTGGACTGGCTGGCTTCCGCAGATATGAATTTCAGACCGGTAAATACCTATACCGGACCCGATGGTTGTTTCTATATAGTAGACATGTATCATGGTATTATTCAGGAGGGCGAATGGACACCGCCCGAATCGTACCTCGGTAAAAAAATTGTAGAACTTGGGCTCGACAAAAACAAGAACATGGGGCGCATCTACCGCATTGTGCATAAAGATTTTAAACCTGATCGCACTAAACCCAATATGCTGAACCAACCGGCATCAGAATTAATACAATACTTATCGCACCCCAACGGCTGGTGGCGCGATATGGCACAACAAACTATTATTGTGCGTAACGATAAATCGGTTGTGCCACAGCTAAAAGAAATAATAAATCAAAGTACTTCGCACCTCGCACGCATTCATGCACTCTGGACATTGGAGGGGCTGGATGCCCTCGACAAAGAAACCTTGTTTAACGTTTTAGCCGATACCAACGCGCATGTACGCAAAACTGCTGTATGGGCCAGCGAATTGTTTATTCAACAACAAGATGCCGATGTAATTTCGCGATTAGGCAATCTTACAACCGATAGCAGTGCAGATGTACGCATACAACTTATGCTTTCGTTACGCAGCAGCAATAATGTGAAGGCCCAACAAATCACAACACAGTTGCTTACATCCGACTCAACGAATGAGTTGATGCGGTTCTCTTATAAAATGTTTGAGGACGCAAAGGTTCGGGCTGAAACTGAATTGGCACGATTAAAAAATCTAAGTCCGGCCGACAGGGCTTTGGTTTCAAAAGGTGCAGTACGCTACAAACAACTGTGCGCCAATTGCCATGGTGCCGATGGAAAAGGGATTTTAATTGGCAGCAACCCGATGCCTGCACCTCCTTTAATTGGATCGGCCCGTGTTACAGGCGATAAGATTGCACTAATACAATTAATGTTAATGGGATTGCAAGGTCCGGTGGACGGTAAAGAATATCCCAACACCATGCCGCCTATGAATAGCAGCAGCGATGACTACCTGGCATCTGTTTTAAGTTACATTCGCAACAGCAGCGACTTTGGAAACAAGTCTTCCGTTATTACCGAAGAAGAAGTGAAGGAAGTGCGCAGTTTTACCAAACATATGCCTCCCGGAGGAACTACGTTGCGTTCGTTGGAGATTGGTAAGCTCGGCCGGGCAGAAAATAAAAACTGGGATAAGAAGAAATAACTAAATATTTAATTGTCCGGATCACCAAGATGAATCTCATTAACCGCCATATTTATTGCGAAACGTTGGAAAGTCGCAATTCCAGATTTGCAAGAATATGCAATTACGGTATAAAGGGTGTCAACCCTTTTTTCCTACCAGGCGCAGGCCTATCAGGTAAGTTTCCAGTCTGCTATCATCTAAAGATCACATGATGATGTGATTTTTAGCACGCGCTATTTGGTGAGATTTGGTGTATGAAAACCATAACCCTTAGCCTTCTATTTTGCCTGGTAGCAAATATGGCTTTTGCCCAACAAGATCCGCTCTACGCTCAATATCTGTTTAATCCGCTGCTTATTAACCCTGCATACAGTGGATTGAATAACAACTTTAACGGAACGGTGGGGTATCGTACGCAATGGATGGGCCTTGAGGGACAGCCACAAACCATGAATGTAAGTTTACACTCATCATTCGTCCAAAATAAAGTAGGCGCAGGTTTGCTTGTAACGAACGACCGCATAGGCAGTTTAAGCAGTACTGAAATTAATACTTCGTTCGCCTACAAACTGCAATTGGAAGAAACCACGTTTAGTTTTGGCATGCAGGCCGGAGTTCAGAATTTTAACATCTCCATGAATGGCGTTAACCCATTTGATAAAACAGATGATTTATTTTTAACTGGAGAACGCGGAACGCGCATCAACCTTGGTGCCGGGCTTGTTCTTAAAAGCGAAAATTATTTTATCGGGTTATCGGTACCCCGGTTGTTGCCAACTACATTCAAAAGCGGAGATCAGGAGTTTGATTTGTACAATCAGCACCTGTATCTGATGGGGGCCTATGTACATTACCTGAACGAGCATGTTCGGCTAAAGCCATCTGTGCTGTTACGGGGCGTAAAAGGCGCGCCCGCATCGGTTGATGTCGCCATCAATGTTAATTTCAATGCCAGGCACACCGTTGGGGTTTTCTCGCGCAACTTCAATACATTTGGTCTGTTACTACAAACCTTACTAAAAGATCAGTATCGTTTCGGTTACGTGTTTGAAATGCCCACCGGCAAATCGGTAGGCACACAATTTACCACACATGAGATTGCGCTAAGCATTCAATTGTCAGTTTTTGATTTTCACGATCGGTCGTTGAGTAATTTCTAAGAAATTAACTTTTGATCCTATGAAAGAATTCATCTCGCTCGCATTCACCTTACTTCTGCTTAGCTCAACAAGCCTGGCGCAGCAAACTGCTGAACTTGAATGGGCCAGGCGAACAGGTGGAGCAGGAATAGATCGCGCAATGGATATCGCAGTGGATGCTGCCGGCAATGTATTTAGTTTTGGGTACTACACAGGCACGGTTGACTTTGATCCGGGCGCAGGAGTTTCGAATCTTACTTCAGCAGGAAGTACTGATATGTTTATTTCCAAGTTGGATGCAACCGGAAATTTTGTGTGGGCTAAATCAATTGGCTCAAGTGCGGGCGAATCCCCCATGGGCTTGGCCATTGACCCATCAGGAAACGTTTATATCACCGGAGGATTTTATGGTACGACCGACTTTGATCCGGGCCCTGGTGTGTTCAACATGACCTCAGGCGGGCAAAGCGATATTTTCATCGCGAAGTACGATGTGAATGGTGATTTTGTTTGGGCGAAAGAAATAAATGGCGGTACATGGTATGATCATGGGTATGAAATTAAAGTTGATGCAGCCGGAAATGTATATGTTGTTGGCAGGTTTTATTATCAGGGAGGTCCAAGTTTTGATTTTGACCCAGGGCCTGGTACGTTTCTCCTTACGGCCGGTGAAGAAGATGCCTTCATTCTGAAACTCGACAATGATGGAAATTTTATTTGGGCCAGAGACTTTGGCGGTGGCTCCGGAAACGAAAATCGCGGGTACAGTATTGATATTGATGCAGCCGGTAATGTTTACACAACCGGATATTTTGAAGCAACGGCTGACTTCGATCCGGGAGCAGGTACTTTCAATCTTACGGCTTCCGGTGACTGGGATGTTTTTTTCTCCAAACTCGACATCAATGGAAATTTTGTTTGGGCCAAAAGTTTGGTGAACAGCGCGCCTACCTATTATACCGATGGCAATTATGGAAGTAAAATTGAAGTGGATGCTGCCGGTAATGTGTATTCATCCGGAAGGTTTAATGGCACCTCTGATTTCGACCTTGGTGCCGGCACATTCAACCTGACTTCTAATGGTGGTTTTGATGCCTACCTCCTCAAGATGGATACGGACGGAAATTTTGTTTGGGCCAAATCGTGGGGTGGCACCGGTTACGATGAAGCCTTTAGTCTTTCAATTAACACAACCGAAATTTTTATAACGGGATTTTATGCGAACACCGTTGATTTTGATCCGGGTGCTGGCACTCTTAACCTCACCTCTTCGGGCAGCAATGATATTTTCGTCTCCAGGTTTGATCTTGATGGCAATTTTGGTTGGGC
>DEIA01000030.1 GCA_002352225.1 Flammeovirgaceae bacterium UBA2786
CGCTGCGAGGGAGAATGCCCAACCGGGTAAGGACAAAGGAAAAGTATTTTAGGGTTAGGCCTCATACCAAAAGAGTAAAACAATCTAATTTTACTCAAATGTAAACATCAGAAAGTGGTTGTATGAAGGAAAGTGTAACGTACAATTTTATTTCAGAACAGCATGTAACATGTGCGGAGGTTCTGAACATAATATTTTGTGAAAAGGTCTGAATAAATCACAAAATAGAAATATCAGTTACGAGTGTACAGTCAGTAAAGAGATAGTTGGATTTAAAAACAGGCCTGCCAAATACTGAATTCCGAATCTTACAAATAGCTCATTAGGGTTCACTGTTTTTTCTCCTAATTTGCGCTTTGTTATCGCCCTAAGCCTTGCAAGACCTTCATACTTTTGAAATAAAGCCCAAAAAAGCCTTTGCTTTTAACTTTAAAGAGCTGGTTGACTATAGTGAGTTGCTTTATTTTTTTGCCTGGCGCGATATTAAAGTAAAGTACAAACAGACGGTATTAGGGTTTCTGTGGGCGGTTCTGCAGCCGCTGCTGCTTATGCTCATCTTTACATTTTTTATCGGGCGTGCCATGGGGGTATCATCTGAAGGGATGGATTACCCGGTGTTTGCATATTCAGGGCTGGTGCTGTGGCTTGTTTTTTCTTCGGGTGTTACCAATGCCGCCAACAGTATGGTAACCAATGCCGCTATCATCAAAAAAATTTATTTCCCACGGCTTATTATTCCGGTTTCGGCCGTACTGGTTGCTTTGTTCGATTTTGTAATGGCGTTCGTAATCTTTATTGTAATACTGCTTTTTTTTTCGGCACCCATTAAACTGTCATTGATTTATTGGTGGCCGTTGGCGCTGCTGGTTACTACTATTGGAACCGTAGGCCCAGGTTGTTTATTAGCTGCCCTCAATATAAAGTATCGCGATTTCCGGTATGTAGTGCCATTTCTTATGCAGGCCCTTTTATTTTTAACCCCGGTTATTTACCCGGTATCGTCAATTGACCAATTGTGGTTGCGATACGTGGTAGCGCTAAATCCTATGTATGCTGCTATTTCTGTTTTCCGGTTGCCATTAACTAATGTGCCTCCCGATTGGACTTTAATATCCATTAGTTTAGTATCAGGAGTTTTGGTTTTTGTAATCGGGCTTGCGTATTTCAGACGCACCGAAAATTATTTTGCCGATATCGCCTGAGTTATGTTACCTGTGCTGGAAGTAAAAGGAGTTTCAAAGAAGTTTAGCATTCGCCATGAGAGCCCTTACCTGAGTTTTCGGGATAGGGTGATGGATTTATTTAAACCAACTCATTCTTCCAGCGAAGAATTTTGGGCGTTGCGCGATGTGAGTTTTGAAATTCAACCTGGCGAATCGATTGGAATTATTGGAAAAAACGGAGCCGGAAAATCCACGCTGCTTAAAATCCTTTCTAAAATTACTCCGCCTACACAAGGCAGAATAATTGGTCGTGGCCGCATTGCCAGTTTGCTTGAAGTAGGTACGGGGTTTCATCCTGAATTAACAGGCAGAGAAAATATTTTTCTGAATGGATCTATACTGGGCATGAAGCGTCAGGAGATTGCATCAAAGTTTGATGCCATTGTAGATTTTGCAGGCACAGAACGATTTTTAGATACACCACTAAAACATTATTCAAGCGGCATGCAACTGCGGTTGGCATTTGCGGTGGCAGCTTTTCTAGAACCTGAGATATTAGTTATCGATGAAGTGCTTGCTGTGGGCGATGCCGAGTTTCAAAAAAAATGTATTGGTAAAATGGAAGATGTGAGCCGGAGTGGTCGCACCATTTTATTTGTCAGTCATAATATGGCAGCAGTGCAGAGTCTTTGTACCAAATCGATATTACTGCAACGAGGTGAGCTAAAAGCGATGGGATCAAGTGCAAATGTGGTGGCGCAGTATCTTTCCTCGCTCGATAGCCAGGCCATTGATGCTTCGGGCTTTATACAGATTCACCCGAAAGAATCGGATAAACCCATTAGAGCGATTGAAGTTTTGTGCGACAAACGCAGGTCAGCTACTACCTATATGGGATGCGAATTTGAAATTCGTGTGCATTTCAACGCATCGCAAGCCCTTACTAATCCGGTGCTGGGTATTGTTGTTAAAGACTTTCAAAGCACGCCATTACTGGGAGTGAACAATCGGAACTATACCGGCAATTTTATTACAACACCCTTAAAGGCGGGCTATATCTCGATGAAAATTCCATCGCTTACTTTATTTGAGGGCACGTATCATGTAGATGTACACCTGGGAGATGAGTTTAAAGATATTGATGTACTTACGGATTGTTTTCAGTTTACGGTAGAGCCTATGCCGTTTACTGCATCGGGCGAGTTGCCGATAAAATCAATTAACAGAATGTTTATAAAAGATATTGCCTGGGATCTCAATCCAACCAACCATGTGGAGTAGAATTGTGCGAAAGTTGAATTTTCTGAAATTGAAATCGGGGGTTTTGCCCTATACCAGATTTGAAGGCAAATTCGCCAGAATAGCCGCAGAAGAAATTGACATGGCTTCTCAGAAACTGAAGCCCTTCTATGATGATTACATTGCCCATGTTTCGCGAGCCGACATGGCTATGTCTTTGGAACTTGCATCGTTTGTTTATGCGTTGTGTGTAAAGAAAGAAGTAAAAAATGTGCTCGATCTGGGGAGCGGGTTTAGTTCATTTGTTTACAGGTTGTATGCGTCAGAACATAAAGGGGTTACAGTAGTGTCAGTAGATGACGACAGCCAATGGATTGAAAAGACACGCGAATATCTGCGCAAGCATAGTTTATCTGAAGCAGGGCTACTAACATTGAAACAATTTTTACAAGAACCAAATCGCAAATTTGATTGCGTGCTACACGATCTCAATTTTGTTGAAGTGCGCATTAATTACCTGCAACAGGTACTAGAGGCCACTGCGAAAACCGGAGTTTTAATTTTAGATGATGTACATAAACCGGATTACCTGTATCAGGTTTTAGATAAACTAAAAAAGAAACCTGTATCCGTTTATGACTTAAAACCGGTTACGTACGATTCGTTTAACCGCTATGCAGTGGCGGTATTACCAGAGTAAAAGTATGCAGGTAAGTATTATCATCCCCACCAAAGATCGTGTTTCTGTTTTTCAGAAAACACTTGAAGCGGCTCTTAAGGCAACAAATCACCTGCAATGCCAGATAATAGTGGTAAACGATTCAAAGGAGAATACTCCAGTAGTACCTGAAAATGTTACCCTCATTTCAAACCCGGGACAGGGTGTAGCATCGGCCCGCAATGCAGGAGCCCGGCTGGCCGAGGCCACTTTATTATTATTTCTGGATAATGATATTATGATTTCGAAAGAATCGATTGATCATACATTGAACCTTCATAACCAACTGAAAAATGCAGCGATAAACCTGGATTGGGTTTATCCTCAAACGCTTCAGGCAGAACTTTCCAAAACCAGTTTCGGTCGTTTCTTAAAAGAAAATAAAATGACTTCGTTCGAAGGTTGGTATGGAAAAGATTGGCAACCGAATACTCTGTTCAACTCTGTGTCGGTTGCCAGTTTTCATCTTTCTATTCTGAAAAATGATTTTGAAAAAATTGGTGGATACGCAGAGAATTTTCCACATGCAGGTTTTGAAGACTACGATTTTCCCAAACGGTTAAAAGCAACTGGATTAAATTTTTATATTGATAGCCGCGTGCATGTATTGCATAATGAAGAAGATCGGATTAATCTTGATAACTGGTTAAGCAACCAGCAACGTAGAGCTGAAACCCGAAGGGTAGCGGTAGGTATGGGTTACCATGAACTCGACATTCACTATACGGCATGGAAGGTTGCTATTCTGCGGGTAATTAATGTAATGTATCCGATATGGCGGGCAGTACTAAATCTTTTTTCAATAAGCCCGGTTTTAGATCCTTTGTATAGAAAGAGTATTTCGATATTGGTGGCAGCAAGAATTTATAAAGGGTTTAATTCGGGTACGTTATGAAGATTACTGCCCGCGTACGTGCCCTTAATTTTTTCAGGAATGTTTTTCGAATTCCATTTTTAGAGCAGGCCTTGGCTAACCTAACGCAGAACAAAAGTCCGCAATATTTTTTTAGCCGGTTTGTGCCCAATCCGTATCAGTATGCTTCGGGTAGCACGCGTATGGTAAAACGAGCCGGACTAACCCTACAAGTTGATGTAAGTGATTATATGGGTCACTTACTATACTTTGGCTTTCGCGAGCCTGCAATTGATAACCTGTTTAAATTATGTAAGCCGGGCTATACGGTAATAGATGTAGGCACCAATATTGGATGGACTCTTTTGAATTTCGGAAAACTTGCTGCTACCGGAAAGGTGATTGGCTTTGAGCCCGATCCGCATAACTACGAGGTTTGTAAAAATAATCTTGCACTCAATCAACTCCCGAATGTTGATTTACTACCCGTGGGGCTAGGAGATGTTGAGGGAGAAGTTCAATTGGAAGTACGCACTCCTGGTAATCGGGGTGGTAATCGGGTATCGCCAACTGCAAATAAAAACACTGTTCCTGTTAAGATCAAAAAACTGGATTGTGTAAATGAAGTAACCTCATTACGCGCAATACATCTGATAAAGCTGGATGTGGAGGGTTATGAGTTGCACGTGTTGCGTGGCGCACGCCAATTGTTACAGAAACACAAACCTGTTTTATTTATTGAAGTTGATGATCGTAACCTGAAAGATCAACGTGATTCGGCACAGGCACTAATCATTTTTCTGAACGCGTTAGGGTATTCATCAGTTAAGCATGCAGAAACCGGCCAAATTATTACCCCGAATTTTGAGTTTGTAAATTGTCATTTTGATGTAATTGCCCAAACGCAATGAAAAAATTGCAATTAATATATATTGTTTCGCACGTTCAAAAATCAATAGCATTTGAAAGTACCGCATTAGCGTTAAAGCCATACTACAACCTTACTTTTTTGTTATTAAATCCGGGCACTTCCGATTTGCAAAAATTTCTCACAGATCATAACATTCCTGTTAAGCAAATCAGGTACAGAGATAAGCGCGATCTGGTGTCGGCCTTTTTTCGTGTATTTATTTTTCTGGTGACAAAACGTCCCCAGATAGTGCATACTCATTTGTTCGATGCGCAACTGGTTGGACTTACAGCAGCCTGGTTGGCCCGTATTCGCTGTAGAATCTATACGCGCCATACCAGTAACTTTCATCATGTATACCAAAAGTCGGGAGTGAAGTACGACAAACTCAGTAATGCTTTATCAACCCGGATTATTTCAATCAGCCAGGCAACCGATGTTACGTTACTGGAGTTGGAGAAGGTTGCCGCACACAAAGTGGTAAAAATTCCCCATGGGTTTGAGTTGAAACAATTCTATAACATTTCTCAAAGCCGGATTGATGCCGTTCGAAAGAAATGGAATATTCCCAACCTACAACCAGTTGTAGGAGTAGTGGCTCGTTTTATTGAATGGAAAGGAATTCAATTTATCATACCCGCTTTTAAGAAATTCAAAAAGCAACATCCAACAGCGTGTCTGGTGTTGTGCAATGCACAAGGACCGTATGCCCATACGGTGTTAACTATGTTGGAAGATATTCCTGAGGCTAACAAAATAATTATTCCATTTGAAACCGATATGGCAGCACTGTATAGAGTGTTTGATCTCTACATTCATACTCCGGTTACCCCGCTGGTTGAAGCATTCGGACAAACGTATGTGGAAGCGCTCGCATCGGGAATACCCTCTGTGTTTACCTTGTCGGGCATAGCAAAAGAATTTGTAGAACATAAGAAGCACGCCTGGGTGGCCGAGTTTCAGAACACCGATTCGATCTATACAGGCATGCAAACCCTTTGGTGCGATTTATCTTTACGAAATGAATTGATTGAAAATGGAAAGCAGGAGGTGGCCTTGAGATTTGAATTGGCTGACATGATTAGCAAACTTCAAACGGTGTACCATGAATAGCCCTTATTTTAGTATAATAGTTCCAACGTATAACCGGGCTGGGTTTATCTATAAAACAATTCAATCTGTGCTGGTGCAGAAATTTGAGAATTTTGAGGTGATAGTTGTGGATGACGGAAGCACAGACAATACCAGTGAGATTATTCAAACCATTCGGGATAGCCGGGTTCAATATTACAAAAAGCGAAACGAAGAAAGAGCAGCAGCCAGAAATTACGGAATTGCAAAAGCCCGAGGAGAGTATGTGAATTTTCTGGATTCGGATGATTTGGTATTGCCACACCACCTTTTAACAGCCTTTAATTTTATTCAGAAAAACAAACCGGAAGTTTTTCACTTAGGATATAAGTTTAAGGATGATGACACGGGTAAAGAACGATGGCCGAAAAAAATAGTAGATATAAACGATCAGATTTTGAGAGGCAATCTTTTAAGTTGTAATGGAGTATTTATCAGAAGAGAGATAGCGCTTCAAAACAGATTTAATCAAACAAGAGTATTGTCTTCGTTAGAAGATTGGGAATTATGGATTCGCTTAGCGGCCCGGTTTAAGTTTATGCATAACCCCGAAGTCACATCGCTTGTAGTAAATCACGATGCAAGAAGTGTACTATCCGGTGATACTGAAAAAATTAAAAGTAAAGTTGAGACTTTTGCAAAAATTGTTGAATCTGATTCTGAAAATCAGCGAGCGTTTGGTTCGCACCTCAGGCAGACCTATGCCAGTGTTTTTACCTATGCTGCTTTACACCTGGCTATGGCCCATGCATCCCGTAAAGAAGTTTTTCAATACCTCTGGCGCGGAATTAAACTTAATCCCGCAGAGATTTTTAAAAAGCGTTTTTTGGTTATTGTAAAATTAGCAATGGGATTATGACTCCGCAGAATATTCTGGTGCTTACGTATTGGAGCTATCCCGATGCCCTTATTCAAACCTATACATTACCATACCTGCGCATCATTACACAAGTAAACAACAATAATGTTATAACACTTGTTACGCTTGAGAAAAGTAAAGATGTTTTTGCTGATGCTAACAATAATGTAAAGCAAGCACTTGCCAGAGATAATATTAACTGGAAACCCTTCTTATATAAACCGTTTGGCTGGCGCGGGCTGTGGATGTGGTTAACGGCCGGCCTTTCACTGATTCGGTTAATCCGTAGAAAAAAAATTACTGTAATTCATTGCTTCTGTACACCGCCTGGTGCCATTGGGTATTTGCTTTCAAAAATTACCGGCTGCAAACTAATATTAGATAGTTATGAACCTCATGCCGAAGCAATGGTTGAGAATGGAACATGGAGGAAGAACGGGGTAGCATTCAACCTACTCTTTGCATTAGAGAAACTTCAAACAAGAAGAGCATCAACGGTTATTGCGGCCACCACAGGAATGTTTCAATATGCGCAACAAAAATATGGTATAACAATACCAAGATATTTTGTTAAGCCGGCTTGTGTAGATCTTGATTTATTTCAGGCATCTCTTTCCAGAGATGAAAGATTACTTTCAGAACTTAATCTGGTTGGCAAAGTTGTTTGTGTTTATGCTGGCAAACTAGGTGGTATTTATTTGCGCGAAGAAGTGTTTGATTTTTTTAAAGCGGCTACAGAGCAATGGGGCGATTCATTTCGGGTACTGATGTTAACCAATCATGAAAGAAGCGAGATTGAGTGGGATTGTGCGAAAGCCGGATTAAATTCCCAACTAGTGGTTTCCCGTTTTGTGGCACATGCAGATGTGCCACGCTATATGGCACTGGGGCATTTCGCCATTACCCCTGTTAAACCAGTTGCTACCAAAAAATATTGTACGCCCATTAAAGACGGTGAATACTGGGCGCTGGGGTTGCCTGTGGTAATTCCCGCCAATATTTCCGATGATTCGGATATTATCCTTCAACACCAGGCCGGGGCAATACTAAATGAATTTACTCATACTGAATACAAAAGGACCTTGGTCGTTATTGATAATATATTAAAACAACCCGAGGTTGAAACAAAAAACCGTATTCGTAATCTGGCCATAACCTATCGCAATTTTAATATTGCCCGCCAGATTTACCGCGAGGTCTATTCATAGTGATTTGTTAATTTTGAAACTCTTTATTTTACTATGACCAAAATTCTGATTACGGGTGGAGCCGGGTTTATTGGCAGTTCATTAGCTGAAAGACTTTTAACAAATCCTGAACATTTTGTTGTTCTTGTGGATAACCTCTTAACGGGCGAATTGCGAAAACTACCACAGCATGAAAAATGCAAATTCATTAAGTGCGATGTAAATCACTACCACGACATTGCGGCTATCATGACCAGCTACCAGTTTGATTACGTCTTTCACTTTGCGGCTGTGGTGGGTGTAAAGAGAACATTAGAAAATCCCGTTCAGGTTCTGAATGACCTAAGTGGCATTAAAAACATTCTTGATCTGAGTAAAAATACCGGGGTGAAGCGGGTATTCTTTTCAAGCTCATCTGAAGTGTATGGCGAACCGGTTGAACTTCCACAAAACGAGGAGACCACCCCGTTAAATTCCCGGCTACCGTATGCGGTAGTCAAAAATGTAGGCGAAGCCTTCTGCCGGTCGTACCAACAAGAGTTTGGTCTTTCGTTCACCATCTTTAGGTTTTTTAATACGTACGGCCCACGGCAAAGCACCGACTTTGTAATTTCTAAGTTCATAAGTTCGGCCCTTAATCATACACCCATTACTATCTATGGTAAAGGTGCGCAAACCCGTACTTTCTGTTATATAGATGATAATGTGGATTGCATGGTTAAAATTCTGGAACAGAACCTGATGGTGAATGATGTGATAAACATCGGAAACGAACGCGATTATACCATACTGCAATTGGCCCAAACGATAATAGACCTAACCAAGTCCAAATCGGAAATAGTTTACCTGCCACCGCTTAAGGAGGGAGATATGACCCGCAGACAACCAGACGCTTCTAAAATGAAAAGTATTCTTAATCGTGAATTATTGCCGTTGGATAAAGGCATTGCAAGAATTTTGAATGAAAAAAAATATTTTCTCTAACTACCATTGGATAATAGGGGAGCCGCCAATGAGGGCGAGGAATATAACATTTGCTAGAATTTTCTACCCCAAATTCCACGTAAGCAAAAATTTTATTCTAATTTTACTACTACACAACATTTAAACTTACTCTTTCTTCTGATGAAATAAGCATAGTGCGTACGCGTAACAAATGCGATCTTAATCCAGATAGCACTCGGTTAATCCAATACGTTCAGGCAAATTTCGGAGGATCAAAAAAACAAATTAGCAACACATGAAAGTAAAACTAGATGCCACCGACCGCAAGATTTTAGAAATCCTGCAAACAGATTCCAATATCACCAACGCTCAACTCGCCCAGGAAATCGGGCTGTCTCCGGCCCCTACACTGGAACGTGTTAAGAAACTGGAAAACTCAGGTGTTATTAAAAGTTATCATGCTGTAATTGATATGGCTACGGTAGGCCTCGGTGTTTCAACATTTGTTATGGTTTCACTTAAGGGGCATAACAAAGAAAATATAGCCAAGTTTATCAACGCCATACAAAAAGTAGACGAAGTAGTAGAGTGTCACCACGTAACGGGGCAGGCCGATTTCATTTTAAAGATTGTTGCTCCCGATATTCCGGCATACCAAAACCTGATGCTTGAAAAAATGACCAATATAGAAGTGGTTGATAACATGCATTCAACCGTAATATTATCTACATTTAAAGACAGCAAGGTTGTTCCGTTACCATGAGTGAAATCATACAACGCACCTTAGTGCTGGATGCTGCCAATGTAAACCAAAAGATTAAGCGCATTGCATACCAGATCTTTGAAAACAATTTCAAAGAGAAATTTCTTGTGCTGGCTGGTATTGATGGTCAGGGATATAGTTTTGCAAAATTGTTAGCCCAGGAATTAGAATCCATTGCAGCCATCGAAATTAAAGTAGTAAAAGTTTCACTCGATAAACTGGCCCCTACTGTGGGCGAAGTGGTGTTGGACTGCGGAGCAAAAGAACTGAAGAAAAAGTGTATTGTTTTAATTGATGATGTACTGAATACCGGCCGTACACTGGCATACGGAATGAAGCCATTTCTGGAAATCGAAATCAAGAAACTGGAAGTGGCCGTATTGGTTAACCGCAGTCATACCCAGTTTCCGGTAACCCCTACCTATACCGGTTATGCATTAAGCACCACACTAACTGACCACGTAGAAGTTGTACTGGGCAAGCAGGCAGCCGTTTACCTGAAGTAAATTCAACGCTATTTGTTGCCGGATTTTTCCTAATTTCAGGCCCGATTATTCAGTATCGTATCTATTTAAAATCAATACCATGAGCGAACAAAAAATTACTATTAGCAACGGAAAACTTACCGTGCCCGATAATCCAACCATTCCTTTTATTGAAGGCGATGGAACCGGCCCCGATATCTGGCGTGCGTCACAACACGTACTGGATTCAGCCATTGCAAAAGCCTATGACGGAAAGAGAAAAATAAACTGGAAAGAAGTTCTGGCCGGTGAAAAATCATTTAATAAGGTAGGAAACTGGTTGCCCGATGAGACGCTGGACGCATTTCGTGAATACCTGGTGGGAATAAAAGGACCGTTAACTACTCCGGTAGGCGGAGGTATTCGGTCATTAAACGTTGCGCTGCGCCAAATACTTGATCTTTATGTGTGCTTACGCCCCGTGCGGTGGTACCAGGGAGTTCCCTCACCGGTAAAAAACCCGGGTGCCGTTGATATGGTACTGTTCCGCGAAAACACTGAAGATATCTATGCCGGAATAGAGTTTGCGGCAGGTACACCTGAGGCACAAAAAGTTCTTGACTTCTTAGCAAAAGAATTTCCAAAGGAATACAATAAGATCCGCTTCAATACAAAGGAAAAGTCCGAATCATTCTGGAAAATGGTTGGGGCTACCGATGTAAAAACGGATGTAAACGTGGGCATTGGTATTAAACCCGTTAGCTGGAGCGGTAGTGTTCGCTTAATTCATAGCGCAATTTCTTATGCAATAACGCATAAGAGAAAATCGGTAACGCTGGTGCACAAAGGAAACATAATGAAGTTTACTGAAGGTGCTTTCCGCGACTGGGGGTATGCGGTTGCTGAACAATATTTTGGCGATAAAGTGTACACCTGGAGCAAGTGGGAGAAAACCAAAAAAGAAAAAGGAGAAGAAGCCGCAAACGCTGAGCAGAAAGCAGCACTGGCTGCAGGTAAAATCCTGATTAAAGATTCTATTGCTGATATTACCTTACAACAGGTATTAACCCGCCCCGATGATTTTGATGTGATTGCCACCTTAAACCTGAATGGAGATTACGTGAGCGATGCATTGGCTGCTCAGGTAGGCGGAATAGGAATTGCGCCTGGCGCAAATATCAATTACATAACCGGCCATGCCATATTTGAGGCTACACACGGAACAGCTCCGAAGTATGCCGGCCAGGATAAAGTAAATCCGGGCTCTGTTATTCTTTCGGGAGTAATGATGCTGGAGTATATGGGCTGGCAGGAAGCAGCCAACCTGATTAATAAAGGATTGGAAAAAGCAATTTCATCCAAGCGTGTTACATACGATTTCCATCGGTTAATGGAGGGCGCAACGTTATTGAAATGTTCAGAATTTGGAAATGAAATTGTAAAGCATTTTTAGACCCACCATCGATCCGAATGAAAAAGCAGGCTTAAAGCCTGCTTTTTTTATTTCTTCAGGAAGAAAAGACATGGTTATTAATGTTTCTACCGTATTTCATTTAGAAGCCATCTCAAAAATACTTCCAAGAGTACATGTCATGCCAGATTTATTCCGGCATTCCGACTTTCTACTCAAAATTTTGAGATCGCGGAACGTTGTCCGCGATGACAAAGTATTTTTGAGATGGCTTCTAGTTGATAAGCACTGTATTTGTAAATATACTGGTATAGCTTTATTGGGTTAAGTTATATTTTAAGCCAAAGCTTTGGAGCTATTTTTCCAGCTTATATAATTACCGGTTGAAGTTCTCATATTTTCGGTTCCACCATAGATAACATTAAGGTTTTCCGAATCCGCACCACTTAATTTTTGCCAGTAGAGTAAATTAGAAAAAAAACTTGCATTGCGCGATTGACCTGATTTTATTTCGATAGGAATTAATTTATTACCCTGGTCAATCAGTAAATCTATTTCTTTTTGATCCTTACTAAGCCAGTAAAAAGTGTTGAGATTTTTTCCATCGTTTAATCGTTGTTTAATAAACTCATTGATAATAAAATTTTCGAACAAACTCCCTTTTAAGTAATGTGTTATTAATTGCGATGGACTTTCAATACCCAATAGCGCGCACACTACACCCGTATCATAAAAGTAGAGTTTTGGTGATTTTATTAGGCGCTTGTTATAGTTTTTATGATGGGGTTGTAAGAAATGAATGATGTAACTCGCCTCTAAAACAGAAAGCCAGGCTTTAGCGGTATTAGGGCTTACACTTGCATCATTCGCTAACGCATGGATGTTCAGTACTTGCCCTGTTCGGCCTGCACAAAGCTTTAGAAATAATGAAAAACTGTTCAGGTTTTCGATATTTTTAATTTGACGTACATCCTTTTCAATATAGGTATTGATGTAAGCTGGATAAAAATCCGCAGGCTGTATCTGTTTGTCGTACAAGCGTGGATAACCTCCGTTGAACACGAAGTTTTCCCAGCTTTTGGGTTCATACTTTGTTCCCTTCAGTTCCTCAAAAGAAAACGGAAGAAGTTTTAGAATGGCGGTTCGGCCGGCAAGGCTCTGATTTATTTTTTCGGATAGTAAAAAATTTTGGGACCCGGATAGCACGACATGAATATCCTTATCATCCACTATGCCCTGTATGTAGGAAAATAGATCAGGTGTATTTTGGACCTCATCAAGTACAACGCCATTAGGAAAGTTACTGAGAAACCCACGTGGATCTTGTATTGCGTTGGTGCGATTATCAATATCTTCAAGAGTAATGTAGGGGAGGTCTTTGTAAATGGATTTTAGAAGGGTTGTTTTACCAGTTTGCCTCGGTCCGGTAAGGGACAAAACAGGAAATTGCTTCCTTAAAGAAGTAATCTTTTTGGCGAGGTGGCGTGCTATCATAATACTAATTTAGACAAAAATGCAATCAAAATGCATATTTGTCTAATAAAAGAATATCTGCCAAGCCAACGGAACAGTATTCAATGGTGCCGCAAATATTGCATACCAAAGAATTTGTCTAATCGTGTCAGCAATTTGTTCGTTAATTCTTGCAGTCAGGTTGGGGCCTGCACAATCGTTAAGTAGTTGCCCTAACAAATACGGTTTAAGATCCTTTCTTTACCGGAACTCCAGCATCTTAACTGCCGTAACAGCAGCCTCTTCTCCTTTATTACCAAGCTTGCCGCCCGCACGTTCCAATGCCTGCTTTTTATTCAGGGTGGTAAGCACACCAAATATTACAGGCTTCTTGGTTTTAATGTTTACTTCGGTAATACCATACGTTACGCCCTGGCAGATGTAATCAAAGTGCGGTGTATCGCCTTGTATAACGCAGCCAATACAGATAACTGCATCAATATTCTTTTCTTCGGCCATCCATAATGCACCTAGTGTAAGTTCAAACGTACCCGGAACATTTTTTCTGAGTATACCCGATTTTTTCACACCAAGTTTTCGCAAAGCCTGGTAAGCTCCATCATAAAGCGCTTCGGTGATATCTTCATTCCACTCGGCTACTACAATGGCAAATTTTTTCTTTGCTAAATCTATTTTGCTTTTGCCCGAAACGGTTTTGAGTTGACCTGCCATACAATAAAGGTTAATAATAAAAAAGGGATAGTAAACTACCCCTTTAAAAGTACATGAAATTCTTTTTACGAATTGCTTTCCAGTCTTGCCTTAAACTTTCTGGCATTCTGGTACTCGCTTGATTCCCAGAACTCGTCAATAATAGTTTGGTATGCTGCTTTTGCTTTATCGTTCTGGTTTAGTTTTTCATAAGCCAGGGCAGCTTTCATTAAATAGGTAGGTGTAAATTCTTTATTGGGCTTATAGCTGGCTGCTTTTGCATAATATTTAGCGGCACTTTCAAAGTTATCCTGTTCCATATAGGCATCGCCTGTTAGGCTGTATGCACGGGCTTGAACCAATAAATCATTTGAACTGAAATCTTCCAGGTGAAAAATGGCCAGCGGAAATTTCCCCTGCTTCAGGTAAATAACCCCGGCATAATAGTTAGCGAGATTACCTGCTTTTGTACCGCTGTAATCTTCAACTATCTGAAGAAATCCAAGGTTGTTACCATCGCCATTTAGGGCCAGATTTAAACTGTCTGATTCAAAATACCGCACAGCCTGAAACATTTCACTTTGGGCAAGGTCATCCTGGCTGTTGATATAATAGCGGTATCCGAAATAACCGCCCACCACAAGCAGAATAGCGGCAGCAATTCCAATTGCAGTTTTAGGATTTTTTTCAAACCAACCCTCAATACCAATCAGTTTTTCCTGAAGTACCTCTACGTTTTCGAGTGCATCTTTTTTTTCTTCCTTCTTTGCCATGATTATTATAAAATGAAAAGTCCCGCTTTACAACGGGACGCAAAACTAAGCATTCAGGCTTATTTAACAAAAGCCCGGTTTAGTCCATTATAAACGGATAATTGGGCTCGTAGTAAACGTCTGTAAGCGCTTCTGATGGATCGGGGAAGTTAGATTCTTCAGCAAACTTTACACTTTCTTCTACCTGTGCGTTTATTTTTTGCTCAATGGCCTCAAGTTCCTTTTCGGTAGCAATCTTCTTGTTTAAAATAGTGTGGCGCACCTGTTCAATAGGATCGCGGTGTTTGTATTCTTCTACTTCTTCTTTGGTACGGTACTTCTGCGGGTCGCTCATAGAGTGTCCTTTGTAGCGGTATGTGCGAAACTCCAAAAGGGTTGGACCCTCGTCAGCACGGGCTCTTTCGGCAGCCCGTTCAACGGCTTCGTGTACAGCTTCTACATCCATTGCATCAACGGCTTCAGAGGGCATGTCGTACGATTCGCCCAGCGTGTGCAAATCGTGTACGTTAGAGGTGCGTTTTACCGAAGTACCCATAGCGTAGCCGTTATTTTCGATCACAAAAATCACAGGTATTTTCCATAACATAGAGAGGTTAAGCGCCTCGTGGAAAGCTCCTTGCCGCACTGCGCCATCGCCCATATAGCAAATACACAGGTTTCCGGTTTTGTTAAACTTTTCGGCAAAACCAATTCCGGCACCAAGGGGTACCTGGGCGCCTACAATACCATGGCCACCTACAAAATTGTGTTCTTTGTCAAAGATGTGCATCGAGCCGCCCTTACCTTTAGTAATACCGGTTTCTTTGCCATATAACTCGGCCATAATAGCATTTGGGCTGGTACCCAAAGCCAGGGGGTGTCCATGGTCGCGGTAAGCGGTTATGTATTTATCGCCTTTACGCAAAGCCGAAACCGAGCCGGCTGCGCAGGCCTCTTGCCCAATGTATAAGTGGCAAAAGCCCCGTATTTTTTGCATTCCGTATAGCTGGCCTGCTTTCTCTTCGAACTTGCGCATTAGTAACATGCTCTCAAACCAAAACATGTAGGTTTCTTTAGAGTATGCTTTCTTATCTTTCTTCGTGCTGCTTTTAGCCTGGGCTGTTGCCATAATTGCTAATTTTGATTCGTAATGTGAACTGCGAAAATACGCCACCGTGCGACAATCGCCAAATGACCGTTCG
This sequence comes from Flammeovirgaceae bacterium UBA2786, assembly GCA_002352225.1. Classification (GTDB taxonomy): domain Bacteria; phylum Bacteroidota; class Bacteroidia; order Cytophagales; family Cyclobacteriaceae; genus ELB16-189. Next base: position 15,761 of record DEIA01000030.1, read on the forward strand.
TATTAACTATTGAATTTTATTGTTGTTACGTGTTTCTCAATCACCTGCGCCTTTTCAATTTTAAGAATCATGCCGAGGTAAACCTGGCATTTGATACAGATGTTACTTGTATTGTAGGCAAAAATGGGTCTGGTAAAACCAATGTGCTGGATGCCATTCATTATCTCTCTTTCTCAAAAAGCGCATTTAATCCCTCTGATGTACAGAACATTATGCATCAGGAATCGGGTTTTTTTCTGCGCGGAAACTTCACCTTTAATGGCAAGCCGAATGAGGTAGAATGCATAATTCAAACCGCGGGTAAAAAAGTGTTGCGCGAAGATGGCCAGGACTACTCCCGGTTTTCCGAACATGTAGGAAAGTATCCGGTTGTGCTTGTTGCTCCGCAGGATATTGAACTTATCTGGGACGGAGCAGAGATAAGGCGTAAGTTCATAGATACTATAGTAAGTCAGCTGGATCGTACCTATCTGGAAAACCTTATCGTTTACAACCATCAACTCAAGCAACGTAACAGCCTGCTTAAAAATTTTTCAGAGAACGGGCGGGTAGATGTTCCGCTATTAGAAACCTATAATGCACAACTGGTTGAATCGGGCGAATATATATTTAATGCCCGCAAAAAATTTTGTAACGAGTTTGCCATACGGGTTCAGCAGCATTACACGTACCTGGCCCAAACCACCGAAGAACAGGCTGGTATCACCTACCGGTCAGACCTGGCAGAAGCCAACTTTTCGCACCTCTTAAAAACATCCATACAGAAAGACATTGCCCTGCAGCGCACCACAACAGGTATACACCGCGATGACTTTTTGTTTTCTCTTAATGGGTACGAGATTAAAAGAATAGGATCGCAGGGGCAGCAAAAATCTTTTCTGGTGGCTTTAAAACTATCTGAATTTGAGGTAATTAAGGCCAAACTAAACCGTAAGCCCATTTTATTGCTCGATGATATTTTTGATAAACTTGACGATTACCGGATACACCGCCTGATTACCCTGGTGGCAGAAGGAACATTCGGGCAACTGTTTATTACCGATGCCCGGCCAGACAGAACGCAAAGCATTCTAACGGCTGCCGGCATCAAAGCCCGTATATTTACTATCGAAAACGGTACCTTTACCAGCACATGGCTTCAAACATAAATAATGACGGCAACTCCTTGCACATTGGGCAGGCTATTCAAAAACTGCTGAAGCGTTACCACATTAAATCAAAATTTGACGAAGCAAACCTTATCGCTTCATGGGAGCGATTAGTAGGAAAAGTGGTAGCCAAACGCACCAAAAAACTTCAAATCCGTAATAAAGTTCTTTTTGTAGAACTGGACAGTCCGGCACTCAAGAACGACCTTCTTCTGCATAAATCCCGCATTCTTGAAATCTTCCGCAAAGAGTTTGGAGACGATGTACTGGCCGATATTATTGTAATGTAGCAGCCGTAAGCTTCAACCCCTTAAAATATTTAAAAAGGGCGGTATTTGGCTAAACCGAAAAACCGTATAATTTTGCACTCCTAATTTTTTGGCACTGCCGGAAAAGAGGGTAGGAGAGCGGTTTTTGATGATCTCCGAATGTTCTTTAAAAGAAAGGCAACGGGGAGATACTCAAGCGGCCAACGAGGACAGACTGTAAATCTGTTGACTTATGTCTTCACAGGTTCGAATCCTGTTCTCCCCACCAAATAATTTCGAATTCGGAGTTTTGAATTCGAGATTTGAATGCGGGAGTAGCTCAGT
>DEIA01000085.1 GCA_002352225.1 Flammeovirgaceae bacterium UBA2786
CCAAATGGATGCCTTACTACGCCAGGGCATTGCTGGTGTTACCAGTATTATCCTTTCAAAGAGGCTCCGGGAGAGGCGACAAATTTTTAGATGATTGGGTGTGTTTATTCCTTTCTTTAAGAATCGCACTAAGTCAAAAAATATGAAGATCGCTTATGCGCTTAGCACAATTTTAATTTTAGTTTCCTGTTCTAAGCATTCAAACCAGGAGAAATACCAAAAGAATAGAAACAATGTTATCGATGTAAGCAATCAGCTTATAGATACAAAGCTCGATACCAAACTTATGTTTGGAGCCCAAACTGTTTTACATGTTATTAAAGATTATCTAATTGTTTGCGATCATCAAAACCCCGAAAAAGGTATTCATTTGTTTAATAAAAATACTTTCGAATACATTACGAGCACAGGACTAAAGGGGCATGGACCAGGGGAGATTGTACGATACGGTCATATTGGAATAGATAATGAGAACGGGTTATTTTATGTGACAGATTTTGGTAAAATGACAGCATTCAAATTTGTGTTGGACAGCGTATTGATTAACCCGAATTATATGCCCTCCGAAGATTTCAGTATTATCAAAGACCTCTTTCCTGCCACATTTGCCTTTGTTAATGACTCAATAATTGTTGGAAATGGACTCGATATTATTGATAATCGAAATTTTAATAGTACGTTAGTTAGATATAATATTCGTACGGAAGTGATAGAGAAAATCGGGAAGCCTAACCCAGATATAGATACAAAGAATAGATCTACCTATTTTTCACTCTCCAGGGAGCAAGCTATTTGCGTAGAAACTTTTGCAGATTACGATTTATTGACCATACGGGATTTAGAGGGAAACACAATCAAACACGTGCATGGGCCACAGTGGGGAGAGAAAGAGCGTGCGTTTCAATATTATTCTATTGTAAGTATTCTGAACGATAAGATTGTTGCTGCCTTTTTAGGAGAGCAAGGGGTTGTGTTGGATGATGTTCAACAACAAAAAAGTGTTTTTCCTACTAAATTATTAATATTTGATATCAATGGAGAGTATCTTCAGACTTTAGAAACAGGAGGCGATATTTTTTATTTTTGTGCTGACCTTGATAACGATCGAATCATATTGTCGTTTTATGATCGCGAAAACCAGTTTGCCTATATCGATCTGAATAAACTGTAATTAAAAGAATAACGTATAACTATCTTGCTCTTGCAGTAATTTTACTTCTTCCCCATCAGAGTTACACGGAGTGGACTCTGACGATAAAGTGACTCAACGTGCTCTGGAAAGTGACGTTGAGGGTGTGGAAAGAACTGCGATAGCGCTGTCTAAAATGCGGTTAGTCTTTTTTATTCAGTAAATTGAAGTTTAAATCTGGAAAATACCAGTTTATCTTCTTGCTTAGCGTATAAATCTTTTCTGGCAATGTAGTAGCCGTCTTTTCCTACAAAGTGCATGGACGGGTCATATTTTTACTTCCAAGGATACTTATCATGATTTCCTATAGCTATTAACATTATTCCAGTATCCCGTCTTTTACCTCGAATTTTGAGATACTCCACTACATCAAAGCAGTACCAAAGTATTTTTCATATCAGTTTTGATTAGTTAATTATTTGTGGAACATAAACTGAAAATGAAAGTAGATTCTCTTGTAAGTTGGGATTTTCCAAATTTGAATTGGAAATATATAACCCCTCTGGACCAACAAATACTCCAAGTGGATCATGTGTTTTAGAAGGCAGAAGGGTTTCACCGATTTTTTCGAATTTATTGTTTAAGATTATTACAGAGATAGGTTTACTGTCATATATTTCTCTGGAGAGAAAAGTAGCATTAATTTCTTCAATACCACCGGTAGCAATTCGATAGTACAATTCTCGGTACTTATCATAAAAAACTCCACCATACATTGATGACTTGAGGTTATTAACCCTCATCTGAGAAACATCATCATATGGAATTGGTTTTTCGAAAATAGCACTTCCTGCAAAAAAAGTTTCAGATTTAATATAATCTGTTACATAGATATTTTCATCCGCAGCAAATGAATATATTATTCTATTATCATGAGTTTTAGCACGAAATATTTTGCCCCAGAAATTTCCGAAATTTGCTTTTTTGTAGACTTCAGGATAATTGAATATTAATGAATAATGGCCATCGGTAAGGTCAATTGCCAAATCGACTTTCCCGGTTTCAAAGGTTGTTTTATCTGTAGGACCTGTGCCGGGTCGGGAGGCCAAATGAAGTTTTTGTTTATAGAATATTGCAGGACTTCCTGAGATAATCGTTGGAGTTGACATTGTTCCAAAAGGAAAATTTTGCAATGGTTTTAAAAAAGAAAAATAGTTCTGAACTTCCCCCTTTCTATTAATTAGAAAGAGTCGCATATCTGAGACATTTAATAGGTAAATTGAATCAAGCGATTTTATAAAAAAACCATTGATGGTGCCGACTCCATTAGGCCCTGTCTGAATTAGGTTTATTTCAAAGTCCAGTTTTTGATTTACTAAATCATAGAATTGAATTGATGGCTTAAATTTGTTTTCATAAGTCAGCCAAACCGAGCCATCCTCTTCATAAATATCAAGGTACCATGTCTTTATATTTGTTGTTGAATCTATTTTGAAATTTTTATCTGAAATTTTTACCATTTCATACTCTCTAATCGAATACGCCCTCTCTTTTGAACACGCAAATATTGTAACTCCACAAAGCAGGACTAATCGGGAATATATTTTCATGGTAAATATTTTGAGGAAGTTAAGCGAGTGCTCAAAAAACCACAACGGCTGTGGCTTACTAAAATAATTCCAGACGAAGTGTGCGTTATGGATGCATTTTCAATAACCTGCAATTGGCGCACGATGCGGTGGTAAAAACTAATTCCGTTTCAAACTAATTTTCTTCTTTTGTAAGATACCAATACAACAACGGCACAAAATACAGTGCAGTAAATGTGCCCACAATTAATCCGCCAATAGCGGTAACGGCCACAGGCCGTTGCAGGTCGGCCCCCAGGCCGGTAGCGAAGATGATGGGCGTAATAGCCAGCACATTGGTAAACGTATTCATTACAATAGGCTTTAATCTATCAACGCCTGCTTGCTTAATGGCAGTTTCAAGCGGCAGCGTTTTTCGTAAGCGGTTTATACGGTCTATTTTTAAAATAGCATCGTTATCCAATACACCCAACACTACAATAAGCCCAATGCCCGACATAATGTTGAGTGTACCGCCTGTTAACCATAGCAAAAGTAAACTGCCTGCCAGGCCTAACGGTAAGGTTAGCATAACCAATAATGGCTGTTTAAGCGATTCAAATTCGGCAGTAAGAATAAAATACATCAGGGCAACCGATATTAGCAAAATGAACCCTAACTGTTTAAAAGTTTCCTGGTTTGTAAACCACTGCCCGCTGTAATCGGCTACCAATCCGGCATTCACCGCGTTAGTTTGAATCGATTTTTTAAATGCATCTAAATCTGAATGAGCATTAGTTTCCAACGATTGATAGATACCCGAAGCATCGGCTGTAATGTATTTATAGTTTTCCTGTAGCTGCACAGTAACCAATTCGTGCAAGGCATACGTTTTGTTGTTTGAAGCGGTTACATAAAGTTCGCCCAGGGCCTGGGGTAAATCTCCGGTAAAAGGTGTAAACAATACAGGGGTTACTTCACCAAAGTCTGTAAAGTCGGTAATCAGGTAATTACCAAAGGCAAGTTTCAGTTTATCAAGTACAGTGGCATACGCAACCCCATACTGTTGCAGCTTATCGGGGTTAATACGCACAAATACCATCGTCTCTTTTTCAAATCCTTTTCCTGGCTTTAACAAATCGGTTGTTATAATGTTTAGTAAGCTATCGGCCCTGGTAACGGAAAGCGGCCGTTTAGATTTTACATCGCGCAGGCGCGCCATCAGCAACGGTTGGGTTGATGTAAACAGTTGCTCGAATGCATTAGGTGCATGTTGAAACAAAACAGAAGCACGCGGGTATTTTTGATCGAAGTAGGTTTTTAATGCTTTGTCGCCAGCCTGTTTTGATTCTTGCGAAGTAAACCGGAGATAAATTTCTGCATGTTGCACCGAGTAGTTTTCAGGGCTAAGCAAAAATTGTTGGTACCCGATTTCTGCTTCCGATAGCTCATACAGATTTTGGTTAGTGGTCAAAAAATTTTCTACCCGGCTACGACATTCTAATGCATCGATAGGTTCGTTCCAGTCAATGGAAAGTATCGTTTCGGTGCGTTCAATTTCCGGAAAGCCCGCTTTGGGAAGAAAGTACAATAACAAAAACGCTATAGGAATAAGAGCACCCATTGCCAGCAGGCTTATTAATTTGTGCTGCCATATCCAGCTAAATGATTTTTTATAACCATTCAGCATGGTAATAAATAACCAACTGTCGGGCTGTTGTTCCGGTTGCCGGTTTCGGAATAGCAACAAATAGAGTAGGGGTACCACAAGGAATGTACACAACAGCGATACCGATAAAATGGCGGCTACCGAAACAGCCTGATCGTAAAACAAAGCACCGGTTATACCACTTAGCAATATAAGCGGGGCAAACACCGCCAGGTTGGTAAGCGCAGAACTGATAAGCGGCACAATTACTTCTTGTGTACCAGCTACACAACTATCTAACACGGCAAACCCTTCTTTTCTTTTCAGCATGATAGAATCAATTACTACAATGGAATTATCTACCAACATACCCAGGCCCAGCGCAAGCCCGCTAAGCGAAATAATGTTTAAAGAGATATTAAAAACATAAAAAACAGAAAATGCCAGCAGAAGTGATAAGGGCAATACAATGCCCATAATAACCGGTTCGCGCCAGCCGCGCATAAACAGAAACAATACGGCAAATGCAATTACCCCGCCCCAAACCAATGCTTGCGATAAGTTTTCGATACTTAGCGTAAGCAGCAGAGACTGGTCTTGTGTAATGGCAAATGTTTGTTGGGGGTAGTCCTGCTTAAATTGCTCTACTACAGCATAAATGCGGGGCATTAATTCGGGCAGGCGCGCTTGTGTTTGTTTATGCACTGTAATAGCCAGTGCCAATTTATTTTTAAACAGATGAAACCCCAATGCACGTTCTGGTTCGGAGTAAATGTGGGCAATTTCTTTAAGCAGCACCATGCGCTGGTTAGGCAAGCTAACCGGAAGTAGTTCTAATTCCTGTGGTGTGCGTATCTGGGCATTTAGTTTCAGGTAGTAGCGGTAGTTGCCATCTTTAACAGAGAGTGAGCCCAGCTCCAGATTTGCATTGGCAATAGTTTGCAGAATGTGCTGCTCGGTTACCAGCAGGCTTTGCATTACATCGTAGCGTGGTTCAACGCGGATTACTTTTGTTACCGTGCCATTTATATCTACTAAGCCTACTCCATCTAATTGCTCCAGTCTTCTTTTTAAAACTTTGGTGGCAAGTTCAGAGGTAGTAATCCAGTCTTCTGGGCCGGTGCTTACCTGTATGCGCGCTATGGGTATATCGGCTGTGGTGGCTTTAAATACAATAGGCCGTTCCAGGTTGCGCGGCAGTATGGCAGTCAGGCGATCAATTTTTTCATTCGCTTCAATATAGGCTAAGTTCATAGCGGTGCCGTAATCAAATTGCAGCGTAACCCTGCCTGTTTCGTTTTGCGCAATGCTCTCGCTGGTTTTAATACCGGTAAGTGTAAGCATGCTTTCGCGAATAGGTTTTAGAATGCTTTGCTCAATTTCTTCTAGACTTCCGTTGGGGTAGCGAACGGTTATAGTAATCTGCGGTACATCTAAGGCAGGTAACAATGATACCGGTAAGGTTTGGTAAGCCAGCACGCTAAGCGCCAATGTCACCAGCAAACTCATGGATATGGCAATGGGGCGCGAAAGCAGATATCGTAACATGGGCTTAAGATAACAAAAACAAGATTTGTTTGGAGTTTGAAAAATAAATTTCTGGGAGCGATTTGAAAAAAAATAAATTATAATTTTAGAACAATGCTCGTGCGGCAAATGAAGCGAAGATTTGATTTAACAAAATACGCCTACCAGGCAGTTGTTTGCACTGACAGCCTGATTTTTTTGCTTTATGATAATGGTGAAACAGTATCGAAAGATGACGACCAGGATGAAGCCGGGCACCTTAGCACCATTGTGGCGATAGATTGGAATGGGCAACCATTAAGTTTGTATGAACTTGACCACCCCGTAATTTCAATTTGTGTTGATTGGCATAAGCGAGTTATTTACGGATTAGACCGTATTGAATCTGAAGTTTACGCATTTCCGTTCTGAAGTAACTTACCGTTGTTCACGTTCACCTAAAATACTTACCGTGTGTTTCGGATACAGGCATAAGTCATAGGTAATTTTTTCTTTAATCGGATAAAAACTCACCAAAACATACACGC
>DEIA01000009.1 GCA_002352225.1 Flammeovirgaceae bacterium UBA2786
TCCAGAATTTCAGTTTGCATTTGGCTTAAAGTTGCAATAGCACCCATAGTAGGTGTTTGCTCAAATTGAAACTGAAGGAAGTTTTTGCTTAGTTGGTTGGTGTTATTCTTAAACTCATCATAATCCTTAGCGGTACGGGTTAGTTTTGGAAAGGGAGTTTTAAGACCCATAATTTTGTTTAACTCATTAACATGGTCATTTAGTTTCTTTTCATAACCCTGTCCAACCTCTGGTTTTTGACTATCCAACATCAATTCTTCTGCACGATGGGTGTTGGTTACCAAAGCCTCACCTTCAATGGCTTTACCATCCGGTTCAGTTTTCATTTTTGCTTTAACCTCATCAATGTAAAGAATGGTTGCCTTTGTTAACTCCCGAACTTTCTTTGCTTTTTCTTTTGCCTCCATAACGGCAGGGTCCTGACTGGTAGAGGCCAGTATGCCCGCCAATTTATTTTCACTTGAAATCTGATCTTGTGAGATCAGTTTACCGAGGGTCTCATCAATGATGGCAAATTTTTCGAGAACGGAATTACTTACGTTAAGTGCTAACAACGCGGTTAACACCATGTACATCATACCGATCATCTTTTGCCTGGGTGTTTCTTTACCACCTGCCATGATCTTCTATTTTTTGTTTTTTAAAACTTAAATCTCGTACTACAAATTAGTTGTTGCTGCCTTTCATGGCTGTTAACATACCACCATACACTTTATTAAGTGCTGTAATGTTGGTTGTAAGGCTTCCCAGTTCAGATGTGAATTTGGTCGTATTTTCACCCACTTTAGAAAGACCTTGCATAGCGCCTGTTAAACTTTCGTAGAATTTATTCATGTTCTTCACATGAGAATCTGCGTCTTTTAACTCCATCTCATATACCGCATTCAACGACTGCAGATTCTTTGTTACAGCCTGCATTTGTTTGTGATATTCGTTAGTGTCTTTAGAGGCATCGGCCATAGACTTAACGGCTGTCATNNGTCTTCAGCATTTCGTCAATTTTCAATAAAGGAGAATCTCCGGCAGGGCGGTTGCTGATTTTTGTAGCTGTTGGATTTACGGGTCCTTCATACTCTTCAGATAGTTCAGGATACACCTTTGACCAATCGTATTCTTCATGCTTTGGTTCGAAAGCACTTAAGAAGAAGATGGCAGCTTCAATACTTAATCCTGCGATCAGCATCAAGCTTGCACCTTCCATGTGCTCAATTTTAAACAATGCACCTATAATTACTACAGCTGCCCCAATACCATATATTTTGGGCATGATAGTAGTGTAGAGTAAATTAACAAATCCGCCTTTTTTCTTTGCCATGGTTCTTAGAGATTTAAGTTTTGTCCGTTTTTTAAATTAAATATAACCAGAGTTTTTAATTATTGAAATTCAGCTCCCGATGAACGTCCCAGATTGGTCATAGCACAACGAAATCCAATATAGGCACGGGTTGAATCTTTGTATTCATAAGTTCTGGTTCCTGTTTCCAGGTAATACGCCACGTCTTTCCACGAACCTCCACGTACAACTTTGCGGGCATTATAGTTTTGTCTGGAATTTCCTTCCCGATCGTAGGCATTCTTATCAATCATTTGCGGGTTCAAATCCCATACGGTAGGCACTGAAGCCGGATTGAAATCATCCAGGCACCATTCTGAAACGTTACCGGCCATATCAACTAATCCATAATCATTAGGGAAATAAACACCTACCGGAGCGGTATAGGCAAATCCATCGTCATAAAAGTTACCACGGCCTGGCTTGAAGTTAGCAAGCATACATCCTTTCGAGTTTCGGATATAAGGGTTACCCCAAGGATACTTGGCCATATCACGGCCTCCACGGGCTGCATACTCCCACTCTGCTTCTGATGGCAGCCTGAAAGCCGGCATGGGTGGCTGGCCACCATTAACCTGACGCCACTCATTTAAGAAGGCTGATCTCCATTTTCCAAAAAAGTTTGCTGCTTCCCAGCTTACACCTACTACCGGATAATCCATATAGCCCGGGTGTTGCCAGTAATAATCTACCAGTGGATCGCCCATGTGGTGCGAGAAATCACGCATCCAAACGGTAGTATCCGGATAATATTTTTCCATGAACTCCTGCTGACCAATCTGGTCGAAGTTTGTTAACCCTTCTGCACCGTTGGGATCAAGAAAGAAGGTAGTAAACTGAAGATATTCGTCATTTGTAATCTCGGTCTCATCCATGAAAAGCGGACCGATTGTGATTTGTTTGTTGAAGTTGATTTGAGTTGAGGCAGGGTCTTCATCGGCCTGGCCCATGTGGAATGTACCTGCAGGAATGGGAACCATACCATAGGGTATTACCATAGACCAGCCCTCTCTGCTCTCGAGTGTGGATTGCCCCACTACTTCGCCCCGGGCATCACCGCCTTTATTGCCGCCAATGCCCAGCAAGCCGCAGCCCCCAACCAGGGTGCCCGCTCCCAGAATTAAAGCATAGTACAGAACCTTAGGAGATACTCTCTTCTTCATACTTTTTATGTTAGTTCCAGTCTTTCGGTTTAGTAAAGCAAACGATACAGACCCGAAAGTTATTCTTTTTCGCCTCTTTTTTAAAAACCTGAGGTGCCAAATTCAATAAATTCTGCAAAAATCCAAAATATCAGTCTCGCTTTAATGTCTGTAGCGAGGTGTACGTACTATCTTTTTGCCTATTGTCGGATTAACCGGCAACTCGTAGGTTAATAAAATTTCGTGCGACAAGGGTTGCTTGGCTTCTCTGTCTTTAACAATTACATCCATTCCATAACCCACGCGTAGAGCCTTGTCTTTCAACAGGCTATACCCCAGCATAACAATGGCCGCCTCAGATTGTCTGAACGACAAACCACCCCACATCTTGTCTTTGTAATGAGCTAAACCGCCCACATCGAAGGTGGTTTTTGTAAAGTCTGACTTAATTAAGGTTGAAAATTGTAGTCTCAGGTCAAAATTAACCTGGTAATAATATCCTCCGGTTACATACATATGAGGTTGAAGGGCGCTTCGTTGGCTCAACCCAAAATCAAAAGTTGATTTAATAAGGTGATTGAAGCTTACTCCTACATAATACTTCTCGCGTTGCATAAAAAGACCGGCAGCCAGATCAGGGCGAACCTGCGAGGTTTTTCCGGCCTGGTCTCGTAATAACGGGTCGTTTGGATCAATGTACCGATACATATCAAAATCGAGTGTTTGAGAATACATACCGGCTTTTAACCCGAAACTTAGTTTAGTGTCTTTTAAGGCAAGGTGGTAGGCATACGATACCTGTGCCTCCAGGTTGTTTAATGCTCCCAGTCTGTCATTAACAATATAAGCTCCAATGCCACTTCTTAATTTGTTAAGGGGCGATGTCATAGATATGATTTGCGAAGTAGGAGCGCCTCCATCACCAAAAGAGGGTTGGTAGCCAGCCCATTGGCTACGATGCAGGGCAGTAAATTTTGTTACCCCTTCGGCACCTGCAAAACCCGGATTATAATACATGGTATTAAACATGTAGTGCGTAAACTGTGGGTCTTGCTGGCCCAGGCATACATTAAAAATGGGTGCCAGTAGAAGTAAAAAATAGAATTTCTTCACAGGTTCTTTTTGAACAGGACTTAAAGATAAGCCAATTCTTACCACACTTTCAAAACGTATGTAATTAAAGTGTAATAAAATCTAAGTATAGGTAAAAACGTATGTCTTAGTCAGTTATTTGATTGCATTGGCAGATCTTATATAAAGTTCGATGGCGCCTGTCATGGAGGGGGCATTGGGCAGCGGTGCTTCAATGTCCAGAAACAGGTTAGCATCGCGCACGGCTTTAGCAGTAGTAGGGCCAAATGCCGCAATTCGGGTGTTATTCTGCTTAAACTCAGGAAAGTTTGCAAACAACGAACTTATACCAGATGGACTGAAGAAGGCCAGAATATCGTAATACACATTCTTAAGGTCGCTCAGGTTAGCTGCTACAGTATGATACATGATAGCCTCTGAAAAATTGAAGTTATTCTCTGTTAGAAAATCCGGAATATCGTTCTTGCGGATATCGGAACATGGAAACAGGAATTTCTCGTTCTTATGCTTTTTAATTATCTCCAGAAGATCTTTGGTGTCTTTTAACCCCGAAAAAATTTTGCGTTTGCGAATTACAATGTATTTCTGAAGGTAGTTTGATGTTTGATCTGAGATACAAAAATACTTCATATCAGGAGGCATCTCGATTTTTAGCTCGCGGCAAATAGAGAAGAAATGATCAACTGCATGGCGACTGGTGAAGATAATTGCTGTGTGCTGAAGAATATCTACCTTTTGTTTGCGGAAGTCTTTGATGGGGACAGCCTCTACCTGAATAAACGGCCGAAAGTCTATTTTCAAGCCGTATTTCTCTGCAAGCTTGAGGTAAGGTGAATTTGCATCGGTAGGGGGCTCCTGAGTAACCAAAATGCTTTTTACTTTTCGCATTCTGTCCGTAGCAGTTTCAATCATATCAACACGTGTCGGGTTCTACCTAAAATAATAGCATTTTCCCTACTATTATCAATGGGATAATTTCGGATGTGCAAAGGTAGGAAAATAAATGAAAAACGGGTAGGCCAGTGCGCCCCAATAATTTCAAAAACAAAAAAGCTACACTAATTAAAACAAGGGTAGCTACCGTATATAATAAACCGGCAAAGGCAGCTGGGTTGCTTATATCGAAAATATAAAAGCCAATAAGCACCAACCCCATACCAATACCCGAGATAAATAACAGTCGTACAAAATGAAAAAATTGAAATCGAACCGTATCACGTAAGCCAAACAGGTGCGAGCAGATAAAGATCAGTAACAACTTTACCATAAGTATTGCAAACACGACTACCGATAATAACAGCCAAATACCAAATGCAGCCGCAGTTGATTGGGTGTGGAAGTACAGGCTAATTGCAAACCGATCGGTTGAGTACTGCAACAGGATGAGGATTAACAGGGCTAAGAGAAAGCTGACAAAGGCAAAGTATAATATGTTTAGACTAGCGCCTATCCTACCGGTTACGGTTGCATCGTCACGCTCCTGAATTGAAAACAGTTTAATCACATTCAGGTAATCAAATAAAAGCTGAGGGCTAGCCCGAAACAATGCAACAATAAAGACCAGCAGGAAAAACAGCGCCAGAATTACAAAGTTGCTGAAATGACCGGATGGCCGTAATGCATTAAGATCTGTGTTCTTTTGATCGGGTACCATTAACCCGGTATGAAGTGCAAACACCCGTGGTTGTTGGTAAATACTCAACCGGGCAAGTCCGCCCTCTGCACGAAGTAAACTATCCGTATTTATTTTTAGTGTATCGGCCAATCGCCACGCCAGCCTGCCGTTTACAAAAACCGAAAATTCATTTCTGTTGATTATATATAAGGTGCCCCTATGCTCTTTTGCGTTCAGTTCTATATGAACCGATTGCGTTTTCTGATTTTTATATGGCATATATTGGCCATCTTGAAACACCTGCCATTGTGAGCGCAGATTCACTTCGTGAGTTTGCGCGTGCAGGCTGGTCGAAAAAATTATCAGAGCAACAAAAACGAATCTCATGCAGGCTGCAAAAATATCAGGAAAGCTGGTTAACACGAAATTTTGATTGATGTGCGCTTATCTTTAACTCCGAAATGGCCGGGCTTTATCTACATATTCCGTTTTGCAAACAAGCGTGTTATTACTGCGACTTCCACTTTTCGGTAAACACATCTATAAAGGCCGATTTGGTAAGGGCTATTATTAAGGAACTAGAAATGCAGGCGCATTACCTTGCTGGTGAGCCTTTGGATACCCTTTATTTTGGAGGTGGCACACCTTCTTTACTGACAGATGACGAACTGAACGCCATACTTAATGCAATTGGGAAACGCTATTCGGTTTCTGCAGATCCGGAAATTACGCTGGAGGCTAATCCGGATGACCTGACAAGAGAAAAGCTTGCGGCACTTGCCGGTGCAGGAATTAACCGGTTAAGCATTGGGGTTCAGTCGTTCGATAATCATGTGCTGAAATTTCTGAACCGGGCTCATACCGCTATTGAGGCTGAACAATGTATTGAAGCCGCACATCAGGCTGGCATAAGCAACCTGAGTATTGATATTATGTTCGGGTTGCCCAACCAGCATGAATTCATTTTACAAAAAGATCTTGCCAAAGCGCTTACCCTTCAGCCAGCTCATATCTCGGTGTACTCGTTAACAGTAGAAGAAAAAACCGTATTTGGTAAGTGGGCTCAACAAGGCAAACTAAAAATAACGGACGAACCGGAAGCGGCCCAGCAGTTTGAAGTTGTAATGGATACGCTGGAAAGCAACGGCTTTATCCAATATGAAATTTCGAACTATGCAAAACCCGGGTTTGAATCGCGGCATAACAGCAGCTATTGGCAACGCAAAAAATACCTGGGTATTGGGCCAAGTGCCCATTCCTATAATGGTAATACAAGGCAATTTAATGTGCGAAACAACTACCACTATGTGCAGGCCTTAAACACCGGAAAAATTCCATATGAAATAGAACAACTTACGCTCGCAAACAAGATTAACGAATATATTTTTACTTCCCTTAGAACCAATATCGGCTGTAGTCTTGCGGTGTTGAAAAGGGATTATGACTATGATCTTACTGCGCTACCCGGCAATCCTCTTTTGAAAATGGCGAACCAGAACCTGATTACCCTTAAAGCCGACACGGTACTTTTAACACGGGCTGGCAAATTGGTAGCCGACCAACTCGCAATGGAGTTTTTTGCTTCAGAAAAATGAACTGAAATTTCAGATATTAGCACTTTGAGTATTTGATGACCAGCGAAGAAAAAAAAGTTTACCTGCTGCTAAAGGCCGTTATTTTCCACTACCATGGGTTAGATGACGTAGAGCAAAAAGACCTGGAAATGGTGGCAGCCGATTTTGATGCACAAGATGAGCTGGCATGGGCGCTTACCTTTGTAGCCGAAGATTACCTAACCGCGTTTGACCGGGCCCGTACTTACCTCAACAACATTATTGGAGACTACCCCAAGAACAAAAGGGTTGACCTTATTAATATGGTGTGGCAATCCAACAATCTGAAAGGCTACGTTACCGAGATGGAAGCTACCGCCATGCTAAAACTTGCCCGCGACTGGAATGTGGAAAAGGAATTAATTGATCTGGTGTTGAAGTAAATTTTCGTCATGAAGTATTTTTTTCTTGCCCTTTTATTCTGGCCATTATGTAGTTCGGGGCAGTTGGGGAATGTTAAAATAGCACCTGCCCCATCATGGGTAAAGAAGATTGATTATCCGAATTCTGTATCGGATACCAGTATGGCCTCAGGTGGGTATTACGATCTGCTTACAGAAGAGCAATTTAACCAATCCACCCAAGAAGCCTTTTCACGTTACGCGCAACTTGTTTTGTCTGAGAAGGGTTTGGGAAACGTAACCCCAATCTCAATTTCGTTCGATCCCTCCTTTCAGGAATTAGCATTTCATAACATTACTATTATCCGCAACGGAAAGAAGCTGGAGCGTTTAAGGTTAAGCGATATTGAAGTCCTTCGGAGAGAGCAAAACCTGGAGCGGGCCGTATACGATGGCGACCTTACGGCAATCTGTAATCTTCAAGACATTCAGGTTGGCGATATTCTTGAATATTCTTTTACCATAAAGGGTTCAAACCCGGTATTTCAAAACAAATATTTCCGCAATTACTATTTCAACTATGGCGTGCCTATTAAAAAAATTTTTTACAGGTTACTCTCGCCTTCTAACAAGCCCTTATACCTTAAAAAATTTAACCAAGCCCCCGAAGCTTTAATTAATAAGCAAGGAACTATAACGGAATACGAATGGACACTACAAGATGTTCCTTCGCTTACCATGGAAGAAAGTACCCCTTCCTGGTATAATCCCTATACTTATGTTCAGGTTTCAGAATTTAACGAATGGAAAGAAGTGGCCCAATGGGCACATTCTCTTTTCAATTTAACTCCGTCTCAAAAACTATCCGGTCAGGTTCCTGGGTTAACATCTGATCAATCCCTTGAGGAAAAAATAAAAAAATCTATTCAGTTTATTCAGGATGAAGTTCGTTATTTATCCTTTGCGGATGGCATACATGGATTTAAACCTCACCAACCCCAAAAAATTATTACGCAGCGTTTTGGTGACTGCAAAGATAAATCGCTGTTACTTGCTACAATCCTAAATGAACTTGGCGTTAAAAGCAGGCCTGTTTTAATCAATACGAGTTATGGAGCAACCCTTAGCGAAGTGTTACCATCGCCTCGTATGTTTGATCATTGCATTGTGCAATTTCAATGGCAAGACTCAACGTATTGGATAGATCCAACAATTAGTTTTCAGCGTGGACCCCTCAAAAAAATATTTCTTCCCAACTATACATTCGGGTTGGTAATTGACCCAAACACCAGTGGCCTTGAACCAATTCCTACAATTACCAAAGCTGGCTCTGTCAAAATTAGTGATGTTTTTGATGTTCATTCTATTGGTGGAGGCGCAACCCTACAGGTTTCTACCGTTTATAGTGGTAATGAGGCCGACTATATGCGAGAGTACTTTAAATCAAATAGCCTGACAGAAATTGATGAGAGATATCTGAATTTTTACGCTACTGATTATCCTGATATTGAGCTTGGCGCTCCAATTAAGTATGTAGATGATGAAGTCTTTAATCATCTGACTACAACTGAAAATTATGAAATCAGTTCATTTTGGGAATTCGATTCTCTCAATCACATACACCGCGCGGCTGTCTATCCCAGAAATCTAGCCAGTTATCTCGCTACTCCAACTACAAAAATCAGGCGCATGCCGTATGCCATTGCTTATCCTCTTGATATATCCTATGATACAAAATTAAATATGCCCGAAGATTGGTCGGTGACTGAGGCTGAAAAAACTATAGAGTCTTCTGGTTTTATTTATAAATCCAGAATTAGTTTGAAAAACAGCAATGAAGTACACCTGAATCTTAGTTATAAAACAAAGAAACGTTACCTGGAAAAAGATGAAGTTAAGGATTATATCAAAAAGGTTAATGATGTTACAAACGATATGTCCTTTACTCTTACTTACAAGGACGAGATGAAGACCAATAGCACATTCAATACACCTTTTTTGCTTATCGTATTGATGCTTTTTATTCCCGGTTTCTTTATCCTTAAGAAAATCTATGAATACGATCCTGAACCAAAGAGCACAACACAGTTTCACTCTATTGGCGGTTGGTTAATTCTTCCGGCAATCGGGCTTTGCTTAACCCCGTTGCGAATGGGTTACGAACTAATCAACATAGAATATTTCAACTATTCAAATTGGAGAATTTTAACTGACCCTGATTTTAGCGCTTATAATGTTGGGCTTGGTTCGTTTATCCTCATGGAACTGATCTTTAATATGGCATTCTTGTTTTTCTCTGTAGTACTTCTGATTTTATTCTTTAAACGAAGAAGTAGTGTGCCCCTTCTGGCCGCCCTTTTCTATGGGCTCAATTTTCTCTTTCTATTATTAGATGGAGTTGTTGGAGCACAGTATACAGAGGGAATGGATAAAGACACCCTAACATCCATTGCAAGGTCGATGGTTGGCGCCATTGTTTGGATTCCTTACTTCTTACTATCTGAAAGAAGTAAGGAAACTTTTACTCAAAGAAATTTTATCAAAACAGATGAACCTACAAACTCATCATATCCTTAAACTTGGCAGCCTGCCTGCGGCTTACTTCTACTTTATCTCCACCTCTTAACTTCACCATAAGGCCACCATTAAACCATGGTTCAATTCCTTCTACCCAACTCAGGTTAATAATGTGTTTGCGACTGGCCCGGAAAAAAGCACGCTCATCTAACCGATCGTCTAATGCATTTAATGATTTATGAATCATCGGGCGGTTGGTATCAAAGTACACTTTAATGTAGTTACCATCAGATTCGAAGTAGCGAATATTAGCCAGGCTAACAAACCAACAACGTTCACCATCTTTTACAAACACCTGATCTTCTAGCCCGAGTTTCTTACCGGCTCCGCGTCCAATCTTGGCGCGTTCTTTCTCCATAATCTTATGGATTGCTTCACTTAATCGCTCGGCCTGAATGGGTTTCAGTAAATAATCTAAGGCATTTATTTCAAATGCTTTAAGGGCAAACTCATCGTAGGCAGTGGTAAACACCACCAGCGGTGCCGATTCTAACGATTCCAGCAGTTGAAATCCTGTACGGCCCGGCATCTGGATATCCAGAAACAACAGATCAGGATTCAATTCATTAATCATTTGTTCGGCTTCATCGGCATTCATAGCCTCGCCCACTATTTCTATAGAAGGATGCTCTTCCAGTAGTTTGGTAAGTTCTTTACGCGCCAGGCGCTCGTCATCAATTATCAACGCTCTCATGTCGTATGTATAGGTGGAATAATTATTTCAGTAAGTACAAAATTATCTCTTTCATTGCTAATTGCGAAGTAGGCATCTTCGCCATATAAAAGTTTTAATCTTTGCGAGGTGTTAACCAGGCCCAGGCCGCCTCTTCGTTTATGACCATTAACAGCATGATATTGACCACTATTGCGAATGCGAATGCTTAGTTTACCATGCGCCACTTTTGTTTTCAGTTGAATCCATCCGCCTTCCGTTAGCTTGGAAATACCATGTTTTACACCATTTTCAACCAGGGTTTGGACCATCAGCGGAGGCACCATAAAATCTTTAGAGGCCGGGTCGATATCAAAATCTGTTCTTAACCGCTCTTCAAACCGAATACTTTCCAAACTAAGGTAATCGCGTACCACTTTTAACTCATCGCCAAACCGGGTAAGTCTTTTCTTTTCAGTAACCAAAGTATTGCGTAAAATGTTCGCCAGTTGATTGATGGCCATTTTGGCCTTATCAGGATTTTCGTCCACCAGGGCCCGAATACTGTTTAACGCATTAAAAATAAAATGAGGGTTAAGTTGTGATTTGAGGTTGCTCAACTCTATCTCTTTTATGGAGGCCTCCAGTTTAAGCGATTTATTATACCGCTCAAAATAATTATAGGTAAAATACACGATCGACCAGGTGAAAAAGAAAAATGAATACACCCAGGATAACCCAAGAATGTTACCAATATCAAAAACGTTTTTATTAAACAGGCCAAGCGAAATTGAGAGCGGTATTCGTAAGAAGTACAGCGTAACACTCATAAGAAATACGGCCGAAAGTACACGCGGTAACAAACGTGGCATGCTTAGGCTTAGCCACCGCTTATTGTTCATGTACGTGCGTAACCCGTGTGTAAGCAAAAAACAAAAGAACGACTCGTAAGCAAGGAAGATTATCCTTTTCGCGCTGATTGCTTCGCTGGATGAAATAGCCACTACTATTTGCACCACGGCATAGAGCGTCCACCCGCCAATTTGCAAAACCCAGTATAGTCGCGATTTATTCAGCATCTAATACAAAGGTAGTGAATGAAAAAGGGGCCCTTAGCAAACTTACACCAGCGGACAACTACACCAATTCTGGCTTTAAAAACCGACCTGTATAGCTTGCCGGATTTTTTGAAACCTGCTCGGGTGTTCCTTTCGCAATAATTCTGCCTCCGCCTGCTCCGCCTTCGGGCCCAAGGTCTATAATATGGTCGGCCGATTTAATCACATCCATATTATGTTCAATCACCAAAACTGTATTGCCCTTATCAACCAGTTTTTGAAGTACATCCAACAAGTGGCTGATGTCCTGAAAGTGTAAACCCGTGGTGGGTTCATCTAAAATGTAAAGTGTTTTACCTGTATCGCGTTTAGAAAGTTCGGTAGCCAGTTTTACCCGTTGGGCCTCACCACCCGAAAGCGTTGTGGCATGTTGCCCTAACGAAATATAACCCAACCCCACATCGCCTAACGTTGTAATCTTACGCAAAATCTTAGGTTGGTTTTCGAAGAAGGTTATGGCTTCTTCCACCGTCATATCCAATACATCAGAAATCGATTTTCCCTTAAAGCGAACTTCCAGTGTTTCGCGGTTATACCGTTTACCCTTGCAGGTTTCGCAGGGCACATACACATCGGGTAAAAATTCCATTTCGATTAAACGCAATCCCGCGCCTTCGCAGGTTTCGCAGCGGCCGCCTTTTACGTTAAATGAAAACCTTCCTGTTTTATACCCGCGTATTTTTGCTTCGGGCATCTGGGCAAACAAATCGCGAATGTCGGTAAACACTCCGGTATAGGTTGCCGGGTTTGATCGGGGTGTGCGGCCAATAGGCGACTGATCTACTTCTATTACTTTATCAATCAGTTTAAGTCCTTCTATTTTTTTGTAAGCCAGCGGTTCGGTACGTGAATTAAAGAAGTGCTGATTCAAAATCGGGAATAAAGTATCGTGCACTAATGTTGATTTACCGCTGCCCGAAACTCCCGTAATACAGGTAAGGGTACCGAGCGGAATTTCCAGATCAACGTTTTTCAGGTTGTTGCCTGTTGCCCCCAGTAATTGAATTTGTTCACCGCTTCCTTTTCTGCGCTCCTTCAGGTAGTTAATGCCCAATTTTCCATTCAGGTATTTAGCTGTTGTGCTGTTATTCTTTAAAAAAGTTTGTGGATCTCCTTCTGCTACTACTGTTCCACCATGCCGGCCTGCACCAGGCCCTATGTCTATAATGTAGTCTGACTCCAGCATCATCTCTTTATCGTGCTCTACTACAATTACCGAATTGCCTAAGTCGCGCAAGTCTTTCAGGGCTTTTATAAGTTTGGCATTATCGCGCGCATGTAAGCCGATACTGGGCTCGTCCAGAATATACAATACCCCCACCAACTGCGTACCGATTTGTGTAGCCAACCGTATGCGTTGTGCTTCACCCCCGCTTAGCGTACGCAGCGGACGATTGAGGTGCAGATAGTCCAATCCTACATCTAACAAAAAACCAATTCGCTTGCGTATTTCTTTTACTACTTCGGCTGCAATTATGCGTTGTTTTTCATTCAGACGATTTTCCAAACCTTCAAACCACTTTTGAAGTGCATTGATATTCAGCTCGGCCAACTCAGCAATATTCTTGTCTGCTATTTTAAAATGCAGCGACTCCTTTTTCAACCGCGCTCCCTGGCATTCAGGACAAATTCTTGTAGTTGTAAAATCTTCTATCCACTTGCGGGTGTTGTCTGTTCCTTCATCAATCATTTTTTTTAGAAACGTGATGATGCCTTCAAACTTAGTGTTCCATTCGGTGCCCGGATATTTTACTGATGCTACGGCCACCGGTTCATCATCGCCATACAAAAGAACGTGTAGTGCATCTTTTGGAATATCTTTAATTGGTGTTGAGAGTGTGAGTTTGTACCGCTTAAGAATCGCTTCAATTTTTTTAAAAATCCAGATGTCGCGGTATTCGCCCAAAGGCAAAATTGCTCCGCGACTAACGCTTAATTTTTTATCAGGTATAATGGACTCTTCTGTTATCTCTTCGATAATTCCCAACCCGGTGCAGGTAGGGCAAGCTCCGTATGGCGAATTGAATGAAAAATTATTAGGAGCCGGTTCATCGTACGATAAACCTGTTTTCGGGTCCATCAAGAATTTAGAAAAGTGATGCACCTTTTTATTTTCTTCCATCACCATGATTACTCCCTTGCCTTCCTTCATGGCGGTAGTAATGGATTGCCCGATACGATGACGATCTTTTTCGTTAGGAACAATACGATCAATCACAATTTCAATGTCGTGAATCTTAAAGCGATCTACCTGCATTTTGGCCGTTATATCCAGCACTTCGCCATCCACACGTACTTTCGAATACCCCTGCTTTCTGATCTGTACAAAAAGTTCGCGGTAGTGGCCTTTACGTCCTTTAATTACCGGGGCAAGTACCGTAAGTTTTTTGCCGGCAAAGTTGGTGATGATGGCATCGAGTATCTGGTCTTCAGACTGACGTACCATTTTATCGCCCGATAGGTACGAGAATGCTTCGCCTGCACGCGCATAGAGCAGACGCATGAAATCATATATCTCGGTTACCGTACCTACGGTAGAGCGTGGATTGCGTGAAGTGGTTTTCTGTTCAATAGAAATTACGGGGCTCAACCCGTTAATTTTATCTACATCGGGCCGTTCTAAGTTGCCGATAAAGCTCCGCGCATAGGCCGAAAAACTTTCCATGTACCTGCGTTGGCCTTCGGCATAAATGGTATCGAACGCAAGCGATGATTTGCCGCTTCCGCTGATGCCGGTTATTACCACCAGTCTGTTTCGCGGAAACGAGACACTGATGTTTTTCAGGTTGTGCTCGCGGGCACCAACTATTTCAATATTTTCATGACCGGAAAGGTCGATGGGTTTCTTCTGTGGTTTGGGCATGCTACTAAAAACAGGACTACAAGAATACAAAAATCCTGCACAGAAGGTTTCGGGAAATTAAAATTGTAGGGAGAGTTTCAGGAGCGGGGATTCCACACGGCCAGCGCTCTCGAACAGCAATTGATATTTTTTGTCTTGCAGCGAAAAGACAGACACCTGCTTAGTCTCAGGGTTAACAATCCAGTATTCTTTAACACCAAATTTTTCGTAGAGGTTTTTCTTACGCACCGTATCATGATCGGTATTGCCGGGCGAGAGTATCTCTACCAGCAAATCGGGCACCCCGTGTATATGCCCGTTCTCATCCAGTATATCGCGATTTTTATTTAACACCACTACAATATCGGGCTGCACGGCATTGCTGGTTTCGTCTAAGTACACATCAAAAGGAGCAATTATCACTTCCCCTTTGTTGGTGTCTATAATAGATGTGCTTAGCTTTCTAAACAAATCCTGAAGCACTCTTTGATGTTTATAGATGGGTGATGGTGACATATACAATACATTATCTACTAATTCGGCCAAAGTACCCTCCGGCAAACTTTTGTACACCTCCATAATGGTGCGGGGCGGGCTTTCCAAATTCACATCTCGTCTCATATTATCCAATCAATACCTAAATTTAATCAAATAATGCAAAAGGGTGCATTTCTTGGAGCAAGGTATCTGACACCGTGAAGGTGGCTTGGCACCTTTCGTATGAATGCAAGGCCTCGGAAAATTGAAATTCACCACGCAAAGTGCTTCGTAACAAAATGGTATTTTATCCGTCTCGTCATCATGTTCGGATTTATCGATAATCTTAAAAAGCTGGTCTTCTTTAAACTTACTGCAATCTACCTGCGTTACCTGATTGGTTTTGCTTTTGTATTTGCCTCCATTGTAAAAATTAAAGGCGAGCGGTTTACCACCCTCCCTACTGATACACCGGTTGGTTATTTTTTCGAGGCCATGTATCAATCCGGATTTTACTGGCAATTTTTAGGCTGGAGTCAGTTTATTGCTGGCGCTTTATTAATGACCCAACGCTTTGCCACCCTTGGCGCCATGATGTTTTTTCCAATCATACTCAACGTAACCCTGATTACACACTCGGTAAATTTTGGAACCGGTACCCCCACGATAACAACTCTTATGTTATTGGGAACTACATTTCTATTAGTATGGGACTATCGCAAATGGACCATTCTGTTTTTGCCCGACCACCGAATAAAATTAGATCTGACTCAAACACCCGAAGACAGGTTTATGACTCACCCGGCCTGGATAATTACCGGCTTCATTTTTTTGGTACTTACCGTATTGCCTAATGTAATAGTCGTTCAGAAAAATTCACTCTTACCCCTTTTCTGGATAAGCGCACTTCTGCTTACCGGCCTTGCTGCCTTTGCGTATATGATGGTAAAGCGAAAAAAATTGAAAGGTTAATCGCTATTGCTTCTCGAATACTGCAATTGGAAAATCGTTACCAAACGAATAAGCCGATGGAAATTGTGCTGTGCCCTTCAATTGTTCCGATAACTCAGGCACCTTGTTTTCGATGTAGGTACTTAACTCCCGAATAGTTAACCGCTGATCTTTGTTTACATCAGCTGCACCGCCAATTCCTTCCAGCAACGCATACGTAAAAATGCCGTGACCCAGCTTTGCAAACTCGGAAGCAAATTGTTCAGCTCCGGTTGAAGTAATCCAGAATGTGCCTGTGCTTCTTGCCAGTTGAGCAATGGCTTTCTCTTCGGCAGCCCCGCGCGCACGATCTTCCAATGCATCCAACGCTCCGGCCGACTGGCATGCATCTAAAATAAACACTTGCTTTTGCGCATTGATGGCTGATGCAAAATCTTTTAAGTCGCCTGCCGAAATTCCTTTTTCGGCAAGCATATCATCGCGGCCATATAGCTGCGTTACATCATGTGGCACAATGTAAAACTCTTTCTCGGCCCCGCCCGACATAACGCCATGGCCGGCATAATACACTACAATCATATCCTGCTCCAGGGCTTTTGCTTTTATCTGATTAAGAGCCGCAAAAATAGTTGACTTAACCGCTTTGTCGTTGCGAATAGCAATGGGCACAACCTCCTGAAACAATGACCTGGATTGCTGACTGATTGTTTTGGCTACCCCATCGGCATCGGCTTGCGCATAGTTCAGATTGTATTTTGGGTTTTTGTATTTGTCGATACCAATGGTAACCAAATACAACTTAGGCTTGGCTTCTGTTGCTCCTTTGTAGTTGATAGTAAATTTTACTTTCTCAGATTCTACTCCTGATTTACTGCTGGCCGCTGCATAAAAATAATTTTGTTCGCCAAACGAATTCGTTAATGAAACATCGAATGCATAGAGGCTCTTTCCGTTACCCGGGATAACTTTTACCAGCTTGGAGTTCTGATACAATTTTACTTCGGTTATTTCCTGTGGATTTTGAGAAACCGAAATTTCAACCTTCGATTGTTTTTGTGTAGCCGATGCGGTGCTATTGGCAGCTGACGCACCATTTATGGTTTTTAGTTGAAGGGCCGGGATTTTATCAATCACCTTTTCAACCTCAAAGGTAGTTTGTGCCAATTGTGTTTTCTCATCTTCATTGATTATCTGCGAAAGCAGCCGTGGGGTAAATCCGCTTTCAAAAGTACTTTCCAGAGATGTGCGTATAACAGAGCCTCGTGCTGTCCAAAAAACTTTTCGCATAGCTTCGGTTGTTCCTTCCACACGCCCATCGCGCGACACGATGGCAAAGTCTTCGTTGCTATCGCAATAGAAGTATCCTATAATCGAATTAGTTTTAACATCATACACCTGATTAATGTTGTTGCCAATGGAGTTAATCAGAAACTTGCCGCTGTTGCCCAATGGATAGGGGTGTGCATTACCAATGCCATAGGAAGCAAATCCTGCAATTTTAAATCCATCTGACTTAGTGGTGAACGTAATGCCCCCTGACTGAAGGTCGTACACATTAAAAGAAAGCGAAGCGGTAATAGCTAACAACTTATTTCCTGCAACCTTACCGCTATGGGGCATGATGTTATTAGCCCATACTACCTTCCCATCAATCATACGGATTGAGGTTAGATTATTGCCATTCAATATTTCGATGTTTGCTTTGGTGCCCAACGTATTAAGCGTTGATACTACCAGGCTCTCTCCCTTTTCATCGAATGCGGCCATAGTGTAAAATCCTTTTTTGGATTCGGCCAAGATATTACCCGAACTTATCTCAAAGAGTTTCAGGGTATTCATTTCTCTTAATACGGGCATAACGCCCACTACAATTTTCTTTCCATCGGGATGGAAAGCCAGCGCACTTATGTGATGTTTTTTGTATTGAAACGTTGTTACGCTCTTAACTGACTTAAGATCATAAATTTCTACCCACCCATCGCGTTGCCCTACCGCCAGCAGGTTGTTACGATCTGAGTACACAGACTTTGTTATGTCACCCGTTACCGTAAACTGATTTAAAATTTTTTCTGTTTTCCAGTCAACCACTATCACCTGTTTGCCTTCTATCATCACAAGCTTGTAATCGTTGGTTAGCTGCATATCGAATACATTATTTAACGGAACTGAAAATCTCTTTACAAATTTTCCGGCCCTTACATCAAACACACGAACAATGCCATCTTTAAATGCGAATGCTGCGTGGGTACCATCGGCCGATGCGGCCATCCCTACTTGTTCAGAAGCCGTTTCGTTTTTCAGGTAACCTAATCTTACCAGATCAACCTGCGGTTCCTGCGCTTTGCTTACCGCGCAAGTCAAAATCAGAATTACTGTAAGGATTCTCATCTTTCTAAAATTTTTAATTACGCCACATCTTTGCCAGTGGCCCATTTTAACATTTCGAACCAATCCTGCCGGTCTAATTTTATATCTATTGATTTTGCTGCTTCTGAAATCCGCTCGGGTTTTGTAGTACCGATAACCGGAAAAATAATTGACGGATGCCTGAGCAGCCACGCTAACGAAAGCTGACTGTAGGATGCATTGTATTTGATTGCCTTGCTAAACATTTCGCGTTCGCCTGTCATCAGTTTTCCACCATCCAGTGGCGACCAGGCTAAGGCCGAGGTACTATGTTCCATTAACAAATCCAGATCACCATTAAAGAGCGGTTCGGTTCGCGAAAGCGAAATCTCAATCTGATTGGTAACCAGTGGCATTGGCAAATGCTTTTGCAGCATACAGAATTGCGACCTTGTAAAGTTTGAAACGCCAACGTGTAATACTTTTCCTTGTTGCTTCAATTGCGCAAATGCTTCGGCTACTTCGTGCGGGTTAAGTAATGGATCGGGCCGATGGATTAATAAAAGATCGAGTCTGTCGGTGTGTAACATTTTTAATGAATTCTCAGCCGACCAGATAATATGTTCTTTGGACGTATCGTAGTGCTTTACCCACACCCCCGGCCGTTTTGCTGAAGGAAATTTTATTCCACACTTAGTCACCAATTCCATCTTATTGCGCAACGAAGAGTTCTTTGCCAGCGCGCGCCCGAATACTTCTTCATTGCTATGATCGCCATAGATATCGGCATGATCGAAGGTGGTCATGTCTTCATCCAATGAAGTTTGTATCAGTCGCTCTACAGTATCGGGCGAAACCTGATTCCAGCGCCACGCACCGGTAATGATACGTGAGAAGGTTGGGCCTTGCGGATGAATTGAACGATGCTCCATTATTTTATCATTTTTATTAGTTCCGAAAACAGTGCGGTTAATTTTTTTTCTGCCCCTGCGGCTACCTCCAGAATTTCTTCTAACGCTACCTGATGCGGTTTGTCGGTAATGGCATCGTTCGTTAATACCGATACCGCGCAGCATGGCAACCCAACCTGATTGGCTACCAATACTTCGGGCACGGTAGACATACCCACTACATCGGCACCAATAGTACGAAGGTATTTATATTCAGCCCGGGTTTCCAGGTTTGGCCCCATTACAGCAGCATAAACACCTTCGTGTAGTTTGATCTTTTTCTTTTTGGCAATAGTCTGTAATAAATTATTCAGTTTGATTGAATAGGGTGCACTCATATCCGGAAAACGAGGAGTTAATGCCGGGTTTCGTCCACGCAAAGGATTATCCGGTTGAAGATTGATGTGATCGGTGAGCAGCATCAATTCGCCATGATGCCACTCGGGATTCAGGTTACCGGCTGCGTTAGAAATAAGCAAATGTTCAACACCCAATTGTTTCATAATTCTAATTCCTAAGGTAACCTGATTCATGGAATACCCTTCGTAGTAGTGTATTCGTCCTTGCATAATGAGCACCTTCTTCTTGTGCATTATACCATAAACCCATTGGCCTTTATGGCTGGTAACAGTAGCTATAGGAAAATGTGGAACCTGATTGTAGGGTATGGTTTCTATTACCTGAACTTCTTCAAGAAACGCGTTGCCCAGCCCTGTTCCTAAAACCACTCCAATCTCCGGGTTTATTTTATGCTCCCGCAGAAATCGGGTTGCCGCAATTATGGACAGTTCAATATCCACGTTGAATTTATTGGTGTTGGTAACAGCGTTTATTCGTATTGCTGGTCATGCGTTTGCAGCGTGTACCATCGGCTGTTTTACCGCTGCATTGCTTCAACCTGGCTTTGCCCAACTCGTTGGGTTTGCAAATCTCGCATGCACCTTTGCCTGCCTTTTTAGCTTCGGCCAGTTTTACTGGCGAGGCTTCTCCAGAAAGCCGGCAATCGGCTGTATGATATTTTTCGCCTTTAGGCGAGGTATAAACCGTTTGGCTAAACGCTTTGAACGATAAACCCAGAAACAGAAAAACCGATACAACAATAATCTTCTTCATAGGGAAAAGTTTGATGAGCCAAGTTTACCTTTTTTTGATTGAAATGCGAGAGGAATATTACTTACCCCGGGTTTGCTGGTAAATGCTTTGGGCTTAGAGTGGTGTGGCCAAAACTATAGAAACAAAAAACCATTACCCGGTTTATCCTGATAATGGTTTAAGTCAATTTAAAGTACCCGGGACGGGAGTTGAACCCGTACAGATATTACTATCCACAGGATTTTAAGTCCTGCGTGTCTACCAATTCCACCACCCGGGCAGGCTTTAAAAAATAACCCCTCTCTTTTGGAGAGGGGCATTGAGCGGGAAACGAGACTCGAACTCGCGACCCCGACCTTGGCAAGGTCGTGCTCTACCAACTGAGCTACTCCCGCTTATTAATTGGGACTGCAAATTTAACAGGCAGTATCAAATATCCAATACACACCTGTCTTTTTCAAAAAAACTACACCCTTCTCTATTTCTTAATCCTGATTCATTATCTGCCTGGCCCGTTACTTCTTCTCAGAAGAAAGACCTTACCGTGCACGCTATGGCGCTGATTCATTGCGGGTAACATGAAATTGCCCATCACCATAGTTCTTTTCGCCTGCGTGTATAGCAAAGGGCAAAACATTTTGCCGTGGTGGCAGTGGGCAGGTTGCGTGCGGGGTAAATACACAAGGTGGATTAAACGCCTTATTAAAATCTAAAATTACTTTTCCGTTGCCTGTAGGTTTTTTCGCATATACATATCTGCCGGCTCCATATGTTTCAATGCCGCTGGTGGAGTCAGCAAAAATTATAAACAACTCATCACCTTCTTCCAGGGCATCTAACCGATAAGCCTTTCCCTGCCATTCAAAAACTAACGTACCGGGGGAATGTTGGGCAGTGGTTTGGCCTAACACATTGGTGATTTCAATTGTGTGTGCAGAGTCTTCCCGCATCAGGGTAGCTTCCAACCGATATTCCGGAGAAACCGGGTAACGTGCAATGCTTTTAAATTCCTTTAGTGCTTCTGCATTATCATCGCGCAGGCGCACGCCCAATTTAGTATCGCGCTTAATAATGTTCCAGCGTAAATCACCCGCCTGTACTTGTGGCGATCGGGTTGAATCCGGGTTAAAAATTTCTACCGATTTAATTGTATCTTTTCCCAGGGTAACCACTACATCGTTATTAACCACAAGCGTTACTTTGTTATCCTTCAACAGAAAATAACCCGCGTAGCTTGCTATTTTTCCTTGCGGAAACACAAGGGCATTTCCTGAATCGCTACCAAATGTATTGATGCCTGGCTCCAGCCAATGCAACCCCACCAGGTTAAGCCATCCGTTAGCTGACTTTAAATAGTTTATGCGTTCAACCTGCCAAGCTTCCATTTCTGATTTGTAAGCTTCAAGTTCCTGAGGGCTTAGCTTTTTTTGCTGTGTGCATGCCGCACAAATTATAAGAGTAAAAACAAGGTATTTCATTAGTCTATAAATTCAATAGACAAATGTAAGCGTTTGTGGCTATGTGAATGCGCTGTTGCGAACAAATATTGTTCGCCTCCGGACAAACCTGTTTACAACAAACCCTCAAAAGGGTGCTTTGAAAGCATGTTTTAGGTTTGGCATAATTATTACTACAAATAGGAATTTATTCTCAACATCATGCCATGAAGAAATATCAGCTCGGTGAATTTGAAGAAGTAGTAATGCTTACCGTAGGGGTGCTTTACGATGAGGCTTATGGAGTTTCGATAAAAAAAGAAATTGAAAGCCGGCTGAAACGAGGGGTGAGTGTTGGCGCTTTGCAAACCGCCTTAAGGCGCTTGGAAGACAAAGGGTATTTGAAATCGCGCGAAGGCGAAGCTACCGAAGAGCGAGCCGGAAGGCCTAAGAAGTTTTTTACCATTACAGCTTATGGAAAAAAGGCGATGGAGCACGCCCGAAATACACGGGAAGAATTATGGAGTGCTATACCGAAGATGGCGTTAAATCCAAAAATAGTAGGCAGTTGGGCAGTAGCCAGTCGGCAGTAATGCCTGCCTACTGCCAACTTAAACAGAATATGTTTTGGAAAAAGAAAGAAATACATCTCCCAACCTCTTTTTGAAATTCTTCCGTTGGTTTTGCCACCCGAAGTTGCGCGATAGTATTGAAGGCGATTTGATGGAATTGTATGAAGAGCGAAGAATTGCGAATGGAAAATTCAAAGCAGATTTAAGATTTATAATAGATGTTTTATTGCTCCTTAGGCCCGGCATCATCAAACCAACAGAAGGATATCAAAATTTAAATACATACGGTATGTACAAAACTTATTTTAAGATCACCATCAGGCAACTAATTAAAAACAAAACCTTAGCTGCTATAAACATGGCTGTACTAACGCTTGGGTTTTCCTGTTTCCTGATACTTACCCTTTATATACACGATGAGGTATCGTTTGATCTGTTTCATAATGATGCCGGTACGATTTACCGGATTGTACAACATGAGCAACAAGAAAACGGAACCATTCGCCATGTCTCTTCGGTTGCCCCTGCCATTGGTAAGGAAGTGCGCGAGCAGTTTGCGGAAGTTAATGATATGTGCCGGTTATCAGCTTTTGGACGAGTTGCGCTTGGCAACGATCCGGCCATGCGTTCGCAGGAACGTGCCCTTTCGGCTGATCCTAATTTCTTCACCTTTTTTAATTTTCCTTTGGTAGAGGGGAACCCGGCAAGTGCATTACAAAATCCGGATGCAATTGTTATTTCTGAACGCATTAAAGAGAAGTACTTTGGTTCTGGGCCGGCACTGGGTAAACAAATCTGGTCTGGTTATATGCGCAATGGTCAACCTGTTTATTTGAATGTGGGCGGGGTAATGAAAAACTTTCCTAAAAACTCGCACCTGCAAATTGATATTCTGTTTTCCGATCCAACGTGGCAGTCCTTGTATGCAAATTACGCCAACTATGTAAATACCGATTGGGTTGATACCGAATACACAACCTATCTGAAGATTAAATCCGGAAGTGATGCAGCGTTACTTACTGCACGTATTGAAAACCTTGTGAAAGCAAATTACCCGGCTAACCGTGAGTTTCGCAGCACATTCGATTTACAACCGCTAAGTGAAATTCATACACAATCGGATAATCTTATATCGGCTGCCGATGAGTTCAATTCTCATACCATTAAACCTTTCTATCTCTATACATTTGGCGCTATTGGAATTCTGCTTTTACTAACGGCCTGCCTCAATTACATGAATCTGGCTACCGCTGTTGCCATTAAACGCACGCGCGAGATTGGTACCCGCAAAACCATGGGCGCGCCTAACCTGCAAATGATTGGCCAGTTTATAACCGACTCGGTTGTACTTACTATGCTCTCTTTGTTTTTGGCGCTTACTCTCGTATATGCACTACTTCCGTGGATAAATGTCTTTACCGAAAAGGAGATGTCGGTTATTGCATTACCAATGGAATGGATGGTTGGTGTGCTGCTTCTGATTTTTTTGGTCGGCATTTTATCGGCTATGTATCCGGCCTTTATTGCCATGCGGGTTTCTATTGTTGATGCGCTTAAACGGGAGATAAAGTTGGGCAGCAGTAGTTTGTCGGTACGAAAGATTTTATTGATCGGGCAGTTTGCTATTTCTGTTATGATGATTGCCTCTACGCTGGTTATCCATCAGCAACTTACTTACATGCGCAACAAAGACCTCGGGTTCAGTCATGATAACTTATTGGTAATCGACATTAACAGTCGTAACCTGAGACGTAATTTCGAAACTGTTAAAGATGAATTCAGTAAACCGGCTGAGGTGTTGAATATAACCGCTTCTACCCGTGTGCCGGGTGAGTGGAAGAGTTTTCCGATAGCAACTACCAAAAGCAACCAAAACGAAACGGGCAGCGAAATGATCTTTGTGGGTATTGATGATAATTTTCTGGAGACGTATAAAATAAAATTACTGGCAGGCCGAACCATTATAGACCCTGTAGCCGACTCGCTTAAAGTAGTTGTTACACAACTGGCTGCAGAACAATTAGGACTTGCTGATCCTATAGGCCAAATGATTGAAATACCAAGGGTACGCTATGGCGAACGAATGGAAGAGTTCGACACTCCTTTTCGGGTGGAAATTATCGGGGTAGTAGAGAATTTTCACTTTGAATCGTTGCGTAGTCAATTGATGCCATTAATTTTTGGTGCTCCTAACACAGCCGTGCAGGTAATAGACTACTACACCCTTCAGGTAAGAACAAGCAACTGGACCGAGACTGTTAAAACGCTGAAAGAAATAAACGCCAAACTTGATCCGAACATTCCGCTCGAATATACATTCCTTGACTCCCGGTTTGAAGAATTATACCAGACCGATGCCAAGCGAGGACAGATATTTCTCGTATTCTCTATTGTAGTTGTGTTGATTGCGTGCCTCGGGCTTTTTGCACTCGTCTCTTATTCGGTAGAAAGCCGGATTAAAGAAATTGGAGTACGGAAAGTGTTGGGTGCTTCGGCTGTCAGTATTGTAGGATTAATCTCAAAAGAGTTTTTGATACTGGTATTAATTGCGGGAGCAATAGGCTTGCCCGTAGCCTGGTACTTCATGCAAAGCTGGTTACAGGAGTTTGCCTACCATATTCCGTTTGGCGCAATGGTATTTGTAAACGCCATGTTACTCGCACTATTTATTTCTTTCATTACCATTGGTTTGCGTACTATGCGGGCTGCTAGGGCAAACCCGGTAAATAGTTTGAGAAGTGAATAGACAGACATTTATAGTATCCTTTCAAGTGTACGACCGCGCCCAAATCTGTACGTGAGCGAACACCTGAGTGGGGTATAATCCGCTAATCCGTTTCTAAAAGCAGCTTTATCAAAGTTGGCACAATTATTATTCCTACATTTAGAGAATAATATTTATTCAATGAAAAATTTTCAACTGGGTGAGTTCGAAGAAATCGTTTTGCTTACGGTGGGCATCCTGAACAAAGAAGCGTACAGCGTGGGCATAAAAGATGAAATTGAATCGCGGCTATCGCGCACAGTAAGTATGGGCGCACTGCACACCGCTTTGCTGCGGCTCGAGGATAAAGGCTATCTGAAATCTTATTCGGGCGAAAGCACTGAAGATCGCGCAGGCCGGCCGAGGCGATATTTTGAAATTACTGCTCTGGGAAAGAAAGCCATGCTTTACGCGAAAGAAACACGGGAGCAGTTGTGGAAAGCAATACCGAAGATGGTGTTAAATTCAAAAATAGTGGGCAGTTGGGCAGTAGCCAGTCGGCAGTAATGGCTGCCTACTGTATGCTGCCTACTGCCAGCTTAAACAAAATGTGTTTTGGAAAAAGAAAGAAATACACCACCCAACCTCTTTTTAAAATTCTTTCGCTGGTATTGTAACCCACGCTTGCAAGATTACATCGAAGGCGATTTGCTGGAAGTGTATGAAAGAAGAGTAAACGCATCCGGCAAGCGAATGGCTGATTTCCGCTTTATCCTAGACGTATTGCTTTTATGCCGGCCTGGTATCATTAAGTCAGAAAATAAATCACAACCCTTTTACAATTCAGGTATGTTTAAAAACAATTTTAAAATCGCCATTAGAAATCTGTGGAAGAACAAATCCTCCACCGTAATTAATGTATTCGGGCTTACTACGGGTATTACCTCCTGCCTTCTGATTGCGTTGTTTATTGGTAATGAGGCGAGCTTCGATCAGTTTCAACCCCGCAAAGAACATATTGCCCGTGTAGTAATGGAGTATGGTTTTGAAGGCAGCACCGACAAAGTCAGCGGTACCTTTACCAGCACCAAGGTAGCACCAGCGTTGTCGCGCACCTTTCCCGAAGTAATTAAAGGTGTACGCATGACTGATGCGAGCATGATTGTAGAATTAAATCACGAACCCATTACCGAATCTAAGTTCCTGTTTGCTGATTCATCGTTTTTCGATGTGTTTTATTACGACATGGTAGAAGGTAATGCCGCCACTGCGTTAGATGGTTTCGATAAAGTGGTACTAACCGAGTCGATGGCGAAAAAATATTTCCCGCAAGGCGATGCTGTAGGTAAAGAACTATTAATTGGAGAAAATAAAGACCCCTATGAAGTTACCGGTGTTATACGAGATTATCCTGTCGCTTCACAAATACAGTTCGATTTTATTGCATCGTTTTGCTCCTTACGCGTTAACCAGGAAGAGTCCTGGTTCGAGGCCAACTATACTACTTATTTATTGCTAACCGGTGTGGATGCTTTCGCTTCGCTGAAAGCTAAACTGGATCCGTTTATGGAAAATGAAATGAAGGGCACTGGCGCCTCTATCCGGTTTTCCCTCGAACCCTTTAAAGATGTTCACCTCTATTCGCCACATAGCGACCTTGTTCCGAATACCAGTATTCGCTACCTGTATATTTTAGGTGGCATCGCCTTGCTCATTATTGTGATTGTTTGTTTTACCTACATTAACCTGAGCACTGCAAAATCAATTGAGCGCGCACGTGAAGTGGGTATTCGTAAAGTATCGGGTGCTATGCGTGGTCAGTTGTTCTGGCAGTTCATTGGCGAATCGCTTGTGCTGTGCACGTTATCGGTATTGGTAAGTTTTGTGTTGGCGAGTGCGTTGCTGCCTGCTTTTAGCTTGCTGATTGATAAAAATCTTCAGCTTAGTAGTTTATTAACGCCATCATTTATATTGGGTGTAGTGGCAGTAACCTTGTTAGTTAGCCTGATTGCCGGTGGTTATCCGGCTCTTGTACTTTCCAACCTGCAACCGGCCCGCGTACTAAAAGGTGTTTTCAAGAACACGCAATCAGCCAAAGTATTGCAGCAATCGCTAACTGTTTTTCAATTTGCCATAACGGTGTTTCTGATTATTGCTACGGTGGTTATTCAAAGCCAGCTTCATTTTATTCAAAATCGAAAACTCGGATACGACCGGGATCATATTATTTCCATGCGGGTGGGTGGCGATGCCAAATACGATGTGATAACCACCATAAAGAATGAACTAAAGACAAACACGCATATCGTAGATGTTACGCGTTGTGCCAACAGCCCGGTCAACATTTCCAGTGGATACAGTATGCGACTGCCTTCAATGCAAGGGAATGAAATGATCTCTACCAATGCAAACCCTGCAGATGAAGACTACGTTAGCACTACTGGATTGGAACTGGTTGCCGGAACAAACTTTTCGCAAAACCATATATCGATTAATGAAAGTAAAGAATGGGACTATAAGGAGTTTCAGTTTATACTGAATGAAACAGCTGTTAAGAGACTTGGCTTTCAGTCGAACGAAGAAGCCATTGGCCAAGCAATGGAATTGAACCGGCCCGGTAAAATTGTGGGTGTGATGAAGGACTTCAATTTTCAATCGCTGCGCAACAACATTGAGCCGCTGGTGTTGTTTACGGCTACCTGGGGAAGCAGAGTTCTGATAAAAATTAAAGGCGATGATATGGAAGGCACCTTGTCTTTTATAGAAGGCAAGTGGAAGCAATTGTTACCCAACAGACCGTTCGAGTACAGTTTTCTGGATCAGGAATACGAACGAATGTATAAAACTGAGCAGCAACTTGGCCAGGTAATGAATCTGTTTGCCGGCATAGCCATTGTATTGGCCGGCCTCGGATTATTTGGCTTATCCTCTTATATGATTCAGCAACGGGTAAAAGAAATCAGTATTCGCAAGGTGCTGGGCGCTTCGCTATGGAGTTTGCTTAATCTTCTATCGGGCAACTTCGTTCGGTTAGTGTTATTATCCATTGTGCTTGCTATTGTTCCTGCTTATTTATTAATGAAGCAATGGCTGGATGGATTTGTGTACCGCATTAATCTGGATGCATGGATTTTTATTGCCGCAGGTCTATTCACTCTGGTTATAGCCGTAATCACCATTGGCATACATGGGATGCGGGCTGCTGTAAATAATCCGGTAACGGGATTGAGAAGCGAATAAATCCTTCTTAGAAATACGAGGAAAAACCAAATTGAAATCCCGCTGTCTTCGAGGCTGGATTACCAAACAGATCGGTTTGCCAGTTGTATCGGTAATTAAGGCGAATAACTGTTTGCGATGCCGGGCGCCAACTTATACCAGGCACAACTGAGATAAAGCGATCGCCAATAGAGTTTCCAGTTTCATTAAATGTTTCGAGGTTCCAATCCACATATTCAAACCGGAAAGCTGCATTTATCACCGAGCGATCGAACCCGAAAATTGGTTTGCGGATAAGCGGCTGCACCACATCAACAAAACCACCGGCCTGCCGCTTGCCATATTGTTGCGTATAGGTTTCCGGAACATCAACCAAAATGTAGGCCCACTCGGTAGTGAGGTAGGTGTTTGTTTTTGGTAAAGTAGTATTGAAGTCAACCGCCCAGGTATCCACACGTCTTTTTACATCAAGCACTAATCCATCTTCCTGAAATTTATTATACACTCCGCCCATGTACGAAAGACCGAGTTCGCCAATTCGTTTATGCCGAATAGCTGCTTTGGTTGTAATGAGGGGTACTCCATTAAAACTTTCTTCGAAGCGATCGGCATTTAGTTTAGAGGCCGGAAGAAATGTTTTGTTTTCTGTGTTGCTGATGATCTGATCATCGAAGCCATTGGTAAGGTATGCTTCATACGCATACACCCAATTATTTTTATAGAGTTTCCCATACAAACCAAAACCAACATTACTCCAGATAGCCGGTAACAGTTGAGTGGCCGATACAGGCCGGTCGATAAACTCCCACTTGGGGCCATCGTGGTTTTGATTAAACGCCCCAATCGGATTCATAACAATACCTCCGCGCAGATTTAGCAGCGGATGAAACTCGATATCTACTGAAGCAAACTCGATATTTATTTCTTTGGTGCCGTCTTCGAACTCAATTTCAGACAGAAACTTTATTCGTCTGTAAATACTGGACGCGACAAACAAGGTGAGTCTGCGCATTTGAAACTGATGGCCCTCGCTTACGCCATCGGTGCCCAGGTGTTGGTAGTTTGCCTCAACATATCCGCCCAATGAAACGGGTAGTTTTCCCACTGAAAGAAACGGACGGTTATACACAGCGTCCAGATTCATATTCAGTCGCGAGGTGTCGGGCTTTGTTCTTTTGAATAAGGTAGAGTCAACCTGTGCGTGTGTGTACGTTGCACAGATTAACAACATCAATATGATAACGCTTCCTTTCACGAGAGTTTAATCAATAAAGTATTACTATTTATGATTACAGGAAAGCTTCTGAGATTCAGTTCGGCCGGACCTTGCGCTACTTTTCCATTGCTATCAAACTCACTTCCATGACTGGGGCAATACAAATGATCGCCCGAAGCTTGCAACTCCGAACCCTGATGTGTGCATTTCATCCACAGTGCGCGATACTCAGTATCCGACAACCGGAACACATAGATAGGGTACTCCAAAGAATCGTGATGTGCGATAACAAATTGACGCGCGGAATTTTGTTTATCTAAAAAAGCATCCGTTGAAATCAAAAGCCCATCGGCACTTACGCTCCCTTGAACATATTTGGTTGGTGAGCAGGAGGAAAGAATAGCCGCTGTAATTGTGCCGGTTGCACAAGCCATACAAGATCGGGAAATAAATTCGCGCCTGTTCATCATAAGCTTTCCAGGAATTGAATTAGCTTTTTCTTTTCATCAACCGTAAGGGCTTCAAAATTCTCTTTGCTTGTGTTTGCTTCGCCTCCATGCAACAGAATAGCCTGTTCAATACTTTTGGCACGGCCATCGTGTAATAAAAAATATTGTCCGCCTTGCGAATTTTTTGATAGTCCTAATCCCCATAAAGGTGGCGTGCGCCATTCGGATGTAAGAGCAGAGCCTTCTGTGTAACCATCATCCAATCCGGGGCCCATATCGTGAAGTAGAAAATCTGAATAAGGAAAAAATGTTTTGTTTGCCAGGGCAGCAATCGGGCTTGCACCAGTTTTCATTTCCGGTCTGTGGCATTTGGCACAACCAATAGTGGTGAATAATTCTTTTCCTGATAAAATTTCTGCAGTGGTGCTGCGAGGTTCGGGCACTTTCAATGTCTTCAGATAGAAGACAACATCCTGAATAGTTTGATTGGAAATCTCCGGATCTACTTCAGCATGCAAGTAGGTGTCGATGGGTTCGTAAGTAGAAGCAATTCCAATGTCTTGATTATAGGCCGTGGCTGTTTGTTGCAGCAGATCGTATGTAGCGGCTTTCTTACCAAAGCGACCGATGTATTTTCCATTTTGCACTATTGAATTTGGCCTTTCGGTTGAATAGCTTTTTAACTCAATCCAGTTGGCAATGCCACTAATGCCATCACCATCTGCATCAAGCGGATCGGCCCAGGCTAAGAGATCAGCATCGGAAACGGCATCTACAAAACCCAACCCAGTGTTGGCGGGAGGAGTAAAAAGGGAGGACGTTGCGCCCGCAGGAATCTGTTCGACAGAAAATCCGGGAACAGCGCGATTCTGAAGTTGAGGTCCGCCCATATGCAGAAATTGATTTCCTGTTTGGTTGGCTTGTCCGAAACGCGCAAGAGTTGTAAACGGATGTCCTTTACCATCGCCCGGATGGCAACCGCCACACGAAGTGGCAACAAATAAGGGACCGAGTCCGGTAGCAACTGTAAACACCTCATCGTTGAAGGCAACATCGCCTCGTATAAACTGTAAGTTTTCTGCTTCGGTCAGGCCGGGCACAGGCCCATCTAATAATTCATTATCAGCCGGGGCAGCAGGTTCAAATTCTGCACAAGCAGTAATCAAGAGCGCACAAAACCAGGTATAGCGTTTCATCACGGTCCAAATATACGGCCTGTATAAATAAAAATTTAGACTTGTCTAATATTTTTTTGTGATGGGGTTAATTTTTGGCAACCAATTATCCTGTAAATAGTTGAAAACATGAAGCTTACAAGAGTAAAAATCGTCTGTTGGCAGGGTAGATATTTGCCATCTGATTGTTGAGCAGGGCGCATAAACAAACGGCTTGCTCACTGATTTGTGGGCAAGCCGTAAAGTTTTGCTTATAAAATAATCTACTCTGCTTCTACTGCTTCAGGCGACTGTTTTACTTTATCTGACTTTGCCAGCGGGCCTCGGTTATTCTGGGCTTCGTATTTTTTCTTTAATTCAGCTGCTTCCTTTTTGTTTTTGGAATACAACACGTGTTTAGGAACGCCTTTCAAATCCCAAATCAGGCCAACGGATTGTAGCCCCTTTAAAATGTAGTAGGTAATATCAATCTCCCACCAGAAAAAACCCTGACGTGCAGCTACTTCATAGTAATGATGGTTGTTGTGCCAGCCTTCGCCCATAGTAAGAATGGCCAGCCACAAACTATTTCGCGATTCATCATTCGATTCGTAGCGTTGTGTTCCCACTTTATGCATAATAGAATTGATTGAGAAGGTAGCGTGGTAGAGAATGATTGTACTTAGGAAAAATCCAACAAACAAAGTACTTAATCCAGCTGTGCTGAATATAGCCATAAAACTTCCCCCATTTACCCAACCTCCAACAGCTGTAACCAAAATGGCCAGAATAGTAGGTGGAACTAAGTAATGTTTATTCAACCAAACCAGTTCAGGGTACTTGGCATAATCGCCAATTACTTTATAATCGGTTTCTTTAAAATCGGGGCCTACAATCCAGCCTACGTGCGAGTACCAGAATCCATAAATTTTCATAGAGTGCGGATCGGCCGGAGTGTCGCTGTGGCGATGATGATGACGATGATGTGCTGCCCACCACAATGCGCCTTTCTGTGCAGTGGTTTGCGACATAAATGCAATTATAAACTGAAACCACCGCGATGTGCTGTATGAACGATGCGCAAAGTAGCGATGATACCCGCCCGTTACCCAAAACATACGGAACACATAAAGAAAGATGCAAACCATCCAATCAAAAAAAGTAGCGCCAGTCCACAATGCGCCCAAGGGCATTAAGTGAATCAGCAAAAATGCGATCTCCTGTTTTAGTACCGGCTTTCTTCTAACTTCCGGAACAACTGCTTGTGCCATATCGGTAGTGTTTCTAAATGTAAAAGTGAACTGCAAAGATAACGCGAATTGCGGCTAATAATTCCCTAAGCATTACACAATTGGTAAAATGTTTACCGAACGAACGTTAAAAACATGATTTAAAGCAGAAATACATACTAAACCTAATCTGCCGGATAATGTATGCCCGCTTTGGCCCGGATAACATCTAACGTTTGCATTAGCAACAAGGTAAACTCATGGGTTAGTATCGGGCTTTCTGTATAGTTGTTTTGCAGGCATTCATTTACATGACTAATCTCATACTCGTACCCAAAGCCTTTTGCTTTTTCAAACTCAATGGTTTGGCATGTGTCCACCGTACCCGAATAATATTCGAGCAACGTTGTTGGGCCATGCATGCGGTGTGTAAAGCGAATACGACCTTCTGTACCTCCTATATCTCCGCCCGAAGCAAGGTTTGTTGCCAGTGAACAAAACAAGTTAGCAATAGCACCGTCATTATACTGAAAGCGAACGGTACATTGTTCGTCAACACCGGTATGGGCCGGAGTCATTACCGCATCTATAGAATCTGGTTTACCTAATAAATCCAATGCCATAAAAACAGGATACACACCTATGTCCAGCAATGCTCCGCCACCTAAAGCAGGCTCGTATAAACGTGCCGGTACGGGTGCCGTAGGTTTAAATCCAAATTCTCCATAGAAGTATTTTATTCTTCCAACCTTACCGGCTTCAATCAATTGCTTTGCTTTTACATAGTGAGGAAGAAGGCGCGTCCAGAATGCTTCCATCAAAAACACTTTTTGCCTTTTTGCAAGCTCAATCATTTCATGGGCTTGCCTGAAATTGAGGGCAAATGCTTTCTCGCATAGTACTGCTTTTTTGTGTTGCAGACACAGCAATACATGTTGATGATGTAGCCCGTGTGGTGTAGCTACGTATATCACATCTACTTCGGGGTTACTGACTAACGCATCATAACTTCCATGAACATGCTTTGCCGGAAATTCTTTTGCAAAGCTTTCAGCTGTTGATAATTCGCGCGCGCCAACAGCAACCAGTTCTGCATCGGCAACCAATCTCAGGTCAGAAGCAAACTTTCGGGCAATGCGGCCGCAGCCTAAAATGCCCCATCGTATTTTTTTCATCGCCCTAAATTCAAGATTTACTATTCAAAATTCAAAAGATTAAATAGCAAATCCTGAAATCAATTACCGGGCTTCACTCTGCTTTTATTGTTATGTTGAGTTTTATCAAATCATGCACCAGCTCGTCCTTTATACCCGTGTAAGCCACACCAAACAGTTGCCGGTCGAATTGCATGCGGGCCTGAGCCATAAATATTTTTTCAGTTTGCGTTATGGGTTCTACTTCAATCTTCCAGCGTTTGGTAATTCCTTTAATGGTGAGGTTGCCAAGTGCCAGCAGCCGGGTAGGGTCATCAGGATGATTTCTAACATCAATTATTTCAAATTTTGCTGTTGGGTATTTAGCCACATCAAAGAAATCTGCATCCTTTAGGTGACTCTCCAATTTCTTTTTTGGTATCGGATCGGTGTCTGGAATGTCGGTACAGGTAATAGTAGTCATATCTATTACAAAATAGCCACCGATTAACTTTTCATCTTTAACCTTCACCTTGCCTTCTTTAATCTTTACAATACCCTGATGATAGCCAATGACCTTCGTGCCTGTCCAGGTTACTTTAGAATCGGCACGCACCACTTTCAATTCAGTTTGAGCAAACAAGACACTGCTTAGTGCCCAAAGAATAAACAGAAAAAAATACTTCATGTCAATTCATTAATAGTTATCAACGTTCAATCCCAGAACAATGTCACGTTTACCTTGCCATACTCCATTTTTATCCTTTGCTACCTTGATGATTCCCGAACCACCCCGATTGGCCGCATGCGATCGCTCTCGGTCAGTTAACAGTGGATCATCGTCAAACTGATATTCATCAATCCAATAATAGCCTTTGTTGGGCTCGTAGATAATCGGGTGAATGTGTTGCGGATTTTTACTATTTGGATAAGAAGCCGGGCGAATCGTGTTGAATTCATACTCGCCTTTTGCATTTGTTTTAATCCAACCGCGTAGGTGACCGTGCAGGACAGCGTGTTGCTGATTTTTTCCTTTCGAATAAAGTCCGTTGTTATCGGTTTGATATACATACAGGATTATATCTGGTGCGGGTGTTTTTCCATCACGCATGTAAATAATACCACGGATCGTTAAAGGTTGGCCCGGTTCGCCTTTGGGAGCAACCGTTGCTCTCGTTTCTAGTGTTGTTGGAATACCCTCAAACATCATCTGGCAATCTTCGCACGGACCGCCAAGCTGCTTTTTGGTAAACGACTGACTTTGTGCACAGGCTGATAAAGCCACCAGCCAAACTGTAATAAATTGATATCTCATATTTTTAAACTTTATTCTAAAATACGCGTACTCCCTCTGGGGGATTCAACAACCTGACGATCCGCACAGGTTTCTTGACCAAATGCATCAAAGGTGGATTATAGACCATCCAAAACCTGTACTTTTAGGTATGTCTGCGTTTTTCCGATACCGGTTCGATCATATTATATTCTGGATACTTACTGTATTCTTTCATGGTTATACCCGAATGCCCTGGATAAATAAAGCCGGGTGGAATCAGTTTGTACTGGAATTGATTGTGCGCAACGCACTTCTGGCATGCGCGGTTTATTTGGTTATCGGGTTATCGCTTCCGCGATTTACCAGCGGGAATAAAAAATGGCTAGGCCTTTTATGGTTCATTGTGGCCATCTCTGTTTATGTAGCCGGAAAAAATGCCCACGATGTTTACTTCTATGGTTATGTGTTGGGCGATAGCTCGCGAATAAATTTCTTTCTTAACTCATTTTACAATTTATCCATCGTTCTGTTTTATGTGGGGTTTGCTTCCACGCTTTACCTGACCAAGCAATGGTATCTTCAACGCGAACAAATGCGCAAGATTGAAATGGAGAAACTGAACACAGAGCTGGAGTATTTACGGGCTCAGATTAACCCTCACTTTCTGTTTAACTCCATAAATACGATTTACTTTCAGATCGACAAGCAAAATCAACAGGCACGCAATACATTAGAAAAATTTTCTGAAATGCTGCGCTACCAACTTTACGATTGCTCCGGAAATCAAATTGAGATTGAAAAAGAAGTTAACTATTTGCGTAATTATATCGAATTACAAAAACTCCGGTTTGGCAATCAGTATGAGGTGGGTGTATCTGTTGGCGAGAATATGCATGGATTCACCATTCCACCGTTACTGTTAATTCCCTTTGTCGAAAATGCCTTTAAACACGTTTCTCATTTTACAGATAAGATAAACAAAATTAATGTTGAGTTATCCCGGCTTAACGATCAACTAATTTTTAGCATCGCAAACACAGTAGAGCCAAAAGCAATAAAACAAGAAGGGGGCATTGGAATAAAAAACGTTACGCGCAGGCTGGAGCTGTTGTACAACCACCGGCATTCACTTAAAATTGAACGCGATTCTTCGGTTTATACTGTCACGCTTCAAATTCCTGTGTTATGAAAATGAAGTGCATTATTGTGGATGATGAGCCCCTGGCCCGCAA
This sequence comes from Flammeovirgaceae bacterium UBA2786, assembly GCA_002352225.1. Classification (GTDB taxonomy): domain Bacteria; phylum Bacteroidota; class Bacteroidia; order Cytophagales; family Cyclobacteriaceae; genus ELB16-189. The sequence continues at coordinate 35,762 of DEIA01000009.1, forward strand.
AGGCCTGCAGGAGTATTGTACAGACCTTGCTTACCTGCAAAACATAGAAAGCTTTGAAAGTGCAATGACTGCTGGCACCTATTTAACCAATCATCCGGTAGATCTGATGTTGCTCGACATTCGTATGCCAAAACTTTCGGGTATTGATTTTTTGAGAAATCTTAAAACTCCACCCCTGGTAATTTTTACCACTGCCTTTCCCGATTATGCCCTGGAAAGTTACGAGCTTAACGTGATCGACTACCTGGTAAAACCCATTTCGTTCGAACGCTTTTCCAAAGCCACGCAAAAAGCATTTGATTATTTCTTGTTGAAACAAAAACAAACTGAGGCTGATTATTTCTTCATCAAATCCAATCAGCAATTAGAGAAGGTACCTTTTAATGAGGTATTATTTGTAGAGGCTATGCAGAACTACTGTATTATTCGCACCGCATCGCGCAAACTCATTTGTTACATTACGCTCAAAGCCATGCAGGAAAAACTTCCTGCTGATCGGTTTATGAAAGTACATAAGTCGTTTATTGTTAGTCTTGATAAAGTAACAGCAATCGAAAATAATTTTCTGCGCATTGAAACCTCGTTAATTCCGGTAAGCAGAAATTTGAAAACGGAGGTTATAAGTAAAATTACAGAGAGCAAACTGCTTAAACGATAGACATGTCTTAAGGCTATTTTAGCTTTTTTATTTCTTGAGTAACAAAATGTCAGTTATTCAAGCTGAATAGTTGACCGTTAACAACAACTGCTTTAACAACTTCATCCTTTTTAAACACCAGAGAAGGATTGCTTCCCAATCGTAAAGTTTTAATTATAGCCGGCATGGTACTATGGATGTTAACGGGTAGCGAAATGACAGTTGAAAATTTGTCAACCGGTTCGACCACAATGAAATCGGTAAAACCAAGTTTTAATAAAGCCGTTAGATCAGCTTTTTGCAAATCGTTGACTGTCTCAAAAATAGTGGGGTAGAGTTTACCCCACTCCACAACCAAGCCCGATGCATCAAACCTGTTATAGGCAACAGAAGTACGCAAGTCACCAAGATCGCTTATGTTACCTGTGGCGTAGTAATGCCGTGCGGCAGTATTTTGCGTTTCTCTCCGGTCAAACGCTACATCACGAATAAGTCCTTCTACGCTTACATTGAAAAGCATTAATTCATGTAATCTCCGGTTTTCGTTGTGGGGGATTTCATGGTACTTTTTAACATCAACTCTTTTATACGATGATGAGGCGATACTTTCCAGCGCACTGATGAGTAAAACAAAGTTCAGTTTACGAACCTGTTGGCGCTCAAAATCCTGTTCAAATCCTCCCGATTCAACCAGTATAGTTCGTGTTCCCCACTTTTGTATGTTGTCGCCAAAAGCACGCGGCTCAAAATCATCCGGGTAAATGCCTACCTGGCCGGGAATAAATACCTGTAACTGATCATAAATATAGCGCACAAGTTTCATGGCATCTCCGCGCGTTTTATTTACATCGCGATTTTCATTGAAAGCAGGCGCCAGCAATGAAACAGAAGCAGCATTTCCTGCTACGGAGGTGTTTCGCTGTTGATCGTGCAGGTTAAAACCCCAGTCGGCTTTCAAACTATCGCGTACCTGTTTCAGAATTTTTCCTTCCGGAGTTTGCAACCGGAGGGCATCACGGTTGATGTCAATGTCGTGATGATTTCTGCGGGTAAATCGCATAGCGCCATCCGGGTTAAGCATGGGTATAAAATGCAACGTTAAACTTTTCCTGATTTTATCACGAACCACATCAAATCCATCATTCGATGAAGCAAGCCATTTAAAAATATCCATCAGCGCCTGTGTGGCAGTAGGCTCATCGCCATGCATCTGCGACCAGAGTAAAACCTGCGCAGGACCGTTACCATACGTTATCAATGAAATAGGGCGCCCTTCAACAGACCGACCGGCTTCTTTCTTTGCAAAGTTGCTATCTAACTGTCGCAGCAATGCCTGAATATCTTCCGGCTTAAAACGCCTGTCGGATAAAGACGTTTCTTTGTATGTGTCATAGCGTTCATAGAGTTGCTGATGAAGTTGAGCTGACACCGGGGTGATGTAAGCAACGATCAAAAGAATAATCAGAAAGCGCATATAAAACAATTGTTTATTTTTTAATGGATGTAACGAACCTTTGCCACAAAGGAACAATTTTTTTAATTAGCTGCAATCTTGATTGTATGGTTGAATCGGATGGACTTAATAGACCCTTTGGGGAAATGTGAGGATGGATACGTTGTGTATGATCAATGTAGATTTACCTATACAGACACTATCAGAATCATTTCCAGTTCTTAACAAAGCACGCGTTTCGCGCTAAAATCAATTCATCATTTTAAATTCTATCAGCAATCGGTACAACTTTACTTTATTATTCATTAGTACTTACAAAGGCGCTATAAAGTTTTGCCTGAACCACCATTTAAAAGCCGGGTCTACCAACATTACCTCCTTGCCCATTGTATCGATTACATCTTTTTGCAACAATGCCTGGATAGAGCGTTGAATGGTAGCGGTTGTTCCTAATGAAAACTGTTTGATCGATTCTTTAGAAGAAACGTTTTTTACATCCGAGCAAATTGCTTTCAGGTAGTTAAGTTGGTACGTTGTCAATCCTTCCACAATTTTTTGAAATTGCAATTCATTTTGTTGCGATAAGCGTTGAAGTGCTTCTTGCACATCCGTTGTTTTTGTTTTGCTTCCTGAGATATACCACAAAATCTGGAAAATCTGCTGCACATAATACGCATGCATTTCCATGGCCTCGCACAGCACAGTGATTTGTTCGGGCGAAATGGATTTGCCGCTCTTCTTAAACTTGTGTTCAATAAAGGGTATCCATTCCTGTAGCTCAATCTTTTTCAGGTACTGAACTGCTCCAAATTTATAGAAAGGTAAATCACTCGATTCGAACAGTTGCACCATTAAATGCCTTTTGCTGCCATACAAACAATAATGCACACCTGAATGTTTTTGCCAATACCCACGCAGCTTCCGCTGAAATTCAACCGGGTAAGTAAAGTGCTGAATGTTTTGAAACTCGTCTATGCACACAATAAGACGTAATCCTTTCTTCTCAGCAAGTAATTGTGGCAAGTTGAGTATCTCAGCTTCCTTTACGGTTTTAGTAAGATTAAATTTAATGCTAAACTCACTTTGTTGATCAGGCTGAAACGACAGGTTGGGCACCAGGTTCTTCAACCATTGTGTGGCAAACTGAAATGCTTCATCCAGTTTTGAGTTGGTGGCTTTTAAACAAGCCTGCACAAATGCCTCGTAAAATTCTTCCGGTGTTCGGCACTTAAACAAATCAAGAAAAACAAAACGTACGTTTTTCTTCGTATATCTTCTGGCCGCTTCTTCCACCAGCGAAGATTTACCCCAACGTCTGGGCGAAATCAGTATCGTATTGCTGTTGGTATCGAACTGGTGATGCAGAAAGGCAATATCTTCCTTACGATTACAGAAATCGCTTTCGTTTACGGTTTTGCCAAACACAAAGGGGTTGTCAGCCATGCTTTTTAAAAGTTACATAAATGTAAGTTACAAAAATGTAACTTTTAAGTCCGTTTTCAGGCTAATTTTAGCGTTTTTACTTCTTTAAAACTCCCAAAATCTCATTCAGCTTGAGCAAGGCCTCCACCGGGCTAATCGTGTTGATGTCGATTTTTTCGAGCATGTCATGAATGGCTTTTGATTTAGGATCCATCTCAAACAAACTCATCTGGGGCGATGGTTTGGGTAACTCATCAAACTTCTTCTTTGATTCATTCTTGTGTTTATCCTTTTCGAGAAAATGCAAAATCTCGTTGGCGCGAAGTACTACCTTATTGGGCATGCCGGCCAGTTGCGCCACATGAATACCAAAGCTATGCTCGCTCCCTCCTTCTTTGAGGGTGCGCATAAAGATGATTTTATCGCCCACCTCTTTCACGCTCACATTGAAATTTTTCACCCGTGGTAAATCTTCCGTTAGCTGATTCAACTCGTGGTAATGTGTGGCGAATAATGTTTTGGCTTTAAAATCTTTATGGTTGTGCAAATATTCTACAATCGACCAGGCAATGGAAACGCCATCGTAGGTAGAAGTACCGCGTCCGATCTCATCCATCAGAATCAAACTACGATCGCTCAGGTTATTGAGGATGCTGGCCGTTTCCGTCATCTCTACCATAAACGTAGATTCGCCCCGCGAAAGATTATCGCTTGCGCCCACGCGCGTAAACACTTTATCGATAATACCTATGGTGGCGGCTTCGGCCGGAATGTAACTACCCATTTGAGCCATTAGTACAATCAAAGCAGTTTGCCGCAGCAAGGCAGATTTACCTGCCATGTTAGGACCGGTGATAACTAAAATTTGTTGCGTTTCATTATCGAGGTAAATATCATTGGGCACGTAGCTTTCGCCCATGGGCAATTGCTTTTCAATTACCGGGTGACGACCGGCTTTAATAGCCAGTCGTTTGCTTTCGCTGATCTCCGGTTTGTTGTATTGATTGGCTCTGGCTATTTCGGCAAAGGCTACTAAACAATCCAGCGCAGCAATTACACGTGCATTCTGTTGTATCTGCGCTGTAAAATCTGCTGCATGCCGAACCAGTTCGGTAAATAAGCGTTGTTCAATTACCAATAACTTTTCTTCGGCATGAAGAATCTTTTCTTCATACACTTTTAGTTCTTCGGTGATGTATCGTTCGGCATTTACCAGGGTTTGTTTGCGAATCCAATCGGTCGGCACCTTGTCTTTATTGGCATTGCTTACTTCCAGGTAATAGCCAAATACTTTGTTGTACGAAATTTTGAGCGAGTTGATACCCGTACGTTCAATCTCCCGTTTCTGAATCTGCAACAAATAGTCTTTTCCCGAAAAGGCAATGGCGCGCAATTCATCCAACTCAGCATCCACACCTTCTTTAATAATGCCCCCCTGATGAATAAGCATGGGTGCATCGTCTTTTAGTTCGTGCTCTATTTTATCAAGCAAAAACTCGCACTTATTAAGCTGGTCGGCCTGCTTTTTTAATTCGGGCGAAGAAGAATTTTCAAGCGCCTCTTTTATGGGTACAGTGGCTTTAAGTGAGCGTTTGAGTTGTAATAACTCACGCGGATTAATCCGGCCTACTGCTACTTTAGAGATCAGACGCTCCAGGTCGGTAATCTGCGCCAGGTGTTCAAGTATTTTCTCTGATAAATTGCGATCGGTATAAAACTGTTCTACTATGTGCAGCCGTTCGTCAATTCCCTGCTTCTCTTTAAGTGGAAGAATGAGCCACTTGCGCAGATTCCGCGAGCCCATCGGGGTAATTGTTTTATCCAGCACTTCGAGCAGCGAAACTCCCCCTTCGTTACCTGAGCTTACCAATTCAAGGTTGCGAATGGTAAATTTATCGAGCCATACATATTTATCTTCGTCTATGCGCGAGATGGCGGCAATGTGTTGCGTGTCTTTATGTTCGGTGGCTTCCAGATAATGCAGAATAGAGCCGGCCGCTATAATGGCTTCATTCATGCCATCAATACCAAATCCTTTAAGCGAATTGGTTTTAAACTGCTGAATCAGCTTTTCGTTACCAAAATCAAATGCATACACCCAATCATCCAATGCAAAGGTGGCATATTCTTCACCAAACTGAGTATCAAATTTTTCGCGGCTGGACTTGCTGAAAATAATTTCGGCCGGGGCAAAACTCTGGATAAGCTTATACACATAACTATCGGGGCCTTGTGCGGCATAAAACTCGCCCGTGCTAATATCCAGAAAAGCTATTCCTAAAAAACTTTTACCAACATGTACTGACGCCAAAAAATTGTTCTGCTTTCGTTCAAGCACGTTGTCGTTAAACGACACCCCCGGTGTTACTAATTCAGTTACCCCTCGCTTTACAATGCCTTTAACAAAACGCGGGTCTTCCAGCTGATCGCAAATGGCCACGCGGTTGCCCGCACGAACCAGTTTAGGTAAATACGTATCGAGTGCATGATGAGGAAAGCCGGCCAGTTCAATTTCGGAAGCAGAGCCATTACCCCGTTTGGTGAGTGTAATGTCCAGCACTTTGGCCGCTTTAATCGCATCTTCACCAAAGGTTTCGTAAAAATCGCCCACACGAAAAAGTAAAAGCGCACCCGGGTACTTTGCCTTAATAGCACTGTACTGTTTCATTAACGGGGTGTCCATTGCGCCTGCTCCTGCCATAGCCGGCAAAATAAAGAAAAGTAGGCAATAGGGTTATCAACTAAATTGCCAAAGTGTAATTAGTTTGCTGGCTTCTCTGCCACAATCAACCACATCTTGTCTCCTTTTTCTGCGGTGCGATCTACAAACGGATCTTGTTGCTTTACAATTACGAACCCTGCCTTTCGTAAATCATCAAGGGCAAAGTTCATTCCCAGCTCGTGTTTACCTTCCTGCACCTGGCGCGACTCCTTCCTTCTGCTCTCTGCAATCGCTTCGCATAATACTAACCGGCCTCCGGGTTTCAAGGCCGATTTAATATGCTTCAAAATTTCATCATGGTCATCCATCTCGTGATAGGTATCCAGAATAATTACCCCGTCAACGCTATTTGGCTCCAACTTCGGGTCATCATAATCTCCTTTAATGGTTTTCACATTCTTGATTGACCGTTGTTTAAGAATGACATTCAGCTTATCCAGCTTTGGTTGGTCCACATCAACAGCATAAACTTTCGCAGCTTTGGCAGCCAGCTTTACAGTCATGTACCCCTGGTGGCAACCCACATCCGCTACGTGGCTTTCTGGTTTAAGATTTAACTGTCGAATTAATTCATCAGCCTTTTGCCACCGGTCGCGATCAGCCCACGCACTTTCCTTGTAAACGTCTTTCCATGCATCCTGTGCGGTGGATGCGGTGGTGATAAAAAGGAGCAGAAGTATCTTTTGCATAATGGTTATACGCTGCACAGGATAAAATAGGTTTGTTAATTTCTTCCTAATCCTCTTTACTTTCTTCTGAGGTACTTGCCTCGAGCTTACTGTTAATTGATTTTACAGCCTGATCGAGTTCATTCATACTCGCCACCAGTAATTCTCTTACCTGTTTTTCCTCTTCTGGATTTACTTTCAGGGACAGGAGGGTTAACAAACCTCTGATCCGGCTAATGGGGGCACGCAGGATGTGGGCGTTAAAAAAAGTGTACTCCTGCATTTTGCTGTTTTGTTCTATCAATTAGTTCGTGCGAACCTGTACCTTTTCCTCCAGTTTTAATTTGAGATTCTCCAGTTGAATGTTCTGGTCGGAGATTATATCGTTACGCTTCTGAAGCGAGGTATAAAATTGATTGTTGATTCTAATTACATAAATAATTGCGGCATTAAAAAAGGCCGCCATCATGATTGCGATTATCCTAAACTGACCAATCCCAACAGGAAAGATCCCATTCAAATCCACATTGGGGTTGTAATAAGAAAGGAATTCGGGCGAAAAAATAATAAGTCCCCAGATAAATAAGATAATCGGAAAATAAATATACTTTTCCCGGATTGGTGAAAACATCAAATGAATTATCACCGAGGTAATCATACAATACATGGGGTAAAGAATAAAACTGCTGGGCCTTGCATTGCCAGACATGGCGGGTAAAACGTTAACCACTCCTATCCAGGTAATGATAAAAATAAATTTTGACATGCGATGGAACCGGAGTTTGTTCAGAAGCAACCCTCCTATAACGCCAAACCAGGCCAGCCAGGGCACCGCAGTAAACCAGGTTATTTGTGATATTTTCAGGTAGTACGGCAGGTAAAAAACCAGATATCCGGTAAGCAACACCAATAGAATCGAATAGACAACATTGGTTAATATAGTTACCCTGCGGAACTCCGTATCCATCTCCTCGGTAAGACCTATCTTAAAAGGGTTAAAATTTTTCATTTGTATTTAACCAATTAAAATCAAGCTAAGAATTTTCTTACGGGATAAAAATATTTGAAAAACTACTCTCATTAGAATGTTTCATTGCATTTTCCCCAACACTATCTACATTAGCTCTCCCTAACATCAATCCCATGTCATCATACACCCGTAACGCATACACCCGTATTCTTTTGGGAATACTGGTGGCCAACCTGGTAGCTATTATTCTGGTAGGGGCAAGCAAATATCTGGTAACCTATCTGGAAGGTAACCACGCAGGTAATAGTTCGGGAGTCTTTATTTTCTCCAGCTTCATAGTGGTGCCCTTACTGATGGGCGCTATTAGTGCCTGGTACTGGCATCCGCTACAACTTAAAACTTTGGCTTACATAGGTTGGTCGGCTGTAAGTACACTTGTAGCCAGTGCTGCCAGTTTTATCTTTTTAAAGGAGGGGGCCATTTGCCTCATTATTGTTTCACCTCTGATTTTGTGTTTTACCCTGACAGGAGCTTTACTGGCCCGTACGGTTTATCGCAGAAAAAATAATACGCTCAATTCAAGTCTGGCTGGCCTGGCATTGCTGGTTCTTCTTGCCGATACATTTTCCAGCCATGAAAATGTAAGGCTTGTTTCAGATACCCTGATTGTAAACGCTCCCATCGAAACGGTGTGGCCCCATGTAGTGGAGTATAAACCGATTACACTAGAAGAAACGTACTGGTTGTTTCAGGTTGGTATGCCCAGCCCGGTACAAAGTACGGTTGATGGCTACGAAGCTGGCGCAGGCCGGAAATGTATTTTTTCGAATGGTTACGTATTCGATGAAAAGATGATTGTGTACAAACCAAACGAAGAGTTAACCTTTGATATTCTCAGCCAGCCGCACGATCCGGAAATTATGGGGCATATTGATATTTTACGCGGCCAGTTTATTTTAAAAGATAATGGCAATGGTACTACAACCGTAATCGGAAACTCGTGGTATAAACTGTATGTGTTTCCGGGCTGGTATTTTAACCTGTGGAGTGAAAGTATTACCCGCAATGTACACTTGCGTGTGATGGAGCATATTAAAATACTTAGCGAAAAAAATGTTTGACTGGATTGTTACCCATTTTGGTTTTTTAAAACACGTCCCTCTTTTACCCCATGTGTTCGATGCCTGGCTTAAACTCGTTAGCTTGTTTACGAACAAAAATTTATCAGATTACATTGATGATATCGAAGCAGAAGTACTTTCGTGGCAACACACAGATGTGAGTGCTCATAAATATGGAGGCGTTCAATTTAATGCATTCAATCGCGAGTTGGGGCATATTCATGGTAATGGATTATTGGATATCTTGTTTAGCCAGACGCAAAAACTTGTATTAATGAACCGCTATCCGATTCAGCATCATCATGTGTTTAAACATTCGGGTTGGGTTTCGTTTAAAATTAAAACCGTTTCGGATAAAAAGCTGGCAATTGAATTACTGCGGGCTGCTTACATCCAGAATAACTCATGAAAAAACTATCCCTCGAAGAACTAGGCCGTATCTCTGTTGAAGAATTTAAAGATTCTGCAAAAATTCCGGTATGCCTTTTATTAGATAATATCCGCAGCCTACATAATGTGGGTTCAGCCTTCCGCACAGCCGATGCTTTTCGCATTGAAAAAATTTATCTCACCGGCATTACCGGCACACCCCCGCACCGTGAAATACAAAAAACCGCGCTTGGCGCTACCGAGTCGGTAGCCTGGGCGCATTTCGAAAACACATCTGATGCGCTTAATAAACTAAAGGCCGAAGGCTACACCATTGTAATTATTGAACAAACTACCGATAGCATTCCATTACAAACTTTTGAAGCGCAAGCCGGAGCAAAATATTGCCTTGTGTTTGGCAACGAAGTAAACGGAGTAAGCGAAGAAGCCATCTCTTTTGGCGATTTCGCCCTGGAAATTCCACAACTGGGAACCAAACATTCGCTAAACATTTCCGTTTGTTTGGGAATAGTATTGTGGGAAGTTTTTCGAAAAACACATTTAGCCTTATGAATACAGAACAACCAAAACAAAAACCAAATTACGTAGCACTGGGTATTTCGATGGGTACTGCCATTGGGGTTTCCGTGGGTACTGCGGTAGGGATGGCAATGGATAATCTTGCCCTGGGTATTGGTCCCGGCATTGGAGCCGGCATTGCATTAGGCGCAGCCATAGGCTCAGCAATGCAAAAGAAAGCGAATGAGAAGCAGTAATTCAGCTTGCTTCAGGTAATCAACTTATTCCGAAAACAGTAACCGAAAACCAAACGGCTACTTCACAGGTACTAGTCTGTTAACCGTTCCGGGGTTTTCTGTAGTCACATAAATATATCCATCGGGGCTTTGCGCTACGGCACGCACTCTTCCAATCTTTTCAAGCATACGCTCTTCGGCAACAAATTTTCCATTGGCAACTTCTACACGAGCTACTAATTGAAAGGCCAGCGCTCCTACCAGAAAATCCCCTTTCCAGTCAGGGTACTTATCGCTGGTAACCATCGTTAACCCACAGGGTGCAATAGACGGAACCCAGTACCGAACGGGTTGCTCCATTCCGGTTTTAGAAGTTACATCGGTAATCGGTGTACCATCGTAGTTAATCCCATACGTAATCACGGGCCAGCCGTAGTTCTTCCCTTTTTCTACTTTGTTCAGTTCATCACCACCCCGGGGGCCATGGTCATGATCCCACAAGGTGTTGGTTTGCATATCGTAATACAATCCCTGCGGATTGCGATGACCGTACGACCATATCTCGGGTTTGGCACCTGCTGTATTTATAAACGGGTTATCAGCAGGCACACGACCATCTTCATGCAATCTCAAAATTTTACCCAGGTGATTACTTAGGTCTTGTGCGTTTTCCTTTCTGCCACGTTCGCCCGATGAAAAATAAATGTATCCCTTTCCATCAAACACAATACGCGAACCAAAATGCACCCCTGCCGAAGTAGTGGGTTGTGCTGCAAAAAGTTCTTCCAGGTTTACTAATGCATTGCCCTGAAGTTTAGCCCGTGCAATAACGGTACCTCCTTTGTTGCCATCGGGTTTCGAGTAGGTTAAATATATCCAACCGTTTTGTGCGTAGTTCGGATGAAGCTGAATATCCATTAAACCGCCTTGCCCGTTATCATACACTTTGGGAACACCCGTAATTTTTTCGGGCAGCAATTTGCCGTCTTTAATAACCCGAATCTCTCCACTCTTCTCCGTTACCAGAATTCTGCCATCGGGCAAAAAAGTAATACCCCACACACTTTGCAGGCCAGAAGTAATGGTTTCAAATACAAACTTTTGTTTTTGGGTTGTGATGGTTTCTCCGGATTTGGGTTGTGCCTGAATCTGCGAAAACAAAACAGTAAGAAGAATGAAAGCAAAAATTCTTTTCATAAAGTAGGTTGATTCAAATTTTGGCACACAAGATAAGAACATTGTGCTAAAGTTGCTTAGGTATATTTATGTTCGCCTGTTCGGCTGAAAATCTGTTAGCCAGCATCCAGTATTGTATGTAATCTTTGCACCTTTGTCTGTTATCTGATTTTAAAAATGACTTCTGCTTCCATAAACGACATCCGTAAAGAATTACAACTCACGGATCCAGACGTGCTACAAGCCATTTGTATTCGGCTGGCCCGGTATAAAAAGGAAAACAAAGAGTTGTTAAATTACCTGCTGTTCGAAGCGCACAATGAACATGGGTATGTACAACAAGTAAAAACAGAGTTGGAATTAATGTTTGAAGAAATTGCGGGCAAGAATTTATACCTGGTTAAAAAAATTCTTCGTAAAATATTACGCTACACAAACAGGCAAATCAAATACTCAGGCCTTCCGCAAACGGAGTTAGAGTTGCGCATTTTCTTTTGCGAAAAGACTGTAGCTGCCCAAATTCCACTAAGCACCGGCACAGTTTTGTACAATCTGTATCAACAACAGTTAAAAAAAATTGGCAGTGTGCTTGGCAAACTACCTGAAGACTTACAAGGCGATTACACCACCTCTTTAAAAACGATTCGTTATGCGTGAGCAACCTAATAATCCGTTGCATGGAAAAACTCTTGAATTCATTCTTAATCACCTGGTGGCTACCTATGGGTGGGATGAATTAGGGCAACGAATTCCTGTTAATTGCTTCCTGCACGATCCCAGCATAAAATCCAGTCTTAGATTTTTCAGAAAAACACCATGGGCGCGGAAAAAAGTGGAAGACTTATATCTGCAATCCATCAATTGAATTCTCTGATATTGGCCGATCTGGAAGTTTCAAGCCACCGATTAAGCGAGGTGTCGTAGATAAGACTAATTGTACCATGTGGTGGAATATTGAAAGTAATAGGCATAATAATGTCGTATGTATTATTACTTGTATTAGTAAAACTCTGGGCAACCTGAATCATTTGAAGTCCGGTATTTACCAAAATCACCTCCTGGCCATCATCTCCAGCGTTTATTCCGCGTATTATACGTCCGGCTGCTGCTGCTGTTACCCGTACTATCCGTCTGGTTGGCTTAGGTAAAATCTGTGCGGTGCCTGTTATGGAAATTGCTGCAAGCGAGGGGGTAGCAAATGCCCCATTTACTGTTGTAGTTCCATTTAGTTCTGCTGTTCCTGCTACATCTAATGTGGCGCTTGGTGTTGTTGTCCCTATTCCTACATTTCCTGCTGTGGGGCTAAGCACAATGTGGGCCCCAGAGTTTTGGTTGGCAATAGTCAGGTTATTATCTGTTGCATTGGCGTAACCCATAAATCCTTTCCGGGTGGCTGGTCCATCAGGATAAAACTCTAAATAAGTATGATCTGTTCCCTCCAGTCGCAAAGTTCGTCCATTTTCTACAACATGTAATTTCGTAGCTGGGTTTGCGACTCCAATTCCTACGCTGTTGTTAAAAAAAATATTTGCTCCACTGGCTGTCCATTTACTGGATAAGGGAGTAAGGTTAACTGTACCTCCGCCTGAAGATAAAGTCAAATTTACACCTGCAAGACTTAGTGTTTGAATTTCATTCGTAACACTATTATCGTTGTCTGCTACATTAATCGTAGTACTTGTTCCTCCTGTAATATTAATAGTACGATCGATACCCGTTGCTGAACTACTTAGATTTTGATTATCGGTATTTACGTATGTACTCAAGTTGATAGGCGTGGCTGCTCCGTTATTAGTAATACTCAACGTATTTCCTATCAATTGTAAATCCTGAATTTCGTTAGTGGCACTGGCATCGGTATCATCTATTGTAAAACTTCCACCACCATTACTTACTGTGACGGTATTGCCTGTTTTTGAGACCGTCTGTAATTCATTGGTATTACTTAAATCGCCACTGTTAGTAATTACATTTCCGGCTATTGAAATTCCGGTGCCGGCTGTATAGGTAGTTCCGGTTGGAAGTGTAACTGTTCCGCCACCATTCGATAACGTTAAGTTGACACCCACAAGGTTAAGGGTTTGAATTTCGTTGGTGGCACTTAGATCGCCACTGTTAGTAATTACATTTCCGGCTATCGAAATTCCGGTGCCAGCAGTATAGGTAGTTCCGGTTGGAAGTGTAACTGTTCCGCCACCATTTGATAACGTTAAGTTGACTCCCACAAGGTTGAGGGTTTGAATTTCGTTGGTGGCGTTGGCATCAGCATCATCTACTGTAAAACTACCACCGCCATTACTTAATGTAGCGTTGTTGCCTGTTTTTGAAATAGTCTGTAATTCATTGGTATTACTTAAATCGCCACTGTTAGTAATTACATTTCCAGCTATCGAAATTCCGGTGCCGGCTGTATAGGTGGTTCCGGTAGGGAGTGTAACTGTTCCGCCACCACTGGATAAGGAAAGTGTATTTCCCGCTAATGAAAGCGCTTGAATTTCATTACTCACACTATTGTCATCATCTGCTATACTAAAAGTGGTGCTGGTTCCTCCTGTAATCGTTATGGTTCTGTTAACCCCGGCACTTGTATTTCCTAAATTTTGTGAGTCCGTGTTAATGGAAGCAAGGTTAATGGTATTCCCATTTTGAATACTAAGGTTGGTTCCTGCCAAACTCAGCGTTTGCTCATCGGTATTGGTTCCTGTAAAAGCAGAAAGATTAATTGGTGTGGCGTTTGGATTGTTCGTAATTGTTAAGACTGATCCTGCTAATTGTAAATCTTGCGGAAGATTAACAGCGGCCCAGGCCGTTCCACTCCAATAATAATATGCATTTGCCGTGATGTCAAAAACTATAAGACCTGAATCGTTTGTTGTTAGATTATTCAGAAACGTTGTGGCCGTGCGTTGAGCAGTTGTAAGTTTAGGTATTATTAATCCCTGATTATTTCCCGGTGAAGCCAAGTGCAACACTGCGTTTGGACTTGGATTGTTTACGCCTATCCCAACTGAATTCTGAGAATACAAATTGTTGGAAGCGAGCAGCAGGCAGGCACACACCAACCTGCATATAGAATGCTTTAATGATTTCATAGGGATTGGATTTAGGTTAAATGAAAGTAATCAAAATATTCCTTGCGGGCTCAGTAAATCTGTGATAACGAGTGGATTCCCCCGAATTAAGCCTTTAAACCAGAAAAAAATCAACACCTTTGCAGTGTTAAATCGAAATCACTGATGTCTGATCGCTACAACCAGCGCGGAGTTTCCGCCAGCAAAGAAGATGTACACCAGGCCATTAAAACATTGGACAAGGGTTTGTTTCCAAAAGCTTTTTGCAAAATTGTACCCGATACTCTGGCCGGTGATCCGGATTATTGCGCCATTATGCATGCCGATGGAGCCGGTACCAAATCATCTTTGGCCTATATCTACTGGAAAGAAACCGGAGATCTGTCGGTGTGGAAGGGCATTGCGCAGGATGCCATTATCATGAACATTGACGACCTCTTATGTGTGGGCTCAACCGGTCCGATTTTACTTTCATCCACCATTGGGCGCAATAAAAATCTTATTCCGGGCGAAGTAATCTCCACCATAATAAACGGAACCGAAGAAGTGCTGGAAATGCTGCGCCAGCATGGCATGGAAATTTACAGCACCGGTGGCGAAACAGCCGATGTAGGTGATTTGGTTAGGACAATTATTGTAGACAGTACCGTTACAGCCCGCATGAAACGCAGTCATGTAATTGATAATAAAAATATACAGGCGGGCGATGTAATTGTAGGATTAGCCTCTTACGGAAAAGCTATTTATGAAAGTGAGTATAATGGAGGCATGGGAAGCAATGGCCTTACCTCTGCCCGGCATGATGTTTTCGATCATAGGTATGCAGCAAAATATCCGGAGACGTTTGATAAAGCTGTGCCTGACGAATTAGTCTATTCCGGCAAATATAAAGTTACCGATGAAGTGCCCGGAGTAGATGTAAATATTGGCAAACTGGTGCTTTCTCCCACACGCACGTATGCTCCGGTAATGATAAAAATGCTGAATGAATTAAGACCGCACATTCACGGGTTGGTTCATTGCAGCGGTGGTGCGCAAACTAAAGTATTACACTTTGTAGAGGGTGTGCATGTAATTAAAGACAATCTATTTGATATACCCCCTTTGTTTAAACTAATACACCAATGCTCCGGCACCGACTGGAAAGAAATGTATAAGGTGTTTAATATGGGCCACCGTATGGAGATTTATCTGCCTCAGCAATACGCCCAGCAGGTAATTTCTATTGCTGAAGCTTTTGGCATTGAGGCAAAGGTTATCGGGCGGGTGGAGAAATCAAACACAAAGCAGGTAACGTTGAAGACGGAGAATGGGGTGTTTGAGTACAATTAAAGAATACGGGTAACTAGTACCATTCATTTAATTATTAACCGTAATACCACTCCAAACAAAGACAATGGAAAAAATTGAAATTAAGTACAACAAGAAGAGATTAGTGCTTGGCATTATAATCATGATGTCCCTTGTGATTGGAGTAACTTATATGGCATTCTTTACAAAAACATTTGCAACAAACTATATCCTAAAAATTGTAACAGTACCACTAAGTCTTTTTATGTTGTATGGCATATATACACAACTTTTTAGAAAAGTACTTGACAACAACTCTGTTATTACGCTGACAAAGACTCATATTGAAATTAACGAAGATGGTAACCCGTTAACATTCTCCTGGAGTGAAATAAAAGACTTGAGGTTTGAGAAAGAGCAATCCGGAAAAAGTGAAGTCGATATTTTATTGATCGGGTCTGACACCCGGTCAGGAAAGGTAAATCTTTCGGCTCTTGAAAAAAGTGTAGATGACATACGCAGTCTTATTAAGAGTTACAGAGGTTGACAATGCTCCTCCAGCCCCGGCTCCAAGAGTCAGCCGATAAAATCATACATGTCTCTAAAGAATCAGAATGATAAAACAAATAGGGCGATTTCCGTGTTTGAACTGTTAGTCTTCATGGGGTTTTCTGGAATGATTTAGTAAAAGCCTTGGCTTCAACCTGACTTCAATTATAAATTTCCCTTTTTAATGGTGACAAGGCTTGTTTTACAACACTGGCAGAAATCGTGAAAATAGGGGTTTTTAGAGTTATATTCACCAAATATTATTATATTTGGTGAATATATTATCTAAGTATGAATATAAACAGGATAATAGAAACCCAGATAAAGGCCAAAATCGGAAAGGGCAAAACCATCATTGTTGTGGGGCCCAGGCAGGTTGGTAAAACAACCCTGATCAAAAAAATTATACGTAATGAAGATCACTTGTTTTTGGATGGAGATGACCCAACCATCAGAAACTTATTAGCCAATGCCAATACCGAACAACTTAAAAGCATCATTGGCACATACAAAACCGTATTTATAGATGAAGCCCAGCGCATCGAAAACATTGGTCTCACACTAAAAATAATTACCGATCAATTTAAAACGGTTCAACTCTTTGCGAGCGGTTCATCAGCATTTGAACTTCATAACAAAATTAACGAGCCACTCACTGGCCGGAAATGGGAGTACCACTTGTTTCCTATTTCATGGAAAGAACTGGAAGACGCTATTGGGTTTGTAAAAGCAACGCAACAGCTTGAATTGCGAATACTATATGGTATGTATCCGGATGTAATCAATAACATCGGGCAGGAAACCGAGGTGTTAAAGCAATTGGCAAACAGCTATCTGTATAAAGATATTTTAGCATTTGGTGGCATACGAAAGCCCGATTTGTTAGAAAAACTGCTACAGGCATTGGCTTTACAAATTGGTAACGAAGTAAGCTACAACGAACTGTCGCAACTGCTCGGCATTGATAAAAATACTGTAAGTACTTACATCGATATTCTCGAAAAAGCATTTGTAGTATTCAGGCTAAAGAGTTTTAGCAAAAACCTGCGAAACGAAATTAAAACCAATCAGAAAATATATTTCTGTGACACGGGCATCCGAAATACGGTAATTGGAAATTTTAACCCATTGAATTTAAGACAAGATAAAGGTGCGTTGTGGGAGAATTTCTTAATAAGCGAACGAATAAAAAAACTTCATTACGAAAACAGTCTGGCCAAATCTTATTTCTGGCGAACCGTTCAGCAACAAGAAATAGATTATGTGGAAGAAGAAGCAGAAAAAATCAGAGGATATGAAATAAAATGGAGCACGAAGGTAAAGATCAAAACACCAAAATTGTTTACTGAAACCTACAAAACAGAAACAATTGTATTAAACCACGAAAACTTCAGGGTTTTTTTGTAAAAAGCTGTTCCTCCCTTCAAAAATTTCTTGCCTATTTTCTTACCCCAGTTAAGAAATTTTATCAAAAATCACTATATTCGGATTACCTAAAGGCCAACCCATGAAAGCCGATGATGCGACTTTTGGTCCATTCCTCAATAGCGCGCTGCGCGCAGACCGAATACTTTCTGTTACGATAAAGAGTGGTGAAACAACCGAAATTGACTCCTCTACCTATGACAATCCTGTTTTACGGTATTGGGTAATTATCTATACTTCTGAACAGGAAGAATACATACGCTATCGGGTTAGTGTTCCTGCGGTGAAGTTAACTATTAGCAACACCGAACGGGATGACTTGACTTTGCTGCTCACGCATTGGAAAGAAACCAGCCCGGGAGTAATTGAACAATGTGATTTAACCCCTGATAAATAAGTTATGCCCGGAGTAAGAACAAGTATCAAGACAACATCCCCTACCTTGAATACCACTACAACAACTATAACATCAACTTAGCTGATGAAACCATTTCTATTTATCACACTAATTCTTTCAGGAAGCGTAGCTTTTGCACAGCAAGACTTCCAATATGAAGGAACGCGAAGAATCAGGTTTTACAACCTTAATGCAAAATCAATTAATATTGAGGTTAAGTTTCAAAAAAACAGACATTGCTCAGTTAAGTTGATTGAAACGGATAAAACAGGAAACATTACTGCTCAGCTTATTAAGAGCGATGGAAATATCTCTATTGACCCTACTCAAACAGAGTCTTTTATAATCATTCACAAAAAGAAGTTCGTGGTACGGTGGTCACAAGAAATTGAGGTTGACGATGACTCAACTATCAGACCCAAACCATCCCGAAGAAGTTTACTTAAAGATGTTTTTAGATTTGGCAGGGTTAGGTTATCCTCACAATCAGCAGGCGGCACCACAACCGCAACTACAATTACCTCCACCTGATTCATGAGAAGATATTGGTTAATCGGTATTTTCGTTACCAGTATCACACAGGCTCAACAAAGTGCACTTCAACAAAGCCTGAACTTTGAAGACGTTCGAGCTGCTTCCTTTTATTATCAAAATATTACAGGTGCCGCTTCTCAAACAATAACGCTTGCTGAAATAAGAATTCTGGAGAATAATTATAACGAAGCTCTTTCCATACTTCGTTCAAACAAACACTACTACGTAACACCTGAACTTGAAGGTCAATTCTGGCTGCTCTCAGCAGTAGCCTTACATAAAAATCAACTATTCAAACAATCTGACGAAGCCTTTAACAACGCTTTGAAACTCTTTAACAAGACTGATGAAAAAATAATTTGGCTTGCTCAATATCAGTACTGGAAAACATTAGTACTGCTTGAACGTAACCGACTTGATGAATCAGCTCATGCAGCCCATGCCGCACTCCGCTTTTATAATCAGGACTCAACCACAAACTACATCAAAAAGGCAAAACTTTTACTCTGGTTAGGGGGTGTTAAAAAAGGTCAAGACCAACTCGATTCAGCAAAGATCTATCTCCTGCGGTCTTTGTCTCTTTTTCAAAACAGTCCGCTTGATAAAAACCTTGAAATAGTAAAAGTATATAACAACCTGGCTAATGTTTATGCAAAAGAGTGGAGCTATATAAAAGCAAAGGACTATTATGAAAAATCTATAAAATTAAATGAAGAGAAAATCAGAAACTATAATGAACTCGTATTTGCCTGCTCGAATTTTGCGGTTTTCTATAGCGATTTTGAAAATCAAATAAAGGCAGAATATTGGTTTGATCAAGCCATGCAATGGATGAAAAAATCTCCACTTGATCCCATTCGTTCAGCACAACTCTTGCAAAATTATGGATCGGCCCTTACCAAACAATTCGAAATTGAAAAGGCAATAGACATTTTCAAGCAGGCGCTACAATTGATTGAGCCCTGGAAACAAGATCGCGAAGACATCTACTCGCAAATACTAATCAATATGGCTACTTCTTATGCGTTGCTTAATCAACTAGATAAAATTGAGCCAATCGATAATGCCCTGAGTCAGATTGCTGAGGTTTTAAAATCCAAATGGCCTGACCAAGACAAAAGATATTTACTATGGAGAATTCAGAAATCGGAAATCGAAGGTAAGTTTCTGCAAGCGCTCGAGCTTATCTATCAAATAGAACAAACGTTCACGCATTCTACATTAACTGACTATAAAATTGAAGTACTTGAATATAAAGCTACATGTTTAAACAATTTGAGAAGGTACTCCGAAAGTCTTCCTGTCTATAAACAAGTCTATCAATATCATCTTAACAATAAGCCTATAACACATTCTCTTGTTATCTCAACTTTGAACAATATTGGTTCCGTTTTTTTCTATCAAAATCAAAACGACTCTGCCAGCTTTTACCTTAACCAGGCCAAAACAAATAACTTACTTCCCCTCGATAAAGTTCTTTCAGAAGAAAGCAGGTTTTCCTCGAAAATAGAATGGATCGTTTCAAATTACTACTTATTACAACTTGCCAAGAATTCGTATCACAATGGCCTAATAAATTTTGAACAACTAGAGTTGTCCGATGGACTTGTGCTTTCTACTCTTAATATATTAGACTCTAAACGCGTTGAACTTACACACGAAGCCGATCGAATGAACCTTGCCAGGTTAGCACGTGATTTTTTTGACGAAGCCTTAGATTTCTTTTTTATTCTAAGTCAAAAAAGGCCAGTTTATATAAACAAAGCCTTCTTAATTTCAGAAAAAGCAAAGTATCAAGCGTTACATAAAGCCATCGGTTTAGACCGATTAAATAATTTTACCCGGGTTGCCTCTAAAATTTTAGTTGAAGAAAAAAACCTTACAAATAAGGTTGCTCAAATTGAATATCAGTTTGCCCAGGAAATAGCCAAAAATAGTGAACCAATAAACGAACTTCTTCAGGAATACGAACGGGAGTGGGGCGTAACCTCTACACGTCTTAATTACCTGATCGATTCCATAAAAAACAAACTACCAGATTATTATGATCTTAAATTCAATAAGACCACCGTTAGTATAACTGAACTCCAACACAACTTTTTACAATCTAACGAGCAAATATGGGTTTCTTACTACATGGGAGAAGCTACAACCTATGCTATTGTAATTACTCCCCACCAAACTTCGTTTCTAAATCTGGGGTCAAGCTCTGAAATACGGAAACAGTTTAAGGCGCTTAATAATTTCGCCAGTCAATTTTCAATGAACGTTGAGGAGATTAAAACTATTTCAGAAAAATTATACGCCATTCTCCTTAAACCCGTAAAGGCCTCTCTTTCAAAAAAGGAAAATAAAATAAAAAAGATTGTAGTCATCCCCGATGACGTTCTGAATTCTTTAAACTTTGAATTACTTATTGATTCAGCTGGCAAACCATACTTATCATACGCCTTGTATAATAATCAATTCTCTTACGGATTTTCTTCTACCCTCCTATGGATGACATTTGGTGATAAAGCAGCCCGAAAATTAGAGGGAGCTCAGTTATTAGCCTTTGCTCCTGAGTTTGATAATGAGGGCCCGGTAACAGGAACACGAGATGGAGAAGGAGACATCTATAACTCATTTGGGTTTCAGGCACTCCAAAAAAATCAGGAAGAGGTTAAGCAAATTTCAATAATTGCAAACAGAAAGAAGTTGCGTTCACAAATCTACTTAGGCAAAAGTGCTGATGAGTATATGCTTAAAAAGACAGATCTCGATCAGTTTGATATAATACATTTTGCTACGCATGGATTTACAGATGCCGGTGTAAACGCTGCATCAGGTATTGCATTCGCCAAAAACGCCTCTTCAAAAGAAGATGATATTCTCTTTATGGACGAAATTTTCAACTTACGAAATAATGCCTATTTAGTTTGCTTATCTGCATGCGAAACCGGGCGGGGATTATACAAGAATGGCGAAGGACTGCTGGGCCTCACCCGGGCATTTCTCTACTCGGGTACGCGCAACCTTGTGGTTTCTTTATGGAAGGTTGAAGACGAAAGCACTTCTTCATTAATGAAAGATTTCTATACCGACCTGGTTAGTACAAGCAATATTTCTGAAGCGTTGCACACGGCCAAACTAAAAGTACTTAAACGCGACCCTAATTTGCCTCCGGCCTATTGGGCAGCCTTTATTCACATTGGCCTCGATTAGATACTTGTACGATTTTACTTTGCTTTTTGCCACTGATCAAAAATACACCCATTGATTTAATTCATTGCGTACTTTCGCGCTCTAACCCCAGCACGTATGTCATTCCGGATTTTCGTTTTTCTGGTATTGCTTGGCCCCTTGGCTCTTGCTCAGAAAAAAACAACAACTCAACCCGCCCCAAAAAAACCACTCGATCCTTCCGTATACGATGGCTGGAAGGATATTACCTACAAAGCCCTTACACCCGATGGCAGTTATGCAGCCTTTACCATAAACCCGCAGGAGGGCGATGGCAAAGGGGTATTCTATAGCTTGAAAACCAACGTACAAGATTCAGTTAAACGCGCTGCTGAAATCGCATTAACTTTCGATAACAAATACGCAGTATTCAAAATCAAGCCGCAGCACCAACTGGTAAAAGACCTGCGCAGGCAGAAAAAGAAAAAAGAAGATTTGCCCAAAGATTCACTCGGCATCTTTACGTTTGCTACAAGAAAAACAGAAAAGATTGCCAACGTAAAATCATTTAAGGTTCCTGAAAAAGCTGGTCAATGGGCAGCCTGGCAACTAGAGGCGCTCAAAGAAGAAAAACCAAAAACCAAACCCGATACAGTTAAAAAAGCCGAACCCGCCAAACCTAAAAAGGTAAAGAAGAATACTGATGAGAATGGCTACACATTGGTGCTACGAAATCTAAACACCAAACAGGATGTTCAGTTTGGGTTTGTAAAAGATTACGCCTTCGCCAAATTCGGGCAGGGGCTTTTGTTTCACACTACCGGCAACGATTCAACCATGAAGGCCGGCATGTATTGGTACGATCTTCAAAAGGCAGAGTTAAAACAACTGCACGAAGGCAAATCAAAATACAAATACAAGGGCCTGGCAATAAGTGAAGATGGTACACAAACTTCTTTTCTGTTGGATAGCGATACCACCAAAGCACCTAATCATTTCTTTTCACTTTATTATTGGAAACAAGGCGAAGCAACAGCCACAACTCTCGTAAATGATAAAACTTCTCAGGTTCCGGCCAATTGGTTTGTGAGCGAACATTCCGCTCTCAATTTCTCGAAAGATGGCAGCAAACTTTTTTTTGGTCTCGCGCCTAAGCCTTTGGTTCAGGATACTTCCCGGCTGGAAGAAGAAATAATAAAAGTAGAAGTATGGAACTGGAAAGACAGTGTATTGCAAACCCAACAAAACAGCCGGCTGGAGTCTGATAAAAGACGCGCTTATCAAACTGCAATTAATCTCTCAGATAAATCAATTGCATTACTTGGCAGCACTACAATACCTCAGGTTATATTGGCCGATGAAGGGAATGCTCCTATTGCTTTAGGGCTTTCGGATTTACCGTATCGGTGGAGCAATTTCTATGATGTAACCGGGTACACCGATGCGTATATGGTAGACGTTAAGACAGGAAGCAAAACAAAAATTGCAGAAAAAATCAAAGGCAATATTTCTATATCACCTAAAGGGAAATATGCTTTCTGGTTTAGTCTACCCGATACCGCGTGGTTTGCTTACGATGTAGCCGGCAACAAAACAAAATCACTTACTAAAACCCTCCCTGTCTCGTTTGCCGATGAAGAAGACGATCATCCGGATTATCCGTCTGGCTATGGTTTTGCCGGCTGGTTAGAAAACGACACACGCTTCCTGGTATACGATCGGTACGACATCTGGTCTGTCGATCCGCAGGGGAACACACCGGCTGTTAATCTCACCAAAGTGGGGCGCACCCAGAAAATAACGTTCAGAAATGTTTGGCTTAACCGCGAAGAAAAATTTATCAAACCCGATGCAAATCTCCTGCTCAGCTCTTTTGATGAGCAAACCAAAACGGCTCAATACTACAGCTATTCTTTAAAAACCGGTGAGCTTAAAAAATTAACCTCCGGTAATTATCGCTATGCGGGTGTAACCAAAGCCCTGAACAGCGACAATATTCTTTTCACCCGTGAAAGTTTCAGCGAGTTCCCTGATCTGTGGGTCACCAATCTCTCTTTCACTAATCCGAAGAAAATCAGCACAGCCAATCCACAACAAAAAAATTACCTGTGGGGAACAGTTGAACTGGTGAATTACACTTCGTTGGATAATGTTCCGTTGCAGGGGTTGTTATACAAGCCTGAAAATTTCGATCCAAAAAAGAAATATCCGATGCTGGTGTATTTCTATGAGAAGAGTAGTGATGGCTTGTATTCGTATTTCAAGCCACAGCCTGCGTGGTCTATCATACAACGTATAATGTGTGTGAGTAACGGCTACCTGGTATTTGTGCCCGACATTGTATATAAAAATGGCTTGCCGGGCGAAAGCGCATACAACTGCATTATGCCCGGTGTAAATCAATTAATAGGTACTGGATTTGTTGACGAAAAAAACATTGGTATCCAGGGGCAAAGCTGGGGCGGGTATCAAACCGCTTATGTGATTACGCGCACCAATTTATTTAAAGCAGCCGGTGCAGGTGCTGCCGTGGTAAACATGACCAGCGCCTATGGTGGCATTCGCTGGGGCAGCGGTATGAGTCGTATGTTCCAGTATGAAAGAACGCAGAGTCGCATTGGTGGAACGCTTTGGGAGAAACCATTATACTTTATTGAGAACTCTCCATTATTCTATGCCGATAAAATTCAAACCCCGGTGTTGATCATGCAAAATGATAAAGACGATGCCGTACCCTGGTACCAGGGTATTGAGTTTTACATGGCCTTGCGCAGGTTACAAAAACCCGTTTGGATGCTTGTGTATAATGATGAAGTGCATAATTTACAGAAACGTCAAAATCGTGAGGATTACGACATTCGGCTGATGCAGTTTTTCGATTACTACCTGAAGGGGGCCCCTGAGCCTCAGTGGATGACCAAAGGTATTCCGGCAATAGAGAAAGGAATTACAAAGGGATATTAGATTTTTTCAGGAAGGGGTGTCAGGCAGCATTACAAATGCCTGTACCTCTTTTTTCTGGATTTTATAGCAAGGCTTTTCTATCATTTTTTAAACGCAACCTTTGTAGATTTGCTCAAGAATGTATTTACAATGAAAGATTTTTTCCTAAGGTGGTATAGCTACAATGCCTGGGCCAATCGCAAGTTGATTGCCTGCCTTGAGCAACAACAGGTAAGTGATGAGAAAATTCTTACTGTAATGAGTCATTTGCTGGCTGCTAATTTTATTTGGATTAACCGCATCAAAGGCTTGCCGAAAAGTGAATACAAACTGTGGGGCACCTATTCTTTGGCCGAACTCAAAACCATGGGGCAGGAAGCCGACAAGCAATGGATGGATTTTGTGAACGCGCAAGATGATTTTAACCGGGTGCTTAAATACAAAAACTATGTGGGCGATTATTACGAAACCAATGTAGAGCAAATCATGATTCACCTGGTAAATCATGGCAGCTACCACCGCGGGCAGGTAGCGATGTTGTTGCGACAGAAAGGCTATGAACCTGTAAATACCGATTACATAACGTACGACCGCGTATTGACGGGTCAATTGAAAGATTAAATCACTTCATTAACTTATAACCTATGAAAACCAGATTCACTGTATTGCTTCTGATGACTGTGTTTGCTGTGCGAGCCCAGCAGTTGTCGCTAAACGATGGCATTACCATTTGCCATACTTCACCCACCGAGAAGTTTGCCTTGTTTGCGCAAGACGATAACTTCACTATGTCTCACCCCGATCCGCTGCCGTATGTGCACCAAAGCGAAGTGGGTAAAATGATCACGTTTAAAACCCCCGATGGAAAGGAGGCCAACGCTTATTTAATAATGGCCAAAAAGAAAACCGACAACTGGATTTTTGTTTTTCAGGAGTGGTGGGGATTGAATGATCACATCAAACGTGAATCAGAAAAATTATATACTGATTTGGGCAATGTAAATGTGTTGGCTTTGGATATGTACGATGGCAAATTAGCCACGGTAGCAGCCGATGCCGGTAAGTATATGGGCGAGTTTAAACAAGATCGCGGTAACGCCATTGTAAAGGGCGCTCTTGAATATGCCGGCAAGAATGCAAAAGTGGGAACCATTGGCTGGTGCTTTGGTGGTGGCCAGTCTATGCAGGCAACCTTAACTGCAGGTAAACAGGCAGCAGGTTGTGTAATTTATTATGGTATGCCCGAATCGGATGTAGAAAGACTGAAAACATTAAATGCCGATGTGCTGAACATCTGGCCAACACAAGATCAATGGATTAACAAAGACATGATCGATAAGTTTGAAGCTAACATGAAAACAGCCGGTAAGAAAGTAACCACCAAAGCTTACGATGCCGATCATGCCTTTGCCAACCCAAGCAACCCTAAATTCAATACCGGGTTTACGGCCGATGCCTACAAGCACACGCTTGAGTTTTTTAAAGCAAGACTTAAGTAGGGATAAGTTGAAAGTGAGAAGTAAAAAGTGGATGGTTAGATCTTTCCACTTTAAACTTCTCGCTTCTCACTTTCAACTTAGTATTGTTCCAGCATATACCGGATTACATCGGTAGTGGTTACAATGCCCACCAGTTTGGTTTCGTCTTTATCATCTACTACGGGCAGAGCATGAAACTCTTCGGTAGAGAGAATTTCGGCAACCTGTTTTATTGTTTCGTTGGCTTTTACCACCCTTGGCCGGTGCGACATAACCTGGGAGATGGTAAGCATATCAAAAACCGCTTCATCCGCATCATCCTGCCCGGCAAACAAACTGCTGAAGGTTAACCGGTTCAAATCGGTTTTGCTGATAATCCCTACCAGTTGCTTTCCATAAATAACCGGTACATGTCGTATGCCGTGTTTGCGAATAAGTTCCCGTACATCGGTTAGTTTATCTTCCAGTTGCACCACATGAATATCCCGTGTCATAATGGTGTTTACAAGTTCTCGCTTTCTCATAGCTATATGGGTTAATGTGTAAGTAATCTTTGTTTCTTATCAAAGATTGTTTTCTTACTAACAATACCCTATGAGAAGGATCAGACTATAAGATGACTTTCGTCACTCCCACACTACCACTCCAGATTGTGTATGATACCAGGTGGAATATTTAGGCAGATGAATTTTTTCTACTTCGTTGCGTTTTACTTTCAGGGTTGGAGTAAGCAAGCCATTTTCAACAGTCCAGTCGGTTTTCATAATCACCACCTTCTCCAGTTTTTCATACGTCTCAAGTCCCGGGTTTATTTCCTGAATTGAACTTTCCAGACTTTTAATCAACTCTTCTTTTGATTTGGCTTTGCCAGCCGCAGAGAGAACAACCAAAACTATGGGTTGCGGAATGCCCATACCCACCACACAGGCTAATTCCACATTGGTATTTGCCAATAACTTCATTTCAATTGGTGTTGGCGCAATGTATTTTCCTTTGTCTGTTTTAAACTGATCTTTTACCCGGCCGGTTATAGTCAGGTACTTATCTGCAGAAATTTCTCCCTGATCGCCCGTCTTCAAATAGCCTTCTTCATCAAACAATTCTTTGGTTAGTTCAGGTTCTTTGTAATATCCTAAGGTTAGCCCGGGGCACTTTACCCGTATTTCACCACCTTCGGCAATTTTTACCAGTAATCCTTGTAACGGAGTGCCTACCGTACCATGGCGGTTAGCTTCATTGCGGTTAAAGTGGGCATACACACAATCTTCTGTCATTCCATAAGCCTGAAGAATACGCACACCCAGTTTTTCAAACCATTTTACCAGATCAGGAGAAATCGGGGCTGCGCCACTAAAAATTTGTTTGGCACGTGAAAGCCCAAGGCCCTTCTTCACTTTATTTCTGATGAGTGAACTTACTAATGGAATAGCAAGCAGTGTATCTAATTTTTTCTGCGGAAGCTTTTCTAAAATTTTCTCCTGGAACTTTGCCCAGATACGTGGCACAGCAAAGAAGTGAGTAGGTTGTGTATCGGCCAGGTTTTTTGGAAACGATTCAAGCGTTTCAGGGAAGGAGAATGTTCCTCCCTGATAAATGCACATCATCTCAATGCCCATGCGTTCTGCAATGTGGCTCATGGGCAGATAAGAAAATACAACCGGATGTTGTTGAATGCCCAGTTCAGAACAGCCCTGCGAAACCGTTCGATCGAATGCTGATGCGCTGTGCATTACGCCTTTCGGTTTTCCGGTTGTCCCGGACGTGTACATGATAGTAAGCAAGTCATCTCCTTTCCAAACATGAGGTTCGGCTATTGGACTATGTTGTTTAATCCATTGATCCCAGTCATTTTGTTCTGCAACATCATACGTGCTTATACCGAGTTTTATCACGTTGCCGGGGATTCCGGCTTTCTGAGCATCATAAGTATCGAGCTTACCCACGATAATCAGTTTCGATTCGCTGTGTTCCAGAATTTGTTGAATGGATGGAGCAGGAAGCGTTGCGTACAGAGGCACAGAAATATGTCCGGCCATCATAATAGCAAGGTCGGCCATTACCCAATGCGCACAATTTTTTGAAATCAACGCAATGTTACTCCCTTTCGGGAAGTTGAGTGATTGAATGCCCCCGGCCACACGCCTTATTTCGTCTCCGGCCTGCTGATACGTCCATGTTTTCCATTGGCCATTAAAAGGTTGACGGAGAAAGAGCTGATTGGGAATTTCTTTTTCCCATTTCAGAAACTGCTGCAGAGGAGTGCTGGCGTTCATCGGGTGTTAGGTTTAAATGCAATTCTATTTAGTGATAAAAAAGGGGAAATGAAATAAAGAATACGAGTGGCGGATAGAAAAGGAGCCTTGCAATGAACAATCTAATGCGGTTCTAAAAATCCCGGATAGTTGCCAGGTCGTGAAAACTCAGCACCCCTAGTCTTACTCCCAGGGTTAACTCGTGAGTTGTAAATTGTGTGCCCACCGATTGGTTTGTAGGGAGTTCAAATACATAACCAACCCGAAGATGATCACCCAGATTGAACCGTTATCTTTTTGTCCAGAATAGTAAAGCCCGCATAGGCATTCGGGCTTCCGTACACATACCACCGTATCGCTATCGGCACTGGCATCAATAGCTGCCTGTATGGCTATTTAAAATGCTTCAGTTTAATAATCTCTTCGGGTTTTAGAAACCGCCACTCACCCCTGTTCAAATCTTTTTTATCTAACCCGGCATATACAACCCGATCCAGTTTTTCCACCTCATATCCGAGCGATTCAAAAATTCTTCGCACAATTCGGTTCCAGCCAATGTGCAGTTCAATTCCCAGTGTTTGATTGTCCCCATCAACAATAGCAAGATCATCTACCATAGCGCGGCCTTCTTCCAGGTAAACTCCTTCCTTTATTTTTTCAAAATCCTTTTTCGTGATTGGTTTATCTAATTCTACCCGGTAAATCTTTTTTACATTATATGATGGATGGGTGAGTTTATCGGCAAGATCGCCATCATTGGTAAGCAACAGTAAACCAGTAGTATTTCTATCTAATCTCCCTACCGGATAAATTCTTTCGGGGCCGGCATTCGCCACAATACTCATTACTGTTTTCCGGTCTTGGGGGTCATCGGTGGTGGTAATAAATCCTTTAGGTTTGTTCAGCAAAATATAAACCGGCTTTTCGGCTTTCAGTTTTTTGCCTTCATAGCGTACCTCGTCCGTTCGCTTTACTTTGTGACCCATTTCCGTAATCACTTCGCCATTTACAGTTACAAGGCCCAGCTTAATTAATTCATCGGCTTCGCGTCTGCTGCCAACCCCGCTGTTTGCCATAAACTTATTAAGGCGAATTAAATCTGAATCTGTTTTGGGTTTATCATCAGCCGAACGTCTGGTTGACTTTACATCTCGTTCTTTATTGAATGGTTTACGTTTATAGGGCAGTCCGTAATTTGAGCCTTTGCTAAACGATTTCTCCCCATCTTCGCGGGGTTTCTTATCGAATGGCTTTTTTGAAAACCGGGCCGGGCCAGATGAGCGCGAATCGAAGCGACCTGTACTCCGTTTTTGAAATTCGGGTTTATCATTTTGCTCGGAGTCTCCATAACTCTTTTTTTCAAAACGATCACCTCGTGGTTTATCAAAACCCGCACGGTTAAAGGGTTTCTTCTTGAATTCAGATTTATCACCACCTGCTGAATCCCCAAACCGTTTCTTTTCAAACCGATCCGATTTTGGTTTATCAAAACCTTCCCGGCTGAAGGTAGAATTGCGCTTTTTAAATTCTGGTTTATCGCCTCGTTTCGAATCACCAAAACTTCTTTTTTCAAAACGATCTTCTTTTGGTTTATTAAACCCTCTCCCCTCCGGGCGATCGGATTTTTTATCTCTAAAATTTCCGGGCGATTTCGAAAAACCACTCTTCCGTTCAAATCGTGGTTTATCTTCTCCCTCAAAAGATTTTTTTCTAAATGGTTTGCTGTTATCCGCATCAAATCGCTTTTCAAACCTGCCTGCACGATCACCACCTTCTCTTTTCTTAAATGCTGGTTTTTCTGATCGGCCAAACCGTGCACTGCCTGAGTTTCCTCTTTTGCTAAACGAAGACCTGCTCTCGCGCTCTTCCGGCTTTTCCTTCTTGCGGGTGCGAAAGGTCTTTTCCGCATCCGAACGTTTTCCAAAAGATGTTTTGCCGGATGTTTTCCTGGGGCGTGCCATAAATTAATGGGTTAAATAAGTAGCCAATCCGTTATTGACTAAAGATCGTAATTAAATGTACAGAAACGGATTGTTACTTCCGTGATGATTTACAAAACGAAATGGTTACTGGTTTTCGGGGGTCTCACCAATTGTATTTACCTCGCTGGTAAAGTCTTTGGGCGTAGGTAATTCATTGATGTCGTTAATACCAAAATACTCCATAAATTTTGGGCTTGTTCCATAAAGAATCGGGCGCCCGATTGTTTCGGCCTTACCTAAAATTTCGATTAACCCTTTATCCAAAAGTTTTTGAACCGCATAATCGCAGTTTACACCCCTAATGTTTTCCACATCGGTTTTAGAAATGGGTTGCTTGTAAGCAATTATGGAAAGCGTTTCCATAGCTGAAGTGGACAATCTCTTTTTAGATTGTTGCTTTAGCATTATGCCAATGCTACTCTGATAAGCGGGTTTGGTTAAAAACTGATATCCGCCACCGGTTTTGTACAGCTGGAATGAGTACTCTTCTCCCTGAAATTTTTCTTCGATGCGGCTTAGCGCACCGGTTATGTCTTCTTCAGGCACATCGGCATTAAACATCTCAGAAAGGCAGGCTTTAATATCGGTAACCTTTGCCGGGGTGGGCGAACAAAAAATTAATGCTTCGATGTGGTTCTGTAGAAAATCCATTGTAGTAAGGTGAGGGGGCTGCCTTTTGAGGCAGCCCATATTGTTTTAATCTTGTTTCATCATTTTAGCTTCGATGGATTGCGTGGTGTGCGGCACGGCAATCAATCGCTCTTTCGGAATCAGTTTGCCTGTAACGGAGCATATCCCGTATGTTCCGTTCTTAATCCGAATTAATGCGTTTTCGAGGTTGGTAATATATTTAAGCTGGCGGGCCGCCAGTTGACTCAGATTTTCTTTCTCAGCTGTTTCGGCTCCGTCTTCCAATACTTTAGTGTTGCCACCCGAGGTAGCATCGGTACCGGCATCGTTATTCCGATTAAGGGTCTCCTTCAAAATGCGAAACTCTTCGCGGGCCTTATCCAGCTTGCCATTAATCAATGTTTCAAACTCTTTCAATTCATCATCGCTGTAGCGCGTTTTATCTTCATTTACCACTACCGTCTTAGCAGGCTTATGCGCAATGGGCCGCTGGTTAATGATGGGAAAAATATTGAGTTGTGATGGCGATAATTTAATAGGAGGAGCTATTGGCCTGTGCTCTTTTTTAGGTGCTGGCTCGGCCGCTTTTTTAAGAACGGGCTTAACCTCTTTTTTGGGCTTAACCACTTTCTTGGGGGCAGCCTTAGGCGCAACTTTTTTAGCCACTACCTTCTTAGGAGCGGCCTTTTTGGCAGGAGCTTTTTTTGCTGCCTTTTTAGCCTTTACAGTCTTTTTTGCCTTTGCTGTTGGTTTAGCCTTAGCAGCCTTTTTAGCAGGCTTGGCTGGTTTTTTCTTTGATTTGGCCATAAACTAGTTCCTTAATTAGGGTTTTAAAAAAGTTGGGCAAAAATACGGGGTACGGGCTGAAACAAAAAATGTACTGCCCAATATGTAATCGAATGAAACGATGATTTAACTCAGCTTTATCTTGCTATTACTACCCGTTTGCGAAACGTTTTTACCTGGCCATCCAATTGAAATACCTCAAACCAGACAAAGTAATAGCCCATACGGGCCCAGGTGCCATCTTCCCGGTCGCCATCCCACCGGAAGAAACCCTCGTGCCCAAGGGTTTCATTGTTGGCTAGTGTTTTTATTACGCGACCCTGCTGATCCGCAATTTTAATATTCGCTACCCAGCCCGTTTGCTCAAACTTGTACCGTATCTGTGCAAAATCCTGACCGGGCCTATCCGGTGAGAAGATTTCAGGATCAATGGTTATCTTCTCTTCATCACCCATAGCATGGGGCTTTGAATTGGAATTAATGAACCCGGGTGTAGCAAAGCCTGCTGCACTGCTGGCCGATCTCCAGTTACTCCGGTTTGCAGCCATCTCAGCTGTGGAAATCCGTTCCAGCGAAATTCCTTCAGTATCTTTTAAAATGGGTGTATGAAAATCGTCATTATACATCAGGTGATCTTGTTTGATTCCCGTATCAGAGATCAGTGCAATTGACCCGGCATCGTCATTCATAGCAGGAATAGTTGCAATCAGAAAGTTCGATTCGATACCTAACGGGTAATGATTTTTAAGGATAACCCCATCAGGGGTAATGGCTAAAAATGCCCCTGGCGAAAGAACAATGTCTTGTGTACTTAATATTCTTGTGTTGAGAACAATTTCATTTTCATAGTTGCCAAGTCCCCAGTTTTTCAGATTAATGTACTTGTCTGATGTATTCACAATCTCTACAAAATCAACTCCTCCGGGGCGGGGATTAAAAAGAATCTCATTCAGTAATACATCGCCTGGTTCTGCAGCCTCGGATAATGCAAATGTTTTTTGATTATGCATTTCCTGAATACTGTTGCCGGCACAATCGCGAACATGAACAACTTTAATCATATAAAGTTTTCTGGACTGTAATTGCCCAGCCAGATTTAATTTTACCTGTCGCAAGGATGCTGATGTAAACAACACCGATTCTATTTCAACAGCCGGCTCTGTTTCAAAATCGGTTTTAGAGATTTGCTTTTCGAGTTTTTCGTTAAAGGTTAGCAGCAGTTCCTGTGTTCCGGTTACGGTAACCGATACCAACTGCGGCCCGGTAACATCCGGTTTGTTGGTATTAACCGAATTTACGTAGCCGGGTGTGCCGCCTTGTAGCGTTTCGTTTGCTGTCCAGTTGTCTTCTTCCCCGCAAGGGTTGTTTACATCAATCAACTCCAATGTCCAGCCGCCTTCTTTCTTATCCTCATCGCGATACCATGTGGTGTTAAAGTTCACCGAGTCAATCAATGTATTATCGGGTGCGCGCAACATCAGCGCTTCGCCTGCATTGTTTAGGGTTGGAAAGTTGGAGGCCCCCAGTGTATTCCCGAACGAACTGTACAAAGCAGCACTTGTATTGGAAGCCAGAATAAGATACTGCCCCGGTAAAAGTATTCGCGATGTTAGCGTAGCCGTAGAACTGCCATCTGTAAACTTCCATCCGGCAAGGTTAATGGAGTTGGTACTCCGATTATAAATTTCCACAAACTCAGCATCGGGCAACCCCACCTGAGGCGAGGGATCGGCAAAGATTTCGGTTAGAATTACATCTTTGTAAGAAACCGGTATCGGCTGAATGATTTCACCTGCATAAATATCATCAAAGAAATGCCGGTTAAAAAAGCCGGAAGCTGATTGCTGAATGCGTATTCCAAAATAGGAAGAAGCTGTAAAGGTATTATCAACAACTGTTCCTTCTTCAAAATAATGGGTGCCTCCGGTGGCATCATGCTGCAGTGTCCAGTTGTTATCTGCATCGCGGATTACTTTAATACGTACCGTATTGTTTGACGAGTTTGTAACGCCATCTGTTCCGTTAATCAGTATAGTGGCTATGCCATTAACAATTTTGTATAAGCTGATTTCATCCGGTGTTCCACCAATCCGCACAAAGTAGCCATTCAGAGTTGCGCTTAACAAGTTAGCCTGGTCGGCCATCAGAAACACATCGGCATAATTAGCACTGGAAGTATTAAACTGGAGATTAGTCCAGAACTCCCATTGCGCTTCTGTGGCTTTCGCTGAAGGCGTGGTAATGTAAAAAGCACTATTAGCCACCGATACATTTGATCGCAGCTGGCCATTTTCCACTACCCAGTTGCCGGGCATATCGGGTATCCACTCCGGATTGTTCGTTAGGTTTCCGTCAGAGAAATCGTCTGATACCTGGGCACCACAAACGCTTGCATAAAAAAGAGTATGGAGTATGATGAATATTTTTTTCATCGCATGCGACCAATAAAGTATGTTTGCGTCTCTCTAAAAATACAAAGAAAATGAGACTAGCAGTAGTAGGAGCAACCGGCCTGGTAGGCCAGGAATTGTTAAGGGTGCTG
Source organism: Flammeovirgaceae bacterium UBA2786 (assembly GCA_002352225.1). Lineage (GTDB taxonomy): Bacteria > Bacteroidota > Bacteroidia > Cytophagales > Cyclobacteriaceae > ELB16-189. The sequence goes on from DEIA01000009.1 coordinate 70,096, forward strand.
GAAGAGCGCCAGGTAGAATTTGATGAATTGTTTTTAGTTGCTTCCCCCAAATCGGTAGGCCAAAAGATAAAATTTAAGGGTAAGGAGTATGCCATTATTGGTATGGAGGATGCCTTAGCAATAGCTCCGGATGTTGCTATTTTTTCAGCCGGTGGTGGCACTTCTTTAGAATGGGCACCTAAGTTTGCCGAAAAGGGCACCGTGGTAATCGATAATTCTTCGGCCTGGCGTATGGATCCAACCAAAAAACTGATCGTTCCCGAGATAAACGGACACGCGCTAACCAGCGCAGATTTAATTATCGCTAATCCCAACTGCTCTACCATTCAAATGGTAATGGCACTTGCTCCTTTGCATAAGAAATACCAGATTAAACGCATTGTGGTTTCTACCTACCAGTCTGTAACCGGTACGGGTAAAGATGCAGTTCAGCAAATGATGGAAGAACGCCAGGGTATTGTCAATGGCATTAAAGTATATCCGCACAAAATCGATATGAATGCATTACCTCATATTGATTCCTTTCTCGACAACGGGTACACCAAAGAAGAAATGAAGATGGTAAATGAAACCCGAAAAATTCTGGAAGATCAAACCATTGGAGTTACCTCCACCACGGTTCGCATTCCTACAATTGGTGGCCACTCTGAGGCGGTGAATGTTGAGTTCCATACCGACTTCGATTTGAAAGATGTACGCGAGATGTTAGAGAATACTCCGGGTGTTATTGTACAAGACGATGTAAAGAATAACATCTATCCTATGCCTATTAACTCGCATGGTAAGGATGAAGTTTTTGTGGGGCGCTTGCGCAGAGACGAATCTCAACCCAATACCTTAAACATGTGGGTGGTGTCTGATAACCTGCGCAAAGGTGCAGCCACCAATGCCGTGCAGATTGCTGAGTTTCTGATGGAGAAAAATCTGGTTTCTTAAAAGAAAAAAGTTTATAACTTTTCATTGATGAGGCAGCACGTGTCCAATTCAAAAATTACAATTTCTCACAAACATTTGGTGCGTTCGGGAGAAATATCAGTTAAATGATTTCAATAGTAAAACAAACCGACATTACTGATTGCGGGGTAGCTTGTGTGAAATCAGTTTTATTCCACTTTAATATAGACCAAAATCTAGCATCAATAAAAAAAATACACCCACTTAAAATCGGATACTATAGCTTCAGTGAGCTATCACAAATATTTGAAAAATATAATTTAGAGGCAGATGGATATTTTTCCGATTATGAAAGCCTTGTTAGCATTAAAAGTCCGATAATAGCTCATATTAAGTTGATGGGATTTTTACCTCATTTCGTAGTCATTAATGGGATTGATAATGAAGAGGTTACTTATATGGACCCCAATCGAGGCAAAATTTTAAAAACAAATCGCGAACAATTTTTAAAAGTTTGGACTGGTAAAATTCTGATAGTCCAATCGAAGAATATTGCCTCCAGTTTTAATATGATTTCTTTAAACGGCATCCTATCTACTTTATTGAACAAAAAAACAACATTTTTATTTTCTCTCCTTTTCCTCACCATTATTTGGCTCCTTTTTATTCTATTTATCTAAACAACCCAAAGCGAAGGCCAGTATTAATGATGAACTGAATTTCATTATAGCCAGTTGGTGATTTCACTAACACATTGTTATCTATTAGAAGCAAAGCATCATTTGATTTTAAGTTTAGCATTAAAGCCTTATTTGAGCCAAAAAAGGATTGTTCATTTTTTCTTAAAACAATACGGTCGGTTTTGTCAACATAGAATGAACTTGCTATTTTTGCAAAAATGCTGAAACGAGAATGAAATTTGTAAATAAGTTCTCCAGAAACAGATAAACCCCAATTTTCCTGCCCTGTACCTAAGAACATTTTTTCATTTGTTTTAAATGTTACACCCGAACTACTTAAAGTGTTAGTTGCAACCGTACTTCCTAGTGTGACTTCACTAGTTGAATAATAAACATGCAGACCTGGCTCAAGGTATAAAGGTCTTTTCCAACCTAGTAATCTTTTCGAAACTTGTAATCCAAGGCTAGCCATAGACATAGACGAGTTAGAATTAATGTTGCCGTAACTCTGGAGGATGAAACAATAATTATTGTTCAGATAATACTTGATATCAATCCCTAATGCCGTTTTGCCTATGTCACCTATTTCTTTCGAAACGGTAAGAAAATTCGCAGAAGATAAACTGTAAATTCCTGTTTTCTGGTACAGAGGAACAAAAGTAAACGATATTCCTGATGATAGTTTTGAGCTTATCTTTAGAAAATTTTTCTTAAAACCCGCATTTTGTCTATTCTTTTGATTTATAGGGTCTTCATTTATTAATTGCTTTTGGGATAAGTCTTTAAAAAGAAATTTAATTGCTGAATCAGATTTTGATACACGTGCAAATGTTTCTGGTTTCTTCCAATAATCATTATTGAACTTATTTTCCTGAGAAGTATAAAATGAATAATAGGGAACTGCTTCTGAATCGGGGATAGGATTGTTATCAACTTGCACTTCTTCAGTTGAAATGAATTCATTTGTATATCTTAACTCCGTTTTGTATTTACTATTTGTGCCTTTTCCATCTTGAATGGCGAACCAGACATGCCATCTACTGTCTTTTCCTATTTTGTATTGCGTAATATAGTTTCGGCTTTGATAACTAAAAGAGCTTATTCTTACCGCATTCTCTTTCTTTAACCCAACCAATGACAATTCAAAATCACATTTAACATAAGCGAGTGTTGTTTGGTCAATAAACAGTTTCCCTTGGTAAAGTCCATCCGTCTTAGGTTTGAAAGCGATAGCAATTGTAGGTCTACCTTCAAAATCAAAAAACTTGTCAACTTCATATTCATATTTATTAAGAAGCGCGGGCTTTATAAACTCAAATTCTTCTCGAACGAAGTCAAATCGCTGAGGAGAATAAAGGCCAGCAAAAAAATGGATGTTAGAGTACGAATATCTATTTTCAACCTCAACCTTACCGCCTTCTATAATTCTTACGGGGCCGTATTTAGAGATAATATTTGTATAAGAGGGGCTAAAAAATTCAATTTTAGCTTCAGAAAAATAAACAAACTGATTAGTCGGTTGTAGCAAATTTGTTTCACGATAATAGCCCTTTATCAAGAAATTCTCTTTGGGGTAGTTATCAGGGATTTTACTGTAAACTTTTTTCAAAAATTCATTCAAAGTATCTTTTGCATAAACTAGTATTTCCTTCAATTCATTTGGAGATTCTTCTAGGCGAATGGAGAGGTCATCAAAAAATTCGATTTCGTCTAAACGAATTAACTTGGTCTTATAACCTACAAAGCTTATTGACAAGGAATCCTTTATGGAAGGCAAGAAAAGAGAGAAAAAGCCCTCATTATTAGTAATTGTCCCAATAGAACTATTTGAATACTGATAAACATGAGCATAAGCAAGCGGTCTACCAGTATTCAAATCTGAAACAATTCCCGAAACCTTAATTTGCGCATGACTAGTGCCTATAGAAAATAAAATTAACCAGAGTATTGTTGCTTTTCTCATGAACGAAAATTAATTATGTCGGTATGGAAATTGCGTCATAAAAATTTAACTAAAATTACTTATGAAAAAAATGAACTCAAAAGAGATGAAAAACACTCAAGGAGGTTTTGGCCTACTCGGTGCAATGATTATCTGGTTCTGTGTTGGAGTTGTTCTTGGAATAGTAGGGGTTAGCTAAGTAGGTAAGATTTGTCGCTATAAAGAAGACCGCCTTCAAAGACGGTCTTCTTTATTTATTGCTTTTCAAAGTAATAAAACAAGAAAGGACTATATCGAGAGCAAGAACTTCAAAAATCTATATAAAAACACAACTCCAACGCCTTTCCGTTCTCGGGCAAACTCCACCTCATAGGTCATTTTTGTTAAACCAATTCAAGGTTATATGGGTTTATCATTAATGCCTCGAAAAATTCTGGTTTGTTTTAAAAACGATCTTCGCTTACGCGACAACGAAACCTGGAACGATGCCTCCCAGCAAGGCGCTCAAGTAATTCCACTTTACATTTTCGATCCTCGTCAGTTGGATTTCACAAACTTGGCTTTCCACAAACGGGATCTTTCCGCGCCCAATTCCTGATTGAATCCTTTACCGCCTTATGGGAAAATTTGTGAGCAAAAGGTTCTAATCTGATTGTAAAAATTGGTTTACCTGAGTTTGTTATACCTGAAATTTGTATCAAAAATCAGGATTCTGATGTTTTTACAGGTTCTGAAATAACCGATGAAGAAAGTCGGATTTCCGGGGACGTTGCTCCATAACCTAACCCTAAGAAATATTGCATTCACGACTTTCGAGGACCACAACTCTTCTTCTCCAACCAATTTACCTTTGAAATCCACAAGCTGCCCGATCAATTCTCCACTTTTCGAAAAGCAGTTGAACGCAACCTGATTGTTCGATTACCTTTTGATGAACCCAAAGTAAAGCCTACCAGATATCAACACAGATAAAATTCCATCCGTTCAGGATTTAGGATTACCCAATGCTAAAACCCGATGCACGAAGTGTAATTACCTATACCGGTGGCGAAGTGGCCGCACTCAAGCGAATGCAGGAATCCATTTGGGATAGTGAGGATATGGTTATCGAATGGCTAAAAGTTGCGCTTACCGCTTACAGCCACTACCTTCGCAATTCAAAAAAAACTGACTATGGAAATTTTAAAGAAATTCGGAATCTGGATTTTTCTCGGATTACTGGTTATCTGGGGTATCAGCATGTATAATGGTATGGCGCGCCTCGATCAAACGGTGAAACAGGCCTGGGGCGATGTAGAGTCGGACTACCAACGCAGAAGCGACCTGATCCCAAATCTGGTGAATACTGTAAAAGGGTATGCGGATTTTGAGCAGGAAACTCTTACCAAAGTAGTAGAAGCCAGAGCCAGTGCTACGCAGGTAAAAATTGATGCCTCCAACCTTACACCCGAAAACCTTCAGGCATTTCAACAAGCACAGGGCGGGTTGAACTCAGCCTTGGGAAGACTGTTGGCTGTAGCCGAAAACTATCCCGACTTAAAAGCGAACCAAAACTTTTTGGATTTGCAATCACAGTTGGAAGGAACTGAAAACAGAATTTCTGTTTCGCGTAAAAGATTTAACGATGCAGTGGGTAGCTACAACCGCGCTATCGTTGGGTTTCCGCGTAGTCTAATTGCCAACATTGGCGGTTACACAGAGAAAGGATATTTCAAAGCTGAAGAAGGGGCTGAAAAAGCGCCAGAGGTTAAATTCTGATCTGCTCATTTGAATACAACAAAAAAGCCTGATCGAATTTGATCAGGCTTTTTTTGTTGCTATCTGGTAATCTAACTCTTCTTCACCTCGCGGTTCTCGTAGCTTTCTATTACATCGCCTTCCTTAATATCGGCAAAGTTCTTGATGCTTATACCGCAGTCGAAACCAAATTTTACCTCACTGGCATCGTCTTTATGCCGTTTCAGGGCTGTCATCTCGCCCGAGTATACCACAATACCTTCACGAATTAAGCGGATAGGATTGCTTCGTTTAATGTAACCATCGGTAACCATACAGCCTGCCACAGTACCCACTTTAGAAATCTTGAATACCTGACGTACTTCGGCATTACCTACAATCACCTCTTCCATTTCCTTCTCTAACATACCCTCCATCGCTGCCTTGATCTCATCGATGGCATCGTAAATGATGGAGTATAAGCGAATTTCTATTTCTTCGTTTTCAGCAACTTTGCGGGCTGTTGCAGAAGGGCGTACCTGGAAACCAATGATAATTGCATCTGATGCAGAAGCCAGCAACACATCAGATTCTGATATCTGGCCAACTCCTTTGTGAATAATAGCAACCGCCACCTTCTCGGTAGAAAGTTTAAGTAAAGAATCCGATAACGCCTCTACAGAACCATCCACATCACCCTTCACAATCACATTCAATTGTTTGAATGAACCGATAGCCAGGCGTCTTCCAATTTCATCAAGTGTTATGTGCTTCTTGGTGCGGATGCTTTGCTCGCGCAATATCTGACCTCGTTTGTTTGCCAATTCCCGTGCTTCGCGGTCGCTCTCCATTACCTGAAATTTTTCGCCTGCTTGAGGCGCGCCATCTAAACCTAAAACCTGTACAGGTGTAGACGGCCCTACTTTTTGTACCCGCTTTCCGGTATCATCAAACATGGCTTTTACACGGCCAAAGTTTGAGCCCGCCACCATTACATCGCCCACACTAAGACTTCCGGATTGAACCATTAAAGTAGTTACATACCCGCGGCCTTTATCTAATGAAGCTTCTATTATTGAGCCCACAGCGGCTTTATCCGGGTTTGCTTTAAGGTTAAGGATCTCTGCCTCGAGTAATACTTTTTCCAACAAGTCGTCTATGCCTTGCCCGTTTTTAGCGGAGATGGCCTGACACTGGTATTTACCTCCCCAGTCTTCAACCAGAATATTAATCTTAGAAAGTGACTCTTTTACTTTTTCGGGGTTTGCTCCGGGTTTATCAATTTTATTAATCGCAATAATAATCGGAACTCCCGCAACCTGTGCATGGTTAATTGCTTCCTTGGTTTGGGGCATCACATCATCATCGGCAGCTACCACAATAATAGCTATGTCGGTAAGTTTTGCGCCACGCGCACGCATGGCCGTAAACGCTTCGTGTCCGGGTGTATCTAAGAATGCAATCTTGTTTCCGTTTTTGGTAGTTACATCATATGCCCCAATGTGCTGTGTAATACCCCCGGCTTCTGATGCTGTAACTTTTGTTTTACGAATGTAATCGAGCAAAGAAGTTTTACCGTGGTCTACGTGACCCATAATGGTAACAATAGGGGCACGGGGTTGTAAATCTTCTTCTGCTTCCTGTTCTTGTTCAACCTCTACCTCTTCTTCGGTAGATGTAAATTGTACATCGTACCCAAATTCATCGGCAATTACAGTAATTGCTTCTGCATCTAACCGTTGATTAATGGACACAAACATTCCCAAACCCATACAGGTTGAGATTACATCGTTTACTGAAACGTTCATCAACGAAGCCAGGTCGTTAGCCGAAATAAATTCAGTTACCTTAAGTGTTTTAGACGATTCCTGTTCTTGCAACAAGCGCTCTTCTTCGGCATCGGAAATAGCCTGTCGTTTTTCTTTGCGATACTTGGCACCTGTTACTTTTTTCTGATTGCCGCTTAGCTTGGCTAGCGTAGCCCTAATCTGATCCTGAATTTCCTTATCTGTGGGTTCAGCTTTCTGCTGGCGTTGCGGAAATGATTTTTGCTGACCGCGTTGCTGGTTTCCGCCCGAAGGAGCCACCGGCCTACCCGTATCTAATCTCTTGCGTGGACGTTTCTGTGCATTGGTTTTGTTAAGATCAGAAGAAGCTACAGGCTCTTTTTTCTTCTCTACCGGTAACGCAATCTTATCCACAACCTTCAGGCCTTGCAACTTATCGGCTTTAGCCTTAATGGTTTCAAGTTCGGGTTGTTGCGGCTCTACTTTCTCTACAACTGGTTCTTTTACTGCCTTAGGCTTTTCAACAACTTCTACTTTTTCCTTCTCTTCTTTCTTAGCCGGTTTTTTCTTCTCTTGTTCCAGTTCTATCTTACCAATTACCTTAATGCCTTCCAGTTTTGGTTTCTCAACTTCAACTTTTTCTGTTTTAGGCTCTTCTTTCGGTTTAACAATTTCTTTCGAACCGAGGTTTTTAATTAGAACACTTTCTTCTTCATCGGTCTTTTTTCGCACAAGCACTTCCGGTTCTACTTTAGCCGGAGTGGGCTCGGCAAGTTTAATACCAATGGTTAGCCCCGAGGCCTCTGCTTTTTCGGAGGCCGATGAGGCAAACTCTTTTGAAAGCATGGCAAACTGTTCGGCCGTAAGCTTTGCATTGGGATTATTCTCTACACTAAACCCCTTTTTGGCCAAAAAATCCAAAATGGTGTTGTGCCCCACATTGAGTTTGCGAGATGCCTGCCCCAGTCTTATGCCTTTATCTTCTGCCATGCGCCAAATATCGCTATTTTAATTATTTTACTTCGATTTTATTATCGTTACGCCTTATTCAAATTCCTTCTTAAGCACGCCCAATACACTATCAATTGTCTCTTCTTCCAGATCGGTTCTGCGTACTAATTCTTCTTTGTTCAGATTAAGTACACTCTTGGCAGAGTCAAGCCCAATGCGCTTGAGTTCATCAATCACCCAGCTTTCAATTTCATCGCCAAACTCGTCCAGATCAACATCTTCTTCCTGTTCGCCATCAGTTTCGCGGAACACATCAATTTCCATACCCACCAAACGGCTGGCAAGCTTTATGTTTAACCCGCCTTTACCAATAGCCAACGATACCTGATCGGGTTTTAGAAATACCGATACCCGGCTGTTTTCTTTATCGATTTTGATGCTTACAATTTTTGCCGGACTAAGTGCCCGTTGTATGTACAACTCCAGGTTTTCGGTATAGTTGATTACATCAATGTTTTCGTTCTGCAACTCGCGCACAATGGCATGAATGCGGGAACCTTTCATACCCACACATGCCCCTACCGGATCAATGCGATCATCGTATGATTCTACAGCTACTTTAGCGCGTTCACCTGGTTCACGTACTACTTTCTTTATGGTAATAAGACCATCATACACTTCGGGTACTTCCTGTTCAAACAAACGTTCTACAAATGCAGGGGCCGTACGCGATAAGATAATTTTAGGGCTGCCATTCACCATGTCAACCTTATGTACTACAGCCCGCACATTTTCGCCTTTGCGGTAACGGTCTTTTTGAATTTGCTCGTTGCGCGGAATAGAGATTTCATTTCCTTCGGCATCAATCAATAATACCTCGCGGCTCAACACCTGATAAACCTCTCCGGTAATGATCTCTCCCACCAGGTCTTTATATTTTTGATATAAAATATCTTTTTCAAGATCCTTTACCTTTTGCATAAGCGTTTGGCGCGCGGTGGTTACAGCCCTACGGCCAAAATCTTCCAGGTAAATCTGCTCGGCTACCTCTTCACCTACTTCAAAGTCGGCTTCAATTTTTTGAGCTTCTGTCAAACTGATTTTATCGTGCTCCCAAATGTCTTCTGAATTGTCGTCCACAATTTCGCGGAAGCGCCAGATTTCAAGATCACCCTTATCGGCATTTACGATAATATCGAAGTTATCGTCCTCCACGTATTTTTTACGAATCATATTCCGGAACACGTCTTCCAGAATCCGGATCATAGTAGGGCGGTCGATGTTTTTTTGTTTGGCAAAATCTGCAAACGATTCTATCAGTGTTGATGCATCCATAGTTGTTAACTATTTAAACGAAACCATTACAATTGCTTTTTCTATTTCACTATAGGGTATTTCTACCGTTTTAAGTTCTGTTTTCTTACCTTTTACTTTCTCTTCTGCTTCAAGAGTTACTCCTCCATCTGTAGCTGCGGTTAGTTTACCTTGCCAGATGGATTTGTCTTTGCGTACCACTTTTAATCCACGCCCGATATTTTTAACAAACTGGCGTTTCAGTTTCAGCGGTTGATCAAGACCTGGTGTGCCTACTTCCAGCATGTAGTTCTCTTTAATCAAATCCAGTTTATCAAGGTCTTCAGATAATGCGCGGCTTAAATCAGAACAATGATCGATGGTAATGCCCTTATCGCCATCCAGAAAAACAGAAACCTTGTGCGGCTTATGTTTACTGATAACCACATCTACCACAAAATGCGATGCATCGGTAAGGTGTGATTCTGCCAATTCCCGTATTTTTTGCGCGATATCCATTAAAACTTGTATAAACAAAGAGGGGACTTTTGGGTCCCCTCTTTTGAATTTTTTCAAGAAGTGGTGCAAAGGTAAATGCTTTTTGTAGAAAAGCAAACCCTGGGATTTAGTTAGTGCTCGATTTTTATTCTTCTAAACTCTACTGTTTCACCAATAGCCACCTTTAGCAGGTAGTATCCGTTTGGGATACCTGAGGTGTTTATCTGGATTGGACGTTCGTCAAGATTAAGTGATTGCGAGAATACCAAAGCGCCATCCCCACCATTCACAATTTCCACACAGATAGATTGTGCTCCCTTGCCGTTTCGTTTCCTGACATTTTCTATAGTGAGTGTATTTGCTGTAGGGTTAGGATAAACAGTAAACATACCATATGCGCCACAGTCAATATATTCTATTTCAGTTCCTACCCAACTGGCTGAACCGCACTCATTGGTTCCTCTGGCTTCAAATATATAGTAGCCATTGCCCGAGGGGTAATAACTCCATAGGTAGGGTGCGTTGGCCTGGTAATTTGTGGGCGATGTATAAAGCACCGTTTGCCCGGTTACATCCAACAGCCGCGCCTGAAAATAGGAAGTAGGTGTTTCTGATTCGAGTTCAAAATAATTGCCGTAACTGTTGGAGCAGAAGTACATACCTTCGTTCTCGCTGTTGGTAAAATTGATAACATCTACAGATGGCATACCCACCCATACACTTTTTTGTATGCGTGCTATGAAGCAATTGCCTGGCCCGATTAATGTAAATATTATCGTCCCTGTTCCCCGCACATTAGAATTGGCAGCCACTAATGTTGCCGATGCCCCTGTACCACCAGATACGCTAAAAAGATATGCAGGCTCTGCTTCCCATGTTACGTCAGCATCGTTAGGAAGAGTACCTGATAATGCGAATTGAAGACCACTGCCCGTACATACTATATTTGAACTTGAAGTAATCTGTGGTACCTGGTAATTGATAAAGTTTTTAAGATGTGGCATTTGCATCCACATGATACCCGTCTGATGTCGTGAAAATTCATCCCGGCAATCAGCTGTTGTATAAGACATTACATTGCGGGTTGGAGGTGTCCATAGATCACCCCAGTTGTCTTCACGGAAATCGCCACTGGCAGGATGATTATAAACACAACCTGTTACATTGTCAATTTGATTCGGATCAGCATCCGTATCACATAGAAAATCACCGTTGATTTCGCATTTCAATTTGTTGTCCGTGCCTAAACATCCATCATACCAGTAGTTGCGTTTTACGCGACTTACCGACTCCTGGTAGCATCCGTTAGAGATGGTTGCGTTTTCTTCATTCTTAAAGGCAAGTGATGGTAATCGGCCGGGATGGTGCGTGTGCAATAAACCAAGTGTATGGCCAATTTCGTGGGCAAGGGTTGCGGCTATATTTTCGGCATTGCGTTGTGTACCAGCAGGGTTATTGTGTGTTCTCACATAGCATGAATAATGTGTATAGGGAAGTACGGGGTAATGCGGAAGGCTGGCCTTGCCCAAACCACTTTGCGGTTCATTGTTATAGCGTATAAAGTGTACGTTAATCCCTTTGCTGTTGTCTGGTATATACCGCTTGCGCGACCATAGATCATATACATGCAAGTTGGTGGACACTTCCTGATTGAAAAAATTGTTAGCCTCAAACTCCACGCGGTTCACATAAAACTGGATGGCCGTGCTTGCATCGCGGTATATTGTGTTCACCATACATGCAATTTCTCTTGCTTGAATCTCTGTAATAGAGGAGTTGGGATTATTGCCTCCATCCCGATAGATATAAACATTTATTGGAATAAGGAAATTGGGTTCCAAAAAACTGGTACTACTGCCAGTGGTGCGAAGTGCCGGTGATGAAGGAAATGAAATGTAAGGCAGGTTATCATATCCATTCTGTACCAGGTAGTTTTCAATTACCTGGTTATTGCCGTAGTAGGGTAATGCCACAGCCTGTGCCGAGTCAAGATTGGGCGTGGAACACCCGCCACCAGGCTCTTCGTACGGGGGCAATGTAAGTGGGACAGACCCACTCGGCATAAGTTAAGGCACTTGGGCAAAAAGGATTTGCAATGTTAGTAATAACATTGCCGATAACAAGGGATAGACCTTTTTCATAATCATTGGGAGTTATGGATATTATTTTTTGAAATAAAAAGTTGTGTAGCCTTCATGTGGGTCATTAGCTGGTCTTCTGGTGTCCAGGCCGTTGAAGTATATTTCATGAATGAGGCACTGTTTGTAAACAATCCTGATTGTATCAATGTCGTTGTAAGATGTTTTTAAATAAAAAGTGCGTTCAGTCAGGTCTAACAAGGCTTGCGGATCATGGAAGGGAACGTCCTTATATGGTTCTAGGTTAGTATAAACCCAGTTATCAATAAAATATCTATTTGATGGAGGGATTTCTTCAAAATGGTCATCGTACAAAACAACACTATCCCTGTGTATGATTGCATCGGTAGTTATATCCACAAGATTTACAGATGTTACTTTATCTATTATCTTATACCATTGCGGACTTCTTAGATTGATTTCGGCATCCAAATCAGGGAAGTTGCACGGATGGTCAGACGGCTTGTGAATATTAGGGTCGCATCCTGAAAATGAACTGAGTAATAGTACAGTTATAATTATAGTGAATGCCTTCCAAGTGAGTTTCATAAAAAGTTTTTTTTATTCTTTAGACACAATGATCGTATAAAGGGTTGTACCAATTTCTGTAGATAATTTCAATCCCTTGGTTACTGCCCATAGGAAGGCAAAGCCACAACTTGTGCCAAATCGAAACTGGGAGTGGAGCAACCTCCGCCTGATTCTTCTGTTAAGCGGTTGACAACTCGATAAGCAGCATAGCTGTAATATTAAACTCGATTACTTGTTATACCCATCAAAACTCTTGTGGTCGCGCTGGTAAAGCACTTCTGTGGGCAATGACTTAAAATATTCGTAGGTAATCTTTAATCCTTCTGCGCGGGAAACTTTCGGTTCCCAACCTAAAATTTGTTTTGCCTTGGTTATATCAGGCTGACGTTGCTTCGGATCGTCTTTCGGCAAATCTTTATACACAACCTTTTGTGTGGTGTTGGTTAGCTTAATTATTTCCTCTGCAAATTCTTTTATGGTGATTTCGCTGGGGTTGCCAATGTTTACCGGCTGTGCATAGTCCGACATCAGCAAACGATAAATGCCTTCCACCAGGTCATCTACATAACAGAACGAACGGGTTTGAGAACCATCGCCAAAAATAGTAAGGTCTTCACCGCGCAAAGCCTGACCAATAAATGCAGGTAACACACGACCATCGTTTAGCCGCATACGTGGGCCATACGTGTTAAAGATGCGCACAATGCGGGTTTCCAATCCATGAAACGTATGGTATGCCATAGTAATGGCTTCCTGAAAACGCTTGGCTTCATCGTACACACCGCGCGGGCCAACTGTATTTACGTTGCCGTAGTATTCTTCTGTTTGCGGATGCACGGTAGGGTCGCCATATACTTCTGAAGTTGAAGCAATGATGATACGCGCTTTTTTGGCGCGGGCTAATCCCAAAAGATTGTGTGTACCGAGTGAACCTACCTTCAATGTTTGGATTGGAATTTTCAAATAATCAATCGGGCTGGCCGGGGAGGCGAAATGAAGAATGTAATCCAGCTCGCCTGGCACGTGTACAAACTTCGAAACATCGTGATGATAAAATTCTAAATCGGGATGCTTGAACAAGTGTTCAATGTTGCGCAGGTCGCCCGTAATCAGGTTGTCCATCGCAATTACATAATACCCTTCTTTAATAAAGCGATCGCACAGATGCGAACCCAAAAAACCGGCACCACCGGTTATCAATACTCTCTTCTTAGCCATAAATTGTTTCGCGTCCGATGCTGAAGTATGTGTATCCTAAATCTTTCATTTGTTGCAGATCGTACAGATTGCGACCGTCAAAAATTACTTTGCTTTTTAACAGCGAAGATATTTTATCAAAATCCGGTGTGCGGAATTCAGGCCACTCGGTGGCTATGAATATAGCATCTGCCCCTTCGGCAGCCTCATAGAGGTCTTTTGTAAACTGAATTTTATTCCCTAATAACCGTTGCACATTTTCCATTGACTCCGGATCGTGCGCCTTTACAATTGCTCCTGCCTTAATAAGTTCTTCGATGTTGTAAAGCGCGGGGGCCTCCCGAATATCGTCTGTGTGTGGCTTAAACGATAAGCCCCACATAGCAAATACTTTTCCTTTCAGGTTGCCACGGTAATAATCTTTAATGCGGGGTATCAGTTTTGTTTTCTGATCGGCATTTACTTCCATTACGGCAGATAAGATTTTGAAATCATAGTGCACATCGGCCGAAGATTTGGCCAGAGCCTGTACATCTTTAGGGAAGCAACTTCCGCCATAGCCTATGCCCGGAAATAAAAATCGCTTACCAATCCGGCTATCGGTACCAATTCCTTTGCGCACAGAGTCTACATCGGCTCCTACCAATTCGCACAGGTTGGCAATTTCATTCATAAATGAAATCTTGGTGGCAAGGAAAGAATTAGCGGCATATTTTGTTAGCTCTGCTGAGCGCTCATCCATAAACACCAGCGGATTTCCCTGGCGAACAAATGGCGCATAAAGTGTTTCCATTATTTTTCTTGCTTTGGCCGAGGTTGTTCCGATAACCACGCGCTCGGGTTTCATAAAATCGTCTACGGCTACGCCTTCGCGCAAAAATTCCGGGTTTGAAACCACATCAAATTCTACGGTTGCTTTAGCTGCAATTCTTTCACGAACTTTATCTGCAGTGCCTACAGGCACAGTACTCTTATCTATTACAACTGTATATTGTTTCAAAAGCGGACCTAAGTCCGAAGCAACTCCCAAAATATATTTTAAATCGGCCGAGCCGTCTTCTCCGGGTGGTGTTGGTAAAGCCAGAAAAATAATTTGAGCATCTTTAATCCCTTCTGCCAGATTGGTGGTGAAGGATAGACGTTTTTGCGCAAGGTTGCGCTCAAACAACTGCTCGAGACCGGGTTCGTAAATTGTGATCTTCCCACTGCTTAATTTTTTTACTTTCTCCGGATCGATGTCCACACAGGTAACAGTATTACCGGTTTCGGCAAAACACGTTCCTGTAACAAGGCCAACGTAGCCTGTGCCAACAACAGCAATTTTCATTTAATTAGGGTGTTTAGAGTTTTCAGATAAGTGGCAAAAATAACCCATCCAACGGGGTAGCACGCAATTTTTCAACATAAAAGCAATAAAAAGGCGTCTGCCTAACAACTGTTTGGTTTGGTGAATTTAACTCCTACATTTGCACCTCAATAAAGCAAAGCAGAATGGAAACTGTAATGAGTTTTGATGTAAGTGAGAATCAGAAAATGATTGCCGGAATGATACGTGATTTTGGCGCCAGGGAAATAAAGCCCTTCAGTATGGAATGGGATGAAAGCCAGCATTTTCCGGTTGATTTATTTCGAAAAATGGGAGGCCTTGGTTTAATGGGGGTATTGGTGCCAGAAGAATATGGAGGCTCTGGTTTTGGCTACCACGAATATGTAACCGCTATTGCCGAAGTAGCCAAGATCGATGGTTCTATCGGACTTTCAATAGCCGCTCATAACTCGCTCTGCACGGGTCATATTCTGCAACATGCCAGCGAAGAACAGAAACATAAATATCTTCCCCGGCTTGCTTCGGGCGAGTGGATTGGCGCGTGGGGTTTAACCGAACCCAACACCGGATCGGATGCCGGCAACATGAGAACAGTAGCCGTAAAAGACGGAGATTATTATGTGATTAATGGTGCCAAGAATTTCATCACGCATGGAAAATCTGGCGATGTGGCGGTAGTAATTGTGCGCACGGGTAAAGTGGGCGACTCTCATGGAATGACAGCTTTCATCATTGAGAAGGGTACACCCGGATTTGCTGCCGGCAAAAAAGAGAACAAGTTAGGTATGCGCGCCTCCGAAACTGCCGAACTTATTTTTACCGATTGTCGTGTGCACAAAAGCCAGGTAATTGGTAAAGAAGGCGATGGCTTTGTGCAGTCATTAAAAGTATTGGATGGTGGCCGGATTTCTATTGCTGCATTAAGTCTTGGTATTGCACAAGGCGCTTTTGAAGCTGCCCTAAAGTACTCTAAAGAGCGCCACCAATTCAACCAACCTATTTCTGCCTTCCAGGGTATTTCATTCAAGTTAGCTGATATGGCTACCAAAATTGAAGCGGCCTCTTTGCTTACTTACCGGGCTGCCGATCTGAAAAGTAAGGGCAAAGGCGTGAACCGGGAATCGGCCATGGCCAAACTTTACGCGTCTGAAATTGCCGTAGAGGTAGCCAACGAAGGGGTACAGATTTTTGGCGGTTATGGGTACACCAAAGACTTTCCTGCCGAAAAATATTACCGCGATGCCAAATTGTGCACCATAGGCGAAGGAACCTCAGAAATTCAAAAACTGGTGATTTCGAGGTCTATTTTGAAATAAGCTTGCACAATTGAAGGCCGGAATGCTATATTTGCAGCCCAAATAATTGAAAAATGCTGATTATCAACATTAAAGAGAACGAATCGATTGACAAGGCCTTAAAGCGCTTTAAGAAGAAGTTTGAAAAAACAGGTGTTTTGAGACAATTGCGCGAAAGAACATCTTTCACCAAGCCTTCTATTAAAAGAAGAAGTGAAATTATCAGAGCTGCTTACCGTCAAAAAACATACGGTTCGGACAACGCATAAGATTTAACTTACATTTTATACAGAATCCTCTGTGGGCTTTTCCTGCAGAGGATTTTTTTTTACATTGTCCGTACACAGTCAGGTGGTAGTGATGGTAGATGCTTTCTTAAAATACCTGCAATACCAAAAACGGTATAGCCCCCAAACGATACAATCGTATCGTACCGATCTTAGCCAGTTCGAGGCATTTTTAAATCAAGAATTTGATGGCACTCCATCGCAGGAAGCCAATTACGGATTGGTTCGTTCCTGGATTGTACGTTTGGTAGAGCAGAATCTGGATTCGCTTTCAGTAAACCGTAAGATTGCCTGCCTGCGGTCGTACTATAAATTCCTGATTCGTGAAGCGTTAATAAATCAGGATCCGATGACCAAAATCAAAATCCTGAAGACCAAAAAAAAACTGCCCAACTTTGTTAACGAACAGGATACTACCCGGTTGCTGGATCAGGTTCAGTTTGATTTAACTCATGAAGGCTTGCGCGATAAATTAATACTAGAGCTGCTCTACGGCACCGGCATGCGCCTTGCAGAATTGATTTCCCTTAAAGAACAAAACATTAACCTGCGCGATCGTACCCTGAAAGTATTAGGAAAAAGAAATAAGGAAAGGGTTATCCCTTTTTCTGTTCAGCTCGTTACTATAATTGAGGATTACCTTCAGGTAAGAAACCGTGAAATTGAAAAACAGAATCATGGAAGACTGCTGGTAACCCAAACCGGAGATGAGTTATATCCCATGCTGGTAAACAGAACCGTAAAGAAATATATGAAGTTGTTTACTTCCGTAGAAAAGAAAAGCCCGCACGTGCTTCGGCATACTTACGCTACTCATTTATTAAACAAAGGCGCAGAGATAAACGCAGTAAAAGATTTGCTGGGCCATAGTAGCCTGGCCGCTACCCAGGTGTATACGCATAACTCGATGGAGAAATTAAAAAAAGTATTTGATCAGGCACACCCTAAAGCTTAGCCTATGATGAAATGATTACTACTGGCATACCGGTGCCTGTAATACCGGAAGTTTATGTTTAACTTAAATTTTTATTTTATGAAGCTGCAAGTGCAATCCATCCATTTCGATGCCGATCAAAAACTGATCGATTTCATTCAAAAAAAGATAGATAAGCTGGAAACATTTTACGATCGCATGGTGGATGGCGAAGTTTTTCTACGCCTTAATAATGAAGGCATTGAAAATAAAACCGTAGAAATAAAACTTAATTTACCCGGCCAGCATTTGTTTGCCAAAGAACAGGCACGATCATTCGAAGCGGCAACCGATCAGGCTACTGAAGCGCTTCGGGCACAATTAAAAAAATTTAAAACCAAAGTTAAGAACGGGCGGGTATAGCACTCGCTTGTTTATCCATAAAAAAGAATCGGTCTCTAGAGTAGTTGCTCTTGAGACCGATTCTCTTCTCCCCTTATTTATTTAAGCTTAAACGCCTCTTTAATCTTCGTTACATAATCCAGTTTCTCCCAAGGGAACAATTCCACTTTAACCCGCTTCTCGTTTTTCTTGCCCTTAGCAAAAATTTTCTCCACTATTTTTGGCTCGCGACCCATGTGGCCATATGCAGCAGTCTCAGAATAAATAGGTGTGCGCAGCTTGAAGCGTTCTTCAATAAAGTACGGACGCATATCAAAGATCTTCTCAATCTTCTTCGAAATCTCACCATCGGTAAGATTTACTTTAGCGCTTCCGTGTGTGTTTATATACAACCCAACCGGCTTGGCAACTCCAATAGCATACGCCACCTGTACCAACACCTCATCGCACAAACCTGCAGCTACCATATTTTTAGCAATATGACGGGTAGCATAAGCCGCTGACCGATCTACTTTAGACGGGTCTTTTCCGGAAAACGCTCCTCCACCGTGTGCCCCTTTACCTCCGTACGTATCCACAATAATTTTTCTTCCGGTTAAACCGGTATCGCCATGCGGCCCGCCAATTACAAATTTGCCGGTGGGATTTACGTGGTACTTAATATCGTTGCCAAATAATTTCTGAACCCGCTTAGGGAGTTTTTTCAAAATACGCGGAACAAGAATATTGATAACATCATCTTTAATCTGCTTTAGCATAATGGCATCTTTGGCAAAATCATCGTGCTGAGTTGAGATTACAATGGCATCAATTCGTTGTGGTTTATTGTCATCACTATATTCAATTGTTACCTGCGATTTGGCGTCCGGACGCAGATACGTCATCACTTTACCTTCTTTGCGAATTAAAGCCAACTCGCGCAAAAGCAAGTGTGCTAACTCTAAAGGCAAAGGCATCAGGTTGTCCGTTTCATTGGTGGCATACCCAAACATCATACCCTGGTCGCCCGCGCCCTGATCTTCCTTCTTTTTGCGTTCAACGCCCTGATTAATATCGGCAGACTGTTCGTGAATGGCTGACAGTATTCCGCAGCTATTCGCTTCAAACATATACTCGCTTTTGGTATACCCAATCTTCCTAATTACCTCGCGGGCAATATCCTGCACATCTAAGTAAGCTTCTGATTTTACTTCTCCTGCCAATACTACCTGGCCGGTTGTAACCAATGTTTCGCAGGCTACTTTAGAGTTTGGATCGTACGCTAAGAAATAATCGATTAATGCATCAGATATTTGGTCAGCAACTTTATCGGGGTGGCCCTCAGAAACCGACTCGGACGTAAACAGGTAAGGCATAGTTTGGTTGATTACAATTTTAAGGTGGCAAAGATAATAAGTAGCATTATATCACCATGCTTACTTAAGAATAAAGGCTTACGCCAGAAATAAAAAAACGGCCGGGGTTTTAGGCCACTCAACCGGCTTGCCTTTCCAAACAGAAACAGGGTGTGTAGAAATAAATTCATGGCTGCCGGTTATATCCATGGCAATCGTTAAACGGGTATCTGGGTTTAGGTTTTTAACCAAATGCATAAATACCGGGTTGTTGCGATAGGGGGTTTCAATAAAAATCTGGGTTTGGTTTTTAAGCTTTGATTCTCTTTCCAGTTCCTTTATTTTTTTGGCGGCTTCATTGGCATCAACCGGTAAATACCCATGAAAAGCAAATTGCTGTCCGTTTAAACCAGACGCCATTAAGGCCAGCAGAATGGAGGATGGCCCCACCATTGGCACCACCTGAATACCCTGGGTATGAGCGTAAGCAACCGCTACTGCACCCGGGTCGGCCACACCGGGGCAGCCCGATTCTGATAAAACACCCATATCTAAGCCCTGCATCAGGGGTTGCATCAATTGAACAATCACATTATCGGGTGTTTCCTTATTCAACACCTCAAGATGAAGTTCCTCTATAGATGAATATAATTTTAAGCTGCTGAGGTATCGTCTGGCGGTACGAATATCTTCGGCCAGAAAGTGTCTTATCCCCACAAGGACATCTTTTACCCGCTGAGGAATAACCAACTGTTGCGTGTTATCAGAAATAATAGTGGGAATAAGGTAGAGTTTACCCTTCATCTGTTCAGGCCTGATTTAAAAACTGAAGTACCGTAGAAGAAAACGCTGCCGGATTTTCGGCTTGCACCCAGTGGCCAGTGTTCAGCGTTACAATTTGCGCTGCCGGAAATATAGATTTAACTATGTTCTCATCTCCGTTGGCATAGTAGTTTGACCGCGCCCCCTTTATAAAAAGAGCCGGGCCTGTGTATGTGCCTTTGGTTTGCATGCCCTCTCCAATCTCTTCAATATGGGCCGCAATGGCTGATAAGTTAAATCGCCAATCAAACTTACCCTCAGAAGTACGATAGAGATTCTTAAGCAAAAACTGCCGAACATCCGGCTCAGGCACATGTTTGCTCAGCATGGTATCTGCTTCCGTTCTGGACGATAGTGTTGATAAATTTATAGCGCCAAGGCCTTCTAAAATATGATCGTGATGAACCGGGTAACTTTTGGGTACAATATCCACCACAATTAACTGACTCAGCATTTTAGGATACCTAACAGCAAAATTCATAGCCGTTTTGCCCCCCATGGAATGACCAATAATAATAGGCTCGTGCAGGTTGTGTTCCTGTATAAATTCGTGCAGATCATCAACCAATAGCGTGTAATTAAACGCAGCACTCTGTGGCGAAAGGCCATGATTGCGCTGATCTACCAGATAAACTTCAAACAACCCGGCAAACACCTTTGCCAGCGAAAACCAATTATCGGACGAACCCAGCAACCCATGTAGAATAAGTAATGGCCTGCCCGTGCCCGACTTTCTGTAATGCAACCTCATGGCCGCGAAGATCGAAAGAAAAAAACTCGCCTGAAAACAAGGCTGCACGTCAATGCCAGTATATTTGCCTTTTATTTTTTATGGAAATAAGTAACGGCACCTACACCATTCAGGGATTTGATGTAGCTGAACTGGCACAACAGTTTGGCACACCGGTTTATGTATATGATGGCAATAAAATTATTAGCCAGCTAAAAAGTTTAAAGAATGCTTTTTCAGAAGCAGACGTACGCATAAAGTATGCTGCCAAGGCGCTTACCAACGTATCAATCTTAAAACTTATAAAACAAAATGGTGCCGGTGTAGATGTTGTTTCCATACAGGAAGCACAACTGGCATTAGGGGCAGGCTTTACTCCGGCAGAGATTATGTTCACTCCAAATTGTGTGGACTTTAATGAGATTGTACAAGGTGTTGAACTGGGCCTTACCGTTAACCTCGATAATCTTTCTATGTTGGAGAAGTTTGGGAAAAAATATGGAAATACTGTACCCTGTTGTGTGCGGTTAAATCCGCACATTATGGCGGGGGGTAATTATAAAATTTCAACCGGCCATAGTAATTCCAAGTTTGGTATATCGGTATTTCAATTGCCCGACATAATGCAACTGGCCGATAAATACCAGATTGTAATTAGCGGATTGCACATTCACACCGGTTCTGAGATAACTGAAACGGATGTTTTTCTAAAAATGGCCGAGATACTATTTGGTATTGCCCGCGACTTTCCTGCTTTAAAATTTATTGATTTTGGTGGTGGTTTTAAAGTGGCCTACAAACCAGGCGATCTGGTAACGAATGTGTACGATCTTGGGCTAAAGTTAAGTAAAGCCTTTAAAGAATTTTATCATAGCTATGGGCGTAAACTTGAGCTGTGGGTTGAACCAGGAAAATATTTAGTAAGCGAAGCAGGCTACTTGTTAGTAAGCACAAATGTGGTAAAAGCAACCCCTTCCGTAACCTTTGTTGGTGTTAACAGCGGGTTAAACCACCTTATTAGACCCATGATGTACGATGCCTATCATGAAATTGTAAACATATCGAACCCTACCGGCTCGCAAAAAGTTTATACGGTAGTAGGCAACATCTGCGAAACCGATACGCTTGGCGCTGATCGCAAACTAAACGAAGTGCGCGAAGGCGATCTGCTCATAATTAAAAATGCAGGTGCCTATGGTTATTCGATGGCTTCAAATTATAACTCGCGTTTACGGCCGGC
Source organism: Flammeovirgaceae bacterium UBA2786 (assembly GCA_002352225.1). GTDB lineage: Bacteria > Bacteroidota > Bacteroidia > Cytophagales > Cyclobacteriaceae > ELB16-189. The sequence goes on from DEIA01000009.1 coordinate 92,073, forward strand.
CGAAGTGTTACTGCTGAACGGAGAAGCAAAACTTATACGCAGGCGCGACACATTAGAAGATTTACTGCGTGGCCAGATTGATGTTTTCTGAAACAAATTATAACAACACGCCCTCAAAAATAAAACACCTCTTTTTGCGACTGTTGCCATAACGTTGGCGCTAGCTGCCATTGTTTTGCCAACCTGCATTACCCTTTCTTATGAAACCAAAAAAATTTTCAGGCTATGAGGTTTTCGTTATAGCCATTCTAACTATTCTCCAGTTTTCTATTATTCTGGATTTTATGGTGCTTTCTCCGTTGGGGCCCATTCTGAGGCCGGCACTTAATGTTTCAACTGCCCAGTTTGGTATTGTGGTTGCCGCCTACGCCATTAGTGCGGGTCTTTCGGGTTTGCTTGCTGCGGGCTTTGCCGATAAATATGATCGTAAAAAACTCTTACTGTTTTTCTATACCGGTTTCATTCTTGGAACCCTCTTTTGTGGGCTTGCACCAACCTATCCGCTTCTCCTGGCTGCCCGTATTTTTACAGGAGTTTTTGGAGGTGTAATTGGCTCCATCACTTTTGCCATTGTTACCGATTTGTTCCTCATAGAAGTACGGGGCCGCGTAATGGGTTTTCTTCAGATGGCTTTTGCATCCAGTCAGATATTGGGTCTTCCTATCGGATTATATTTTGCCAACAAATGGGGTTGGCACTCTCCCTTTATTATGATTGTACTGGTAAGCATCGGAGTGGCGATAGCTATTCTTATTTATCTCAAACCCATAGACGAACACCTTAAGGTTAAAACCGAACGAAACGCATTCAGACATTTGATTAAAACCATCTCTACCCCCATGTACATTAAAACTTTTGCAGCCACAACACTGCTGGCCACAGGCGGTTTTATGATGATGCCCTTTGGTGCTGATTTTGGTGTTAACAATCTGAAAATTTCGCTCGATCAGTTACCCATGCTCTACATGATTACGGGCATTGCTTCTATGATATTGGGGCCTTTACTTGGCAGGGCAAGCGATTCGTGGGGCAAGTACCGCATGTTTGTGGCTGGCAGCATTCTGATGATTTTTGTTGTGATTATCTATTGCAACCTGGGGCCCACTCCTATCTGGGTGGTAGTAATCTTGAACATTGTAATGTTTGCAGGTATTTCTGCGCGTATGATTTCTTCTCAGGCTTTGGTATCGGCCGTACCCGATCAGACAGACAGAGGGGCCTTTATGAGTCTTAATGCGGCAACTCAACAGATATCGGGAGGCATTGCATCTTATATTGCCGGAATGATTGTGGTGCAGGCCTCAACAGGAGAGTTGTTACACTACGATACGCTGGGTTATGTAGTAGCTGTTTCAATTATAATTACTATAGGGTTGATCTGGTTTGTGAACCAATACGTTGCTACTAAATTGCACAATACACGGGTGTAACCATGAGTGAGCCTTTACAATATGATCTGATTGTAATTGGTGGAGGAGCGGCCGGGTTCTTTGGTGCTATTAATACCGCTGAGCAAAATCCTGATTTGCGGATTCTTATTCTGGAAAAATCAACAAAATTACTTGCTAAAGTAAAAGTATCGGGCGGTGGCCGATGCAATGTAACGCATCATTGTTTTGAACCTGCGCCACTATCAAAGCATTACCCCCGTGGCCAGAAAGAACTTAAAAAACTATTTTATCAGTTCCATGCTACTGATACCGTAACGTGGTTTGCAAATCACCAGGTACTATTAAAAACCGAAGCAGATGGCCGTATGTTTCCGCAAAGCAATAACTCACAAACTATTATTGATTGTTTTTTGCACGAGGCAGAAAAATATGCGATCGAAATTAAAACGGGTTATGAAGTAACCCGAATTCTCAAAACTTCAAATCATTTTGAAGTGCATTGTAATAATCGTGTTTTCACCACGCTAAAGATTTTGGTAGCCGTTGGTGGTTACAACAAACCGGATGCTTATCGCTGGCTGGCTGATTTGAATCACGCTATTATTAATCCGATTCCATCGTTGTTTACATTCAATGACCCCAGCCGAACATTTACCCCTTTAATGGGCGTATCCGTTTCGCGGGCTGAAGTAAAAATTGCGGGCACAAAATTTTCGCAACAAGGCCCTGTGCTAATTACCCATTGGGGATTAAGCGGACCCGCCATAATTAAACTTTCGGCCTGGGCTGCGGTAGAACTTCATCGCCTCCACTACACGTTTACTGCGTTGGTAAACTGGACGGGGCAACCGGAAGTTACTGTACGCGAAACCCTGATGAGTTTAAAAAATAATAACAGCAGAAAAAATATAACAGGCAATGCTTTGTTCGATTTACCCAAACGCCTGTGGGAATTTCTTACCCATAAAGCAGGAGTAGCAACAGAAAAAACATGGGCCGATGCATCGCTCAAAGAAATAAACCGCCTTATTGAATTTCTAACAGCCACCCCATTTTCAATAAAAGGCAAAACCACTTTTAAAGAAGAGTTTGTAACCTGTGGAGGAATTGATTGGAGTGAAATTGACATTGCCACAATGGAAAGCAAACGTGTACCCGGTTTATATTTTGCTGGCGAAGTAGTAAACACCGATGGCGAAACCGGAGGCTTTAATTTTCAGGCGGCATGGACAACTGCGTGGGTTGCCGCACAGGCCATTGTCACTGAAAGGCCGTAAAGAAGGAGGTTTGTATTGCTTGAATGGAAGAGGCTGTCTCAAAAGTCGTTNNTTCTGTCATCGCGGATTTGTTCCGCGATCCCGAATTAGTGGTACTAAACGAGATTCCGGCACAAGGCCGGAATGACATTCAAGTCTTAATTTGACTTTTGAGACAGCCTCTTCAAGAAATAGCTTTGTTAGCGTTTTGTGCCTGTTAGTCCAAGTCCAAAACTATTTTCAAATTCTCTCTAACCTTGTCAGCCGTGTTGCTGTCCACTTCTCCAACTTTCTTTACAAGTCGTTTGTTATCAATTGCTCTTACTTGATCAATCATTATGTCACAGTCTTCTTTGAGTCCAGGCATTGACTTTTTGAGGTGAACTCTTAGTATCTCTGAGTCCGGTTTTACATTTGTTGTTATCGGGCAAACTATAGTCGATGGATGCTCTTTATTTAGCAAATCTGTTTGAACAATAATGACCGGTCGGATTTTCCCGGCTTCTGTTCCCACTCTTGGGTTTAGGTCCGCAATCCAAATTTCGAATTGCTTAATCTTCATCATTCAACTTTTCAAACTCAGCCAAAACCTCCAGAGAGTCCTTGGCCACAATTTTTGATTCCTTACTCAGTTGCTTTGAAAGTAATCTACGTCTATGAAGTCGATTGTAGAATTCGATGGCTTCGTTGATATACCGGTTCCGGTTCTTTTTTACTTTGGTCACGATTTTCTCAGTCTCCTGGAAAATGTCGTCCTCTAATTTTAATGATAGATTTTTCATAGTACTCCCTTTGTTCAAAGGTATATACTTTTTATATATACTTCAAATTTGGCGGTAGTGCGACTTATTCAGTCTTTCTATTGAGTCTAAAGAAAATCCTTTGTCCGCCCAAGCTGGTGTTCTTCACCAGCTTGCATCATAATCATTCATAATGAGTTAGAAAATCCCCAATCTTTCACATCGGCTAATTTAACCTAATTGCGGGTTTATAAACATTCTGATCTGTTATCAACTTCACCTTGCACGTTGGAGAAGAACTCCAACGTGGGCGGAGGTGTTCTTCACCGGTTTGCATCATAATTCACAATGAGTTAGAAAATCTCCAATCTTTCACATCGGCTAATTTAACCTAATTGCGGGTTTATAAACATTCCTATCTGTTATCAACTTCACCTGCACGTTGGAGAAGAACTCCAACGTGGGCGGAGGGCTATGGCCCAATCTGAAAATCATAAAAAAATCCCTTCAAAAAACTGAAGGGATTTCAATGTTTTGTGGTGACGGAGGGAATTGAACCCCCGACACAAGGATTTTCAGTCCTTTGCTCTACCAACTGAGCTACGTCACCCGATAAAAATTACCCTAAACACCTTTTAGGGGCCACAAAAGTATTCAATTTTGCTTTTGGCGCAAATAACCGATTGCTTTTTTGCCTTAATATTGAGGTTTGATGCAAAAACTACTTCTTTTTCTTACCAGCCTTTCGGTTATCATGGCAAGCTGCCAGAATGAGGCCGCACATGAAGAAAGGCTTGCGCGTACACATTGTGGTTCTTGCCACCAATTTCCTGAGCCCGCACTTCTTGATAAAAAAACCTGGACCCAAAAAGTGCTGCCCGAAATGGCCTTCCGCATGGGGGTAGATTTTTCGTCTCTAATCTCTGTTTCGGAAGAAGAATATCCTTTTGTTATACAAACCCTTCCTAAAAGCCCAATGGTTAGTGCAGCAGAATGGGAAGCTATTGTTCGCTATTTTGAACGGGAGGCACCTGATACAATTGTGGTTGCGGCCCCAACCCGTACTGCTGCGTTGCATCAGTTTAATGCAGAAGCTATTACCCTACCCGGCACTAATCATTTCCCTTTGTTTTCGTTGCTACAAGCCGACACCCTGAACAAGCGAATTTACACCAGCAACCGGTCTAACTGGTTACATCAGTGGAATTACTCTTTTCAGGCCATTGATTCTATTCAACTCAACAGCCCGGTTTCGTCTATAAGTTTTGCCTCTGAAATAGTTCTGGCCTCCATGGGAGTTATGGATCCCAACGATCAGCCAAAAGGCTCATTAGTAAAATTGACCAACGGAAAAACAGAAACACTTTTTGATTCTTTAAGGCGACCCGTATTTGTAACAACAGCCGATTTTAATAAAGACGGTAAGCTTGATTATGTGGTGTGTAACTTTGGCAACTACGGTGGCGATTTAATTATTCTGGAAAATAAGGATAACAAGAATTTCACTCCTCACGTGTTGAGTTCCCTGCCCGGAGCACGCAAAGTAATTGTGAGGGATTTTAATCAAGATGGATTACCCGATGTGTTGGCTCAACTTACCCAAGGCAACGAACAGATCAGCCTGTTTACCAACGGTGGCAACTTCCGGTTTAAGATTAATACCCTGCTGCGGTTTCCCGCTGTCTATGGCTCCAGTTATTTTGATATAGTTGATTTCAATAAAGACGGGCATTTTGATATTCTGTACACAAGCGGTGATAATGCCGACTATTCGATCATTTTGAAACCCTACCATGGCGTGCGTATTTTTTTGAATGATGGCAAAAATAATTTCACCGAAAGCTGGTTTCACTATATACCCGGATGCTCATGGGCCGTTGCCCGCGATTTTGATACCGATGGCGATATCGATATTGCTGCTCTTTCTTTCTTCCCGGATTTTAACCGAGCCCCAGAACAAAGTTTTATCTATTTNNGCCTTAAACTTTAACAACGGTGTTCCAGCCCATAATCTGCAGGAGTGGAAATCGAACCCGGTATCGGTATTATTATTACGCAACAACAAAAACACAAGACCCATTGTTTATTAAGTTAAAATTGGTTTCACCCATTTCATGCATTACCTTTCACCTACCAATTTTTAGTTTATGATGGTGCAGCAGATTGCATTTGTATTGGTGCTGATAACAGCCATTTATTTTATTCGTAAGCGCATACTGCTAATACGAAGTGCCATTCGATTAGGAAAAGAAAGTGAAACTGGCGGCAACAAAACCGACCGGTTGAAAAACATGTTGCTGGTTGCTTTTGGGCAAAAGAAGATGTTCAAAAAAATCATTCCGGCTATCCTTCATCTGTTTATCTATGTTGGCTTCCTCGTAATTAATCTTGAGGTAATGGAGTTTGTGGTAGATGGAATTGCAGGCACACATAGAATTTTTGCCCCGTGGCTGGGAAGTTTTTATTCTGTGCTAATGAATGTGTTTGAATTTCTGGCCGTAGCTGTATTGCTCGCATGCGTGTTTTTTTTAATTCGAAGAAACATTCTTAAGGTACCCCGGTTTTGGTCGGCCGAAATGACGAATTGGCCACGAATGGATGCCAACCTTATTCTGGTAACCGAAATTGTATTGATGACGGCAATTCTAACCATGAATGCTGCCGATCAGGTACTACAAACCCGCGATAGTCATTATGTAGCTACAGGCTCGTTGTTTTTCAGTTCATTTCTGGTTCCCATCTTTCAAAATACCAGTACTTCAGTATTAATTGTAATTGAGCGATTTGCCTGGTGGTTTCATATCATTGGCATATTTGGTTTTGCTGTTTATGTAACCTATTCTAAACATCTGCACATCTTCCTTGCATTTCCTAACACCTACTTTGCTAATCTTGAACCTAAAGGGCACATTAAAAATATGCCGGTAGTTACCCGCGAGGTAAAATCCATGCTGGGACTAGAAACCACAACAACAACTGGCGACCCTGGCAGGTTTGGCGCTAAAGATGTGAATGACCTGACCTGGACAAACCTGATGGCTGCCTTTTCATGCACCGAATGTGGCCGTTGTACCTCCGAGTGCCCGGCCAATCAAACCGGTAAAAAACTTTCGCCTCGTAAAATTATGATGGATACCCGCGACCGGTTAGAAGCAGTTGGCAAAAGCATGGCTACAGGTGGCGCAGGGTTAAACGATGGAAAAACATTATTGAACGATTATATCAGCAAAGAAGAAATTAATGCCTGCACCAGTTGCAATGCCTGTGTAGAAGCCTGCCCGGTTATGATTAATCCGTTAGAAATTATAATTGAACTAAGGCGTTATGTGGCCATGGAAGAATCGGGTTCGCCAGCGCAATGGAATAGCATGTTTCAGAATATGGAAACCAGTTTTGCCCCCTGGAAATTTTCTGCTGCCGACCGCTTTAACTGGGTTAAAGATTAATTTGTTAGTTTAAAAAAATAGCAATGACTGCTCCTACACTTGCCGAACTTACTGCCAAAGGCGAAACACCCGAAATACTCTTTTGGGTGGGTTGTGCCGGTTCGTTTGATGATCGCGCCAAGCGCGTAACAAAAGCATTTGTAAAAATTCTGAATGCAACCCATACAAAGTTTGCCGTATTGGGTAACGAAGAAGCATGCACCGGAGATCCGGCCCGCAGAGCCGGTAATGAGTTCCTGTTTCAGATGCAGGCCATTAACAACATACAAATCTTAAATGGTTACGGTGTAAAAAAAATTGTAACCGCATGCCCGCATTGTTTCAATACTATTAAAAATGAATACCCCGAATTGGGCGGAACGTATGAGGTTATTCACCACTCAACGTATTTGCAACAACTCATCAATCAGGGAAAAATAAAACTTACCGATACCAATAGTTTCAAAGGAAAAAAAATAACCTACCACGACTCATGCTACCTCGGCCGCGCCAACAATATTTATGAAGCTCCGCGCGAAGTACTTCAGGCTTTAGATGCCGATCTGGTAGAAATGAAACGCTGCCGCACAACCGGCTTGTGTTGTGGTGCCGGTGGTGCACAAATGTTTAAGGAACCTGAGAAGGGAAATAAAGACATTAATGTAGATCGGGCCGAAGAAGCTCTGGCAACCGGAGCAACAACGGTAGCCGTTGCCTGCCCCTTCTGCATGACTATGATGACTGATGGTGTAAAAACAAAAGAGAAAGAAGCTGAAGTAAAAGTAAAAGACCTGGCCGAACTAATTGCTGAAGCGCAAGGTTTATAAGGTATAAATAAATTTACGCGCTCACAGGGCCGTATCTTACATTACCATTTAAGTACGCACGTCACCAAAAAACACACAGCCTGTTATGTTTGTCCCGTTCGAAAATTTACCAGCCGATAGCCGCGTGTGGGTTTACACCGGCAGCAAAGCCTTTACGGAAAAAGAAACAGAAATAATAACCGAAGTACTAAGCCAGTTTTGCGAGCAATGGGCTGCACACGGGCAACCGCTTCAAACATCGTTTACCCTGTTGGAAAACCAGTTTATTGTATTGGCTGTTAACGAAGATTATCACACCCCAAGCGGATGCTCCATTGACAGCTCAGTAGGTGTATTGCGCAAAATACAAGAGATAACCGGTATTGATCTGTTAGATCGCTCGCGCGTGCCTTTTCTGATTAACCAAAAAATTGAACTTATTCCGTTACCCCATCTCAAAATTCAGTTTCAACAGGGCATTTTGCTGGCCGATACCCTAACTTTTAACTTGCAGGCTTCAACCAAACAACATTTGGATACCTGGAAATTACCCGCAGAAAGCAGTTGGGTGGCAAAATATTTACCAAAATCAGCGTTTATCCAGTAGCGCTAATTTTTGTATTTTTAGAACCTTGTATGTGCTTATGAGAGTGAAAGTTGTTGCAGCGGTTACAGTCGGGTTCTTGTTAGGGGCATGTAGTGCCGAAAAGAAGGCCAACAAAGCATTTACCTTAGGTAAGTACGAAACAGTAATTAGCTATTACAAAGATGTAATTAAGAAGCAACCCGGCAATGGGGTTGCCAATTATTACGTAGCCGAATCGTATCGCCAATCTAATCGCATTCAGGAATCTGAACCTTATTATGCTAAAGCCGGGGGCAAAGGCATTAACCCCGACTCGGCCAAACTATATTATGCTAAAGCGTTACAAGCAAACGCAAAGTATACCGAAGCCCGCGAAGTATTACAATCCCTTGCCTCAAACACAAAAGATGAAAAACTGAAAGATCGTGCCGGAAAAGAATTGGCCGGTATCGACTATCTGGATAAGCTCGAACAAAAAAAGAGTTTCTATAAAATTAAAAATCTGGAGGCCATCAATACTCCCTTTACCGAATACGCTCCTGTTTATTCTAACAATCAGTTATATTTTACTTCTTCGCGAGCCAATGCTAAAATCTATGAAGCCTCGGGTACTCCGTTTACCGATCTGTATGTAGCCGAAACCAATGGAGCCAATGTAAATGTAAACACCATTGCCGCGTTACCCGATTTCATTAACGCCTCTAACATTAACGAAGGCTGTATTACGTTTACCCCCGATGGCAAAACCATGATTTTTGCAAAAGGTAACAGTGGTAAACGCAAAGGCACACAAGATGTGGACTTATACCTTTCGCGTTTTCGCAACGGAAGCTGGGAAGAACCCACTCCGCTTAACATTAACCAACCCGTTTCGTGGGAATCTACCCCTGCCTTATCCCCTGATGGGCGCACCTTGTATTTTTCATCTAACCGGAAAGGCGGGCATGGCGGACTGGATTTGTATTCGGCACAAATGGATGGCCGCGGCAGGTTTAGCCGTGTGCGTAACCTCGGGCCCGAAATCAACACAGCAGGTTCTGAATTATTTCCACATATAGCCGATAACGGTAAACTCTACTTCTCTTCTGATGGCCACCCGGGTTATGGTATGCTCGATATCTTTGTTGTGAATCGCGCAAACGGAAAAACTGTAGTTGAAAATCTTGGGCAGCCTGTTAACTCACCAGCCGATGATTTTGGAATTTTTCTCTTCAGAGCCGACCGCGGGTTCTTTACCTCTAATCGTGCAGGCGGCAAAGGCGATGATGATATTTACACATTTGTAAATGAAGACCCTAATCTGAAAGTTGTAAACTACTACTTAGCCGGTATTACCTACATGACGCGCAGAGACAGCACACGCGAGATACTTCCCAATACCAAAGTGACGCTGCTCGATCAGGAAGGGGAGGGCATGCAGGAGTTTGTAACCGGTAACGATGGCAAGTTTTTATTCCGGGTTTATGAAAACGAAAATTATACCCTGATTGGCGAGACCGATGGATTCATTACCAAACGCCAACCCTATACAACCGTGGGTAAATCTGTTCCGCTCGAATCATTAAAAGAACTGGTAACCAACATTACGCTTGATACCATTCTGGTATTAGACCGTAAAGAGAAAGGCCGCACATTTGTATTAAATAACATTTACTTTGGATATGACTCGGCCGATATCCGGAGAGAATCTGCCCGCGAACTGGATAAGCTTGTTACCCTGTTAAACGATAACCCCGACTTAAAAATTGAAATGGGTTCGCACACCGATAGTATTGCATCCGATGCCTATAACATTGAACTATCGCAACGTAGGGCGCAGGCTACCGTTAACTACCTGATTCGAAAAGGCATTGATGCAACCCGGCTAGAAGCAAAAGGGTATGGCGAATCAAAACCTATTGCCCGCAACAGTAATCCAGATGGTACTGATAACCCTACGGGCCGCCAGCGCAACCGCAGAACAGAGTTCAAGATTCTGGAAATCGGAACATACATTCGGCCGGATGATACCGATGAAGAAGATCGTTTCTTTAGAAACAATGAGTTGAAGAAGAATGAATAACGTTGACTTCCATCAAGTCATTTAAAAAAAGCTACACCATGCCATTCTGTTAAGCACATCTTAACCTACATTAAGAAATGTGCCCGTTGCGGTGTTTACCTTTGTTGCTGTGAACGCTATGCCCCAGCAACCTGTTTGCGTTATATGAACAGAAAAGATTTTCTTAATCTGTTAGCCCTTGCACCCTTAACCGGAGTTGAAATGAAACTAAATGCATTAAATTCTATAACGTCTTCTTTCGGAGCTACCGAAACGATGCCTGTTTTATTTCTTGGACATGGTAGCCCCATGAACGCTATTGAAGAAAATGAGTTTGTGGCTGGCTTCAGAAAAACAGGAAAAGAATTGCCACGGCCAAAAGCCATACTGGTTGTATCAGCTCATTGGGAAACCCGTGGCACATTTGTTACAGCCATGCAAAACCCAAGAACCATTCACGACTTTGGTGGTTTCCCAAAAGCTTTATTTGATGTGCAGTACCCCGCACCGGGTAGCCCCGAGTTGGCTCAGGAAACAAAAGACACAGTAAAGAAAACAGAAATAGGATTAGATCACGCGTGGGGGCTTGATCATGGTGCGTGGAGTGTAGTAAAACATTTATATCCGAATGCTGATGTTCCGGTTATTCAAATGAGCATCGATCATTTTCAAACTCCTCAGTATCATTACAACCTGGCAAAAGAACTGGCCTCGCTTCGCAAAAAAGGTGTTTTAATAATTGGTAGTGGTAACATGGTACATAACCTGCGCATGGTGGCGTGGGATAAATTAAACACACCTGATTATGCATTCGATTGGGCGCTGGAGGCAAGCAACAAAATGAAAACATTTATTGTGAGTGGCGATCACCAACAGCTTATTAATTTTTCATCACAAGGCAAGCCCTTTCAACTTGCTATTCCAACCCCTGAGCATTATTTGCCGTTGTTGTATGCATTAGCTCTTAAAGAGAAGAATGAACCGATTAGTTTGTTTAATGACAAAGCGGTGGCAGGCTCACTTACCATGACATCGGTAAAAATTGGTTAATAAATAATTTTGAAATATGGAATTAGGACTTTACACCTTTGCAGACATAGCCCCCGATCATGTTTCGGGCAAAGCACTAAATACAAATCAGCGCTTTAAAAATCTGCTGGAAGAAATTCAATTAGCCGATCAGGTGGGATTAGATGTGTTTGGGTTAGGCGAACACCATCGCGAAGATTATGCAATATCGGCACCAGCGGTAGTCTTAGCGGCTGCGGCAACCGTTACGAAAAATATTAAACTCTCCAGTGCCGTTACGGTGTTGAGTTCTGATGATCCGGTACGTGTATTTCAAAGTTTCTCAACAGTAGATCAGATATCGAACGGGCGTGCCGAGATTATGGTAGGCCGGGGCTCGTTTATTGAATCATATCCCTTGTTTGGGTACAACCTGAAAGATTACGATGCCTTATTTGCCGAAAAACTGGAATTGTTGCTAAAGATCAATCGCGAAGAAGTAGTAACCTGGCACGGCAAACATAGGCCTTCGTTTGATTCGCTTGGTATTTATCCAAGACCTTTTCAAGAGAAGTTACCCGTATGGCTTGCAGTGGGCGGCACACCCGAGTCGGCAGTACGAGCCGGTACACTGGGATTGCCCATGGCTTTAGCCATTATTGGAGGCACTCCTGAGCAGTTTGTTCCCTTTACGGATTTATATAAAGATACTGCACGAAGCAATGGGTTTACGCCACAACTCGGTATTAACTCGCATGTGTACATAGCCAATGATTCGCAGCAAGCAGGTGACGAATTTTATCCGGCTTATTCGGCCATGATGAATAAGATTGGCCGCGAGCGTGGCTGGCAACCCATGGCCCGTGCACACTTTGATGCTTCGCGTTCGGCTAAAGGTGCACTGGTTGTAGGAAGTGCACAGCAAGTGATTGATAAAATTTTATACGAACATGAGTTATTCGGCAACACAAGGTTTCTTGCGCAAATGAGTATGGGCACGATGGATCATAAAAAGATTATGCATTCTATCGAGTTATTTGGTACACAGGTAGCGCCACAGGTAAGAAAAGCGACAATAAAGACGGCTGAACCGGTCGCCTGATTCACTTCGTTTTTTAAATTTTTATTCATACTCAATTAGCGCTATCTTCGTTTTAATGATTATGAAAAATTTACTTATTCTTTTTGCTGCTATTTCAATTAGCCATTCCGTAACTGCCCAGGTTATAGGCAAACAATTTCCGGATATGGAAGCTGAAACCGTAGAAGATAAAAAAGTGAATCTGCCTGCTGATACAAAAGGCAAGTACACCCTGCTGGGCCTGGCTTACTCAAAAAAATCGGAAGATGAACTAAACACGTGGTTTAGCCCTGTTTATAATAAGTTTGTAAAGAAAGCCACCGGCATGATGGCCGGCATGGGCTACGATGTAAATGTATATTTCGTACCCATGTTTACTGGTGTAAATGCTGCCGCCACCGGCACAGCTAAAAAGAAAGCACTCAAAAATGTAGACCCGGTTTTGTTGCCCAACATTCTCTTCTACAAAGGCGAGTTGAAAACTTATAAAGAAGCACTGGACTTCGAGAAGAAAGATATCCCTTACTTTTTTGTGCTGGATGCGGAGGGCAAGATTGTGTACGCTACCTCAGGTCGGTTTACCGAAGACAAACTAGACGAGATCGAAGATTCAATTGAGGATTAACATCATTTTGTTTCTATTACGGCAATGGTTAATTTCCGTAAAAGAAACCTCTATGAGTACCCCGCAAAAAGCAGATTTTGGAGTGTTGCCCCCAAAATCATTCTACCCAAAATGCACATCATTGCCCCCGCATTTCCGTATTGCTGATCGGAGTTTATTTTCTTTATCAACAGTTAACACAATAAAGTCGTGGGTCTTATTCTTTTAGCGCTCGCACTCGCCCCGGGTTTTGCCATAGGGGTTTACATCTATCTTAAAGATCATCACGAACGCGAACCCATCGGCCTTTTGCTTCGCGCCTTTTTCTTTGGAATACTTAGTGTGCCTGTAACATTACTAATCAGCAGTGGCATCGATCAATTTATAACTATTGACGAAAGCAGTATGACAGAACAAGCGGTTCATGCTTTCCTCATTGTGGCCTTGGTAGAAGAGTTTAGTAAATTCATTTTTGTGCGGGGCATATTGTATAGAAGCAGCCACTTCAATGAGCCCTTCGATGGCATTGTATACTCCGTAATGGTTAGTATGGGATTTGCTACCTTCGAAAATTTGCTTTACGTATCCAGTGGAGGTATGGGCACAGCCATTATGCGCATGTTTACGGCTGTGCCGGCACACGCCACGTTTGCTGTATTAATGGGTTTTTATCTGGGCAAGGCCAAGTTTGAGCATAAGAAATCATATTATGCGTTGCACGCACTGGGTGTGGCTACTTTATTTCATGGAGCGTATGATTATTGTCTGTTTGTATCATGGGTGCCGGGCATTGTTTTGGGCGCGTTAGTGTCGTTAGTGGTGGGCATCTGGCTTTCTAAAAAAGCAATTCGTATTCATCAACTGGCATCTCCATTTAAAAATAAGACCCCCGATTCTCCTCAAACTCACAATTCCGAAAACACATGATCAGGCAGGCCCTTTCAGAAAGGATTACCGAAACCGATTTTCGCTTACGCGGAAAAGAACCCGGGCGATTAGAAAATTTCAGCGATGCTATTTTTGCATTAGCCATTACGTTGTTACTCATCTCCACTTCTCCGCCCACCAACTTCGAACAGGTAAAACGTTTTGCTTACGAGTTGCTTCCGTTCCTGGTGTGCATCACGCTCATCATGTTAATCTGGCACGAACACTTTCAGTTTTACCTTCGCTATGGTTTACGTAACAGCCGTATGATTGTATGGAACACATTGTTCCTTGCCATTGTGCTTTTCTACGTTTATCCACTCAAGTTTCTTACAAAAATTATTATCCTGTTTCCGGTTGGTTACCTGCTTGGAGATCAGGCCTTACTCGATGACCTTAAAAAGATGATTAATCCGCAGGACATGGGCCAGCTCATGATCATTTATGGTTTTGGGGCCGCTTCAGTTTTTCTTGTGCTGCGTCAGATGTATAGCTATGTGCTAAGCAAAGCCGATGAACTCGGTTTAAGTGAGTTGGAGCGTTTGGATACCCGAACCAGCATTCGTACAAATTTCTTAATGGCTGTAGTTCCAGTTGCCTCAGTCGTCCTTTCTGCTATTTTTATTAACAGCTGGCTGGCCGGACCCATTGCCGGGTTTGTTTACTTTCTGTACACCCCTATTATGTTTGCTCATGGCAGGCGGGCCGACAAAAAGAGGAAAGAGTTGGTTGAGAAGCTGAATGATACCCCTCCTAAATAAAATGATACCTCAATTTTGAATGAACCTTTTCTATGAATATAGACCCTAAATACAAATCAATCTTACTGGAAGCATTGGAAGATATGATGTACAAACTCTCTATGCAACTGGAACCTCACAAAGGCAAACCGCTTACCGGTGAACGCAAGCAACTTACTGTAAAACAAAACGCGGTGGAAGAACTACAGCACCTTGTTTCTAACTCTATTGAATAGAGTTACGTGGATCTGATTTAGGACAGGCCTTGCCAACCTCAACCCTTACTTTCATTCCAGTAATAACTGTCAGGGTAAATCCGTTGTCCAAAAACAGCAGTACCTACCCGTATTATTGTTGCTCCCTCTTCAATAGCTGTTTCCATGTCCCCGCTCATTCCCATTGATAATTCGTTCATTTCTACATTGGAGATTTTTAATCCAATAATTTGTTGCTGTATGCTTTTGAGCAATCGGAAACAGGCGCGCACTTTTTCAGTTTCGTAACTAAACAACCCGATTGTCATCAACCCCTTTACTTTTAAGGCTTCTAACTGTGCTACTTGTTTTACCAACTCTATAGTGCTCTCAGGGCTTGCTCCGAATTTACTCTCTTCATCAGAGGTGTTTACCTGAATAAACACTTCTATGGTTTTACCTTCTGCTTGTAATCGCTGATGTAGTTTTTCAGCCAGATCAAAGCGATCAAGTGATTGAATGCAGGCAACGTTGCATTTCAGAATATCCTTGATCTTATTGCTTTGCAGGTGGCCAATGAAATGTTTGGTGTGTGGCGTTTCTTTTAACGCTTCAAATTTTTCCTTTAGCTCCTGTACTTTGTTTTCGCCAATTAATGTTTGCCCTGCATTCAACGCTACTTTTATTCGCTCGGCAGGAACAGTTTTGGTGGCTAACAACAGTTTTACTTCTTCCGGGTTTCGTCCGGCCCGGTTGCAACTAACTTCAATCCGTTTAAGTATTTGCTGCAGGTTTGTGACAATTTCATCCATAAACTATATTCTTTGTTCAGGACAAGTGGTCTTCTGGAAAAAGTTAATCTCAACATCAGAGTTTGAAACTACTTCCAGAAAGTTACTTTCCCGGCACCAACTTACTACTCCTCTTCGCCACCACCAAACCCGCCACTGGTAAGCAAGCCTCCAAAGAACACGGCATTAAACAGAAGTTTATTAGTACCGTACCAATAACCCCGGAAAGCAGGATCGTCCACAAACAAAATAGCACGCCCCTGCCCCACGTTGCTCACCTGTAATGAAACCGAGTTCTTAATTTTCTCAAGATTAGTGGGGTGAATGTAGCCACTTAGTAAAGGATTGGCTGTGTACTGAATCACCCTGTTGAATGAACTTTTTGATGGTTCTATAAAAACAGATGTATTGCGCCACACCGGCAACTCGCGACTAGTATACCCAAACCCAAGTGGATGAGTAATATCCAGATTGGTTTTATAGATCGATCCGCCAATAGCACGCGAGCCCTGATAATCGGCTGCAGTTACATAATCCATCCGCTTTGTGTCTTTCTTTTCTTCTTCTTTCTTCAACTGTTCATCAATCAGCTTGCTGTTTATCGCCCAACTCACAGCACTCTTTAGCAGAATTAAAGTGCCGCCTTGTTGCATCCAGGTTTTAATTTTACTTATGCCTGCTTCGCCCAGCATTGCATAATTGCCAGCGGCTAAAATCAAGGTGTTGTAATCAGCAATCTGCAACCGGGCAAACTGACTGGTGTTTACTTTGGTAATGGGCATGCTCAACTTCGAATCGAACAAATACCAAATCGCGCCCGCATCGGTAGACGCTACCCCATCACCAATCAGCATGGCCACTTTGGGTGGTTTTACCGTGCGCACATTGTTGCTGCCCAGGTCAATTCCTTCGGTGCTCAATCCGGTAGTTACCGAAACCACATCTACCCCGGCTGTTGCCGAAGCTTCTTTGATCAGCCGAAACAACTCATCAGAAGAAATATTTTGATCTGCTACTGGTATCACCAGTGTTCCATATCCGAAATTTTTCTTTGCACCATTAACAGTAGCCGCAAAAGAGTTGAAGGAAGTTTTTACAAACACGCCTTTCGATAAAAGATAATATAATGCGCGTGCACTATTATATTCGTTCCACTCTATCAGGTAAGCATAATTTGATTGCGTTATAGTTGCTGGGGTCACAATCAGGTTAGCGGTTGTTACACGTTCTCCTTTCGAAAATTTAGTGGTTGCATTCAATGCATCGTGTGGCAAGCCATAGGCCAAAGCCATCGTCCATGCGCTGGCATCGTAAAACACACTGTCGTGGAAGGAGGTTACTTTCTCAAACATACTGCGTACCATGCGATATTGTGTTTGATCGGTTGTAACCACAAACGCTTTTCCTTTCTCATACTTGTTCGGCCCCACCGAAAGATCAGCCCCTAGTTGATATGTTCCTATTCTGTGTTTCAGCAACAAATCAGCAAAGGCACGTGTGCGGCTTTGGTCTTTGCTATCACCAAATACATAGGCTTTTACAGACGATTTTCTCCCTTCATCCAATGCCGATTTAAAATAATCCTGCTGATGCTTTAACAGCAACTCCCGGTTTTCGACACCCGCCTTTACGGTAGCCAACCCACTGCGTACATGATTGCGAATAGTAAAGGCAAATGTTACTTCTTTGGTAGAACTCTTTTGCACATGGCCGCGCGAACTGGCCTGCTCAAACAAAAGTCCAAGCCCGCCATGAATGTCGGGATACGTTGATCCATAGCCTGGGTACGAATTATCGAAACTTTCTTTTGAGTAGTACAATGAGCCAATATCATCCAATGCTTTGGCAAAGTATTTTGCAAAGAGTGGATTCAGTACATCGTAATTGGCGCGGGGCACTACCGGGTTTTCGGAAGCATACGGTTTGGTGGGTTCAAAAAAGTGTGTGGCATTGGTGCCCATCTCGTGAAAATCGGTGCACACGTTTGGTAACCATTGATGAAAGAACTCGATGCGGTTGCGACTTTCCACATGTGCCAGCGGCAACCAATCGCGGTTAAGGTCAAACCAATAATGATTGGTACGACCGCCAGGCCATACTTCATTGTGTTCACGATCCATCGGATCGGCCACGGGTGGAAATCCTTTGTGCATATTGGCCCAGTTGCTGTGGCGATCGCGTCCATCGGGATTATAATTTGGATCAATGTGGATTACTCCTTCTTTTAGTGTGCGCTCGGCTTCAGCCCCCTGTGCGGCTATCATGTAATAAGCCGTTAGCAGGGCTGCTTCGCTACTGCTCGGTTCGTTGCCATGTACATTATACCCAAGGGTAATGATTACCGGCATAGAAGAAATATTTGCCGGCTGAGAAGGATCAGCCAGTTTCAAATGCTCTTTCCGAATGTCTTCGATACGGGCATAATTTTCCGGACTGGTAATAGTAAGCACAACCTGCGGCCTGCGTTCGTTGGTGTACCCGATAATTTGAAAATGAGCTTTGGGCGATAGCCTGGCCAATTCCTGGAAGTAGGATACAATCCGGTCGTGTCGTGTATGCCAATCGCCAACCGGGTAGCCCAGAAATTGCTCGGGCGTAGGAATGGCCGGGTCGAAGGATACTCCAGTAGGGAAGAAGTAATTGTTTTGGGCTTGCACACTCATGCCGAGTGTCAGCGCAAAAAGGAAAAGCAGCTTTTTCATAGGGGGTGATTGAGTTCGAAAAAATACTCAATCGATCTTAAAGATTACAGAAGTTTTGTGATGAAAGGTCTGACTTAAAAGCCATCATCTTCTTCGTCCTTCTTTTTCTCCTTCTTCTGGGCTTCGGTAGAGCCTGAGGTTAAATCATACGGAGCTTCGAGACCGTAATACACCTGGCGGAATTTATTTATCCAGGCCAACGTCTCGTCTATTGTGCCCGGTATATAAACCAACTCTCCCACTTTTGCTTTACTGGCGTTCGACTTCTTAGCCATAAAATCGTTAATGGGTTGTAACGATGATTGAATCATTACCCGGTTGTCTTCCATTCCAAAGTAAAACCATGAATCGGGCGAGGCTTTAATGAAAAGATGAAACACAGGAGCTCCGTCTTCGGTTTTCCGAATCTCCATAAATCCTTCGAAAGCTCCGTTTACATCGTTGCGGCCTAAATGGCTCAACCCTAAAAGACCCTCACTATAAAATGATTTATTCTCTTGCGACCACTTCAGGTTTACATTCGAAAACACAAGGGGTTTTTGAAGCCCTTGTACAGAAGCCAATGGCACATAATTTTGCAATGACCGCTGTTCGTAATCTTTCACTACACGCTCGCCCACAATATCGGCTATTTTATAGAGCAGGTCAGTTTGGTCGCCTAGTCCTTCTTCCTTTACACCCTCGTTTTTAATTACATCCAATATGCTGGCTGCCATTAACTGGTAAACCATTGCGGGCGCATTCATGTCAACCATTATGAACGCGTTCATTTTGATTTCGTTTGTTTCCAGGTTACCAGAACCCAGTGCCGAAGCGGTAACTTTAAAATCTTTAGCATCTTCAAAGAATTTAACAGGTCCTTCAAAACGCACTTCCTGTTTGTCTTCGTTATAAGCAAACACTTTACCCGATAATTTTTCGCCAGCCGATTTTGCCCGGTCTTCTATACGGAATTCTTTAGATTCTTCCTGATAAAAAAGCGAACCGGCAGGAAGGAAGAAGTCATCATCGGCCGGATCTTTTTTGTCGAATACGAATGTGATGTACAAATCATTGTCTTCCGCAAAATGAAGTCCGGCATCGGGTTTACGACCTTCTTCCGTAATAGCATTATTAAAGTCGAGGTAAATTTCTTTCTCATCACCGCTTTGGGTATAGAGTAACCAGGTGTTATAGTTTTTGATTTTTTTCAGATCCAGTTTTACAAAGCCCTTCAGTTGTAAGGCTGGTTTGGTGGCATACATGGTCATATCGCCTTTATAGAAAATACGAGGGGCCACCCGAATATTATTACTTTCTGCTACCGCACCATTGCCAACTGTTTGCATTGTGGCTACACCGCGGTTACGTTTGTTTTTGGTCGCTTCGGTTATTGGCTCCAAATGAAAATCTGTCATTTTAATAGCAAACGTGTCGTTAACCGAATTCACATATTGATATGTGGCATACCCGCTAAACTCCTTTCGGGAAATAACATCCACCACCCCATCCGTCAGCCGGTGGTATCCATTCAGGGTATCCATCACAATAGTTGTATTTTTCAATTGTCCGATTTTTGCATTCTCTAAAATTAATACTTCGTTGTTCTCGGGCGTAATGCGTGCATCGGCTACCGTTATATAAGGAATACCACTCACCTTCAATTGTTGTGTTTGAATATCGTACTCTGCTTTCTCTGCATTAAAGCTCAATGAATCTAATTCCTTGCGCGTGGTGTAGAAGTATGAATCTTCCAGAGGCACATCAGGAGCTTTACTCATTACAATTTTTTGTGTGTTCAAATCCCATCTTGCTTCAGGAATAGAAGTTTTAAACTGGGCATACGGAAAATCAATGGCGGCCTCTCCGGTAATTTCGGGGCTAACGGTAGCAAAATTTTTATCGAGATTAAAATTCAATTTCACATTGCTGCCGGCCAATGCGGGTTTAGCGGGATTACTGGTTTTCACTTCGAAGCGGGCATGACGCGCTCCAAACTCTTTTGCCGAGAAAGTCATTTCCTTCGAACGCACTTCTGATCCGCGTGTACTCAATCTTCCATCACCTCCCACACCGGTTTTGGAAACAATCAGGTTGCCATCCAGTGTAGCCGAGTTCTGATAAAGGCTAAAGGGCTCCTTCATGTTTTTTATGTTCATCTTATCTTGCTTAGGCAGCCATTTTAATCGATAGTCGTTCAGCTTTACCTGTGGAAAGTAAACTGATCCATAAAGTTTTTCTCTTATCTCGCCCACATTGCCACGCCCCACTACCGAATCGGGATAAAAAATAAAATCTCTCGACTCTACCGTGGCTGCCAGGTAATCAATCTTTCCTGCCGCACGAATACCCGCATTGTCGAGTGATATGCCTCCATACAACTTTCCATCTCCCTGAAACAATTGATATCCTGATGTAGGTAATGCATGCGTAAACCCAAGCGATTTATCGGGCATAGTGTGGAGTTTTTCTTTGAATGCCGGCAACATTCCACTCGATACAAAGGTGCCCTCAAAGTTTATCGACCCAGGGTCAGCATCATTCAAACTATCAAGTTTAAATGGCGGTACTACAAAAAATACCGATCGGTCATACGCTCCGTTCAAAACTTCGCTTCTGTCAAAATAAATCACTCCGCCTGCAGTAGCATCTAATCGTGGGTAGTTTGGAATTTTATCTTTTCCTGATTTATTATCAGGGCGGTTTATGAAAAGCGTTCCGGATGTTTTGTTGCTTGATGCCTGCATTCCACTTGCCGCCTGTGCTGTCGAGTCTGCTCCTACCATGGAATTGTTAACCCTTCTGCGCGTGCCATTTTTTTCAGTTACATAGAACCGGATCGAATCGATATGATTCATATTGATGAAGAAACTATCATATTTCAGTGTAAAATCCCGACCCGATATTTCGAAGTTTCCTGCATTGATTGTTCCGTTAAATTTTATGTCCCGATTTTGTAAAAACGTTATGCGGCTGCTGTCCGGTTTAATTACCACATTAAGGGAATCACTCACGTTAAATTCTTCTACACCATATACATTCATGCGACCTTCTTTCAAACTGATAAAAGCATTAGCTACTGTATCGGTAAGCGAATGAATTTTCATGTTGTCGTAATCTGAAAACCCCTTTGCGGATTGCAGGAAGTTTAGGGCTTTGTCTTTTACATGAATTCTTCCGGTGCGGGCATCATAATCGATCATGCCCCGCTGAAACAAAAAATCGGCTGCCATTCGGGCTACCGCCAATGTTCGGCCTTCTTCCACCAGATCGAAAACATAAAAATCATTACTGCCAATGGTGTTGGCATAGTTCACAACCAATGCCAGTGGGTGAAAGTTAAACCCCTGCCCGCGCAATTCGCGATATCCTTCGGGGTCATAGAAGTTGTTCGATTCGATAATCATGGGGGCAACTTTACCGCTTCCCTGTACCCACATTTTTATGCTGTCCGATTTAAGATTCCAGTCCAGGCGATCGGTTGTAAATTCTACCTGAAAATAAGTTGATGTAAAAGGTGCTTTGCGTTGCGAACTTTTCTCTTTGTTTAGCAAGAGTCGTTGTTTTGCAAAATCATACCGCAATTCCATAGCGGGATGAACAATAGAATCATTTTGGTGGAATATTGTTACGCGAGCCTGTGGCGAAATAATAACAGAATCCTGAAACCCAAAGGTAGCCGCAACAGCTTTAAAACGTTTGTTGGCTTCGCCAAAAATTTCGATGGTGGCAAGATCATTATTTACCGTATTAGAATTTGCCACTGCTCCTTGTACGCCAAATCCGCCTGTGTATTTCAACTTCAGGTTTTCTAATCCTACCAGATTAATGTTGGCTTCGTACGATTTGAAGCGTGGGTAGGAAGAAGTTTGTGGCGACTTATGATTGATACTCCTGAATTCAAAAACGCCTGGCACATTACCCGGTACTTTACCCATATAGGTAAGCCGGCCTTGTTCCGCCTTCAGGTATGGCTGGCTGGCTTTAAAACTATATTTATTCAGATCATAATACACAGAGTCGGGCGAAAGCCCTGCTGATACCCAATCGAATCGGCCCCCTTCACCCACAAAAAGTTTATCGCGTAAAGAAAACACACCTTTTGTGTTTTGAAGCGAGGTTGAATCATACGCGGTATTAAAATTTAAGGAAACACGATCGAAGACAATAACCGGTCCCAGAATTTCGGGCTGTATAATTTCCTGTTGCCATGCCGGCCTGTTATAGGCTGTGGTATCAACCGGTGTATCGTAATTATAGGTTTGCGTTGTATCGGGTGGTGGCGGTTCGCGGTATTCAAACTTATAACTATCGTCTTTGGCCAGAAGTTGAAATGCCTTATCATAATTTAACGCATGGTATTCAAAAAAATCTCTTGAAAGTTGAAAGTATAAATTAACCTGCACGGCATTGTCTTGCGCCAACACCTTATCGGTTACTGAAAAAAAATCACTCAGCTTGCCTAAGTCTGCATTTTCGATAGTAACGGCTGCAGCAATGGCTCCGTAATAGTTAACCAGATGCGGGCGCACCCTGTAACCTTTCTTCTTCATTAATTTTGCCTGAGCGCGTATAACCTGCTGGTGATCGGGGCCCAGAGAATTCCAGGCTGTATTAAACGCTGCCGCCACTGCCATGGCATCGGTAGCCTTAGTATTTTCCAAAACCAAACGCACGCTATCCTGAAAGCTGGTTGGCTCGGGCCCGGATTGTGCAAACAGCCCAACAGCAAGGCAAAGGGTTACGATATGGGTTAGAACTAGCTTCAAGGGTTAAAAAACCTTCAAATTCGCAAAAATCAGACTAATCTACTAATTGCTGTTTATGGGTTACTCTCTGTAACAACAAGTACTGATAATAACTTTCTATAACACCCGATTATTGCATTTTTAAAAGGAGGCAAGCCCAGGTTTCCCGCTCCTGATGGAAGACTTCCTGCAATGTATACTTTGCTGCTTCAGCTTTCAGATCGGGAATGTCTTTTACATAAAAACCACTGAGTAATAGTTCGCCACCGGGTTTTAAGAAAGTGGAATACTGCTGCATTTCGGCCAGCAAAATGTTTTTGTTGATGTTGGCTAAGATAATATCAAACGTTCCATTCAGATTTACTTCGTTAATCTTGCCCAATTGAATGTGAATGTTGGTGCAGTTGTTATTAGTCGCATTTTCATTACCATTCTCCACACTCCATTCGTCAATATCAAACGCCTCCACTTCGGTTGCGCCCAGTTTACTGGCCATTACCGAAAGTATAGCCGTACCGCATCCTGCATCCATTACCCGCTTGCCACGATGATCCATTTTCATTTGTGCGCTCAACATTAAATGGGTGGTTTGATGATGCCCCGTTCCAAAACTCATTTTTGGCGTAACGATGATTTCGTATGGATAGGTTCTTTCTATTTTATGAAAGGCTGCACGCACCAGACATTTATCATCTACAATAATAGGCTCTACATTTTTCTCCCACTCTTCATTCCAGTTCTGTTTTTCAATTTCATCAAACTGAAACACAAGCGGGCTAACGTGCGCATACTTTTCTTTGATTTCTTGCAGCAACTGTTTATCAAACGCATTGCCTTCTGTGTATGCTTCAAAACCCGTTTCGGTTTCCATAAACGTATCGAAGCCTGCTTCGGCTATTTCGGCCATCAGGATTTCGGAGTACTCTGAATTGCACGTTACTTGTAAGCGTGAATACATACTTAAATTATCAAATGAGTCAATTTTCAATGGTCAATTGACCATTGGCTAATTTTTAAATTGACTTAATTATCTCCGTAAACTCGCGACTCTTCAATGACGCACCTCCCACCAAACCGCCATCTACATCGGGGTTAGCAAATAGTTCTTTTGCATTGGCTGCGTTTACGCTTCCTCCATATAGAATAGAAATTTCTTCAGCAACAGCCTGACCATATTTGGCGGCAAGATGTTTACGGATTATGGCGTGCATGTCTTGTGCCTGTTGTGCTGTAGCCGTTTTACCGGTGCCAATGGCCCACACCGGCTCATATGCAATTACTACTTTTTGAATCGCTTCAGCTGAAAGATGGAACAAGGCTTCCTCCACCTGCTTCTTCACAAGTTGTTCATGACCGTTGGCTTCGCGCACTTCTAATGGTTCGCCACAACAAAAGATGGGAGTAAGGCCGTTAGCTAAAGCGATGTCGGTTTTTTTAGTGAGCAATTTTGAATCTTCTCCAAAGTATTGTCTGCGTTCGCTATGGCCGAGAATTACATAAGGCACTCCCATTGACTTTAACATGGATGCTGAAGTTTCTCCTGTATAAGCTCCCGATGCATGCTCGCTGCAATTTTGTGCCCCCACCGAAATACGTGCGTTACTACCCAGCAGATTTTTTACCGGAACCAGATATGGAAACGGAGTGCACAATACCACTTTCACATTTCCTTTTACCTCATCGGCAATCATGCCAATAAGTTCAGAAGTAAGTGTTTGAGCTTCTTCCAGGGTTTTATTCATCTTCCAGTTACCGGCCACAATTTTTGAACGCATATTATATAGTTGTTTAAATTTTTCTATTTGGAATCAAACGTAAATACATCTACCGGTTTATCGCGCAGCAAGCGCGTACTTTTTACCGGCCCGTTGTAGGTTACATGCACAATATTCGATTGGTCATCGTACAAATCGAAAATAACCTGATTCTTTACTTCAAGTGTCTTGAACTTTTTTACGTTCGGAATTTCTATGTAGCAGATAATGGCCGGATCTTCCCGTTCAAAGCCAAGGAAATTCATCTTCTGTAGTTTGCCATCCAGCTTCACTGTAAATTGCTTCAGTACATACTCACCAATCACTTGTTCTGAAGTAAGACCGGCCCCGGGCTCCAACACATCCAACTCCTGGTTATTGCGTTGGTTACGAATACAGCCTTCCAGGTCATCCAGAAAAATTCGTGATGTAATCTGCAAGGCTTTATCTTTTTCGTTGTAGTTAATTTCCGATACCGACAAATGGATGGGGTGCAGAAAAAACAAACAGGAATAGAGCAGTGAAATCATGCTAAATGGGGTACCAAAATCATGCCGCCAAAATTAGTTCTAATTGTCCTAAATCAAAATTAAGACTATACTTGTGGGTTTTAAAAATCAGGTAGTTGTGAGCGAGTTTGCCTTGTACTTTGGGTTAGGGAAAGATCATATTCTGGATACGAATGGATTCGATCACATTCTGTTTGTAATTGCCCTGTGCGCAGTGTATTTGTTGCACGACTGGAAGAAGGTGTTGATTCTGGTAACTGCTTTTACCATTGGTCATTCTATTACGCTTGCCTTGGCAACTTTGCAAATTGTTGCCTTTCCGGGCGAAGTAATTGAGTTTCTTATTCCCCTTACCATTTTTATAACCGCGGTTGCCAATATTTTTAAGAAGGACCACGCCAGCAGCAAAACTGCCATTCAACTTAACTATGTATTTGCTTTGTTCTTTGGTCTTATTCACGGGCTTGGGTTTTCCAATTATTTGCGCGAATTGTTGGGCAAAAGTCAGAGTATTGTAGCTCCTTTGTTTGCCTTTAATGTGGGGCTGGAATTTGGTCAGCTCATTATTGTAGCCTTATTTCTGGTGATTGGATTTTTGCTGGTTCAACTGGTTGGTATAACCCGCAGAGACTGGCGCATGGTAATTTCATCGGCTATTGCCGGAATGGCCCTGGTACTTATGAACGAAAGAGTTTTCTGGTAGATATTTTATACCTTTTGAAACGCGAACTTTAACTCAACTTATATGAAACAGGTTTTAGCAGGATGCTTTTTGCTGATTGGTTTTACCGCATTGGCACAAAATCCGCAATGGAAAGGCAAGTTTGAGCAACTTGATCAGATGTTGCCCACCCCTAACGAGTATCGGTCAGGATCAGGCTCACCCGGTCCTAAATACTGGCAACAACAAGCCGATTACCTGATCAATGCCGAATTGAATGACGAGAACCAAAGTATTACCGGTGCCGAAACCATTACGTACCACAATAACTCGCCCGATGCACTTACTTACTTATGGTTGCAATTAGATCAGAACATAAACGCCAAAGACAACAACACCGCTAAAATTTCCAATAACAATGTGCGCGACTCCGTGGATGCCGGAACGTTTGCATCCTCGCTTGCCTTAACCAACTTTGATGGTGGTTTTAAAATAAAATCAGTAAAGGATGCTTCCGGTAATTCTTTGAAGTACACGATCAATCAAACCATGATGCGTGTTGATTTACCCAAACCGTTAGGCCCAAATCAAAAGATGTCATTTTCAGTAGAGTGGTCATTCAACATCAACGATCGCGTAAAGCGTATGACGCCCAACGATGGACGCAGCGGCATGGAATATTTTCCGGAAGACGACAACTATTATTACATCATTGCTCAATGGTTTCCTCGCCTGTGCGTGTATGATGATGTTAATGGCTGGCAAAACAAGCAGTTTTTGGGTCAGGGAGAATTTACCCTCAACTTCGGAAATTATGAAGTAAACCTTACCGTACCGGCCGATCACATTATGGCAGGCACCGGCATGGTGCAAAACCTGAAAGAAGTTTTAACAGCCGATCAATATGCGCGTTTCGAAAAAGCCAAAACTTCATTCGATAAACCCGTAGTTATCTGTACACAAGCCGAAGCTGTTCAACGCGAAAAATCAAAATCGAAAGAAAAGAAAACCTGGCGCTTTAAGGCTGAAAATGTGCGCGATTTTGCTTTTGCCACAAGCCGTAAAATGATTTGGGATGCACAAGCTGTTAAGGTTGGTGATAAAACTCCGCTGGCCATGTCCTACTATCCCAAAGAAGGCAATCCGCTGTGGGAAGCTGAATCGACCAGGGCGGTTAAGAACACATTAGTTACTTATTCCAAATACTCTATCAACTATCCGTATCCACAAGCTACTTCTGTACACGGAGCTTCATTGGGCATGGAGTACCCGATGATCTGCTTCAATTTTGGACGCCCACAAAAAGACGGTACCTTTTCTGATCGTGTGAAGTGGGGAATGATTGGCGTAATTATTCATGAGGTAGGGCACAACTTTTATCCAATGATCATTAACAATGACGAACGCCAGTGGACCTGGATGGATGAAGGCTTAAATACTTTTGTTCAATACCGTACCGAAGTAGAAAACTATCCCGACAAACCCATCGGACGCGGTCCGGCCGCAAACATTGTTCCCTACATGAAAGGCAACCCGGATCTGCAACGACCTTTGATGGTAAACTCCGAGTCTGTAGTGCGATCCAACTTCGGTAACGAACAATATGCCAAATGTGCCACAGCACTAAACATCCTGCGCGAAACGGTAATGGGCCCTGAGTTGTTCGACAAAGCCTTTAAAGAATATGCAGAACGTTGGGCTTTTAAACATCCTAAACCAGCTGACTTCTTCCGTACTATGGAAGACGCAAGCGCAGTTGATCTGGATTGGTTCTGGCGCGGTTGGTTTTACACTACCGACAATTGCGATATGTCGCTGGATGATGTGAAGTGGTTTAAGGTTAAGAAAAATCAGGCTACTGTTGAAAATAAAGGGAAGAACGTTGCTAAAGGCGACCTGGCCGCAAAAGGTGATAGCAATAAGCCGGCCGACTTCAGCCAGGGACCGCAGTATTTTAATGTTATTCCAACCGACACTCGCTTCTATGGAGATTTTGCTAATCGTATTGATGATAAGGCGGTGATTTCGCAAATGGAGACAAAGAATTTCTATGAGATTACTTTGAGTAACAAAGGCGGGCTGATTATGCCTGTAATTATTGAATGGACATACAAAGATGGCACCAAAGAAATAGAACGACTGCCAGCCGAAATATGGCGCCTTAATGAAACCAAAATAACCAAAGTGTTTGCCAAGGATAAGGAGGTTGTTAACGTAGTGATAGATCCATTGAAAGAAACGGCTGACATTACTATTGACAACAATACGTTTCCAAAGAAACCAACAACCAGCAAATTTGACGAATTGAAGAAGGGCCAAAAATAGTTGCTGCCTTTGCTTCCCATATTTGGCATAGAAAATCCGTACCTTTGAAAAAATAGTAGTCATGTTTACACTGGCAGAAATAAAATCATCGTTGCATCAGCAAATAGCAAATACAGACGATAAAAAGATACTGAAGAAAGTTCAGGATTATATCCGTACTCAGACTGGCAATACTAAAAAGACTGTAGCTTATGATGCAGAACTTAATCCGCTAACCATTGAACAATACCGGGCCGAAGTAAAAAAATCGCTGGCACAGTATAAAAAAGGCAAAGTGATTAGTCAGGATAAAATGGAAAAGAGTATTTGAAACGAAAGCGTGTAATCTGGACAGAACGGGCTGCTCAATCACTTGATGCTTTTTGCAGCTATATTGAAGTGGAATCTCCTACAGCCGCTAAGAAAGTACGAAAAGAAATCATCAAAACTACTGGTAAGTTAGCCACACACGCTGAAATGTTTCAGCTTGATGAGTGGATGGGCGACCCCGATCTGAATATCAGGCGTTTTTTTAAATGGAGTTACAAAATAACTTACCAAGTGTTGGATACAGATGTTGTGATTCTCAACATTTTTCATACCAGCCAAAGTTTTGATTAAAACACATCATTAGAAAGCGAAATATACAGCTATATGAAAACCCTTTTATTCCTTCTTTTGTTGGGCGCAGCCCCTGCCTTTGCCCAACAAAAATGGCAAGGCAAGTTTGAGCAGTTAGATCAAACATTACCAACCCCAAACAGTTATCGCAGTGCATCGGGTGCTCCGGGCATCAACTACTGGCAGCAACGTGCCGACTACGAAATTGATGTTGAGTTGAATGAAGACACACAACTCATAACCGGTAAAGAAACCATTACCTATTACAACAATGCTCCAGAAGTATTGCGTTACCTGTGGTTGCAGTTGGATCAGAATAATTTATCCAAAGGCAACATGACCGATAAAACCGAAACGAACCGGGTGCGCGATTCTATTCCTGCCAAGTTTTTCCCATTATCCGGAGATATGTACGGTTATGATGGCGGATTCAAAATTAAATCGGTAAAAGATGCGGCAACCGGTAAAGATCTTCCCTTCACCATCAACTTTACCATGATGCGGGTGGATATTCCAACTCCCATGAAAACCGGTGACAAGTATGCTTTTATGGTGGAGTGGAGTTATATCGAAAAGGATAGAATGAAGTATTCAGAGCGAGGCGGCTATGAATTTTTTCCGGAAGATGGCAATGCCTTGTTTACCATAGCCCAATGGTTTCCGCGCATGTGTGTATTTGACGATTACGAAGGTTGGCAGAACAAACAATTTATCGGGCAGGGTGAATATGCCCTGGTATTTGGAAACTATCGCGTTCGCATAACTGTACCTTCTGATCACATTGTTGGCGCCAGCGGATGGTTGCAAAACCCAAAAGAAGTTCTAACCAAAGAACAGATTGATCGCTTCGATCGTGCACAAAAAACGTTTGATGCACCGGTATTTATTGTAACCGAAGAAGAGGCGCGCAAAAAAGAAAAGGTGCGCTCGAAGAAGAAAAGTACCTGGCATTATTACGCTGAGGATGTACGTGATTTTGCCTTTGCTACGTCACGTAAATTTATCTGGGATGCGATGGCTGTAAAGGTTGGAGATAAAACGCCACTGGCTCAATCTCTATATCCGAAAGAAGGAAATCCGCTTTGGGCGAAAGAATCAACCAAAGCAATTAAGAATACGCTGGAGGTTTATTCCGAGCGTACCTTTGATTACCCTTATCCAACAGCATATTCAGTACATACGGCCGATCAAG
The DNA here is from genome assembly GCA_002352225.1 of Flammeovirgaceae bacterium UBA2786. Taxonomy (GTDB): domain Bacteria; phylum Bacteroidota; class Bacteroidia; order Cytophagales; family Cyclobacteriaceae; genus ELB16-189. The sequence continues at coordinate 122,133 of DEIA01000009.1, forward strand.
GTATGGAGTATCCAATGATTTGTTTCAATGGTGGTCGGCCAAAAGCCGATGGCACCTGGTCGCAACGCACTTACGAAAGCATGGTGGGTGTAATCATTCACGAAGTGGGTCACAATTTCTTTCCCATGATTGTAAACTCTGACGAAAGACAATGGAGTTGGATGGATGAAGGCTTAAACTCTTTTTTAGAACGCGAAACCAAGCGCGAGCGCTACCCCGATGTAAACATCAACTGGGGTTCGCCAAAAGGCATGGCTGGTTATATGCGTGGCGATAAAAATATGATGCGCCCCATCATGTGGCAATCCGATAATATTCCGGGTGGCGATTTTGGACCTAACGCCTATGGCAAACCTGCGGCCGCATTAACCCTATTGCGCGAAACCGTAATGGGGCCAGAACTGTTCGACAAAGCCTTTAAAGAATATGCACAACGCTGGATGTTTAAACACCCTAAACCTGCCGATTTCTTCCGAACTATGGAAGATGCCAGTGCGGTTGATCTGGATTGGTTCTGGCGCGGTTGGTTTTACACGGTTGATAATGTAGATGTAGAATTGGATGAGGTGAAATGGTTTAAAGTAAAAGCTGATGCAAAAGAGGTAGAGAATAAAGGGGTGAAAGCACAAAAAGGTGATCTTGCTTCCGGTAATTCTAAAAGCAAAGCCACTGACTTTAGTAACGGCCCGCAGGAGTTTACCATGGTTAATACACCTGAAACATACTATGGCGATTTTCGCAACCGTATAAACGATGGAGAGATAAGGCAAGCTCTTACTAACAAAAATCTTTACGAAATTACCTTAAAGAACAAAGGCGGATTAGTTACGCCTGTTGTTATTGAGTGGACATACAAGGATGGCAGCAAAGAAATTGAACACATTCCCGCTGAAATCTGGCGCCTGAATGAAACTGAGGTGAAGAAAGTTTTTGTGAAAGAGAAAGAAGTAACCCGTGTAGTGATTGACCCTACTGGTGAAACCGGAGAAGTATTTCCGGCTGATAATGTTTTCCCTAAAAAAGTCGCAGAAAATAAATTCGATCAACTGAAGAAGAATTAAAAAGTTGCTGGTTGCTGGAATAATTTCCTGCAACCAGCGCATTATTTTTCCCTTTCCTTAAAATCGGTAATGATATTACCGTTGTAACGATGCACACCATTCATGGTGCCAAACCAGATACTTCCGTCACTGGCTTCTACAATCCCAAAAACCATATCTTCGTTTGCTCTTATTATCTTAGGCTCTGCATTTTTATCGTACAAAGATTTTTCATCGTAACGGGAAAGCTTCCAGCCTTTCTGGCCGCTTATACTTTGTAATCCTATAGCGCTTTTATCAGTATCTGAACTCGTCCAGATGTTTCCTTTTTTATCTTCATACACATAGCCGACAAATGCTTTTGTAAATACGGTGAATGAACGTCCGTCATACCGCCAAAGGCCGTCATTGCCGGCAAGCCAGATGTTTCCTTTTTTATCTTCCATGATGGTGCGCACATTCTTGAAAGGACTGCCGTCATTTTTTTTGAAAACAGTAAATGTTGTTCCATCGTACACAAAGGTGTTGTTCCGGGTGGCAAACCAAAGTTTGCCCGTTTTATCTTCAATGATAGAAGTAACTTCATAAGGAGGCCTTTGCGGAAAAGTCTTTCCGGTGTGATCTTCATTCATTGTCTCTCCATTAATGATAAAATTGCGAAAGCTCCTTCCATCATAACGACTTGCCCCTCCAAAAACACCGAACCAGATGTTGCCCTTTTTATCTTCATATATACTACCCACATCATTATTAAGAAGTCCGTCTTTTATCGTGAAGTTTTTAAAAATCTGGCCGTTATAATAATAGACACCCGCGCCAATAGAACCGAACCACAGGGTTCCCTTTCTATCTTCTAAAACAGAAAAGAAACGGGACGAACTCACTCCGCTTGTCATATTGGTAAACGATTTTCCATCGTATCGGAAAACACCCTCCCATGAAGCTATCCAGATGTTGCCTTTTTTATCTTGTATGATGTTCCGTGTAATGCTGTTGGGGCCGTGTGAAGTAGTGACTTCTTTACTTCCGGTTTCTTTTGATCGTTCCGTTTGGGATTGTCCCTTACTTGGCGAAAAGTAAATAAACAGAAGCAACAAGCCACAGAAGCTATATTGCAGAACACGAGTAATGTGATTTCTGAGCATTTCTAAATTTCGTTAACATCCTACAAAATTCAAATCCACTGAAATCTGTACATCATCTGAAATGATGTTGTCTTTCATATTGAGAAAAATCGATTTTGATTGATAATTAATTCCCCATTTGGTGCGATCAATTGTCAGGTCTGCTCTGATCCTGATTCCATCCTTATCATTACTAAGGGTAGCCAAAAATACTACCCGATTGCTAATTCCCTTTATGGTTAACTGTGCTGTTATCCTTGCCTTTTTTTCCGTTCCACCCAATGCTTCGGGTGTCACTTTCAGAATAGAGAGACTGGCGTGCGGATACTTTGTAACAGAAAAAAAATCATCATCTTTTAGGTGGTTCTCTAAATCTTGTGCGCTGCTTTCCTCCTTCAAATCGGTGGCTTTTATAGTATTCATGTTCATTACAACTTCACCCTGCACAGGCAAGCCCACTGACGAAATAGTAACCGCCCCTGACAAAAACTGAATAGTGCCTTCGTGGCCGCTACCCACAATAGGTTTGCCCATCCACCGAAGTGTACTGGTCTTTTCGTCTAATGTCCATTTTGCGTTTTTGGTTTGGGCTGATTGTGTGTTCCACATCAAAAAAGTGGCAGGGCCTGATAACGTGAAAATTTCAGGTTTGGGCTGGGCCTGGGCTATGCCAGCACACATCAGCAGAAGAATAAGATATTTCATAGTTGCGTTACAGTTTGATTTTCGTACAAACCTAACGGCCACCTATTTTTCACTTACCATTTTAAGTGTAAAAAAGTGTTAAACAGGCGTAAATCTTTGTTATGCGCGTTTTTACCCGGCTACCTTTGCAAGTATGAAGCGCAGCCTGTTGATTGTTATTGGCCTGATTGCCATTAGTGTTTTTCTGCTTTCGGCCGGGTCGATTATTACTCAACCTGAAAGCCGATTTCCTGAAAAGGAAATTTCCATTGCCCTTCGCAACGTGGGCCATCGGTTGTTGTTGCATGCCGGTGATTCTACTTCCCGGGTGCTTCCCGTTAAACAACTTACTGAATATAATTATCTGCTGGAGTTTCAAACACCTTTTGCATTTGTTCCCGACTCGTTGGTAAACATTGTGCAACAAAGCCTGAAGGCAACATCCCTGTCGTTAGACTACGTTGTAAATGTACTGGCCTGTGGATCGCAGGAAATTGTTTACGGATTTCAGATTGGCAACCAGAAGCAAACTACGTTAGTGCCTTGCCTTGGCCGCGAACAACCGGAAGGGTGCTATGTTATTAATCTTTCGTTTCTTCAGGCTGATAGCTCGCAAAAGAAATCATATCTTTTTGCACTTGCCCTGGTTAGTTTAGTGACAATAGGATTTGTAGGCCGGGCTTATCCGAAAAATAAGAATGTAATACTCAATCAGTCTTCTGCCGCCCTGATAGGAAAGTTTGAATTTTATGCTGACCTCAGAAAGCTAAGGCTGGGAAAATTATCTGTTGATCTCTCCGATAAAGAATCGCAGCTTCTCAAACTCTTTGTTCAGCAAATCAACCAGCCGGTAGCGCGCGAAGTGTTAATGAAAGAAGTATGGCAGGATAATGGCGCATTAATCAGTCGCAGCCTCGATGTTTTTGTTTCGCGTTTACGCAAAAAATTGAAAGACGATCCAACTATTCAGCTTCAGAATGTGCATGGCGTTGGGTATAAACTGGTGGTAGCCCCTTCGTAATAAGGAGTATTTCTGATATCTTCGGGCTTTACCTACCCTCAGACCATGAAAAAATTATTGAAGTATCTTGGTATTGGAATTCTGGCCCTGGTACTTTTCATCCTCGTTAAAACATTTACCTTATCCCAAAAAACTGTTGAGGTTGCCGCAGTTACCCCAATAGAAGTAACGGATGAGGCCTTGGTCCGTCTTCAGAAGGCAATTCAGTTTAAAACCATTTCCTATTCCTATACCAGCAAACCCGATTCGATCGAGTTTACCGGTCTGCATAACTACCTGGCTTCGGCTTTTCCATTAGTAGATTCCCTTCTCGAAAAGAAAACGATTCAATACAGTCTATTGTATAAATGGACGGGTACCGATTCGTCTTTAAAACCCATCCTGCTTATGTCTCACCTCGATGTAGTTCCTGTTGATGACGGTACACTTAAAGACTGGGAAGCACCACCCTTCTCGGGCGAAATCAAGAATGGAAATATTTATGGCCGTGGTACTATGGATGATAAGGTAAGTGTGCTGGCCATTCTTGAAGCGGTAGAAACTTCGCTGCGTAACGGAGTTAGTCCTAAGCGAACAATCTATCTTGCCTTTGGGCACGATGAAGAAATTGGTGGCGAGCAGGGCGCAGGTTCAATGGCAAAGTATCTGCAAGAACAGGGCGTAAACTTTGAATACATAATTGATGAAGGCGGTGAAATAGCCGAAGGGATGGTACCGGGTTTGGATAAACCGCTGGCCATTATTAATGTGGCCGAGAAAGGATATGTATCCTTTGAACTGACAATAACTACACCGGGTGGACATTCTTCCATGCCGGCAGCAGATAACACCATTGGCTCGCTGGCTTCTGCCATCACTAAACTTGAGGCCAATCAATTCCCTTACAAAACCATTCCACTCATTGATAAGCAAATTGAAATTTTGGGACCGCATCTCCCTTTCGTACAGAAGATGGCCTTTGCCAATACCTGGCTATTTGGTTCAATAATTCAGGAAGCATTAAATACCCGTACTTCTACTGCACCCACTATTATTAAAGGCGGTGTAAAAGATAATGTGATTCCGACCAGCGCCAGTGTTGTGGTGAATTTCAGAGTAATGACAGGTGAAACCACAGAAGAAGTATTGCAGCATATTATAAAAACTGTAAATGACGATCGCATTACGGTGAAGCCCGTAAGCAACCGGAACGAACCTTCACCGGTTTCAGATTATGAAGCAGGCGGCTACAAAACAATTGAGAAAACCGTACTTCAATTAATGCCTAATACTATTGTAACACCGGGGTTGGTAAGTGGCGGTACCGACACCAAACATTATGAATCAATCAGCGAAAATGCATATCGTTTTTTTCCAATCCGGATAAATGAAGCCAACATAACGGGCTTCCATGGCATTAACGAGCACTTAGCAGTAAGCAACTACAAAGAGATTGTGCAGTTTTATTATCAGCTGATTCAGAATTTAAATGAGTAATGTGTTAACCACAAAGGCGATGAGGCGCAGGGCGATGAGTTGATCTCGGCACGAACACGCTCTATGTTAAGCACGTATTCTGGAAATCCGGTTCTATTGAGATTGGAGGCTGTGTGCTGGAACAAGTTTGCATTTCAAACAAGGAGGTAATCAGCACGACTTGCCTGAAACTTGTAGCCCCCCTTCGGGGTTAAGAGCAAAAGCGAAAAACTATTTATCGTATTTCATTTCAAAAAATCAGTGAATCTGTGGCAACGCTCTACTGCGTCATCAACTTCAACACTTTTTCCAAATCCACATTTCCTCCTGAAAAGATAATACCTACACGCTGATCTTTAAACCGTTCTTTTTCTTTTATCAGTGCTGCCAGGGGTACTGCGCTGGATGTTTCAATAACAATCTTAACTCTTTCCCACACTAAGCGCATAGCAGCAAGTATTTCTTCATCGGTTACAGTAATCACTTCGCTTACCTGCTCGTGAATAATGGGAAAGGTTTTATCGCCCAACCGGGTTAGCAAACCATCGGCAATACTTTGCGATTGCGCCTCTTCTATCTTTCCGCTTTTTAAAGAGCGATAGGCATCATCCGAACCGGCCGGTTCACCCGCAATTACTTTTGTATTGGGCGAAAAATATTTAGCGGCCAATGCTGTTCCGCTTAACATACCGCCACCACCCACCGGCACCATTATTACATCTAACTCCCGCACATCGGCAAACAACTCTTTAGCAGCGGTGGCTTGTCCTTCAATTACATCGTAATTGTTAAACGGATGAATTTCTGTGGCTCCTGTTTTTTTAATCACTTCGGCCAGTGTTGCTTCGCGCGATGCCAGGTTAGGTTCGCACTCAAATATTTCGCCTCCATATCCACGCACACCTCGTTTCTTAATTTCAGGAGCGGTACGTGGCATTACAATAAATGATTTTGTGCCCAGTATTTTCGCGGCCCGTGCCAGCGCCTGAGCATGATTACCCGATGAATGCGTAGCCAATCCTTTTGCCAGGTCTTCTTCATCAAGCGAAAGCGCAGCATTCATAGCACCACGTGCTTTAAAAGCTCCTACCTTCTGAAAATTTTCGCACTTCAGATAAACCTGACAACCCGTTGCCTCGTTAATACTTTTTGATGTAAACACCGGGGTACGATGAATGTATGGTTTAATGCGCTCATGCGCCTGTTCGATTGAATGACGGTCTATTTTCATTTAAGGTAAATTTTGAAACTTAAGGAATCCGCAGTTAAAGTTAACCGCTAAGAACGCGAAGTTTCGCTGAGTTTCTTTGAAATACTTTAACAACCACTCTGCGAATCTCTGCGCACTTTGCGGTTAGAATCATTCTTTAAATTCAATTATGTATTCAGATTTATACTCACTTTGAAACCCGGCTTCGTTGGTAAACATATCTTTGAAGAATAACCGTGCCCGTTTTCCAAGGCGAACGCTGGTGTATTTGTTTTCAATGTCTTCCGGTGTATTCATGGGTTGTAACGAAGGGTACCATAATGTGTGCCCGGGGATATCCAACACTTGCTGTGGTTTTGTCCATTGTTGTGAATTATCTCCTTCCGATAAATCTTCATTGAAGTTAAATGAGATATAAATGGCACTGCCCTTCCAGGAAGAATCTTCTGCCCGTGCCATCATCATTACCCAGCAATTCAGGTAGGTATTCCAGCTTACCGAAGGCCCCCAATGAAACATTTTACCGGGTACTGATGCAGGTCCACCACCCTCTTCCATCGGAATTTGCAACGACCTTACCGGAGTGCCTATTCCGTCAGGCAAAACAGCAAACGCTTTACCATCCCATCGTTTGGCTTTACCAACCGGATTATCCAGATCGGTTAATTTAATTCGCGCCACGCTAACGCATTGACCGCTCCATTCTTTAACCGGATCGTATGCGGCAGAATCATATACTCCGGGATACCCATACTCGCCATAGAATAAGTAAAGATACTCGCCACTGGCTACAGCCGATGGATCGCCCACGCCACCGGCAAATGTGTTAGAAGTATTGTGGGGTTTTAAAATCATACGCGGTTGTAAGTCTTCAATAAAAATTCCCAGGTTGTCCCAGCTATACCCGCCATCAACAGATTTCATTATCCCAATACGGCAAACCGCTGCCGGTGAATTAACTCCGGTTATTCCCTGCGGCCAATGTTTGTAGATGTATCCTTCGCCTGTCTTTTCATTATAAGGATAATTCCACGGATAGTTTTCGTTGTGATATACTGCATACAAAGTTTTTCCGCTGGCATCATTTTTATCCTGGTACACGGTTTCGAACCAGGCTGCACCATGCAATCCATTTTCGGTTGGTTTTACGTTTTTGGGCATGTCGGGCATAATAAGGTCTTCGAATTTGTTGGCAAAAGCCTCATCGGCATTAGCTCCATTTCCAAACCGCAGGTTATCAGAATATCCCCATAGCGTATCTTCGCCATACTTGCCCGGAAAAATGCGAAACGTATCTCCCACCCACACTTCGGCCATATTACAATCTACAAACGAGTTGAATAAAAACTTGTCAGTTTTGGTGAGTGTAAAAGCAGGAGCCTTGGTTTCGGTTGAATTGCAGGCAGCAGCCAAGGCAAACAAACAAACCAAAAGCAGTGCATAGGGTAGTTTGAATGTGGGGGTAACGTGTTTCATCTGGTCCGTGTGAAGTTGTTCAAGATACAAAACTTAATCTTTCACCCACATCACTTTATCTTCAACGGGCTTACGCCTGCCCTCGGGCAGCACACCTTTAGGCATGCCTACATGCAGAAAGCCACAGAGCTTATCATCCGTTCCTAATCCAAAGAAAGGTTTCGCTTCTTCAAAATTTGTAACACCACCCGTGCTCAGGTAGCAACCAACACCATAGGCAGTAGCGGTGAGGTACATATTCTGTACGGCACAAAACACGGCTCCCAGTTCTTCCCACTCGGGTAAGCGTTTACCTGCATCGCGTTTCATACCAATTGCAATAATATGCGATGACTCCATTGGTTTGGTTTGCAACGATACGTAGCGATCTTGTTGGAATGTTCCTTTTGCCTCAGTTACCTGTTTATAACATTCGCTTTGAAAGGCCGCCAGTTTCTTTAGCCCTTCTCCACAAAATACTGTAAACCGCCAAGGCTCAGTAAGTTTATGGGTAGGCGCCCAGTTGGCGTTCTCCAGCATTTGCCTGATAACTTCCCCGGGAACAACTTGCCCATTGTAATCTTTCGGAAACACCGATCTGCGCGAACGCATCAATTGATTTATTTCTTCTGCATTAAAATTCATTTGTATTGATTTTTGTCTAATTTAACTTTTGAACTCCAAACACCACATGCGTTTTCTCTTTCTTTTAGGATTGCTGGCCATGAGCTGTTCCCCGCTTTATGTGCCGAATACACGCAATGTACCATTGTTTCGTGAGCAAGGAGAGTTTCAGGCATCTATTATCTCTTCAACCGGGGCCGAAATTCAAACTGCACTTGCCGTAACTAATAATATTGCCGTTATGGTAAATGGCTCGTTAATTCGCCAAAAAATATCCGAACCCGAAAGCTATACCCGTTCGCACACTTTCGTGGAAGGTGGTGTTGGGTATTACAAAGCAACCCGAAGATTCCGTTTTGAAATTTTTGGTGGTTACGGTTTTGGTAAAGGAACCAGTTTTGCGCAATACTATTTCTTTACTCCGGCATTCGGGCAAAAAGATTTGGTTGCCACCGGTACCTATAGTCGTTTTTTTATTCAACCATCGTTTGGGCAAAATAATCGTAGGTTTAATCTTGCTTTTACGCCCCGAATATCTGTTGTAGGTTTTTCTGAGTTTTCTTCTAACGACAATGATGCCGCTAACACTTTGGTTACTATTACCCCTAATGAAAAGTCACAGCTTTTTATCGAGCCCGCCCTTACCGGTAAGTTTCCGTTAAAAGGAAACCTTCAAGGTATGTTTCAGTTAGGTCTGAATATTTCGACTAACCCTGATGTATTTTTTGATTACGTACCGCTTCAATTTGCAATAGGTATTCAACTCAATACAGGAAGTTTGCGCACCCGTGTCTATTAAACCCAAACTCAGGCTGTTTGATCTCACCATGATTGTGGTGAGTCTTGTAATCGGAATGGGGATATTCCGAACCCCGGTAGAAGTGGCCAATAAAGCACAAACTCCAACCATTTTTTTTCTTGCCTGGGGGATTGGAGCCCTAATTAGTTTTTTTGGGGCATTAACTTTTGCGGAAATTGGATCACGCTACCCGGTAGCCGGTGGCTTTTACCGGATATTTTCGCATTGCTATCATCCTGCATTTGCCTTTATGGTTAATTGGATGACCGTGATTTCTAATGCAGCCTCTACCGCCAGCGTGGCTATTATCGGTGCTGAATATATTCAACCAATTTTATTCCCTACTCTGGAGCCCGCTCAGGCTATCCGTCTCATCACGCTTTCTTCTATTGTAATTCTGTACGGTATTAATATGGCTGGTATTAAGATGAGTGCCCGAACGCTTAACGTATTAATGATTATTAAAATCAGCTTGATTGTGCTACTGATTGCCGCCCTATTTTCAGCCCACACCCCATCTGCTCAGGTTAACGATACAAACACACCCGAAGATTGGTTAAAAGCATTCTGGCTATGCTTTGTTCCGGTTTTTTTTACCTATGGCGGGTATCAACAAACCATGAACTTTGGCAGCGATGTGCCTAATGCTTCGCGCACTATGCCTCGTGCAATTTTTTATGGCATTGCCATTATACTTTCGCTGTATCTGCTTGTTAATTTTTCTTACTTCCGTGTGCTTGGTTTTGAGGGATTAAAAAACTCAACTGCGTTGGCCGCTGATGTAGCCCGTGTCCTGCTGGGCGATTCTGCTTTCAAGGTTGTTGCGTTTATCATGTTTTTTTCGGTTATGGCCTATGTTAATGCTTCCATCCTCTCTAACCCCCGTGTGTATTACGCTATGGCCGAAGACAAAGTGCTTCCTCCTATTTTCAAAAAAATTAATACCAAAACACAAGTGCAGGAATTTTCTGTTTCTGTGTTTGTCGCTTTTATAGTATTAACATTATTTTTTTCAACCTCCTTTACACAGGTATTGGGGTATGTGATGTTCTTCGACAGCATCAGTCTGATTACGGCCTCGGCTGCCATTTTTATTTTGCGCTATCGTGCCAAAAAGCAAGGCGATCCGGAAGGTATTTATAAAATGAAAGGCTACCCCTGGATGCCGGCCCTGTTTATTGTGGTGTATACGTTGGTTAATATCAGCGTGCTGATTTCAAATCCGCAGGCCTCCGTCATTGGTTTTATTTTATTTGTGTCGGGTTTCCCACTGTATTTAATTTTACGCAAACTCATCCGGTAATTCCATGGAACTATCCTACATCCTAAACGAATTGGGCGAAGAACGCGATAGCTATTTTCAGGCTGTTGCTCCACCCATTATTCAAACCAGTAATTTCACTTTTAAGAGTGTTGCCGATTTTCGGAAGGCGCTTGCCAACGAATATGAAGCAACTCTTTATTCGCGTGGAAATAATCCAACGGTGGATATCCTGCGCAAAAAACTTGCTGCACTGGATGGTGCCGAAGATGCTCTTGTTTTTGGAAGTGGCATTGCTGCAATTGCTACACCTATATTGGCATTATTGCACCAAGGCGATCATGTAGTTAGTGTAGCCAAACCGTATAGCTGGACAATCAAACTTTTTGAAAAACTGCTTCCGAAATTTGGTATTACTACCACCTTCGTGGACGGAACGCAGGTAGAAAATTTTTCGAATGCGATCCGGCCCAATACCCGGCTAATCTACCTTGAGTCGCCCAATACATTTACATACGAACTACAGGACATTAAGGCTGTTTCTGCCTTGGCTAAAAAGAAGGGCATCCTTACCATGATTGACAATAGTTATTGCAGCCCGCTTAACCAACAGCCTATTAAAATGGGAGTAGATCTGGTAGCGCAATCGGCAACCAAATTTATTGGAGGCCATAGCGATGTGGTAGCCGGTGTTGTTACAGGGTCAAAATCAATCATAAAAAAAATATTTGATGCTGAGTTTCTTAACATCGGAGGAACCATTTCTCCGATGAATGCATGGTTGTTAATTCGCGGGTTGCGCACATTGCCAATACGCCTGCAGCGTGTATGCGACAGCACTAAAAAGGTGGTTGACTTTCTGGCTCAACATCCTCGCGTTGAAAAAGTAATTTTTCCTTTTCATCCAGGTTTTACACAATATGAACTGGCTAAAAAACAAATGCTTGATGCCGGGGGGTTATTCAGTATTGTGTTAAAGACAGATTCAGTAGCCGGAATCGAAAAGTTTTGCAACTCATTAAAGCATTTTCTTCTTGCCGTTTCATGGGGAGGCCATGAATCGCTGGTTATTCCTTCTGTTGTTGGGTTTACACCCGATCAATTTGATCCTGCTAATACAAATCATCGTATTATCCGGTTGTATGTAGGGTTGGAAGATCCGGACTACCTGATCTCTGATTTAAAACAGGCTTTGGATACATAGTAAAAGGCCTGGTCCCCCGACCAGGCCTAACCTAAACCCAACCCCTCATTCATAAATATGTCTGAGACGACTGGGGTCCTATATGTACAAAGTAAACGCTCAATTGCCCCATTTGTTTTGTTAATACTGTGGAGTGGAAGAATAGCTACAGGAATGGAGACCGCTTACAAAAGAAATTGGTTTATGCGCTTACTTGCTCACCAATAATGCGCAAACCATCCAATGTAAGATTGGGTTCGATAGAATTAAAGAAATTTCCTAATGGAGTTATAACAGATGATAGCCCCCCTGTTGCTACAACCAGGCAAGGCTCATTCAGTTCAGCTTGAATTTTTGTTACCACATTCTTAACCAACCCTTCATACCCAATTAATATACCGGATTGAATGGCGGTAATCGTATTTTTTCCTAAGGCTGATGCGGGTATTTCCAGCGGTACATCAAATAGTTTGGCTGTATTCTGCGAGAGCGATCGGGTAGCAGTTTTCAACCCGGGCGCTATGGATACACCGAGTATTTTACCCGTGCCCGATACCGTTGTAAAGGTAAGCGCTGTTCCAAAGTCGACCACAATACACGTTTGCTTATGTTTAAAGTAGGCTGCTGCTGCATTGGCTACCAGATCAGAACCTATTTCATATGGGTTTAAGACTTGCATAGAAAGCTTATCATAAACCATAGGCCCTAATACAATAGCTTCCTTTCCAAAAAGACTACGCGTAACGCTTTTTATTTTTTCTGTCATGGCGGGCACTACGCTGCTCAATACAATTGTTTTTACCTGATCAACTGCATTTCCTGATTCAAAAAAGTAATCGCGGATTTTTACACCAAAGTACAATTCAGGTAAATCGGGGCGGGAAGCAATTCGCCAAACATGTTTCCACTCTTTGTCCTTCCACAAGCCAACGGTAATGTCGCTGTTACCAATATCTAAAGCCAAAAGCATGGCGCAAGATGGAAATATTCCTGCAAAGCATAAAAAAAGTCCGTACCAACATTGGTTCGGACTTTAATTTTTTAAGGTTTTATAAATCTCAGTCTTTCTTCACCACACTGGCTCCTGAAGTTTCTACAATTAATTCCGGTTCGCCCCGATAAATCACTTCACTTGCGCCTGTGGCAACTACCTGTAATTTCTGCGATACGGTTACCCGACCCTGACTGGCTCCCGAAACATGTAATTGGGCTTGTACTGCTTCATATTCAAATGCCGTTAACACCGATGCTCCTGAGATGATACCATCCATTAATTCGCCCTCGCCTTTTAACCTTAGCTGAGATGCTCCATTAATATTGAGAAAAATTTCGGTGGCATCCATATCGATCTGCCCTAACGATGCTCCTGATAACGTAACATCTAACCGTTCTACATCATCAAAGCCACTTACTTTTCCATTTACAGCCCCCGAAAAATTTACTCCGGCCAGTGCAGGCATCGTAATAGTAATAAATGTAGTGTATTGTCTGTTTTCATTTTCATCAAAACGCAAAATCAAGGCATTTCCTCTTTTAAAAATTTCAAGGTCGTCTAAGTTTCTGCGATCGCCTTCGGCCTTAATTGAGTAATTGGTTCCGGAAACAATAGTAACATCCAATGCATCACCTGCTTCAATGCGATCGAAATCAACCACAGCAAACGATCGGATATCTTGCTGGCGTGGGCCCGGGTCTTCATCATTTAAACAAGAGGTTAGCCAAATTGTAGTTGTCAGCAAAAAGATAATGTTAAACCGTTTCATATTTATTCGTTAGTATAAGAGTAAGACAATCCACACGGCTATTACCCCTACCCGATAGATCAATTTTCTTTAAAATTCTATTTTATAGCTCAGTATTGGTAAAAGCGGCATCATATACCATTTTTTCACCTCTCCGCTCTGAGGCTCAAAATACTGCCCCCCCAGATTTTTCTGATTGGTGGCATTCTGCAAATCCAACGACAAGGTAGAAGTTGCACGAGCCCGGTTGCGCTTTATACTTACGCGGATATCTGTACGGAAATAGTCGGGTAGTTGTTCGGTATAAGCCTCCGATTCAATGTAGTGTGTTTCGTTTAGCTCAATGGATTTGGCCACATCAATAGGGGTTGTCCAGAAGCCTCCGGTATAGATGGTACGTACATTCAAACCAAATACGCGATCTTTTCTCCAAGTGTATTCTTTGCCAGCTGTAAAGCTTATGGCATGCTTACCATTAAAACGGGTGTTACGCCATTTGTTATCCAATGCTTTGTACTCAGAATTGTAAAGAGATGCTGACAATAAAAAATACAAATCATTTTTCATGAACTGTTCTAACGTAAGTTCTGCGCCATAGTTACGTCCTAGCCCTTTATTTACCATAGGTTCGGTTTCAAACCCTTGTTCCAGCACTAACGTAGAAACAGGACTATTAACATCCTTACGCACTGCAATGTTATATAAATGCTGATAGTACGTTTCTGCTTTAATGCGTAAGTAACGTGATAACGAACGATCATACCCTAAAACAAAATGCTGCGCTTTATTAAAACCCAGGTTTTTATTGGGCTGAACGGTAGTGCCATCTGGTTGTTCTACACGTGCTTCGTACACACTTATAGGTTGCATCTGGCTATGCAACCCGTAGCCCATCGAAAAAGACTGTTGTTCGCTTAATTCATATTTTACAGATGCCCGAGGCTCCAGCGAAAATGAATTGTTGTTGGTAAGATAAAGTGAATGCAGCCCGGCATTGAAACTAAACTGTTCATTTATTTTGTAATTCCATTGCGAAAATAGTTGCACCGTATTCGCATGAAGTTTAGAATCCAATGGCTCTACAATTTCACCAAGTTCAGCATCGCGGTATCGCAGGTTTAGGGCATACGTGTGGCGATTTAAATATACACCTGAGCGCATGGCACTTCTGGCGCTGAACTTATGATTCAACACCGAACTAAAAACAACTTTACGATTTGAATATTTTTGAGTGTAATTAAACTGGGGATTATAGTTGTTGTCCAGCCGTTCATCTTCGTATCCATGATTGTTTCCTGAAAACACTACGTTGGTTTGCAGATATGTGTTACTGTTAATAGTGTAGGCGTGTTTAAAGCCCGCAGCACCTGTATTCGAAAAATAATTAGAGTTATAGCGTTGATAATCAAATTCCCATTCTGTTGAATCCTTTTTAGCATCTTGAAGTTGGTCGCTCAGCCCGCCAAATCCAAACAAAGAAAAATTTCCGAAGTTGTTGGTTGGCAAATAAATGTTGTACGATACATCCTGAAAATTAGTAACCGCATCGCCTATGTTAACCCCTATTTTAGAAAGAACGCTTAATGTAGAATATCGATAGTTAATCAAATAAGAGCCGCGATAATTTTTTGAGAAAGGGCCTTCGGCTGCTACATCAAGACCTAATACACCGGCTTGTATGGTGTATTCACGTTTTTCGTTATTCCCTTTGCGGAGATTGAGATCAAACACACCAGCCAATGCGTTGCCATAT
Source organism: Flammeovirgaceae bacterium UBA2786 (assembly GCA_002352225.1). Taxonomy (GTDB): domain Bacteria; phylum Bacteroidota; class Bacteroidia; order Cytophagales; family Cyclobacteriaceae; genus ELB16-189. The sequence continues at coordinate 137,484 of DEIA01000009.1, forward strand.
TCGGCTGCAAACGCTCCTGTTGAAAAATCGGAGTTAGCTAATAACTGCGAACTCAAAATGGAAATTCCTCCACCGGATGACCCTACTACAGCAAAGTGATTGGGATTTGGAATATCCACCCCTTCCATGCGCCACAACAAACCAAAAGGCGAATTGCCCCTGATGGAAATAGAGTTGTTGCCATCATCGGCAGACACTACTCCGGCAAACGAAACGGCTGCACGGGCCGGATCGTTGACAGCCGCTGCAAATTTGCGTGTTTCTTCCACTGAAAAAGTGCGTGTACTTACCGTTGCCATTTCATTCAGCGGTTTGTTCTTTTCGGCATCAGGCCGCACCACAATTTCATCTAACTGCGTAATGTCTTCCTCAATGCCCACCGTAAGCACAACTTCTTTACCAGAATTAACAATTACATTACTTATTGTAACATCTTTATATCCCACAAAAGAAATGCGAAACGTGTGCGTACCAACAGGGATTTGTGCCATTCGGAAATTTCCATCCGCATCGGTAGTTACACCAACTAATGGGTCTGAGTTTTGAATTACAACCGATGCGCCCGGCAATCCGGTTTTTGAAATTTTGTCTATTACCGTACCGCGCACGGTTTGCGTAAGTTGCTGGCTATACAGGTTATGAACTGAGATGAAAGCAACTAAAAGGAGGGGGGTAAATCTTATCATACAATTTTTAATTTCGCTTGTATGACAAGTATGTAAGGATTAACCCCTACCTACGAATGATATTTTTATCGCTTATAAAAAGCGCAGCCCCACCTTTGCCCCAAGCCACATGGCCATGGTATTACGCGTGCTTACACTTACTGAATGACTGGATGGTGTGTAATAGGTAAACAAACTGGGGTAATCGGTAAATGTTTTACGGGTTAAGTATGCGTTAAGCGTAACTCCTGTAGAAATAGAAAATTTCTTTGCCACCTGAAAATCAAATCCGAGGTACGCTTTATTAAGCAGGCTGAGCGCATTTGTAAAACTTCCTTTGTTTACATGTTGGCTTGTTAAATCCATATCGAAGTAAAGCCAGCGGGCAAGTTTATGCGAAGAGCCCAAGCCATACCCAAATGTCCACACAGAAGTGTCGTTAGCTTGTAATGATTGCTCGGGTTTAAATCCAGCCATTAGCACGGTATAAAAATTTCGAACACCCGTTCTAAAAGCAAGGTTTACAGGAAACACTTCATCTGCCGAAACCTCTACTTTGTGATATCCATTTTTAACTATACTAAATAATCCAATGGGTACACCGCCTACGCTATCAGCATAGTTAATTAATCCGATCTGTGTTCCTCTCACTCTTTTCGCATAGTTAAACACGCCACTTATTTGCGATCCTGATATTTTACCTGTGGTGATGTTTGTGGCTCCTGCAAACTGCGAACCTTTATAATTACCCCGTTGCAGATTACCAAACCCTGCTACCTGCACACCATAAGAAGAGTTGTTATTATAGTTACTGAACCCAGCTATCTGCACACCATTCATATCGCCCAGGTTGGTGTTGGCAAAGCCGGCTAACTGAACACCATGGCCATTACTTAGATTGGTATTGGCAAAACCAGCCAGTTGCACAGCTGTAACATCGTCTCCATTTAAGTTAAAAAATCCCGCTGTCTGAATACCATAAAATCTTCCTCCTACCATGTTGCCAAACCCTGCAATCTGCAGCCAGCGTACATCGCCCCGATCCAGGTTAAAAAAGAAGCCCAACTCTAGCTGACGGGTACCCCGTGAATAGCCGCCTAAAAAATTGATAGAATAATCGTTAATCACATTACCACTTAAGCGCCCATGTGTTCCAATAAAAGGAAGAAACGAAACTTGCACCATCGAATATAGGGTGTCAGAAATATTCTGAACGTTAGGTTCAGAATAATAGGGGCGTGTAAGTTCTTCTTTTAGTGTTAGTGTTACCGAATCGATTGGAATTTCTGAAGTTAAAGTGCGTACCGTGTCAACTACTATAGGCTTAAGACCAATGATATAGTATTGATTTGCCGACTCGGTTATCTGTAAAGTTGTGTTTTGATAATCTTTTTTGCTGATGGAAAGCAAAAGAGAATCGGGTTGCTTCTCAATCTTTAATCTGAAAAACCCATATTCATCGGATACAGCCGATGTAATGGACGGTTTATGATAAATGCTGGCATGTGGAATTTTGCTTCCGGTATTTGAATCTTCAATGTAACCACTCACAACTATGGTTACCACATTGTTTTTTACCACTGGTGCTGGCGCCCGGGTAAGAATTACATAATTCCCTTTCTCTTTATAATTCAGGGATCCTTCAAACATTTTGTTTAGCACTTGGCGTACAGTAAGGTTTTGCACATCCAGGCTAAGGATGTAATTAGTATCTATAATTGAACTATTGTATGAGAATGAAAAACCGGCCGCCTGTCCAATACGACTCAAAATTATTGTTGCTCTTTCGTTTTCTACCGAAATGGATATTGGCCGTTCCAGTAATGGTACACTTTTCTCTTTTGTTTGAGCGGTACATACTCCGGCTGTAAAAAAAATAAGAATTACTGAACAAAATAATTTCATGCGCTATTGTGAGCTTGTACACCCATCTCCGTCCAGAATCAACTCTTCTCCTTTTCGGGTTAACGTTAAATTCATAGTTTCGGCAATTACCTCGGCAATGGTGGCCGCATTATCTTCTTTATAGTTAGCGGTAAGCCTGCAATCGAAGAGTTTTTTATTTGCTAATACGATTTTAGAATTATACACCTCATTCAGCAGCTCAACAACCGACTTCAGGTCAGTATTATTAAAACTGAAAACTTTAGTCTTATACGCTAAAATGTTTGTGTCGGGTTTCTCAATTCGGTAAAAACTTTTATTTCGTTTGCTGTAAATGGCCCGATCACCGGCTTTCAGATTTAATCCGCTATCGTATTGCGTATAAAACTGAACCTCGCCCTCGGTAACCAGAATTTCAATAGTGTCCTTTTCTGGGTAGGCTTTTAGGTTAAACTCGGTACCAATATCGCGCACCAATACTTCATCTGCTTCAATTATAAAGGGTTTCGTCTCGTCATGCTTTACACTAAAGTATGCCTCGCCTTTTAATTTTACTTTACGCGATTTTGCCTTTGCATCATAGCTGTAGGCCAGTTCACTTTTCTTGTTCATAAAGGCTGTGCTGCCATCGGGTAAGGTGTCTTGCCGGGTATTATCTGTACTTACAATGGCCCGTTGTTGTTGTGGCGATATGGGGTTATTTAGAAAATAAATTACTCCTAATGTAACCGCTACTCCGGCTGCAATACGCAGCCAAGCTATAGTAGCCTCGGTACGTTGCTTCAGGGGCAACACTCTGCCTTTCTCAATTTTGAGTTTTACTTTATTCCAGGCAGCGTCAGTATCAAATTCAACTTTTACATCAGAGCCAGCCGCTTTCTCAAAAATAATTTTGAAATTATTAAAGTAAGCCTGGTTGGCCGGGGTTTCTTCCCGCCAGGCATTTACCTTCTGTTGCTCTTGTTCAGTAGCTTCACCAGCCAGCACCTTACCTATCAAATCATCAATATCGTTTTGCAGCAATCCCATTAAGGCATCCAATTATTCAAAAATATTAAAAACAGGGGCAGGTAATCTTTCAATTGTTCGCGCATCAGTTTCAATGCTTTTCCCATATGATTTTCTACCGTTTTTACCGATATCTGAAGTTGATCCGCTATTTCCTGATACTTCAATTCTTCAAACCTGCTTAATTGAAACACCAGCCTGCATTGCTCGGGTAAGGTTTTCATGGCTTCCGAAATTTTCAATTCAAGTTCGGCTGCCTGCACGTTCTGAATTACTGATTCAGATGCCACCGCGCCTGCATACAACTCGTGTGCAACATGTTGTTGTTTTACTTTTTCGTGTTTGATTACGTTGAGGCAACTGTTGCGCACCATGCGATACAGGTAAGCCTTCAAAGAAGTTTCAATTTGAATAGTAGTTCGTTTTTCCCAAACCGAAATAAAAGCGGTTTGAACAACTTCTTCCGCTTCCTCCTTATCATTTAAAAATGAAAAGGCATAGCGGCAAAGCGGTTGGTAATGGGCACGGAAAATCATCTCAAACGTACTTGGGTTGCCCTGCCGGAATTTTTCTAAAACCTGCTTTTCCGATAAATCCACCGCTTAATTATGATTTGGTGCAATTTACGGGTTTCGGGACGTTGAGGTTATGACAACTCAACTAACTTTTACCCCTACGGGAATGAAAATTTTGGTTTATAAAAGAAAAAGTGCCCGCAAACTGTGATTTTGCGTGCACTTTTTAGGTTTCCAATTATCTTAATCTTTCAAACCGGTACACATCGGGCATCTCCGAGTCATCATGCATACTTACTTTTAGGTCGTTTATTAAACCCTTACTTACATCGTATACCCAACCGTGAATATATGGAAACCCGCCTCTGCGCTGCCAGGCATTTTGGATAATAGATGTTTTACCTAAATCGTACACTTGTTCAATAACATTTAACTCTATAAACCGGTCTTCGCGTTGTTTCATGTCTTTTATGGCCTCCAACTCATCCATATACAAGCGATACACATCTTTGATATGACGAATCCAGTTATCGATAAGACCAATTTGTTTGTTTCCCATAGCTGCCCGTACACCACCACAACCGTAGTGCCCGCAAACAATTACGTGGTTTACTTCTAAAACGTTTACCGCATAGTCCAGCACGCTTAACATATTCATATCGGTATGAACAACTAGGTTAGCAATGTTGCGATGCACAAAAACTTCGCCCGGTTGAGTTCCTGTTATTTGATTTGCGGGCACGCGGCTATCGGCACAGCCAATCCATAAAAATTCAGGTTTTTGTGTGTTTGCCAGTTTGTTAAAAAAATCCTTATCGGCACTTACCATTTGCTCTACCCAGGCCCGGTTTTGCAAGAGCAATTGATTGTATTTTTCCATTCTACATTTTTTAGTGTTGTAATTATTACGTGTTCGCTATCCCAGTTCCTTTTCTGGCAGTGTTAATCCATTAATATCGATCTTAATATTTTTAGATTTGGCTGTTTCGGCAAAGTCATTCAATGTTTCGAGTATATCACCATCCACAAAGCCAGCTTGAGTTGCATCAATTATCAATCGGGAATCTTCCGGTACTTTGGCTAACTCTTGCCGAAGTGCAGCTTTATTAAGAAAGGTAACATCTTTAGTAAACTTAATCATGTGCTTTTCGTCATACGAAACAACAACCATTGCTTTTTTGAAATTGGTAATCAATATAAAAATCAAGGCCACTGCTATACCTAAAAACACACCCAGCAATAGATTGGTAAACAATACAGCAAGAACAGTGACCACAAAAGGGAAAAATTGTGCGTAGCCCTTCCGATACATTTCTACAAATGCCGAGGGCTTGGCAAGTTTATAGCCTGTTACCAATAGAATACCCGCTAAACAGGAGAGTGGAATTAATTCGAGTAGTTGAGGAATTAACGCAACCGAAAGCAACAATATAATGCCATGCGAAATTGCAGAAGCCTTGGTTCTTGCCCCTGCATTTACGTTTGCCGAACTTCGTACAATAACGGAAGTAACAGGTAAGCCGCCCAGCAAGCCAGATACTGCGTTTCCAATGCCTTGCGCCCGCAACTCACGATTAAGTGGAGTTGATCTCCGCGCTGGATCCAACTTGTCAATAGCTTCAATACTTAACAAGCTTTCTAAACTGGCCACTACAGCAAGTGTAATAGCTACTGTATAAACTTTGGGGTTTTGCCAGGCTGTAAAATCCGGAAAGGTAAAGAATGCACTTAAGCCCGACTCAGCATAGGATGGTAACGAGACCAGATGTTGTGCACTTATCACAAGATCGGGTGATAAAATTCTATATACCCCATTAAGGCCAATCCCCACCAATACCACCATCAATGGTGCCGGCACTGTTCTGAAAAACCTGTATCGCATCAAAAAATTTGAGTTCCAGCTTATCAGCAATACAACTGAAACAACACTTATTATTATAGCCCCCGGACTTATATAATTCAGCGCTTCAATAATTTCAGAGAATGTATTGCGCCCATCTGCCTGCATGAAACTTTCATCTCCTTCAAAGTCGCCATCATACCCAATGGCGTGTGGTATTTGCTTTAGAATAAGAATTAACCCTATACCGGCCAACATGCCTTTTATAACCGCCACCGGAAAAAAATGCCCGATCGACCCTGCCCGTAAAAGGCCCAGTAAAATTTGCAGGATCCCCGCAATTATTACACTTAATAAGAAAATCTCGAATGAACCGAAATCAGTAATGGCTACCAGTACAATTGAAGTTAACCCGGCTGCCGGACCACTTACACTTAACGATGACCCACTTAATGATCCCACTACTATACCCCCTATTATACCTGCCATCAAACCCGAGAATAAGGGTGCGCCCGATGCTAAGGCTATACCTAAGCACAAGGGCAAGGCTACAAGAAAGACTACAACTGAAGACGGAAAATCCGTTGACCAAAAATTTCTCAAATTCATAAAAAGAAAAAAAATAAAATTAAAAACTGAAGCACCCGTTTCGGGTTAAAGCAAAGTCAGTTTACGCCTGTGGAGGTGGCGAGATTATTTCCAGGAAATGGAAATCGGTAAGAAAGTGGCCAGCAAGAGAAAGCTTTTGTGAATTGATGTTACCTGCAGTGTTTGCGTGGCCCGAAAGTAACTTAGAATTTTCGTCATCTTCGGATATGTCTTCTTCAACGGGAGAAGGAACTTGCTGCGTTTCCGTTTCCTCCGCAAGATCAGCGCATTCGATCGCATTGGCTTTTTTAATCGAAGTAGTTATGGTGTTGGCCGATACTAAGATCAGCAAACAGAAGATAGCCACATACGAGAAAACAATTTTTACCATAAGGGGATGGCAAATATAGCAAATTATTGCAATGCTTTAAAGTTGATTTGTGTTTAAGAATTTTTTAACAAGTTTATTCGCTGCGCAGCGAATTTACAGGATTTGCAAGAGCAACTTTAAATGAACGGAAACTTACTGTAAGAGCAGCCACCGCAAGGCTTATCAAGCCGGCCAACACAAACACAAGAATTTCTGCTTCGATTCTATATGCAAAATTATCGAGCCATAAATTGCCTAAGTAATACATAACCGGGGCTGCAATTGCAAATGCTACCATTACCAATAAAATAAATTCGCGTGTTAGCAACCAGGTAAGATGTAGTGTGGGTGCCCCTAATACTTTACGAAGGGCAACTTCGCGGGCGCGTTGTTCCGTAACAAACATTACCATTCCTAATAAACCCAGGCAGCTTATAAATATTGCCAGGGTGGTTAGGTAGCTTAAAATCTGACTCGTTCGCTCTTCGTTACGATACGATTGATCAATCTCTTCATCCAGGAACATATATTCGAATGGCGCCCCCGGGTTAATTTTCTTAAATACTTCCTTCACTTGCTGGGTGTGTTCTACCAGGTTGCCGGCATTCAGACGTACCGCTACACGATAGTACTCCTCAGGATCAAGGTATATTAACATGGGCTCAATCTTTTTGTGTGCCGATTTGAAATTAAAATCTTTAACAACGCCAACAATTGCGTTATTCATTCTTGATCCAAATGTTATGGTTTTGCTAAGCGGATCAGTAATGCCCATTTGTCTTACGGCTTCCTCATTAATCAGCATGGCTCCTGAATCTGAAATTATTTCAGGCGAAAAATCGCGGCCTTCTACAATCTCTATTGAAAAGGTTTTAACGAAATCGTGTTCAACTGGCAACACATGAAATAGAACAGACGCGTCCGGGTTTTTTCCTTCCCAATCCACCATATCACTTGATTCGTTAATGTTGGATAATTTGGAGCTTGTAGCGGTTACACTTTGGACACCGGGCAACGAAAGTAGTTCTGTTTTAAAAGCGTTAAACTGTTGTCTTAGGTTTCGGTTTGCCGCAAAGGTGAGAATGTTCTCTTTTTCAAAGCCCAGGTCGCGTGCCCGTATGTAGGCCAGTTGATCGCGCACCAACATGGTGCCGGTTAAGAATGAAATAGCTAGCACAAATTGCAGCACTACCAGAGTACGCCTGAAAATAATAGTGCTACGCCCACTCTTTAAGTAGCCCTTTAAAACCAATGCCGGATTTAATGCCGATAATAATAATGCCGGATAAGCCCCACCTAAAAAAGAACAGACAACAACTGATGCCAGCATAGGCAAATAGATAGCTGGCTTAAATAATTCGAATTCGATTGATTTACCACTTAGCTCGTTAAATGAGGGCAGCATTAGCCAACTTATCCCCACGGCCACTATAAACGCCAGTATAGTGTAAAGAAAAGATTCAGAAAAAAAATGTACCATCAACTGCAGGCGATTGGCCCCAATTACTTTTCGTACACCTGCTTCTTTGGCTCGTTTAAAAGAGCGGGCCGTAGCCAGGTTTGCATAGTTGATACTCGCAATAATGAGAATAAAAAAGCCAACAGCTGAGAAAATATACACATACATACTATTGCCCCGGCCTGCACCATCGTTATTTAAATGATGCGAGTAAAGATGAATATCGTGAAGGGGCTGCAATACAAGTTCAGCTTCGGCAACAGGATGATGCTCTTTAATCAGGTTTTTAATTTTATCGGCAAAGCCTAGTGAACTCGCAGATGAAGAAAGCCTGATGTACGTATAATAGCTGTTGGTATTCCATTTTGCCAGATCGTCATACCCTCCGGCTCGCACAAATTCCATAGGTATAACAAAGTCAAATTGCAAATGCGAATTGGGCGGCACGTCTTTCAGCACAGCAGCCACCAACAATTCTTTCCCTAATACGGTTAAGGTCTTACCAATTGGGTTTTCGTCATTAAAGTAAACAGATGCCAGACGTTCCGAAATCATTATTACATCTATTCCGGTGGCGAACGTTTTATGTTCTCCCTTCACTATTGGAAAAGTAAACACATCAAAAAATTCGGGATCGGCCAGAATACCTTTCTGTAAAAATGCCGTTTCGTCTCTGCGAACAACAAAATCTGAGTTGCCCACACGGCAAGCTGCTTCTACTTCGGCAAACGTGGTTTTTAAGTGGGGAGCCAGCGGAGCAGGTGTTACTGCCACCGGATAAATCTCATTATTGTCGTTAAATTGATTTTGTACTATCCGATAAATATCGGTGCTATTCTGATGAAAGCGGTCGTAACTCCATTCTTCCTCCACCCAAAGAAAAACCAGGATAAATGCACTTAGCCCCACAATCAACCCCGAAAGGTTAATAAGCGAATAAATGCTGCGCATCTGGCGCAATACTATTTTAAAGTAGCTGGAAAACAAGACGTGATGTGCATTTCATGTTCAGAATCTAAAGTAAGATACCTTAGTCTTAATTTGAAGTACGTGTAAGAAATTTTGTGTTTTACTCTACTTCTACAATAATTTCAATCTCCACAGCAATATTACTGGGCAGGGCATTCATCCCTACAGCAGACCGTGCATGTTTCCCCTTCTCGCCAAACACAGCTACCATCAAATCTGAAAATCCATTAATCACTTTAGGTTGATCAATAAACGTATCAGTACAATTTACCATACCCAATACTTTTACTACTCGCTTTACCTTATTTAAATCGCCTAATTCGCCTTTTAGAGTAGAAAGTATTGAAATTGCCGTTTGTCGTGCCGCTTCATAACCCTGCTCAGTAGTTAGGTCGGCTCCAACTTTACCGGTTATATTACTACCATCGGCTTTAGTTGGCCCATGCCCTGCCAGAAACAACAGGTTACCACTACGAACTGCCTTAACATAATTAGCCATTGGCTTGCTGGGTGTAAATAATTCAATCCCCAACTCTTTTAATTTTTTATCGTAATCTACTTTTTGTGCGAATGCGGATGTGGCCACACAAATCAAGCAAGTCAGTAAAATGTATTTCATAGATTTATCTTTTTCAGAACAGGAAGGTATTAAAACTTGTGCAAAACTCGGTACCTTCCAAACAAAATAGTAGTGCTAATGACTGAAGTTTTCCGATGCGCGTGGTGTCTGGGGTTTGATCAATACATTAAATACCACGATGAAGAATGGGGTGTACCGGTACATGACGACCGTAAGCATTTTGAGTTTCTAATTCTGGAGGGCGCACAGGCCGGGCTAAGTTGGTCTACCATCTTAAAAAAACGCGAAGGGTATCGAAAAAACTTTGCAGACTTCGATCCGGCTAAGGTAGCACGGTTTACAAAAAAACGATTAGAGAAGATTCTGTTAGATCCTTCCATTATCCGAAATCGACTTAAAGTTTATGCCACTGTAAACAATGCCAAATGCTTTTTGAAAGTGCAGAAAGAGTTTGGCAGTTTTGATAAATACATCTGGGGTTTTGTGGGCGGTACACCAATTGTGAATAAATGGAAATCATTAAAGGAAATTGCCCCCACTACAAAAGAATCGGATGCGCTAAGCAAAGATTTAATTAAACGCGGTTTTAAATTTGTAGGTAGCACCGTAATGTATGCCCACATGCAGGCTTGCGGATTGGTGAACGATCATTTAGTGGAGTGCTTTAGGCATTCGTACCTCAGCAAATCCAAATAATTCAAAACTTTTACATCAATTGAACTTTTTCTAAAATTGCATGTTTAAACACGTAATTAAACAACCAAATCCAAAATCATGAAGAAAATTGCATTAATGTTGGCTGCCGGAATCATTTTTACAGCCTGTACCCCTAAAAACCCGGAGGGAGAAAAAGCAGCAACTACCGATAGCGCTGAGGTAACCGCAGCTGAAGGAACCGAAGTAGCCTTAAATATCAGTGCTTCCAAAGTTATCTGGACGGGCAGCAAGGTATCGGCTTCGCATACAGGAGATGTAGCTCTTAAATCAGGTTCGCTGTTTGTAAAAGACGGTCAGCTAGCAGGTGGAAATTTTGTAGCTGATCTTAACACGATTAACGATACCGATATGCAGGGTGAATTTAAAGGTAAACTGGAAGGACACCTGAAGTCGCCCGATTTTTTTGATGTTGCAAATTTCCCTGAGGCTACATTTGAAATTACAAGTGTAACCGCTGGAGCTGAGGCGGGCACCGCAACCATCTCAGGCAATCTGACAATGCGGGGTGTAACCAAGAACATTACATTTCCGGCCACTGTAACAGAGGCGACTGAAACATCGGTTAAAGCATCTGCTGATTTTAATGTGCTACGCGAAGACTGGGGGTTGGTTTACAAAGGCATGGCCGATGACCTGATTAGTAAAGAATTTAATCTTAAGGTTGAATTAGTAGCTGGCGTAGGCGCTTAATTATCTTACTATATATTTTGAATTTGAAAGAGGTTGTCTTACCAAAGACAGCCTTTTTTATTCTACATTGATTTGATTTTTTTGAACGCGTAATAAATCCGCTTGCCTTCTTGATACGAAAGGTAAGGCACACCTCGTTTATGGTTTTCGTTGCTTACCCGATACAGATTTTTCCAATGCCTGATAATTGTGCCCATACCTTTTAACAAAGACGCGCCCGGATGGTAAATATGGGCGGGCTCGGCACCACAACCATTTAGTTCCATAATTTTTATCTGGCCCGCCTCCAGATCCGCCTCTGACGCACAGCGCAAATCAAAACGACCAAAATAAAAACCATCAATTTGTTTACTGATTTTATCAAACGAAGCGGTGAGCTTTTCAGTAATTAAATAATTACAATTGATAAATGTGGTGCCTAAACAATGATTTCCAATTGAAACAAGTTCAACTTCTTTTCCTTGCGGGATAACTTCTTCTAACCGTGTTGCATACACCTGCTTTAGCGTTTTCCATTGAAGTTTTGCGCGGTCCTTTTCCAGAATAAGTTGTTTCAGATTTTTTGATCCGTTACCGGTAACCGATAAAAAAATTTTGCCCGTTATAGAATTTATAAATCCGGTTGGTTGTGAGGGAAACCGAACATAATACACGCCATACTCCAGCGGTAAATTCACAAACTCCTGTACAATAAAATCTATTTTGATTTCCGCCAGGTATTGATCAATGTCGGCCACACTTTTAATCTTTCGCACCAGCCAACCCCGTTCACCTATATCGGGTTTAAAAATTACAGGCAATGAAAGCCCGGCTGCCTCAATTGCGCTAAGAACCTGCGGGGTTGTAGCCGGAAATTTTATCAGAATAGTTTTTGGTTTTACCGAATCGGGTATCAACTTCATAACATCCCATTTGCTTTCGCCCATCATACCTCCTGATAAAATGGAAGGATTGGATGCGGAGAAATAAAACAGGCTACGTTCTTTTAGTGCGTACCATATCCACAACACAAATACCGGAGCTTGTATAATGCCAAAGGGCCAATACTCCCAGCTTTTGAGTTTGATAAAAAAGTTGTTGCGTAAGAAGGACAAGGCCTGAATCAGGTTGAAACCGCAGTATCTTCGCGATAACGCAACGTAGAAACTGCTACCCCAAATGATTGCGGAATAACGGTAAGGGGAGCCACCTCGCGAATACCAATTTTAATAATGGCCATATGATGCACCGCATGCTCGATGTTGTACGTTAACTCGCGCATAAAATTAGTTTCTACCGAAACATGCTCTTCACTATCCGGCAGGTATCCCACCTCCAGTGTCATCGGTTTGTTGGTTGGTTTATCCGAAACAAAATCCAATACATTGCGAATTGTAGCCAGTGCCACAAACTTATCGCTCTCAATTGCTTTATCGTGCTGGCGCTTATCATAATTAACCACACCCTTCTCATACCCTTGTTCCAGGCAAACAAAAAACTCCAGCGTGTGCCGCAAATGTTGTCCAATTGTAGCATTGCTAAGGGCAGGCGAGGGTTTACGAAAATCCTCTTCTGAAATCTGATCCAGCACATCGGCCAGTTGGGAGAGAATAGTAAGGCCTGCAGTATACAGTTGCGTCATATAATCAAACTTAAGCCGGGGCAAAGATAATTAATTCCAAATCTGAAATACGAAAAATCCGGATGATTGGATTCTATTCTAAAGTTTTCTTTTGGGTTAACTCTCCAGTAAGGTTCTATCAAAAACTCAACCTGTAGCCCAGACTGCAAAAAATGCGCTTCTTTAGTCGGGGAAAAGTTCTTTTACCAAGCCCCAAACCAATTCAGGTTCGTAGCCTTTTCCAATAGCGTATCGCGCAACCTTATCGCGCTTGCTAAAAATATTTTCGTCTGCCACTGCGCCTGCTTTTTTTACCACAATTGATTTCAGTGTTTTAATGTAATCGGCATCATCCAATTCTTTCAGCCCTTGTCGAATACAGTTTTTGGTAAGGCCCAGAAACTCTAATTCATTTTTGATTTTAAGTCGCCCCCATTTTTTCATTCTGAATTTGCCCCCCGCATAGGCTTTGGCAAAGCGCTGTTCATTCAGAAACCCATCGGTAATAAGTTGGCTAATCAAATCATCAACCTGATTGGCATACAAACCGTATTCAAACAGTTTAGTTTTCACCTCTTTGTGCGAACGCTCCTGGTAGGCACAATAGCGTTGAATTTTTGTTAATGCTTCGGTAGGCGTAAGTCGTTTTTTACTTTTCGGCTTATCTATTCCATCGGGAGCATTATGTAAATACATAGATCAAATATCCGCTTCCTGATGCTTTTGTGCAACGAACTAATTAATAGCAGAATTACAGAATTTTTGACCTTTCGCCCACACCAAAAATTACCTTATTAACCGGGTGCAACCGTTGCCATTAGTTTTACCTCCAGGTATTGCCCTAATATTGTAACTTTTGTGCCATCTTTGCAGTCTGTAAAAGTCATGCCCAATTTCTTTATCTCAATTCGAACAAAACAATGTGCCTTCTGCAGGCACCTATTTGTTTTTTTTTGGATTTTGAGTGTAAGTAATACGATTCTCTTCCCAACCTATATTTCGCATAGCGAACAAATGCGAATTGAGGATGTTGCTCAGAATAGGAGCCTGCGGTCTACTTCCTTTCTGGATATATTCCTTGAAATGGTATTTGCCGCAAAAACAAGTGCTGCAGATGCATGGTTAGCCGATACTCAGGAAGATAATCTGGAAAAGGATTTTATTACATCAAGACCCACCCTACTAAAGAAGCCAGAGGCATTTAACCCCGGGTTGTTGCCCCCACAAGAAGACTCTGGTAAAGAAGGTACACCCCTCACAAAAACAACTCCTCCCCCGAAAGGATAAGGACTCCGTTTCTTATTTCCTTTTCTCAATTTTATAATTAAATCTTTTTATGAACTACATCCATAAGGCATTGCCATTGGTGATTACCTGCTCTTTTATCTGGAGCTGTAAAAACGCTACAACTCAGGTAAATTCTCCTGCTGAGTTTCTTGTTACGCGCGTTATTAGCAAAGACACTATTATCTATAATGAATATGTAAGCGATATTCATGCTATCCGTAATGTTGAAATACGAGCCCGGGTTCAGGGTTATCTGGAATCTATACATATAGATGAAGGAGCACAGGTAAAAAAGGGGCAACTTCTTTTTACCATTAACGATGAAGAGTATCGTGCAGCTGTTAACCAGGCCAGAGCATCGCTTCATAGTGCCGAAGCAGAAGCCACTGCCCTGGCGCTGGAAGTTGACCGTGTAAAAATTCTGGTTGATAAAAATGTAGTATCAGAAACCGAACTTAGACTTGCTAACGCCAAATACACAGCGGCCAAGGCGCGCATTGAAGAAGAGCAATCTGTTTACTCCAATGCCTCCATCCGTCTTTCTCATACGGTTATTCGTTCACCCTTTGATGGTGTAATCGATCGTATCCCTTTTAAGATTGGAAGCCTGATTAACGAAGGAAGCCTGCTCACCTCTGTAAGCGATACCCACGAAATGTTTGCATACTTCAAGGTGTCAGAACAGGAATATCTAAAGTACAGACAATCCAACACCAGTCTAAGCAGTGAAGAAGTAGAGTTGGTTTTAGCTGATAACTCTTTTCATAAACACAAAGGCCGGATAGAAACAATGGAAGGAGAGTTTGACGCCACTACCGGTACTATTGCCATTCGTGCAAGGTTCCCTAATCCCGAACATCTGCTCAAGCATGGATCTAGCGGAAAAGTACGCACAGGAAATGTATTGAAAGATGCTATTCTCGTTCCGCAAAAATCAACTACCGAAATACAGGATCGTACTTTTGTGTATCTGGTAGGGGCTGATAAAAAAACTTCATTAAAAAGTTTCACTCCTTTAATGCGGTTCTCTCACTTCTATATTGTAGCTGCGGGGTTAAAGCCTGGTGACGAAATTATATATGAGGGTATTCAAAATGTGCAAGACGGACTGGAAATAAAACCGGTGTTCATCCCATTAGATAGTATCGTGGCTTATACCAGAAGCAATTCACTGTCTATTACAAATTAACGGCTTGCATTATGTTTAATGTATTCATTCATCGTCCTGTATTATCTCTGGTTATCTCTCTCCTGATAACGTTGCTGGGATTGCTGGCCCTTACTCAACTGCCCGTAACGCAGTTCCCTGATATTGTTCCTCCTTCTGTTTCAGTTACTACCAGCTACACGGGCGCCAATGCCGAAGTAAGTGCAAAAGCCGTAGTTACCACCCTTGAACGCGCCATTAATGGTGTGCCTGGCATGACTTATATGACATCTGTTTCGGGAAATGACGGGACCAGTATTATTACTGTAAACTTTAATGTGGGTGTAGATCCTGACATTGCTGCTGTAAACGTTCAGAATCGTGTTTCTACTGTATTGGATGAACTTCCTGAAGAAGTAATAAAAGCGGGGGTAGGGGTAGAGAAAGAAGTAAACAGCATGTTGCTTTACCTTAACATACTTAGTTCCGATCAGGATGCCGATGAGAAATTCATCTACAATTTTGCAGACATCAACATCCTACCAGAACTAAAACGAATTGATGGTGTTGGTTACGCCACTATTATGGGTGCGCGCGAGTATTCCATGCGGGTATGGCTAAAGCCCGATCGTATGGCATTTTATGACATCTCCACCGATGAAGTTATTCAGGCTATCCGCAACCAGAATGTGGAAGCAGCACCAGGCAAAACAGGAGAAAGTTCTGATCGCAATTCGCAGGTATTACAATATGTACTGCGTTACACAGGTAAATTTAATGAGCCCCAACAATATGAAAATATTGTGCTTCGGGCTGATAAAGATGGCTCGTTACTTAAACTGAAGGACATAGCTACCATTGAGTTTGGTTCACGCAATTACAGTGTACTCTCAAAAGAAAACGGCAAACCTTCTGCGGCCATTATGTTAAAACAACGCCCCGGGTCAAACGCTAAAGAAGTAATTGAAAATGTAAAAAAAAGGATGGAGGAATTGAAAGTGATTGCTTTTCCCCCCGGCATGGGTTACACCATTGGATATGATGTGTCGCGATTTCTTGATGCCTCTATTGACGAGGTGTTGCGTACGCTTATTGAAGCATTTATTCTTGTTTCGTTAGTCGTTTTTCTATTTCTGCAGGATTTTCGCTCTACCTTAATCCCGGCACTGGCCGTTCCGGTTTCATTAATCGGCACATTCTTTTTCATGCAAATGTTAGGTTTTTCGATTAACCTGCTTACTCTGTTTGCATTGGTACTGGCCATTGGTATTGTGGTTGATAATGCTATTGTGGTAGTAGAAGCTGTGCATGTAAAAATGGGATTGGGGCTTTCGCCCAGGCAAGCCACCCTTAGTGCCATGAATGAAATTAGCGGAGCCTTAATTGGCATTACACTGGTAATGTCTGCGGTGTTTGTTCCGGTTGCTTTTATGAGTGGACCGGTGGGAATCTTCTACCGGCAGTTCTCGCTTACGCTAGCCATTTCCATTGTCATCTCAGGCATAAATGCAGTGTCGCTTACGCCAGCCTTATGTGCCATACTACTAAAGGATACTCATCATGCTCCTAAAAAAGACACCTGGCTACAACGCTTTTTCAATCGCTTCAACCAGTGGTATGAATCCGTGTCTGAAAAGTACCAGTTTTTTATAAGCAAAACAGCCGCCCGAAGAACCGTTACTCTTGCGCTATTTGTTGGTTTCATTATGGCTACGTGGGGTATGAGTAACATCCTCCCAACAGGTTTTATTCCATCAGAAGATCAGGGAATGATCTACGCTAACGTAATCACTCCTGCCGGATCAACTGTTGAACGCACGGAGGATATAATGGATAAAATTCAACAAGCTACTGTAGACATGAATAGTGTTGAGTCTGTTTCCACGCTTTCGGGTTATAGTTTGATATCAGAGGGCGCGGGGGCATCATACGGTATGGGTATGATTAACCTGAAACCATGGGATGAGCGTGATCAATCTGTAGATGAATTAGTGCGTGCGCTGGAGGAGAGAACCAGTCATATTAAAGATGCTTCTATTCAGTTTTTTCCTCCGCCTACGGTACCTGGTTTTGGTAATGCCAGTGGCTTTGAGGTTCGTTTGCTGGATCGTACCGGTAGCGGAGACTTAACCCACACAGCCGATGTGGCCAACCAGTTTATTAAAACCCTAAAGCAGCGCCCCGAAATTGCTGATGCCTTTACCAACTTTAATGCAACTTTCCCTCAGTACCTGATCCATCTGGATCAGGACATTGCCGCACAAAAAGGTATAACTATCGACAATGCGATGAACAACCTGCAGGTGCTGATAGGTAGTTACTACACCTCTAACTTTCTTCGGTTTGGGCAGATGTATAAAGTAATGGTGCAAGCCGATCCCTTCTATCGTTCTTCGCCAGAAGACATTCTGAAAATGCTGGTGAAAAATGATAAAGGAGAAATGGTGCCTTACTCGGCTTTTACAAAATTAGAACGTGTGTACGGCCCCGAACAACTTACCCGTTATAACATGTTTACTGCCGCTATGATCAATGGCGATGCAACTGCCGGTTACAGTAGTGGCGATGCCGTTAACGCTATTGAAGAAGTGTCCAAAACGTTGCCACAGGGGTTTGCCATCGAATGGTCGGGGATGACCCGCGAAGAAGTATTGGCTGGCAATCAGGCCATTTATATTTTTATTATTTGTCTGGTCTTTGTGTACCTCTTGCTTGCGGCACAATACGAAAGTTTTTTGCTCCCTCTTCCGGTTATTCTTTCGTTGCCGGCCGGAATATTTGGATCATTCCTGTTTTTGTATCTGTTCGGATTACAGAACAATATTTATGCACAGGTTGCGCTGGTTATGCTAATTGGTTTGCTGGGCAAAAATGCCATTTTAATTGTTGAAGTAGCCCACAACCACGAAAAAGAAGAAGGCCGCACATTTGTAGATGCCGCTTTAGAAGGTGCTCGTGCGCGTTTGCGTCCTATTCTTATGACTTCGTTTGCTTTTATTGCTGGCTTAATTCCATTGTGTATTGCATCTGGCGCAGGCGCGATGGGCAATCGTTCTATTGGTACAGCTGCTGCAGGCGGTATGCTTATCGGTACGGTGTTTGGCCTGCTGGTTATACCCGGGCTCTATGTACTCTTCAGCAGTCTTTCTCAAAAACAAAAATCCGGAAACGTAACCAAGATTACGGAACATCTTAATTAACGTTATGCGTCATACTTATAAGTTAATCTCTCTATTCGTAATTGGGCTCGCCTTGTCGGCATGTAAAGTAGTATCCCCACCTGCAGAAAGCGATACATTAGAAATACCAACTCAGTTTATCCACACCTCCGATAGTAGTCAGTATGGGGGGGCTGTTCCCTGGAAAGAATTTTTTACAGATGAACACCTGCAAAATTTAATAGCTGAAGCCATCCTTAATAACCCCGATCAGAAAATAGCTATACAACGGGTGGATGTTGCTCGTGCCGGAGTACGAATAGCAAAAGGCGCAATGCTACCCAGTGTGGAAGCAACTATTACAGGCGGGCAACAGCGATTTGGAAAATACACTATGGATGGAGTGGGAAATTTTGACACCAACTTTTCGCCTAATATAAATGAAGATCAACGCATGGCTGAGCACCTCCCCGATTATCACACTGCGTTATTAAGTTCGTGGGAAATTGATTTGTGGGGCAAATTGCGTAATCAAAAACGAGCCGCTGCTGCCCGGCTACTGGCCACTGAACAAGGGCGCCAGTTAGTTGCAACAACCTTAGTAGCCGAAGTTGCCAGAAATTATTACGAGTTGGTAACGTTGGACAATGAATTATTAATTATTGAAAAAAATATTCAATTGCAGGAACGTGCTTTGGAAGTAGTACGTGCACAAAAAGAAGCTGGCCGGGCAACTGAGTTGGCTGTAAAACAATTTACAGCACAGTTAATACACACGCGCGTTCTGGATGTAGACATACGTCAGCGTATTTTTTCAGTTGAAACAACTATAAATTTTTTGTTAGGGCGTTTTAACCAGCCAGTTGTGCGTAATCAGTCAATTTTATTACAGCCGCTTCCCCAAAAAATAAACAGTGGTATACCAGCTCAAATGCTCAGGCACAGGCCTGATATTCTGCAAGCCGAATTACAAATGCAGGCCGCACATTTTAATGTGCTGGCCGCTCGTAGTGCATTTATGCCATCGCTCAATATTACGGCTGCCTGGGGGTTACAGTCTTTCGATGTAAGCAAATGGTTAAACCCGGCATCGTTAACATACGGTTTATTTGGTGGGCTTACTGCACCAATCTTCTACCGCAACCAACTAAAGGCTGAATTTCAACGAGCCAATGCCGAGCAACGTGAAGCCTTATATACTTTTCAAAAAGCTGTGTTGTTAGGGTATCAGGAAGTAATTACCAATCTTAATCAGATTAATGCTTTGCAAACTTCTTCCCAATTAAAGCAACAGGAGGTAACCGTATTGAGCGAAGGTGTGGCCACCTCAAATGACTTATACATTGCCGGCATGGCGTCTTATCTTGAGGTTATAACTGCGCAGAAGAGTGTGTTAGAGGCAGAACTGCAACTAACCGAAACCCGCAAGGCACAGTTTTTTACAATGATTAATTTGTATAGAGCTCTTGGCGGAGGATGGTAACCTTTTATATCGGCCACAAAAAGACAATGCGGCTTGTAATACTATTTATGCGTTGCGGTTACTTAATAAGACCCTTCGTTTTTAAAATACTTCCCACGAATTTGCGCTCGTTATCCGTGTTAAAAATTTTAAATGGTAAGTGTATAAGTTGGGCCTTGTTAACAAACAATAAGTAATAATCTTTACCGGCTTTGGCACGCTTAATCTGATCCCACTTTAGTGGCATCCCCTCACGGGCATTTAATTTCATTACAAGCTGCTGGCTGGTTATTTCGTAGCTAAACCGCTCGAACAACATTTTTCCCTGGTCTAACTGGGTTACTCCGTAAAACTGAATCCACCAGAAAAGCAGATAAAGCGCTGCTCCGACAAACGCCCCAATAAACCACCAGATACTGGGTATCCACAAATAACAAAGGCAAATGGCCAGTACAATAAGGCTTACCCACCACTGCTGTTTCAAAATGGACTTTAGGGCCATCTTAATATAATCCCGCTTCTCTAATCGGTAATTGCGTGTTTTTACAACCATAGTCTAAATCCTAAAAAATCAGGAGCGCAAAAATAATGGATTTAAGGAATTTACGCCTTGCCACAATGGAAAGAATGTTGTTTTTAAGATATCCGCAAACAATGTTAATTCAGAAAGAGAATTGACAATCGTCTATCCCTTTTAAAGAATGCACGCCAATAAAAAAGACATAATATTTCACCTCTTTTCCAACCACATTTAAAAGGGCAGGCAATTAAGCTATCGTTTACATAGCTGTTTTACACAGGCGGTTATCCTAACATTTCTTATTTCGGATTATTTTATCAATAATTGTTTTTTATGAGATTTTTTCTTCTGGTTTTATTCGTATTACTGGTGCATAATGGCTATTCCCAATCTTTTAAGACTGATACCACATTTCTTGTTGAGGCAAAGAAAAATGCTTTAGCTCTTTACTATAATCAAATGCGCACACAATCGCATTTGATTAACGGCAGCCGGTATACAGGGCCTCAGCCCACTGGGAGGCATAACCTCTCTGCCAAAGAGCATCCGTACTACGCACCCGGTTGGTTGCCCGGTACCGTGCTTTATGATAATGAATGGTACTCCGCAGCGTTTCTCTATAACGTAAGCACCCATACCCTCATTACCAATTACGGACCTGAACAAATTCAGTTGATAAGCGAAAAGATCGATCAATTTACGTTAGAGGATCATCACTTCGTTAAACTAAACGAAGACCAACTGCCTCATACTTTTTATGAAATTACTTACAATGGGGCTTCTAAAGTATATGTGTTGTGGCAAAAAGTTGTTGAGAGCAAATACAAAGACAACAGAATTACATCCGAATTTATTCCTAAAACAACATATTATATAAAAAAGAATCATACCTATTATGTTGTAAGGGGTAAACGCTCTCTTCTAAAGATATTTCCCGGACACAAGGCAGATCTGAAAAAAATCATCCAATCCAAAAATCAAGTTTATAGCGATAACAGAATTTTCTTTATCAGTGAAATGGCCCGTATTTACGATAGTTCTTCCCACTAAGAGATAATTGGATGAAGCATTTGTACAAATTTACTCTCAGTATCGTGTTTTTTGTTTCCTTTTCAGCCTTCGGGCAGGAGGCTGTTTCTGTTACGCTAAATGCTTCCCCCTTTCAGGAATTGGTGAGGGCTATTGAACAACAAACCGCTTATCGTTTTTTTTATCGGCCCGATTGGACAGACAGTGTGACCGTTACCGTAACGGCTGAACGCGAACCCGTAGATAAACTACTTAATCGCGCATTGGAGGGAACAAATCTCCATTACAGTATCATAGAGAAAAAAATATACATAACCCGCGAGCGGCAACTATTAACCGAGCTTCCAATTGATTTTTTTAATCAGGGATCAGGATCAGGAAACACCATTGCTTTTGATTTTAGTTCATACGAAAAGCTGGAAATGGAGCGAAAAAAGGCCGAGGAAAAAATTTACAGTATTGGTACCAAAACAAAAAGCATGACCGGAAAAGCCACTCTTACCGGATACATAAAGGACATCCGTTCTGGTGAAGCATTGATTGGGGCAACTGTGTTTGCCGTGGGTACCACCATTGGTGTAGCAACCGATCAGTTTGGTCATTACTCCATAGACCTTCCGCGCGGCCAGCATCAACTTCAGCTTAAGAGCGTAGGCATGAAAACCACTCTGCGGCAAATTGTGCTTTACAACAATGGCAGATTAGATGTGGAACTGGAAGAAGAAGTAACATCTTTAAAAGAAGTATTGGTACAGGCCGATCGGGATAAAAATGTAACCAGTATGCAAATGGTTGAAAAATTAGACATCAAAACCATGAAGCAAATGCCTTTGGCTTTAGGCGAAGCTGATGTTATGAAAGTTGTTCTTGCCCTTCCCGGGGTGCAATCGGTGGGCGAAGGAACGGTAGGGCTTAATGTAAGAGGCGGAGCAACAAATCAAAATCTTATCCTATTTAACGATGCCGTTATTTATAATCCTTCGCATCTGTTTGGTTTCTTTTCCACGTTCAATCCTGATGTATTAAAAAGCGTTGAACTCTATAAGAGCGGCATTACAGCCGATTATGGTGGCCGGCTTTCTTCTGTGTTGGATGTGCAGGCCCGCGAGGGTAATCTGAAAAAATTTACCGGTTCTGGTGGTATTAGCCCTATTACCGGAAGACTAACCCTGGAAGGTCCTATTATTAAAGAAAGATCTTCTGTTTTGATTGGTATACGCTCAACCTATTCGGACTGGATATTGGGCCGGCTTGATGACCCTGCTCTAAATAAGAGCAATGCTTCTTTCTATGATGTTACTTTCAATTTCAATCATAAGATTAATAGCAACAACAGTTTGCTCGTATCTGCTTATACAAGCAACGACAAGTTTAAATTAGCCGGTGACACCACCTATCAATACAGCGACCGAAACGGTTCAATAAAGTGGAAACATCTTTTTAGCGATAAGCTATTTGGAGTCTTTACAGGAGCATTCAGTCAGTACTCCTATTCAATGAATTCAGAAGGTGATTCTCTAAATGCTTTTGCCATGGGTTTTGCCATAAAACAATACAATCTTAAAGCCGACTTTTCCTATACCCTGAATAGAAAACACACATTAAGCACAGGAGTAAATTCAACGTTATATAATATAGCACCAGGCTCTATTAATCCAGAGGGGAGTGAGTCTCTGGTAACACCTGAAAAACTACAACAGGAACGGGGAACAGAATCGGCTATTTACATTGGTGATAATTTTGACTTTACTAGCCGGTTGTCCTTTTACTTTGGCTTACGGTACTCTTTCTATCAATATTTGGGCGCTCATGATGTTTACCTGTACTCCGGGTCACGCGAAGTCAATAATATTATTGATACTCTTCGCTACAACCCGGGTAAGACCATTTCAACATATCATGGCCCTGAACCCAGAGTAACAGCAAGATACCTGTTATCGAACACCTCCTCACTTAAGTTTAGTTATAATCGCACGCGGCAGTACATTCAAATGCTGTCCAACACAACCGCAATTACTCCTACTGATACCTGGAAATTAAGCGATCCTTACATTAAACCCCAGGTAGGAGATCAGGTTTCTATAGGATATTATAAGAATCTAAAGGGAAATTCTATCGAAACATCGGTAGAGACTTACTACAAAACAATGAATAATAGTATTGACTATAAAGATGGTGCGGTCTTATTACTTAACCAGCATATTGAAACAGATGTCCTTCGGGCAAAAGGCCGGGCGTATGGAATTGAGTTTCTCTTTAAAAAAACAACAGGCAAGCTAAATGGGTGGGTTAGTTACGCCTATTCCCGTTCTCTCCTTCAAACCAAAGGAAATAGTAAATCAGAAATGGTCAATAACGGAAAATTCTATCCCAGCAATTTTGACAAACCTCATGCAGTCAATTTTATCGGAAATTTTAAATTCAACAGAAGAATTAATTTCTCGCTAAATGTAGTGTATAGTACAGGTCGCCCCATCACGTTGCCTATTGCTAAATACTACCTGGAAGAAAGTAATCGGATTTACTATTCCGACCGCAATGCTTATCGCATTCCCGATTATTTCAGATCTGATGTTTCGGTAAACATAGAGGGCAATCATAAAATAAAAAAATTGGCTCATAGCTCCTGGACAATTGCTTTGTACAATCTAACCGGAAGAAGAAATGCGTATTCTGTGTTCTTTGTTTCTCAAAATGGACAGATTAACGGTTACAAACTTTCTGTTTTTGGCCAGCCGATTCCCACTATAACTTACAATTTTAAGTTCTAAATGATCTTGAAAAAAAACATAAAGACCATTCTCTTTAAGTTCGTCTTCCTAATGCTGTTTGGTTGTCTTGAACCATACAGCCCAACGGTTATAGAGCAAAACGTGAACCTTCTGGTTGTAGATGGCTTTTTAAATGCCTCTACAAACAGCATTCAGGTAAAACTATCGCGTACACTCCCCATATACACAGAGGGTTCATATACAACCGAAAAAAATGCAACCGTTGTTCTTGAAGAAGAAGCCGGGCCATCTCAACCTCTGTATGAAACAGTAGATGGAACATACGTAATGCAAAACCTAAACCTGAATAACTCAAAAAAATACCGCTTGTTCATACGAACGGAGTTTGATGAATATGCATCGGAATACATAACATTAAAGCAATCTCCTTCGCTGGATGAAGTAACATGGGAAGCCACTGCCGATGGTGTTAAAATTTATGTGAGCGCCCACGACCCCACCAATCAAACACGATATTACCAATGGAAATTCTGGGAAACCTGGCAATATACAGCCGACTACTTTTCTGCCTATACTTATAAGAATGACAGCATTCTGTATCGCAATTCGAATGAGTTTACCTACATCTGCTATAAAAGCGCTCCATCCGATAAAATAATTCTCAAATCTACCACTCAACTTAATGAAGATGTTGTTGGTAAATTTCCAATTCATCTTGTTCCCAGGGGTTCAAGAAAAGTTGCAAGCCGATATAACCTTTTGGTGCAACAACGTGCTCTTGATGAGGCTGCATACAATTATTATGTTCAGCTTCAAAAAACAACCGAAACTGTTGGCGGTCTATTTGACCCCCTCCCCTCTCAGGTAACAGGAAACATGCACAATGTAAACAACCCATCAGAGCCTGTCATTGGCTATTTTATGGGGGGAAGTGTTCAGGAAAAAATGATTTTTATTAACAGGCATGAACTTCCTTCTTATCTGTTAAACTTTGAGCCAGAAATCATCAACTGCAGAATTGACACTATAGCGTCATCGGAAGTCCCTTCTTTATTTCCACAACATCAACTTTTGGAGGGATATCCCGAAAACCCAAACATCGAACCTTATGAGCATAATTTTTTTCTGGTAATTCCACAACAATGTGCTGATTGCCGGTTAAAAGATAATGGCACAATAACCAGACCCGTTTTTTGGTAGATGATGAATATACTTCGAACTATAATATTGCTTTGTCTGACATCCCTTTTGCCTCTCTCCGCTAAGGCTCAATGGAACCATGTTACAGACAGTCTTGTGGAAAAGTTTGAACAATATCAATCAAACACCTTACAGGAAAAAATATACGTACACATTGACCGAACTTCTTACCTGGCTGGCGAACTTCTTTGGTTTAAAATTTATTACGTTGATGCCAGCTTCTATCTGCCCCTAAATGTAAGCAAGGTTGCGTACGTTGAAATTCTGGATAAGAATAACGAACCGGTTATTCAGGAAAAGGTTGAGTTAAAAAACGGAAAGGGCGAAGGCTCGCTGTTTATACCGGCTGTTCTGGGTAGTGGAAACTATGTGCTTCGTGCATACACCAATTGGATGAAAAATTTTTCTCCTGAATTCTACTTTCACCAACCTGTATTGATCATCAATACGTTTGTAAAAACAGAAATAGAATCCAGTTCCAAATCAGGCCCTGCCTTTAATGCCCGGTTTTTTCCTGAGGGTGGGCATCTTGTATCTGGTGTAAAGGCTAAGATTGCATTTCAAGTAACAAGCCCAGATGGTGTTGGTATTCCATGTAAAGGATATGTACGGAACTCATCAGACAGCATCGTAGCTGAATTTCAGCCTTTAAAGTTTGGGATTGGTCATTTTTACATGACAGCCCTGGCTGAAGAAAAGTATCGGATTTCAATTGAAGATGAAAACGGAAACAAAAATGATTTTCCATTTCCTGAAGTAAAGTCTTTGGGTTATGCGATGGCTGTTACGGAAACCCCTGATCATATTGAAATTGATGTTACTGCCCGATCAGCCAATTCCCCTCTGGTTTTCCTATTTGCCCATTCCAAACAACAAGTCACCAAGGCAGAAGGGAAAATCCTTACTAATGACAGAACCCGCTTTATTATCAGCAAAGACGAACTAAGAGAAGGAATCACAAATCTTACACTATTCAATTCTGAACTTGAGCCTATATGTGAACGGCTATTTTTTAAGCTCCCGCAAAAAAAACTAGAATTCAACATTCAATCAGAACGTAAAGGGTATAACCCCAAAAATCTGGTCAAACTAAATTTAACAACAAATCATAATTCTGATATCTCTATTTCTGTTTACCGAACCGACTCAATCCCTTCTCCTCAACGAAATAATATCTACGAGTACCTATGGCTTTCTTCAGATTTAAAAGGAACCGTAGAATCGCCTCACTATTATTTCAATTCTACTGATTCTATTGCTCCTGTTGCTCTGGATAATCTTATGCTTACCCATGGGTGGAGAAGATTTAATTGGGATACTATACTGGGAGGCCAAATTTATTTTGACTATTTGCCCGAATATCGCGGGCATCTTATTCATGGAAACGTGGTAAATAACGCGAACACTCCTGTGGCCGGTGTGCTCACTTCTCTCTCCTTTCCTGATAAAACCATTCAACTATACGGCTCTCGCAGCAATTCTAAGGGAGACGTTTTTTTTGAAGTAAAAAACTTTTTTGGTAACCAACCGGTTTATGTGCAGCCCATGTTTGCAGCCGATAGTAATCTCGTCATTAAAATAAACTCTCCCTTTTCGTTACGCTTTGCTTCGATCGATTTCCCCAAGCTACAACTTAACCCAGGTTATAAAGAAACGATTTTGAACAGAAGCATAGCAATGCAACTTCATAACATTTACTATCAGGAAAGATTGATTGCAGCTCAAAATTCTACATCTGGCCGCACCCCATTTTACGAAAAGTCTGATGAGCTTTATATGCTTGATGATTATACACGATTCCCTCTTCTGGAAGAAGTTTTCAAAGAATATGTTCGGGGCGTTATGCTTAGGAAACGTAAGGAGGGAATCCAGTTTATGGTTCAGCAAAAAATAAATCAACCCATCTCAACTGAAAGTCCACTGGTTTTGTTAGACGGTGTACCGGTATTTAATTACGATAAACTGCTGGAGTTTAATGCCAACCATATTAAAAAAATAGAGGTGCTTACACATGAGCATTATCTAGGGCCTTTGGTTTTGCATGGGGCCATCCTGCTTTCTACTTATAACGGAGACCTTGGCGGGTTCGAGATCAATACCGAAAACGCATCCATAAATTATGAAGGCTTGCAATTGAAGCGTGAGTTTTATTCTCCCGGTTATGAAACTCAAATTGCTAGAGAAAGCCGGGTGCCCGATCAACGATCAGTATTATATTGGAATGCATCGCAGCAAATTAATGCTCAAAGTAACACTCCCATTCAGTTTTACACATCAGATTTAAGCGGAGAATTTGAGGTTGTTGTGGAGGGAATTAGCAAAGATGGAGTTGCCGGAAGTGCCGTGTATCGCTTTGTGGTTGAAGAGAATAATTAAATCATAGTCCTGTACTTAATCAACTTCCCTCACTTTACAACCTTCAAACTCAGATCCAAACTTTTAACAGAATGCGTAAGGGCACCCACTGAGATGTAATCTACCCCGCACTCGGCCACAGCGCGCAATGTGGTTTCGGTAATACCGCCACTCGCTTCAGTTTTGTGCTTTCCGCCAATCAATTTCACGGCTTGTTTCATCTGGTCTGTACTCATGTTGTCCAGCATAATTACATCTACCCCGCCAACCTGTAACACCTCTTCTACTTCAGCAAGGGTTCGGGTTTCTACTTCAATCTTTAAGGATTTGTTGTTGGTACGAAGATAACCGTGTACTTGTTCAATAGCAGCACGCACCCCACCAGCCATATCTATGTGGTTATCCTTCAACATCACCATGTCGTACAAAGCAAAGCGGTGATTCATTCCACCACCAATGGCAACTGCCCACTTTTCCATTAACCTGAAATTAGGCGTAGTTTTTCGTGTATCCATCAGGCGTGCCGGTGTGCCTTCAATCAGCATACAGAGTTTGTGTGTATACGTGGCTATCCCACTCATGCGTTGCATGCAGTTCAACACCAATCTCTCGGCCATTAAAATTGACTGGGCTTTGCCTTCAACAATAAAAGCAATGTCGCCATTACGTATTCTGTCTCCATCATTTTTGATGATGGTTGTTTGTAACCCAGCATCAACTACTTCAAAAATTTTTAATGCCAACTCCACCCCAGCCAGAATGCCGGTGTCTTTAACTAAAAGATTTGCCTTGCTGATTTTGCTTGCCGGTACGGCCCCTAACGTAGAGTGATCGCCCTCACCAATGTCTTCAGCCAAAGCCTGTTTAATAAATTGATCAATAGCCTGGTTGGTAAGATATGCTGGTCGCATTATTCTTTCACAAAAGAAATTTCATGAATCAGATGCGTAGTGCCGGTTTGTTTTAGGCGTATAAGTACAGTAAGCTGATTGCCATTGCTTTTGTACGTACCAATAGCATATTGAAGCCCGCTTTTAGATGAGCCTGTATGCGAAATACTAAAATCCGTTACCGGATACTTTTTGAAAAAATCGCGCAATACAAATTCAGCCTGAGCTTTGCTGTATGTGTTTATTTCTCCCTCTACATTAATTTCAACCGATTGGTTTACGTACTTCACCAATTCTTTAGCACTGCCCGCTTTTAAGGCCTCTTTCATGGGGGCAAAAATATCGCCCTGCGCTTTAACCGAAAGCGTGCCTAATAGCAAAACAACCGTGTAAACCCACTTTTTTGTGTTCATAGTACTTCAGGTTCGCTCTAAAATTATGCCATTAATACGGTACAGAAAAATATGTAATAAGGTATTAACGACCTAACAAATGTTTTTGGCGCTTCTGGTGTTATTACCTTATTAATCCGGGTAAATGAAGCCCTTCTCCTTGTATATTTGGCCTCGCAAAAATTAACATTCTGTGGTTATGAACAAGAAATTATTGCTGATGATTTTGGATGGATGGGGAATTGCCAAAAACACCAAAGTATCGGCTATCGATAGTGCCCATACACCCTACATCAATTCGCTCTACAAAAAGTATCCGCACAGCACACTTGAAGCATCAGGTCTTGCTGTGGGTTTACCTGCCGGACAAATGGGGAACTCTGAAGTGGGGCATATGAACATTGGAGCGGGGCGAATCGTGTACCAGGATCTGGTTCGGATTAATAAAGCCGTGGAAGAAAAAGAACTCGACTCAAACCCGGTGCTGAAAGAAGCAATAGATTACGCTAAAAAGAATAACAAAGCATTTCATTTAATAGGGCTCGTTTCAGATGGTGGGGTGCACTCTCACATTGCTCACCTGAAAGGAATTACCAGCATTCTTAACAACCATGGATTAAAAAATGTATTCATTCATGCCTTTACAGATGGCCGCGACACTGACCCTAAAGGAGGGCTGAATTACCTTTCTGATTTGAGTGCTCATCTTACCAAAACAACAGGTAAAATTGCCAGTGTGGTTGGCCGCTATTATGCGATGGATCGCGACAAACGCTGGGAGCGGGTTAAACTGGCCTACGATCTTTTGGTACATGGTACTGGCGAAGCAACCACCGATGTGCTGAAATCCATTTCAAAATCGTACGATGCAAATATTACTGATGAGTTTATTAAACCTATTGTAGTAACCGATCAAAACCATAAACCGCTTGCCACCATTCAAGAAGGCGATGTGGTATTGTGTTTCAACTTCCGTACCGACCGCGGACGCGAAATTACCATGGCCCTTACCCAGCAGGATTTTCATGAGCAGAATATGTACAAACTCAACCTGCACTACATAACCCTCACAAATTATGACGATTCATTCAAGGGCATAAAAGTGGTTTTTGAAAAAGATAACCTGGAAAACACATTAGGCGAAATTGTTTCAAAAGCCGGAAAAAAGCAGATTCGAATTGCCGAAACAGAAAAATACCCCCACGTTACGTTTTTCTTCTCAGGTGGCCGCGAAATGGCTTTTGAGGGCGAATCGCGAATCATGTGCCCATCGCCTAAAGTAGCCACCTACGATCTGCAACCCGAGATGAGTGCAAATGATATTAAAGACAAAATCATTCCCGAGCTTATTAAAAAAGAAGCCGATTTTATATGCCTTAACTTTGCCAACCCCGACATGGTGGGCCATACCGGAGTATTTGAAGCAGCCGTAAAAGCCTGCGAAACAGTAGACCAATGCAATGAAGCTGTAACCGAAACAGCCCGTAAAAATGGATATGCGGTTATCATTATTGCCGACCATGGCAATGCCGATTTGATGATTAACGAAGACGGAACCCCTAATACCGCACACACCACTAACCTGGTACCCGTAATACTGGTAGATGATCAATACAAAGGCAAACTTAAATCAGGAAAGTTGGGCGACCTTGCGCCAACCATTCTTACGCTTATGGGCATACCCGTACCAAAGGAAATGAGCGGCACGGTATTGATTGATTGATTTGAAGATGCGGATTTTATTTGCAGGAATTATATTGGCACTGGCCTGGAGTTGTAAACAATCAGAGGTTATTTACGACAAACCCTATTTCGATTTTGATAGTTTGATAACCCGGCAACAACAAGCCTTGTTAACAGCCAATGCAACACTTACCAAAACGGTAACACTCGATGGCTCTACAGAAGAAATTACTTTTGCCATTGATTCTGTTGTCTTAACCAAGGAGCTTGATGTTTTCAAACAACTTGATATCATTAACAAACCTGGTTTTAAAGGCAAGTATAAAATTTCAGATGGCGAAAAAGATTCGCGCAGTAATCTTACTATACGCAGGTACGAGGCGCTGGAAACAAACACTCCTGTTCCATTTGTTTTATTCTATTACCAGAATGAGTTTAATCGGCTACACAAAATTGAATCTGCTTATCGTGAAAACAACACACTTTATGGAACAGGGCGAAATCTTTTGCTTGAGTTCGATGACGCTTCGGGCAGCCCCCTTTTGGTCAATTATAGATTAACCGGAGTTCAGAAAATGATATTAAGCGACACAATCGGGTTTTCTATTGAAGGGACTCTGGTGCCTGGAATTTTCTAAAAACGCCAAACTACCAGAAAAATAATGGCCAAACGATATCAGGAAGAAGGAGAAAAAAGACCACTCAATAAAGCCGGTATAAAGAACTTTCTGGGTGTGTTTCGGTTTGTGCTTCCTTACAAATGGATTTTTTTTGTAGGCCTGGTTGCCTTATCTCTTTCCAGCGGAGTGTTATTATCTTTCCCTTATCTATCCGGTAAACTGCTAGATGTAGCGCAGGGCAAAACTGATTTTTACTTCAATACTATTAATCAGATAGCAATTGCAATGATTGCTGTACTCCTTATTCAGGGAGTGTTTTCATTTTTGCGGGTATATACATTTACCTATGTAAGCGAACACGCACTGGCTGACCTTCGCCTGCAGTTGTATTCAAAAATTATCTGGTTACCATTACCTTTTTATGATACCCGAAGAGTAGGAGAATTAATGAGTCGCATTACATCCGATGTGGGCATCCTGTACGACACCTTTACCTTTACCCTGGCCGAATTACTTCGGCAGGTTTTAATTCTGGTTATTGGCGTTCCGTTGTTGATTGTGCTATACCCAAGGTTAACGGTTTTCATGCTTCTTACTTTTCCGGTTTTAATTCTGTCGGCACTTTTCTTTGGTAAATTTATTCGGAAGCTTTCTAAAAAAACACAAGATCAGCTGGCAACTGCCAATGTGGTGGTAGAAGAAACCCTGCAATCCGTAACGGTAGTAAAAGCATTTACCAACGAGGCCTTTGAAATTGCCCGGTATAAAAACTCCTTAACGGATGTAATCAAAACAGCAATTCGTTCTTCGAGGTATAGGGGTGCTTTTATCTCGTTTACCATAATCGCATTATTTGGAGGTATTGTGGCCGTAGGTTGGTTTGGCGCCTCCATGGTACAATCGGGCGATGTTGATGTGGGGGAGCTTTTTTCGTTTATCATCTATACCGTTTTTATTGGTGGCTCAATTGCCGGCTTGGGCGATATTTACAGTCAACTTCAAAAATCCATAGGTGCCTCTGAGCGAATTCTTGAAATATTAGGAACCCCTGATGAGAAACCAGATGCTGGTGCTGCCTTGAAAATAAAAGGTAAAATAGACTTTGAAAATATTCAGTTCGCCTACCCCTCTCGTCCGGATGTTCAGGTACTAAAAGACATTACCTTTTCCATTCGTCCGGGCGAAAAAGTAGCCCTGGTTGGCCCAAGTGGTTCAGGAAAATCTACCATCATTAATCTGTTGTTACAATTTTATCAACCTGCAGGCGGTACTATTCTGGTAGATGATTTGAGAATAACCGATTATAATCTACATGCATATCGCGGTAACCTGGGCGTTGTACCACAAGAAGTAATCTTATTTGGAGGAACAATTCGTGAAAATATTGCTTATGGAAAACCCAGCGCTACAGAAGTAGAAATAACTGAGGCGGCTCGCCAGGCTAATGCCTTAGAATTTATAGAAAGTTTCCCGCAAGGATTTGATACCGTGGTTGGAGATCGCGGAGTAAAGCTGTCGGGTGGGCAGCGACAACGAGTAGCTATCGCGCGGGCTATTTTGCGCAACCCGGCTATTCTAATTTTAGACGAAGCCACAAGTTCGCTTGATGC
Organism: Flammeovirgaceae bacterium UBA2786; assembly: GCA_002352225.1. Lineage (GTDB taxonomy): Bacteria > Bacteroidota > Bacteroidia > Cytophagales > Cyclobacteriaceae > ELB16-189. The sequence goes on from DEIA01000009.1 coordinate 170,454, forward strand.
GCATTCAGAAAAACTAGTACAGGAAGCTCTTGAAAATCTAATGCAAAACCGAACCACATTAGTAATTGCACACCGTCTTAGTACAATAAGAAAAGTAGATACTATTCTTGTAATAAAAGAGGGTTTAGTTGCCGAGGTGGGCAACCACGCAGAGCTTAGTGCCCGCGATAATGGCATTTATAGTAACTTGCTTAAATTACAGGTAGACTTAAAATGAAACGCGGAGGCCAGATACTAAAAAACTACCAGCTAAGAAGCACCACCAGCCGCGAGGCAATTCTGGACTTATTTGTCCGCAATGGGTTCGCACTCTCCTACTCCGATATAGAACATAAAATAGCTACTTCTTTTGATCGGGTTACCGTTTACCGAACTCTTAAAACCTTTCTTGACAAGGGAGTAATACACAAAGTGCTGGATAATGAAGGGGGCCTGAAATATGCCCTGTGCAGCGAGCCCTGCTCTACGCACGAGCATCATCACGAACACGTGCATTTCAAATGCGAAAAGTGCGGACAGACCAATTGCCTCGAATCCGTAACCATTCCGCAAGTTGCCTTGCCAAAAGGGTTTTCTGTTAAAGAAGTGAACTTGCTAATACAGGGTACGTGCAACAAATGCCAATAACAACATCCCGGTTCCTTTTTAGATACTACCGGCATTAACCATTTTAGGTTCTTTTTCAATTTGAATTAATTTGTAGCTTTGGCCCTAATTAAGAGATGGTTGCCTGCCCACTAGTACCGGTTATCGCCTCTTTATTAACCCCTAACCACCCGCTTTAATGTTGGCTTTCACGTTGTTTGGCTTAGATCTGAAAGATGAGTCCTTCCTCTTTGGTGTCTTTGGCTTTGTAATCCTTGTATTCCTTCTTTTGGATTTGGGGATTTTTAATAAAACGGCTCATAAAATCTCTACCAAATCAGCACTGTATCAATCCATTTTCTGGGTGTTTATCAGTACTGTTTTTGGGTATTTAATATATGCATTCGATAAGGAAGGCGGTGGGGCCAACGGTGCGTTCGAGTACTTCTCAGCCTACCTTACGGAGTACGCCCTTTCGGTTGACAATATTTTTGTAATTCTGCTCATCTTAAAATATTTTAAGGTTAAAGAAGAATATTTTCATAAAGTATTATTCTGGGGGATTTTAGGAGCTGTTTTCTTCCGCGGTATTTTCATTTTTGTAGGCGCCATCCTCATTCATAAGTTCCATTGGATTCTTTACATCTTCGGTGTATTCCTGATTTATTCTGGTATTAAAATTTACTTCGAAGACAGTGACGAAAAAATTGACCCCGAAAAAAACCCCATTCTAAAATTCTGCCGCAAGTACCTTCCTATTACACAGGATGAAATGGGCGGAAAGTTTGTTGCCCGTGTGGATGGTAAACTCATGTTTACCCCGCTCTTTCTGGTTATTATTTTGATTGAAACTACCGACTTAATTTTTGCAGTTGATTCTATTCCAGCTGCCTTTGCCATTACTACAAACGAGTTTATCATTTATACTTCGAATATTTTTGCCGTAATGGGATTACGCGCCATGTTCTTCCTGCTATCGGGTATTATTGATAAGTTCTACCTGTTACAAAAGGGATTGTCGATTATCTTGTTCTTTATTGGCGCTAAAATGTTATTGGAAATTGGCAAAGACTATGACTTTATTCCGAAGGTGCTTAGCGATATGCCGCCCACCATTTCATTTATCATTATTCTGGTAACGCTTACTCTGTCAATTGTGTTTTCCATACTCATTCCCCGCAAGGACAAAGAAGAGTCTGAGGAATTGAAAGACTAAATATCTGGAAACTCTGTTAGGCCACCTCGGCAAAGAAATCCTGTGGAAGAATTTTCATCAAGATTGGCAGTGTAAGAAATTTTTGAGGCAGTGAGATAATCACAAAAGAAGGAATAATTTTAAGTGTAGCCACAAGCAACTCCTGCATCCTTTGCTTTTCGGTTTCGGTCAGTTCCTGAGCCCGTGCCTTGCGCAACAATTCCATTAACTCGTTGCTTCCCTGCACTTCTTTAAGCAACCTGTTTTTATGATTCCCCGTTACTTTGGCCATGCGCTGAATAAACTGTTCGCTTACCTGATTATAGTCTTGCTTGTTTTGCAAATAGTTTAGCTTTTCCCAATGCTCTAATACAAACCCTTCAATGGCAAGCATACTGTGCTCCAGGTCATCCTCTACAAAACCCAGGTACCTGCAAAGGTCTTTCAAAAAGGCAATTTCAGATTCTTCTACACGCTTATCTGCCCAAATTGTAAGAATGGCTATTTCCAGAAAATACTTTTTTAAAATCCAGGAGTTGTTGGTGGGCAGGTTAATTTCCTCCATTACAATTCCCTGATCAAAAATTTGTTTTGCTTCGCGCTTCTTTTCTATTGGCAACTCTGTACTCTGAAGAAAAAAATCAAGTAATCTGCGTTCTTCATACTCAATGGTAGAATTAGCATGAGCCGCACATGCTATTACTTTCACAACCGAAAAGCGAAGCTCTTCCCGTTCGTATTTAAAGAAGTCTGTAACAATTCTGTCTGCGTTGGTATGAATCCATTGCCCAAAAATAAAAACGTCTAAAAACAACAAACTGTTGTGAAACAGTTGTACCCAAAAGTTGGTGTCAAACTCGGATGTATTGGCAATTCTTTTATCCAGAATTTTTTCGGCCACCTCAAGTGGCGATTTCTTCTTTCCGAAGAAAGATTTTGAAGGTGTGGCCAGTTCTGGAAAAATATTGTTGTAGAAACTTCCAATGCTTTCAAGTGTTTTTAGAATGATCCTGGAAAGTTCTTCTGGTGACTGAATGGCCTTATTTTGAAACAGGAGTGCGCTGCTGATCAGGCTCTCGGCCAACAAAATTTTCATTCTGTCCTTCTCATCCCAACCAGACGAATCGGGCAAACCAGTAACCCCAACAGGCTGGCCATACATTAATCCCGAAGGTTGTATAACACGGTACAGAGAATACTCGGGATGATGTGCTTTTTTAGCCTCACCGGTTAAGTCTTGCAATAAGACCTGCCTGAATTCCAGGTATTCTTTTAACCAGCCCTTTTCTCCCGGGTTCATTCGTTTGGATAATGAGTAAAGTTGCTACAAATTTTTCACTTTTTAAGCAGGTACCCTTATCATCTAAAGCGCTAAGACTCTTTCCAGCCTTTCTTTTCAATGCTCCTGAAGGATTGCTCTACCTTTTTACGAAGGTTGGTTTTGAAGCTTTGCAGCTTCTTTGCAAGCGATTTGTTTTCGGTTGATAAAATTTGGGCTGCCAGAATGCCTGCATTGCGGGCTCCGTTTAATGCTACTGTTGCTACAGGCACCCCGGCCGGCATCTGCAAAATTGATAGTACCGAATCCCAGCCATCAATAGAATTTGAGGACTTAATCGGCACCCCAATTACCGGCAGGGTGGTAAATGAAGCTACCATACCCGGTAGGTGTGCTGCCCCCCCCGCACCGGCCACTATAACTTTTAGGCCACGGCCACGGGCAGCGTTTGCATAATCGGCCATACGTTGTGGTGTTCTGTGTGCCGAAACCACTGTTAGTTCGAAAGGGATACTCATCTCTTCCAGAAATTCGGCCGCCTCTTTCATAATCTTAAGATCAGATTGGCTTCCCATAATAATTCCCACCACTGGCTTACTCATGCTTTTACTTTAAGGGTTTGTTTTACAAAGTTGGCTTTCTTTTTCAAACTGTCCGGATTACTATCTACAATAGTAACATGCCCCATTTTACGATAGGGTTTAGTTATTTTTTTTCCATACAAATGCACATGTATCCCTTCTACTTTCAACACTTCTTCCAGCCCCTCATAACAGGCATTTCCGGTAAAGCCCTCTTCGCCTAAGAGATTCACCATAGCACTCGGGGCCCTTAGCGCTGTGCTGCCAGCCGGTAAATTAAGTATGGCCCGCAGGTGTTGTTCGTATTGCGAAGTTACATTGCCCTCAATGGTTTGATGACCACTGTTATGCGGACGAGGCGCAACTTCATTAACCAAAACTTCGCCTTCTTTGGTTACAAACATCTCAACCGCCAGCAAACCAATCATATTTAACTCAGTAATTACCTTTCGGGCAATTGCTTCTGCCCGAATTGAGATTTTTGCATCAATTTGAGCAGGAGAAAACAGGTACTCTACAAGATTAGCTTCCGGGTGAAAAACCATTTCTACTGCCGGGTAGGCTGCCACTTCGCCCATTGCATTTCGGGATACAATTACGGCTATCTCTTTTTCAAATGGAATCCATTTTTCCAGAAGCCCCGGGGCATCAAATGCTTTGTGTAAATCTGACTCTGTTTTAATTACCTGAACCCCTCTGCCATCATAACCTTCTTTGCCCAACTTATTCACTGCCGGAAGAAAGTGTGTTTGTTTTATAACATCTTCCTTGTTGGAAACCAGCATAAACGGAGCGGTGGGTATCTGATTATCGGTAAAGAATTGCTTTTGTAGGCGCTTATCCTGAATTAATTCTATTACAGCTGGTTGTGGGAATACCTTTTTCCCGGCCTTCTCCAAATCAGTTAATGCTTTTGTGTTTACATTCTCTATTTCAATGGTAATTATATCGCAGGTATTTCCAAACGCCATTACGGTTTCGTAGTCGGTAAGTTTGCCTTGTGTAAACCTGGCAATCTGCGCGCATGGGGCTTGTGGATCCGGATCAAGAATATGAAAATTCAGATCGAGGTTAATACCGGATTGAATGAGCATGCGGCCTAACTGACCGCCCCCTAACACGCCAATTGTAAATTGAGGATTGAATGCTGCCATAAACTGGCTGCAAAATACAGGTTACAAGCGGGAGTTCAAGAAATTAATAGTTGGTAATGGATTGGGCCCGAGCCACCACATCGTTAAACTCAATGCCTGCATTTTTGATCGAATACAGGAGCAGTCTTACTTCTTTAATGTGCGTACGGCCATCTGCTTCAGACATTTTATAGAGATGAACAAAAGCCGTTAGTTTTTCTTCTTCTGTACAATTATTCATCATTTCGATTCCCTCGCGGTAAATATCCCGTTCCGTTTTGTTTCTAACGCTTTCTTGAAACTTATTAAAATCCTGATCGCTTATGGATTCTTTGGCTTTTATCTTGGTAAGAGCCTGATATTCTTTCGTGTCTATTATTCCATCGGCACTGATAAGCAGATGTGCGAGGTACAACAAACCAAGTTGTGCGTTAGGGGTAAAATTCATATGGGTGTTCCGTCAAAAGTAACGAGAATTTTTACTCGTTAAACAGAACAAATGCTTCATGTAAGATTATCTTAAAGTTTGATAAATAATGAAGGCCGAAACATAGGCAAGGGCTGTCATATATGCCAGTTGTATAAGGGGCCATTTCCACCCCTTTGTTTCTCTTTTAACCACGGCCAGCGTACTCATACATTGCATGGCAAAAGTATAAAACACCAGCAAAGAAAGGCCTACAGCCGGTGTATAACGAGGACCACCGGTATTCGGATTTATTTCTGATCGCAACCTGCCTTTTATGGTTTGTTCATCTTCTGTGCCTCCCAGGCTATAAATAGTAGCAATAGTACTTACAAAAACTTCGCGCGCAGCAAAAGAGGTTACCAATGCAATTCCAATTTTCCAATCGTAACCCAAAGGTTCTATGGCAGGTTCCAGGGCTTTGCCAATAATTCCTGCATAGGAATGCTCTAATTTGTAAGAGGCAACCTGCGCCTCAAATTCGTTAGCAGGAAGTTTAGTTTGCCCCATTTCATGCCTAACAGCATCTTCTGCATTGTTCATGGCATCGCCTGGCCCATAACTTGCCAGCACCCAAAGCACAATTGATATTGCCAGGATTACTTTGCCTGCTTCAAATACAAACGATTTGGTTTTTTCTACAATGGTATAGCCTACGTTACTCCATTTAGGCCAGCGGTAGGTAGGCATTTCCATTATCAGGTAACTGCGCTCTTTGGTTTTAATTATTAGCTTAAGCACAAAGGCCGAGATTAAGGCAGCAAAAAAGCCCAACAGATAAAGGCCCATTAACACCAACCCCTGGTAGTTAAAAAACCCAAACAGTTTAACATCGGGAATAATAAGGGCTACCAGAATAGTGAATACCGGCAACCGGGCCGAGCAACTCATAAACGGAGTTACAAAAATGGTAATGAGGCGGTCTTTCCAGTTTTCGATTGTGCGCGTAGCCATAATGGCTGGAATGGCACAGGCTAAGCCCGATATGAGTGGAACTACACTTTTGCCGTTTAATCCAAACTTGCGCATTAGCTTATCCATTAAAAAAACCACACGCGCCATATAGCCACTCTCTTCCAGTATAGAAATGCAGGCAAACAAAATGGCGATTTGTGGAATGAAAATCACAATGCCCCCAATACCCGGAATAATTCCTTGCGTAATCAAATCGAAGAACGGGCCATCCGGAAAATACTCATCCAGCCTGTTGCTTAAAGAAGCAAATGTACTGTCGATAAAATCCATTGGAATTTGCGCCCATGCAAAAATGGATTGGAAGATGAGAAACAATACGGAAAAGAAAATAAGATAGCCCCACACTTTGTGTGTAAGTACTTTATCAATTCTGTGCGAAAATTTTTTCCATTCCGGATCAGAAGATTTTAGCGTAACCTTATTCAACAAATCCTGAATAAAGCTATATCGCATTACCGTTTCTGCTCCCTGATATTTGTGTTGAAAAAAATTTGAATCTTTTGCCCGTGTGGTGATGTACGTTTTATCAGCCGAAGTAAGAAATGACAGGTTATCTGTCTGCTGCAAAACCTGATAAGCCTGATAAGGTGTGCTTAGATTGAATTTTTGTTGTATGTCTTTAACCAGTGGCTCAATTTCTTCGCCAACTTTATAAATGGTTTTTGAAGATGGTATAACCGATGTGGCTAACAAATTTTTCAATTCAACCACACCTTGCCCGGTACGCGCATTTATCATTACCACAGGCAAATCCAAAGCAACCGCAAGCGCCTGTACATCTATGTTTTGACCTGATCGTGCGGCCAAATCCATCATGTTTAATGCCAGCACCGTAGGAATCTTCAAATCGATAAGCTGCGTTAACAGCAGCATACAATTTTTCAGATTGGTTGCATCTGCCACCAGCACCACACAATCCGGATAATAAACCCCATTCCTATCGGCCAGAATATCGGTCACTATTTTTTCATCGATTGTGCGCGGATATAAACTGTATATACCCGGCAGATCCATAACCTGTGCTGTTATCTCAGCACTTATCTGACAATGGCCGGTTCGTTTATCTACCGTTATGCCCGGAAAGTTTCCAATTTTCTGGTTAAGACCGGTTAGCAAATTAAATAATGACGACTTTCCGGCATTTGGCTTTCCGGCAAGGGCAATACGCAAATTTTTTTGTGCTGCCATTAATTAAGAATGGTAATTGTAGAGGCTTCCGCAATACGAAGCGATAAATCAAACCCTGAAACTGTAATGCAAATCGGATCACCGAAAGGTGCCGCAAAATTAAATCGTACTACGGTGCCGGGTAGCAAACCCATCTCTAACAGTTTTATAGAAAGCACATCATCCCGAAAGCCAGAGATAACCGCTGTTTCTCCCGGTAACATTTCAGCAATGCTTTTCAGGCTCTCCAATTTTATTTAGATTAATTTTAAATTGTGCGAATATAATGGGAGCCATCCTTCCAAACAATGATTATATTCGGTTGATGAAAAAGAAAACCAAGCCAAAGAAGAAGGTTAAACCAATACCGGCATCGAACGAGAATAAACCTGCTACAGGTAAAGATGAGCGCTTCGATTTTGGTGGCTTGCCCGAACTTAACCTAAAGAAAAATCTGGGTTGCGGTTAAGTTTATTTTATCAAAGAAACCACAAGTGCCTCAAGACAAATCTTGAAATACGTTTATGAAAAAAACCCTCTTTAAAATTTTGGCGAGCCTAAACAAAGTAATTCTGCCCCGTATAAGTAAGCGCGATCTTAACCGGTTATCTAAATTTGAAAAAGCAATTGTGGCTTATCGGTATTGGGTTACTACCAATGCACTTGGCTAAGGCGAACAATCAAATACTTTCTGCAAAGAACACTCATTTCACCCGTTCGCTGGTATTGGTTAATATTTTATACGGAATAGTACCTATGCCTTCGGCTACCTACTGAATGGGCAACTTCTACCCCATCATTGTCACACAAAGTGGGCACTGATGTTTTCTGGTTTGCCTCATATCCCTTTCCTAACTCATTGTTTTGTTATCATTTTCCTCAACGGCCCCGAAACGGGTGACGTTGAGGGGGTGAAAATAGTAACGAAATAAATACCAGACGTCTCATCGATTTGCCTCTTTGTACTCACTCACACAAATTACAAATTCTTTTGCTTCTTACGTGGAGTCCCCGAGACGGGAGACTCCGCTGGGAAGGGGAAATCAGATTTTGTTTTTGTAATTTGGTTCTGGCAAGGCAGTAGCCAGTTGTTGCCCCCATAGGAATGATCACTCTTTACAACCCTAAACATTCATCCCGTACATGATATCTCTTCGCCTCACCGCATTCGGCCTGGCCGTATTGCTTTTCGTGTCTTGTGGAAAGAAAGACAACGCTACCCAGCTACCTTCAGATTCTGAAACAACCACAACGGCAGAAGTTGCCTCCGTACAACCGGTGCCCCAACGCTTCTCCTGGCCCGAATACCTGGCATGGAAAGAACTCATGGATCAATACTACGACACCGATCTGAGTGGCATCACCGACTCAACTTTACTGAACGACATCGCCAGTTACGACCCGGTGGATATGGGCTGGGGCGATTCGAACTTTGCCGATTCGGTATATGCCAGTTCTGTGCTGACCCCGCAGGGCAAAACCAACTACGTGCCCCACAACGTGCGCGATGGCAAGTCCACCGCGTGGATAGAGGGAGCAGACGGAGCAGGCGAAGGTGAGTGGGTGGCGTTCCGGTTCAAAAAAATCAACCCCGATGAACCCCTCACCAGCATCACCATCTACAATGGATTTCAACTGAGTGAAACTACCTATGCCAAAAATTCGCGTGCCAAGGTGGTAAGGTTGTATATAAATGATATAGCCCTGTACGACCTCTACCTGGAAGACACCATGAAAGGGCAGCAGTTTGCTGTAGATATACGCACCATAGACGAGCAACCCGTAACGTTGAAATTTGAGATCCGGGCCACTTATAACAGTACCCACTACGCAGATACAGGCTTTACCGAAATCAACTTCGATGGCATATGGGGCGGAATCTGACCAAAGTACCCTCGCCCATGTTGGTGTTCTTCACCATAGTCGTTAACTTAAGG
>DEIA01000008.1 GCA_002352225.1 Flammeovirgaceae bacterium UBA2786
CCATCTTTAATTTCCAGTTTCCGGTCTGTCATAGATGCAAACTCCTGATTGTGGGTTACAATCACAAAAGTTTGATCTAATTCATCGCGTAAGCGAAAAAATAACTCGTGCAATTCTTTTGCATTTTTCGAATCAAGATTGCCGCTGGGTTCGTCTGCAAATACCAGTGTAGGGTTATTGATCAATGCTCTGGCCACAGCCACGCGTTGCTGTTCGCCCCCCGAAAGCTGAGAGGGTTTATGGCTGGCCCGCTCACCAACAGCCAGTATTTTCAGTAACTCTGAGGCTCGTTGCCGCACTTCGTTTTCATCCTTTCGGGAAATAAGGGCTGGTATCATTACATTTTCAACGGCAGTAAACTCAGGTAACAGGTTATGAAATTGAAATACAAAACCCAGGCGGGTATTTCGGAACGTAGCCAACCCGGATGCCGATTGCGAAAAAACATCTTCACCATCTAACCAGACCCTGCCCGTATCGGGTTTATCGAGCGTGCCCAAAATATGCAGCAAGGTACTCTTACCCGCACCAGAAGCACCCACAATACTCACCACTTCACCCTTCTTAATCTCCACATCTACCCCTTTCAGTACCTCCAATTCTCCGTACTTCTTCTTTAATCCTTCGGCCTTTAACATTGCATCTTATTTGTTGAATTAAAGGTTTAAAAAAAGTAGCTTGCCTCCAAAACTTATTTTTATGAACATACACGAATACCAGGCTAAAGACATTCTTAAAAAATTTGGTGTTGCTGTTCAACGCGGCATTGTAGCCGACACGCCCGATAAGGCATTGGCAGCTGCTAAAGAACTTGGCGCTGAAACAGGCTCAAAATGGTTCGTGGTAAAATCGCAAATTCATGCTGGTGGTCGTGGCAAAGGAACAATAAAGGAAACCGGCTCACGCGGGGTTGTTCTGGCTAAAAGTGTAGATGAGGTATTTGAAAAATCTAAGGCTATTTTGGGTGGTACGCTGGTTACGATACAAACCGGCCCATCTGGTAAAAAGGTAAATAAGGTTCTTATTGCAGAAGATGTGTATTACCCGGGCGAGGCTGAGCCAAAGGAGTTTTATATGAGTATTTTGCTGGACAGGGCAACCAGCAAGCCGGTGATCATGGCCTCTACCGAGGGCGGAATGAACATTGAAGAAGTAGCTGAAACCCACCCGCAAAAAATTGTAAAGGAATGGATAGACCCCACCATAGGATTGCAGCCATTTCAGGCTCGTAAAATCGCTTTTAAACTGGGCGTTGAAGGGAATGCATATAAGGAGATGGTTAAATTCATAAACTCCTTATACTCAGCCTATATAGGCCTCGATGCTTCTATGTTTGAAATAAATCCGGTTCTTAAAACATCCGATAATAGAATTCTGGCTGTTGATGGCAAGGTAAACCTGGATGACAATGCCCTGTTCCGTCATAAGGACCTGGAAGAATTACGAGATATTTCTGAAGAAGATCCCCTTGAAGTTGAGGCCGGAAAATCAGGTCTGAATTACGTAAAACTTGATGGAAACGTAGGGTGTATGGTAAACGGAGCTGGTCTGGCCATGGCTACTATGGATATAATTAAAATTTCAGGTGGAGAACCTGCCAACTTCTTAGATGTGGGAGGTGGCGCTAATGCCGAAACCGTAGAGGCCGGATTCCGAATTATATTAAAGGATCCGAACGTTAGAGCTATCCTGATAAACATTTTTGGAGGAATTGTTCGGTGTGATCGGGTAGCAAATGGGGTGGTGGAAGCCTATAAAAAGGTTGGAAACATCCCTGTTCCAATCATTGTGCGCCTTCAGGGCACTAATGCAGAAGAAGGAGCCAAAATCATTAAAGAATCAGGATTGAAGGTATTTTCAGCCATTTTACTTAAAGATGCCGCTCAGAAAATCAAAGAAGTGCTTGCCTGATAGGTTTCCTGTTTAGATAAAAAAGCATAAATTCGTGGTTAAAAGATAGTTATTATGCGCAAACTGTTGGTTATCGTGATCCTGATTGCAAGTGCCGAATCTGTTACGGCCCAAAGTTTCTATGCAATCCGTAAGAACAGGTCGCTCATATTGGTGGCTGGTACCGGTACCTCCACTTACTTTGGGGAACTTGCAAACCCTGGCGATTATTTCGATGCCAAACTAAATATCAGTGCAGGTCTGCAATACTATTTAACCCCGCAAATAAGCTTACGGTCTGAAATAAATTGGTTTACGCTGCAGGGTTCAGATGCAGACTCTGATAACAATGATAGAAGTCAACGTAATCTTTCATTCAGATCCAGGAATGTTGAGCTCAATATGACTGGAATGATTAACCTTTTTGCAAACGGGAACCGGTATTATAGAAGGCCATACTTCAATGTTTATGGATTTGGTGGAGTTGGCTTGCTTTATTTTAACCCCAAAGCAGAACTTAATGGAACCTGGCATGCCTTGCAGCCTCTTCAGACAGAAGGCGTGAAATATAGCAGAGTCACCCCAGTTATACCTTTTGGATTAGGTATCCGGTTAAAATTTGGACCAAACATGAACGTTGCCATTGAAGGTGGCTATAGAAAAATTTTTACAGACTACCTCGATGATGTCAGTACCGTATATCCGGTTCAATCCAGCCTTGCATCCGATCTGGCAAGGAGTTTATCTGTACGTTATACAACACCACCTAATGGAATTGAAGGGTTTCAAAGAGGTAATCCAACAACTGACGATGGCTATATGATGGTTAATGTGAAACTTGAATACTACCTGCCGTTTGATCTGCACGACAATGGTAATGGCAGAATGTATAGCAAGAAACGCAGTGCCTCCTATCGCTACAACAAGCGGGGCGGGCTACGCAGGTAAGTTCAATCCTTGTCTAAAACTTCGTAGCGTGAATAGTTACTCCTGAATTCAGGGATTAGCTCCTTCATTAAGGCTACCATTTTCAATTCGTTCTTGTCGTTAATCAGATCGAAGAATAGTTCCACGTACCGGTTAATCTCCTCATAAGAATGAGGTTCAACCTTCCCTATCAAAATCTTTTCGTGGTGGGTAGGTATTGTATCTTCCGATTTATTCAATAACTCTTCATACAACTTTTCTCCTTCCCGTAATCCTGTAAATACAATTTCAATATCCTTTCCGGGTTGCATACCTGACAACAAGATCATTTTTTTTGCCAGATCTGTTATTTTTACCGGCTTACCCATATCAAAAATAAATATCTCTCCACCCTTCCCCATCGTACCCGCCTCCAACACCAGCTGACAAGCCTCTGGTATTGTCATAAAAAACCGGGTTACTTCCGGGTGCGTAACCGTAACCGGGCCACCATCTTGTATTTGTCTTTTGAAAAGCGGGATAACTGATCCATTTGATCCCAACACATTTCCAAATCGCGTAGTAACAAAACCTGTCGAGTGATTTCCGGCCAATCGAAGTTTTTCATTTAAGGCCTGAACATACACTTCGGCAATGCGTTTTGAACATCCCATCACATTGGTTGGATTAACCGCCTTATCGGTGGATACCATAACAAATTTCTTAATCTTAAACTCGATAGCCAGATCGGCAAGATTCTTCGTTCCTAATATATTACAATGAATGGCTTCACTCGGATTACCCTCCACTAAAGGCACATGCTTATATGCGGCTGCATGATAAATAATTTCCGGCTTGTTCTCTTCAAAAATTGCAGCTATCCTGGTTCTGTTTGTTATATCGGCAAGATATGGGATAACCCGACCCGTAAACTTTGACTTTATTTCTCTTTCGATTTCATAAAGTGGCGATTCTGCCTGATCGATTAGAATTATCCGCTCAGGTCCATAAGCCGATACCTGCCGAACCATTTCACTTCCTATCGAGCCTGCTGCCCCTGTAATACAAACGCGTTTGCCTTTCAAATCAGATGCAATCGCAGAATTATTCAACTGAATAGTTTCCCGGCCCAGCAACTCTTCAATATTAACTTCTTTTATCTGGTTAATGCTTAATTCACCACCCACCCACTTCTCTACCGGAGGCACCGTTCTTACCTTTACTTGATTGCGGATACAGGCATCAACCATTTCATTTTTTCTCTCCAATGAAATATCCCTCACCGTAATCACCAACTCATCAATATTCAACTCATCAAAATAGTGATCCAGGTTATCACCTCTGCCGTCATAGATTTTCGATCCATCTAATACTTTTCCAATCTTATTCGGATTATCTTCTAAAAACCCAACTATTTGCATTCGGGGCGTGGAGTCAATCACATGCCGGGTAATAATACCCGTTTGTCCTGCTCCAAATATCAAAACCCTTGCTTTCTTAATAATTGTATTTTTATAATAGGCAAAGATGTACTTAACCAACAACCTGTAATTAAAAAGAAAAAGGAACGAGGATAATAAACTGATAAAGATTACGGAAAATGGAATGATGAAATTACCATTTGATATAAAGGTTAGCAGGTTTATCGCTGAAACGAGGCTTGCATTCAAAACCAGCATGAAAAATATTCTAACACCATCCTGAATACCCGTGTAGCGGATAATACCCCGATAGCTGCCTGTTGCGATAATAGCCAGAAATCCACACGTACCATAAATAGCAATTCCAAAATAGAATTGATTAGCTATTAAGTCTGATGTGGAGAAATTGAACCTGAGCAGGTATCCGGTAAGGGTTGAGAATAGTATAAATCCTGTATCAATTAATACAATAACCCATCTTGGTAAAATTTTCAACTTCCTTAAAAAAACCGGAAGACTTTTCACAATTAAGACCGTCTTGATTTGGATGTGATAACTTTCCGTATACCTAGTATACCACCAATTGCCAATAAGATTTCAATTCCAGTAATCGGAACATCAGGATCTGTATCCGGGTTGCCGGGTTGAGCAAAGACAACAATAACCACCAAACACAATACTGTGCTAAAAAGAAGTCGGAGAATAAAACGATTCAATTTCATTGTTTAATAATCTTGAAGGTGGAAACTGCGCTATGAATAGTATTTAATTTGATAAGATAGAGTCCTGCTGGTTTTCCCTCAAAATCAATCTCAACCTCATTATCGTTGCTACCAACCGTAACAAACCCTACAGAAACTCCAGTATTTGAAACTACCTGAATTGACTTAATACCTAAACCGGCAACCTGAACGTAAAGCTTATCGGTAACCGGATTCGGGTGAAACCTGGATTGCACACTTGTTTCGGTAATCCCTGTTACGACAAACTCAAATTCGTCTACCGTCTTACACGATCCAACTTCAACTTCAACACGGTACAAGCCGGATTCCGATACGGTAAGAGACTGTCCGGTGGCACCTGCAATTAACACGTTGTTAAAATACCATGTATTCCCTGCCGTATGGTTGGAAGTTAATACCCCATACGAAGTTTCTGTAATCTCTACATTATCAAACTGCTCTACTACAGCCTTTACCATGGTCTTGTTGCCCTCGCAACCTGAGGCGTTTACTGCTGTCACATAGTATGTCTTTGTTTTATCCAGCACAGGGGTTACATATTCACCGGTAACTGTCTCCGATATGGGTTCTGTTGAATTTTCAGAATCATACCACCTGTATGCACCATTAGACGGTGCCCCTATTGCTTTAAGAGTGGTTTGTCCGGTCTGACAAGATACACCATCGGTTACCGATTGGATTTCATAAATTCCATCAACTACTACATTCATAGTGCTGCTTAAAGGAAGAGCTGTACACTGCGCACGTTGAGCAAAAATTGAAATTGAGTTTCCACCGATACTTAATTTATCCGCCAGAACCTCTAATACCAGGCTTCCACCGGAGCCAGTTATTCTATCGGAAACAATGGTTCCATTAATTGAAGCGTAGTAGCTTACACCCGCCTCTGTACTTGCCAGTGTTATTTCATAATCAACCTCTTTACATACGTTTTGAGATCCGCTGGCCATGATATTCAAATCGATTTGTGGCTGGTCAACTAAAACACTAAATCTGTTTCCAAACGATGCAGGGTCTGACGTTACAGTAAAGCTATATGCTTCATCGTTTGATATAAGCGTAGAGGAACCTGTAAAGTTATCTAACAGTCGTACCTCAGGTACTGAACTAAACGACTGTAATTCCGTAAAAGATAATTGATAATTACCGGGTGCTGTATCTGAGATATTCAACTGCACTGTTGAACTGCAACCACCAAATGGGATCGAATTAATGGCAAACCTGGTTGATCCGGCTATTGAGGATACATTAAATGTTGCATTTGGTAGTTTATATGCATCCAGGTTCTGGTCATAGCCCTCGGTGGCCTCCCCACTAAACCGGATTACCGTTTCATCTTTCAGGTTATCTTTCTTTAATGTAATCCGGATCACATCACTCACTGCGCCTTCCCGAACAAATGTACCTTGTGTACCGGCAACCTTTACATTCTCATCTGATTGGAAGTTAATTGCTCCGCCATCACTTTTTACAAAATAAGCTTGCCCCATGGGAATATACCGGGAACCTCCATTGGTGCCCACACCGCCTACATACGTTGCATACACAGGCAAGGTCTGACCATTGTCACGCAGATAGATTGCATTTGTTAGGTTGGTACGCGTCCAACCGGTTGCAGCATCCCAATCAATTGTAGAAGGATACGGATTCCCCACCAGGTTCCATCCGTCATTTGCTAAAGTACCCGATGAGGTAAAGGATACCAGACTATTATAGTTAACAGTTCCTCTGTTAATGGGTGCACGAACTTCCCACAATGCAGAACCCGAGGTTGAAACCGGTGGTACATTAGCGCGAACAAAGATCGCATACCCTCTTCCGGGTGCCAGTGTTTCGGTATTGGCTGCAACCGGGAAATCCGAATAGCCATCGTCTGCATCGTTTCCTCCGCTGCTATTCACATCGGTTATAACATTTTCGTTATACAAGAACATAGATTGGTTACTACCACAACCTGTGCAGGTACTGGTACCCGTAAATGATCCTGTTACCGGAATAAAGTTTTGAACCTGGGCTACATCGGCATTTTGAACAGGCGAGGAAATATATCTGTAAATCCTTCCATTATTAGGCCCTTCAATTGACATGAATCTTTGTACCGTTACATTACCTAAAACGTTTGCCGTACCCGGAAGCGTGGCGATTGATGCATCCTGTGTGGGGTTATCAGCAGATGAGATTAGAGTTAAAACGCTATTTCCCGAAGTTCCGTCTGCATCAACGGTTGCAGTATTTGCAAGCGTTAAAACCCCTAACAAGTTCTGATTGCTTTCAATGGTAACATCCGGAGAGGCTGAGGTATTGGTAACGTTAATATTAGCGAAATTGGTTACGGTTGTACCGCTTACCACCTGAGTAACTCCGGCCGTTCCTAAAAAGGCAACTGTTCCGGTTCCTCCATTGTTAAAAACACCATTGTTTGTAAAGGCTCCATGTATATTTAAGGTTACCGGAGGGGTTAATATTCCGCTAATTGTGATGTTATTAAATGATGGGTTGACTGTGCCCAAAATCGAAGAATTCCCATTAAAGACAACCGTTCCGCCATTTCTATTGAATGTTCCGTTATTCACAATATCTCCTGAGACAGTTAACAATCCGGCTGCAGTTGGCGCATTGAATGTACCGAGTATTGATACATTCAGAGCAGAAATCTGATTTCCTCCAGATGTAAAATTTCCGGAATTAATAGTAATATCTCCTGTAGCTGCAACATTGCTTGCCACATTAATTGTACCGCTTGAGTTGGATGTCAGGTTTAAAATAGCTCCCAAGGCTTCGGCTCCGGTAGTTAGTGTGCCCCCTACATAATCCAGATTATATGGTCCACCGGTTGGGGCAATACTTCCGGCACTAAAAGCACCCAGGTTGCTTCTTGTTATAGTTGCTCCACTTGTAAATGAAAGTCCCGATGTGTTTAAAAAATCCCCGTTCTGTAACGTAAAAGAACTCTCAATATTCAATGATGAATTAAGCGTAACAAGGGTTCCGCCTGTACCTCTATCTAAATAAAAATTACCTAAGGTATTTCCTGAAGGAGCGAATTCAATGGTTCCCAATGCTCCTGTATTTAAGATGTTCAGGGTTGATGCCGCATCCGCTGAAAATAATCCACCCGATAATGTGTTGTTATACTGACTTCTCAATTCCACGGTTTGACCTTCAAAGAAGAGTGTTGATCCCGTTGCTATGTTTAAATCATCTGCAATAACCAAAGAAGAATTCATCACAAGATCTCCTCCGTTCATAGTTATATCATTCCCCACATTTAAAGGTGCATTCATCACTACCGTACCCGAATTAGTTATGAGTGAACTGGTAACGGTTAAATCCTGTGGGAAAACAATCGACCCTGTCCGGTTAACGGTAACACTTTCAAGTGAGGTAGGTGCTATAAGCGGAAAATCAATTGATAAGTCTCCCGTACCGCCCAAAACCAGGTTATTATTCGCCCCGGAAAAAGAAAACGCACCACTACCCGTTATATCTCCATTAACTGTAAGGGTTGCATTGGCCGTTCCACTGGTTACGGTTAAATCACCTCCATTCAGGTTAATAATACCATTAGAAGTAAGTGCACGGGTTGCTGTTGTGGTTATTAAATTCAAGTTTCCTCCCGTTAAGGTAGTTAGTCCGTTTAGTACAAGATTGTCTAACTCCGCGGTAAGGTCTCCATTTAAAACAGTCACATCTCCATCAATTGTTACAGTTGCCGAGCTTGAATTATTGAGCGAAACTCCGGATGCGTTATTAATTATGGTTGTTACCCCGGTATTTACAGGTTGACCGTTACCTAAAAATTGCGCACCTGTCCCCCGATAGATAAGCGTACTGCCCGTATTGAAATTTCGGGTAGTAACCCGCAGGTTTCCACCTCCTGCACCAATTCCTGTGATAATGGCTCCGGAACCATTTTCTGACTCTGCAACAAGCGTTCCATCAACTGTTATTGAACTCCCTGAGCCACCTTGAATAATCGATTCGCCAATTGCAGTTACTGTTTCTGAAGCTGGAATTGTATAAACCATACCACCGGTAATACTACCTGTGTTTGTAAACGTATGTATCCCACTTCCCTCGAAGTTAACAATACCCTGGCCGGCACCTGATTCGGTTAATGTACCTGCTATCAGATCAAAATCACCGGTAAGGTTCATTATGGCATCTCCGGCTCCGCTTGAAAGGGATAGGGTTGCACCAGATGCATTCATGGTAAAATTACCGCCCACATTAACAGTACACAGGGCTCCTGATGTTTTAAACCTGGATATTCCGACCGTAGTATTCACAATAAAATCACCCTGAATAGTAACTTCGGTATTTGCCCCTGTCGTAGAAAACTCAACCCGCGAAGCCCCTACGATCGATAGATTTCCTGCCACGCTGATGGTTGGACTTTCGTTTGAAGATAACCTTAACGTTGACGAACCCGTGTTTTGTATGGTTAGGTTCTGCGTGCTTGTAAGAAGGCCTGCCAAACTAATTATGCCAGATTGCGAAGGGCAATCCCAGATAAAGTCGCCAAAGTTTTGATTAAAATTAGATCCTATGGTTAACGTTTTACCATTTGTATAACCCACTACTCTGATTGTAGATGCTACATCCCAGGTTGCCAGCGGGATTGTACCTTGTGCAGCCGTATAAAGATGGCGGTATTCGGAGCCAGCCACAAAGGTTGTATTAGAAGCATTCATTCCCGAATGTGTTGCGGTGTTATTCAACACCAATGTACCCTCAATTGAGAAAGTACCATTCATAGTAAAATCTATGCCTGCACCATCTGCTATTATTAGTGTAAAAGTTGGATCAATTACTAAAGTTGCCGTGGCCTGTACGGTGGTCTGATCGATGGTAAAATCTGCATCCACATTAACCTGATCTCCCGCCTGTATGGTAATTGCTCCGGAATTAAAATCGGGCACAATACCACCAATCCACGTACCCGGATCGCTCCAGTTACCTCCTCCAGTTCCATTAGATAGGATTTGTGCCTGGGCCGAATAGCCCAAAAAGAGACATGAAGCAAAAAGTAATGATCTTATCATAGCTACACGGGTATAGTAATTACAACAAAAGTAATCAAAAATGCAGATTCACAGTGATTTATTACGCCATAAATGCCAAAAAATCAATATTTAGTAACCCCTCTGCAAGAGCCTGTTCATTACGGAAATAATTTCGTTTTGGGTTGCCTCGTCTAAATTGTTTCCGGATGGTAAACATATCCCCCTTTTGAAGAAATCATCTGAATTTCCATTCAGATAGGCTGGTTTTGTACCCAGCAGGGGTTGCTGATGCATGGGTTTCCAAACAGACCGGGCTTCTATGCCTGCTTGTTTTAAGGCAGCCACCATCCCAACGCCATCTGCATCTTCTGGCAGCAAAAAAGTGGATAACCACCGGCCAGAACTTACACCTGTTGGTTCTTGCTGCGTTATGAACGTATCGGGCGCAAGTTGTTTATAATTCTTAAATAAAGTTTTTCTTTTTATTGTAAATTTCTCTATATCAACAAGTTGTGATAAAGCATACGCAGCGGCTAAAGGGTTAATCCCATAGTTAAAACCAATGTTTCTATGTTCATAAAACTGGAAATCTTCTCTTGCCTGTGCAGCTAAAAAACGAGCCTTAGCAGCCAAATGGCTATTATTTGTTACGATAGCCCCGCCTCCAAACCCTGTTACTGCTTTGTTATTGTTGAAAGAAAATATCCCAATTTCCCCAAAGGTTCCGACTGACTTACCCTGATACGTAGCCCCCAGCGATTCGGCTGCGTCCTCAATTACCGGAATCTCATATTGATTAGCCGTTTCCATTATTTCATTCAGGCAGGCCGGTGTACCATACGTATGTACAATCACAATAGCTTTGGGCAGTTTTCCTTGTTTGGATTGGGCTTGCAGCGACACTCTTAAAAGTTCAGGATCTATATTCCATGTCGTGCGTTCTGAATCAATTAATACAGGGGTAGCACCCACGTACAGAACAGGATTAAGGGTTGCCACATACGTGAAGGTGGGGGCCACAACCACATCATTCTGCTTTACACCGATAGCTAACAGGGCAAGGTGTATAGCAGCCGTGCCGGAGTTTAAAGCTACTGCATACTTTGCACCTACCACAGCAGCTAATTGATCTTCAAAATCGCGGGTTATCTGGTTATGATGCTTACCCTGGTAGCGTTCAAGAATTGAGCTTAAAGCAACAGTATTAATGGAATTGTACGAAAGCGGTATTCGAATCATGCTTAGCGAAGCTGATTTCAAAATTACATCTTTTACTGTTATGGTTACGAATTGAACCGGTTAATAGACCGCTGATAGATTAATCCGGCAATCAGCAGTACCATCAGAAGTGGGTTAACTACCATCCGGTGAATTTGCGAAAGTAGCGGAGAGGAAATCTCTGTAGGCCCCTCCAGCCAAAGCTTGAAAAAGAAATACAGCGGTAAGACAATAAATAATTCGATAAGAAACAGAAAAAAAGCAACCCGCACATAATTCCTGTTTTCAAATAAACTCCAGATAAGAAGCATACAAAATGCATCATTCAAAATAAGCCGAACTGTTTTATTAACAACAAAAACTGTATTAGCGCTTTCAATACTTACAACCTGTGGTACTATTCCATTCCACCATGCTGCATAATTAAATTTCTGAAAAACAAAAATTATGAGCAGGCCACTTACCGCTATCGTTAACAGAACGATTTTTTTCATTCTTTAGATTGGGTAAGCCATGATTTAACTGTTATTCCATGTGTTAGTTTCATCCACCAGAGCCAGAGTATAAAAACAATCAGGTAAATAAGGGCTGTGAATAAATATTTATGAAAGTAATAGAAGTAGTGCGACCAGTACTCGGCCACAAAATACAGAAGCCCTACACGAATCAGGTTGGCTAAATAAATAATACTCAATCCCACTGGCACAAACCACGCAAGTTGTTTCATACTTCCTTTGAAGGCTACCACAAAAGCAACAAAGACAATCATAACATTAATGCTGTTACACCCTTCGTAAACACCAATTACTTTTTTACCATTTTTCAGAATGGCCACACTGGGTTTGTCTTCAGAAGGATTAATCGATGTTTCTTCACCCAATACCTGAAGAATAGCTGAAGTTTGACGGGTAATCAAATTGGTCATGGTATCTGGCCGGTTACCGTATGATGTTATCCACAGACCATAGATAATATTAAGGCCAAAATACAGGCCTAAAAAAATTCCCAGAAACCGCAATGCACCTTTGGTATCGTTCATATTTTTTCCCGTGCCGGAACTCCTACAACGGTAGCGCCACTGTTCACATTGTTGGTAACCAATGCTCCTGCGCCTACTCTTGCGTAGTCTCCTACTTTTAGTTTCTGTAAAACCGAGGCTCCCGTTCCAACCATTACACCTAACCCTATCTGCACAAATCCCGAAAGGTGCGCTCCGGGCATTATGGAAGTATAGTCACCAATAGTTACATCATGCCCAATGGTGCTGTTGAGATTTAGAAGTACATGCTTACCAATAGTAATATCAACTGTTAACCGGCTACCTGCGGTTATAATGGTGCCATCGCCAACGATAACATTTACACCCAGGCTTGCGGAAGGATGTATTAAGGCTGGAAAGTACAGGTTATTGTTATGTAACGAATCGGCTATTTTCTGTTTCTGTTGCGGGTTGCCCATAGCAATAACTACGGCTAACGCTTTTGATACTGAATTAAGTTTTTCTGTTGATCCTAAAACAGGGATTCCGATAACAGGATGTTCTATACAATCATCATAAAAGCCAATCAGATTCCAGCCAGCGTTTACGGCATTGATTTGCTGAATCAAAACCGCTACTTCTTTACCTAAACCGCCCGCTCCTATAATAGCAATGTTTTTTAAAATCATCCGGTAAATTTTTCCTCCGAAAGTGAAGTATCCGCTTTGAAACTTAATGCTAAAATAAGCGTTTTGAATAATATCCTGATGTCCAAGTTAAAGGAGATTCCATTCACATATTCAAGGTCTAGTTTAAATTTCTCATCCCATGTAAGGTTATTCTTTCCGTTTACCTGAGCCAATCCGGTAATACCGGGCAAAATAGTATGACGCTTATTCTGTTCCTTTGAAAACAGGTTTGCATACTCTATCGGTAGAGGTCGAGGGCCAACCAACGACATGTCACCTCGTAGTACGTTAAAAAGCTGAGGGAGCTCATCAAGATTAGAAACACGAAGTAGATTGCCTAAAAAAAATCTTCTTTCATGCAATGTCTTGTTAACCTCTGAGGTTAGTGTCCTAAACTTCCATAGTAAAAAAGGCTTCCCATTCTTTCCTATTCTCTCCTGCCTAAAGAAGATTGGAAATTGTCCCATTGCAATATACCCTAGTGTTATCAGGCCAAACAGCAGCATACAGGGAATTAGTATAATAAGCGCCATTATATAGTCAAGCACAGGCTTAATGTAAGTGCTATAAAAGATGGTCTTATTCATTAATACTTTCAAAACTTAAGCAAGAACAATAAAGATCAAACGTCTCCATCAATGTATCTATGTAATCGAGTTATTTGCCTTTTACCAAAATCCGCTGACTAATGTTGTTCCTCAACCCTAGATAGACAATAATGAAAATAACAGCAGCCACCAATGGCATAAAATATGAGTAGTTCAAATAACCATAAATCACAACAAAATTAAGAACTCCTTGTATAAAGGCGTAGGCGAACGACACGGCTTGATGTGGCCATTTCATTTCATTTGCCAGGTATTGGTATAGATGAGTGCGATGAGGTTTAAATATATTTTCTCTTCTCTTAAGTCTATACAATATTGTAACTACAGAATCAATACCATACACTAAAAACATAATTACCCACAGGAAATTGTTTGTAGCCATAATAAGTTGCAATAGAAAAAAAACCTGAATAAAGGCAATGGTAACACTACCTACATCGCCCGCAAAGCATACAGCCCGGGTTCGGAAATTATAATACAAAAAAACAAAGACAGATACAATTAAAAAAATCAACAATTGAGCATTTGAGAATGGAATAGTTTGTTGCACAATATAAAAGCTTGTTAAGTTTACTAATGCATACAATCCAGTTATTCCGTTTATACCATCCATAAAGTTAAATGCACTTAGTGCCCCGATGCAGACAATCAGGGCAATCATAATCAAAAAGAAAGACCATGTAAAAACTCCCACCTGAAAGAACACCATCAGTACCCCAACCAGATGAACTAAAAAGCGTAATATCGCTGGCTGTTCATTAATATCATCCAAAAAATTTATGATAGCCACTAAGGAAATTCCTAACATCATCCAGGGCCATTGAAAACTATTACCTAAAAACCAAATGAAAATTGCTACAAAAAAAATTACCCCTCCTCCCCGAATTGTTGGTTCTATATGTGAGCTCCGTTGATTTGGTTTATCAATAATATTACAGGCTCTGGCTATCCTGAAATAGATCATTAAGCAGGCAAAAATAGTTACGGAAAAAATTATATAGCTCATTCCGGGGCTAAGAAGTTAACAACTTATAATACTTATCACTCAAAATCGCAATAGACATGTTTTGTAAAAGAAACTGGTATCCTCTGTTACCCATCATCGTAAGCTCATCGGTGCTCAATTTGCTCAGCTCTTCAATGGCTTGAGCTATTTTGGTAGCATTTTCAGGTTCAACCACTATACCACAACCTGCTTCTTTCACTGGATCAAAAGCCAGGTTAGCAGAGGAAATAATGGGTTTACGGGCAAGCATATAATCCGAGTACTTGTTTGCTGATACTCCAAATCGGTAAATTGGTAATTTATGCCAGCCTATATATAGAAAATCTGATTTACGCAATATCGATTGAACTTCGTGCTTAGGGACTTTACCTTCGAATACAATTGCGTTATTATTTTTGAATTTTTCTTTAAAAAAAACAAGCTCAGAGCCAGCCCCTAAAATTAGATACATAAATTTCGTAGGTTCATTTAAAAACTCATGTGAGCTCAAAAAATACTCCAAAGCATTAGCCTTTCCTACTGCTCCCGCATACGTTACAACTATCTTATCTTTAAAACCCTCTTCCCATAAAGGTTGTTCTTTGATACCTTCGTCAAAACCTTCAATGTCAATACCATTAGAAATCCAGTGAACCCGAATTTTACGCTTCATTTTAGTTTGAACGTGGCTTTCTGCATTGGGTAGAACTGAAATAAGGGTATCGGCAAACCGGTAAGCAACCCACTCAGTAACATTAAGCAACACAATTATGGGATTAAGAGTTGAGTACCCCCCTATCTCGATCAGTGTAAGCGGCCAGATATCCCGGATTTCAAAAATTACTTTTCTGATTTTACCTCTTGAAAATAATTTTCTAATCAAAGCCGGATAAATCGGAAACATTGACATAGACGAAACTATGATCTGCTCTGGTCTTGGTATATCTTTATGTCTGGCGGTAAACAACCTAAGCATAAAAATCATCCATGAAGCAACTCTGCCAAAAGCACTATCTGATGCGTATTTAGGGACCTTTACCCAGCAATACCGTACACCATCAATATATTGCACGGTTAGAGCTCCACTGATTTGCGGTTGGTTTAGAAACAAATGATTATAAGAAGCTGAGAAAATTGTAACATCAGCATGATAGTTACGCATCCATTGTTGGGCCATAAAATGATACCGCTCCCCTGCACCCGAAGAGTTATACGGAGATCCGGCAAACTGATTAAAGACCCAAATATTCATGCTTCAACTTCAGAATAAAAATGCTTAATCTTTCCGTTAGTTGCTTTTTGTATTGATGTAACATAAACGTATTGAACCTGAAGGCCATCTTCCAGATAACCAGTAATATCCCTTTCAATAGCTATTTCAACTTCACGATCCAATTTATGGGTTGCTTCTATAATAAACTCAAAGGTATTTTTAGTTCGCTGACGTATTACATACTGACGAATTCCTTTTGCTTTTTCGATAATTGATTTTGAAACATAATAAAAAACCAAACCAGGCACTACTTTACCACTGGGCAGAATAGCCATATCATTAGTACGTCCCATCAACCTTGTTAGTACATCCGCAACAGGGCTCCCTGGCTCTTGCTCTAATGTGGCAATATCTCCGATAGAAAACCGAACAAAAGGGAAAGCTTTGTTATTAAAATCAGTTACCACCACTCTGCCGCCATACTCTTGTAGCGACAGTCCATCAACCGGCAAAATTTCAACTAATAAATTTTCGCGTGCTATGCGCCAACGGTCATGACCGATATCATACCCAATATAACCAAATTCCGAAGCTCCATACTCACTTTTAACAGGCACACCAAAGGCTTTCTGCATAGTATTACGATCCTCCTGTGTACATACCTCGCTTGTTACTATTACACACCTCAACGATGGGCAAATGCTATTCAACACTCTATTTGTCTTTAGTAGATACTTAGCAAAATATACAATACTATGTGTGTAGCCATAAACACCCTCAAATGGATCTCTTGTAAATTTATCTACTACCTTCTCCAGCGCTTTATCTGATAAATCAAACACTACAAATCTGAAACGGTTCATTAACCAATCCTTAAATCGCTCTTTCCAATGTAAAAAAAATTCTTTGGGGATTCCATAGAACCATGCAGTACGACATCCGACAGGAATACCCAATTCCTGGTATCGCTGCATAACATAGGCCCAGTTCCTGGCATGGCCATAGCCATCGCGGGCAAAATACATGGGATGACCTGAAGAGCCTGATGTCTTAGATGTAAATAATTTCTTATTTAAGAAATCCTTGGCAATCATCCTTTCCAACGGCATTTGGTAGTCAGTTTTCTCTAAAACCGGAAGGTCTTCCCAACGCTGAGGAAAGGGACCTTTAACCTTTGCACGATAAAACTCATTAGCCTCATAATGATGGCGGGCTATAGACATTGCAGCATCTTGCTGATACTTAACAAAATCCTTATCCTCCATCGATTGGATTTTTACTAAATCAGCTTTCGCCTTTGCTAGCGGGTATCCATTAATACGAAAAACCAATTCCTGCCAGGTCATTGATTTTGATTTAATAAAGTTAACCATTTTAACTCGACATTCTTCCAGTCAAACAACTCCGCAAAAGTTCTTGCTCTCTCACTTAAAGCTGACTGGCTCTTACTATCTAATTCCAGCAAACTGATTATCGCATCTGCCATCGCCCTCTCATCTGCCGAAGGGACTAATAATCCATTTTGGCCATGCTCTACCAAAAAAGGTATACCACCAACATTTGTACTTATAACCAAAAAACCCAGTGCCATAGCCTCCAGTAAACTTAAAGGTTGATTATCAATAGTGGTTGTATTCAGAAATATATCATATTCTGTAGAATCCTGAACCCATTGTTCACGTGTTAACAAGCCTTTAAACAATACAGAGTCTTCTAGTCCATGTAGCTTCACATATTCAACACATTCTTGGAAACTAGAATCTTTCACAGGACCTACCATGGTTAACCGGGCTAACGGAAATTTCAACAACACGAGCCGAAGCGCCCGAAGGGCTAATATTGGATTATATATTAAATCAAAGGCTCTTACCCATAAAATATTAGGTTCAATTCCGCATCTATTCTTATACTGATAATGTCTAATTTCTAATGCATTTGGTATAATCTGAACAGAAAAGCCTTCAGATTGAAAAAACTCAGACAAATAAAAAGATGGAGAAATAATTTTAAATGCACCATCAAAAACCAATTTCATAGATGCAGGTGAACGTTTGTATCGTTGCGGTAAATTTCCTCCGTGAAGCACCAGTACATATCTCTTTTTCATCAGAATACAGAGTCGGGCTACCACGTATGCGTAATAAAATGCTGAAGTACTAAAAGTATCAATTACTATCAGGTTAATCTTTCTTCTATTGTAAATCAAAAAAAATACAGCATCGATTACCCTTAATAATTTATTCTTATAACCCGATACTAATTGCAAATCTTCAGATGTGGATTCTTTCAACCGCCCTACTAAAAATTCAGTATAAGAAATTGCCCTACCTTTGTTACTTAACACGTTTCCAACAAATACAATCATACTAATTTACGCTCGGAGTTAGATACAAGTACTATAAAGGCGAGCCCAAACACAAACCCAGGTAATGCTGTGCGCATAGCCGCGTGGTTAATTGTTAAAAATGCATATACAATAAAGGTTACAAACCAAATCTTATTAAAGGTTGAAAGTAAAATCATTTTTCGAATAACAAGACCAATCAATACAACCAGAAAAACTACGCCCAACGATCCATGTTCAGCCAGAAGGCGGCCAAATTCACTATGGCTGGCTGCTAAATATCCATACTTGCGTTCTCGTATAAATTTACCCATACCAACGCCCACGCCAAAAACCGGATTCTCGAGAAACAACGCATAATCCGCACTAATAATACTCAAACGCCCGGAAGTTAAATCTTTATCTTCTTTACCTTTTGCATTTTTTCCAAAATACCGGTTTTCAATTTGACCACTCGTAATTTCAATTGAATAGCTCCAAATAAAAATTACAGCTGGTATAATAATAATCAGGTACTTAATAAATCTCTTCTTTATTGGATGGTTTATAAGGAAGGAAAAAAGAATGAAGAAAATCAATGCAATTACAACAGATAATATTCCTCCTCTCGAAAAAGTGATAATTCCTCGAAATGTAAAAAAACCTAATACCAATAAGTCTGTGAGCCGGAACCCGGTTATATCCATTTTAAGAATAAGGGCTATGAGAATGATGAAAATTCCGCACCCCAATAACGTGGATACCTGATTGGGACCAAAACCACCAGAAGTTTCAAAATTAGATTCTGCATTAAATTTTATAGAAGAGAAGTCCGGGGTATTTAGTTGCAAAACAATGGCCATGCACACTATGGGCATCACAAAATAAACAAGTATAGCATTCAAATCTCTTCGGGGTACTTGTCTATTGTAGAAATAGATACCGGCAACAAGAAGGGTTACCGGGCCGCTTAAATTAAAAAGAACTGCCTTCCGAAACTCATCACCCTGCATTTCGGTAAGAAATACGGACGGAATTAAGAGTAACAACAAAAACATAAATACCAAAGACGATTTTTTGAAACTCCTGTCAACAAGTAGCCCGGTTAACAACAGAATTATTACATAATACTTAACTGCTTCATACGTAACAAATGCCTCCTGCATACGAAGTACCACTTCAGTACCGGTAGAATAAGCCGCCCAACAAGCTGCGCGCTCATGCTTATTTTTATGAATGACTATATCAAATAATCCGTATGTAACCGGAATGAGCCCCCACAAAAAAGCAATGCTACCCGAGGCGGCAATACCCACCCCCAGCACAACATGAAGCAAAAAGAAAATCAAATATTGAAGGTTGCTTTTTGCCATACTACCCAATTGCGTTATACTGTGCTATCAATTGATGCTGTGCACTTTCTTCTGAATACTGGAGCTGAATCTGTTGATGCAACCGGTAAGCATGATCACTGGTCTTTTCCTCGTTTTCAAAAGCTTCTTTAATAGCTACCATCATTGCTTCGGCATCTCCGGGTTGAATTAGCCAACCCGCTTTCCCTCCGTCTAACACATGTTTGCACTCACCCACATTGGTGCAAATAACAGGCAACCCGGCAAGCCCATACTCCAGCAAGGCAATGGGTAAACCTTCCGATACCGAGCTCAACACACCCACCGATGCCATATCTAAAAAACGAGTAACGTTTGTCTGCTCGCCCATAAAAAAAACATCGGTCAGGTTACATTCCTTTACTTGCTCTTTCAGCATTTTACTGTACACATCGTCTAAATCCTTGCCTACCATATACAATGTTGCATCCGGGTATTGCTGCTTTGTCATTCTAAAAGCCTGAAGCAGCGTACCGTGGTCTTTTTGTGGCCGCAAGTTAGCCAAACAAAGGATGATGTGTGATGTAAGCCGGTCGGGTTTCCAGGATGGCTGATACGCTTTTCCAAGGTTGGCATAATTTGCTAAAAAATTAATCCGATCTGCCCGTACAAAAAGGTTTTTAACAGCCCATTCTTTCAAGGTATGGTTCACGGAAAAAACAGCGTCAAAAAAAATTGAAAATACTTTTATTGAAAATGATTTTCTTGAACTTAACTGGTCGCTCAATCCATAATGATCATGCCAAACTACTTTTACTGAACGTGTAACAATTTTTACTATCACAGCCGTAAAAAAAGAAGAACTGTGTGCATGCAGAATGGTAATTTGATTATGCTTGATAAAGCGCACCAGCAACCGCAGCGCCTTCATATCAATCTTTTTCTTCCTGCCTAAAAATAAATAACGATCCGGGTTTTCTATGAAAGTCTTTAGTGGTCCCTCGCTTCGGGTGGCACAAAGCCAGGTTTCAACACCCGCCTGGTTCAGGGTATTCACCATGTTAACCGCTACGCGCTCTGCACCACCGGCCGAAAGCGAATCAATCAAGTGCATTACTCTCATATAAACGCCTGAATGGCTTCCTTGAATTTTTCCAGTGTATACTTTCGCGACCACACAGCAGCCGCTGACGACATTTCATGGTAACAACCTGAATTCCGAATCAGGTTATAAAGATCATCGGCCAGTACTTCTGCATCCATCGTTTTAGCAAGTATGCCCCGATCACCCTCCTGTAACATCCAGGGCACACACGATACGGGCCTGGTCAACGGCACACAACCCCAAAACATAGCTTCCGCTACTGCTTTGGGCCATCCTTCAGAATTCGATAAGAAAACCAAAAAATGAGATTCCTGAAGAACTTGTTTGACTACCTCGCTGGTTACGTTTCCTCGAATAGACACGATTGACTGAAGTGCATTTTCTTCTACATACGTTTGCAGCGCATTACGCTCGGGGCCATCGCCAAGGAGTTGAAGGTGAACCGGCACGCCTTTGCGCCACAAGGCCGCTGCTACCTGAACAGTCGTTAGCGGGTTTTTACTTTTCATTAATGTACCCACAAACACCAGGTAAATAACACCACGCATATCGCGCTGCTTTACCGGTACAATTTCCGCTTCGGAGTAAGAGGCTGTAAAAAAAGGAACAATGTTTTTGGATTGATGAGGCCAATCGCCATACACCAGCACGCGCATATTTCGTGTTAAAAACGTATTACGCAGTATCCACTTTTGAAAACGGTACGACCAGGGCTGGCCAAGGTTCTCGCCCCAATTACCTGCGTACTTTGCTGTTTTCGTTTTGAAAGGAAAAAATATTTGAACGGCAACCCCTACTAGGCCCATATTTCCTGGACATCTCAAGTGAATATGATCAGCCCAGATCATTGCATTTAATGTCCTAAGTAAAATTAAGGGCATCAGCACTATTGCTTTTAATGTGGCTATTGGTTCTGTTATCTTAAACAAAGGAACAGACGTAAAGGAAAGTTTGCTCAAGGCATCATAGGGTAAATCAATTGATTCAAATTCCTCATTCTTAATTGGAGCTACAATCTTTACCTCTGAAACATTAACCGTCCACAAATTCATTTCTCGGATATATGGAGCATATCCACCAACCTCACTTTCAGAGTTTCTTTTGTGAATAAGGTGTGTAACGATAAGAAACCTCACGATTTACTTTTCTTTATGACAAGTTGATAAAACTTAATATTCTGATTGATAAGCATATTACTATCAAAGCGATCATGAATATCAATCAAAGCGTTTTCAGCTAACGTGCTCGCGTAAGCTTTATTGGTAAGAATTGCCAGAATACATTTCGCAATATCATCAGGCAAATACGGATCACAAAGCAGTCCTGTAACACCATCCTGAATCACTTCAGGGCCGGGCCCGGTTCGGCTGGCTACTACCGCTTTGCCCATCGCTAATCCTTCCAGCCAGGCTAACGGCATTGCCTCCATGTGCGATGGATACGCACACACCTGGGCCGACTCAATCAAATGCGGTATTTCCGTATTGGGTATGGCCCCCATAAAGGTAATGCAGTCTTTTACGGAGGGATCGATAAAATCTTGCAGGTATTGTATGTACGAAAGCCCGGAAGGAAAAAACCAATCGCGTCCGGCAATCATAAGATGAGCTTGCGGAACGACTTTTCGAATTTGAGGCATAGCCATAACCAATTGCCGGATGCCTTTCTTTTCGCACACGGTGCCCACAAAAACAATACGCCCGTCTACTATTTTCCTTTCATCGGCTTTGCGGAATTTGGTAAGATCAACCGGGTTAAAAATTACCGGTGTTGCCTTTGCATCAAAATCTAAATAGGTAGCGGTATGATCAACAACATATCGGCTTACCCCTACCAGGGCATCGGCTTTACGGAACGAACGCTTTTCCTGAAAGCCTCGCCAGGCACTTATCTTTCGGTTTTCGGCCTGTGCAAAAAAATGATGACCACCGTGCATCCGGATAACGTACTTCACGTCTTCTATCTTCTTAATAAAGGCAAGTCCTAATTCGGGAGCCTCTACAACATCAATTTTCTGGTTAGCATGAATGGCTCGCAACTTTCTGTTTATCCGGAATGCCTGATCGGCAAAGCGAAAATATTTCCAGCGGCTAACAGGCAACCGGTAAAGATTTACGCCTTCTTCCTGGCTTACATTTCCGGCTTCATCAGCTCCCTGATAAAAGCCAACCACCGAAACGCTAATTCCATGTCGTAGTAATCTTCCGGCAATAAATTTCACAAATGTTCCTACTCCACCATGCGGTTTGCCCGGTGTCGGAAATTCACTTGTAAGGAAAACAATATGCATCGTTAGAATTTGCGTTTAAAAATCATCAAGGCATCAGCGCCATCGTGCGGATATTGTTTGCGCAATTTTTGCAGTCGCTTTCTCCAAAACAAATCGTTATCAGCCAGGCCATCTTTTATGTGCGAATAAGTATACATGCCGGTCATCTCAAAATCGTTACCTAACCAACGCAGGATTTTTGTATCCTGAAATCCTATCTCACCCCAGGGTTGATTAACCGAAATACCAAAAGGCACATGAATGTCCACAAGTTTATGAAGGTAATTTCGAGGAATGGGAGATACAATGAGTTTTCGTTTGATCAATTCCTGATTTGTAAGCGTTACCAGGTCATGAAACGATTTTTGGATACCGGTTTTATGCATCCAATAGCGCCAGGTTAATCGTTGGCGCAATCTTTTGTACTGCTGAAACTTTCGCGTAGCCTCAACGAGTTTTTCATTTACATAAAAATTGTAATTTGGTTCGTGCCCGGCTATGTAATAACCTGAAGGCGCAACCCACTGACGAATATGTTGCACAAAAGATTCTACCTCCAGCAAATGGTGCAGTAGCGCATTGGTCACCACCAGATCAAAAGGTTTTTCTTCCGCCAGTTTGCTTCGTCCTGTTACATCCGATAAAAATGTAAAAGCCACATGCGGAAAGGCTTTCATCTTTTCGCGGCAAATGTCAATCATAGCCGGAGAAAGATCATAACAAACAACCTCTTTCACCAGGGCCCTTAAAGGTGATTGCAGTACCTGTAACGTAGCAAAGCCGGTACCGGCACCATAATCAAGTACCCGGATGGGCTTGATAAGCGATGGTTGAATATCCTTTAATGCCATTTGCCAGGACCAAACGGAATTGCTTAAGGAAATTTGAGAAATATCATAAACCGAAGCCTCATACTGATGATAAATGTTACTTACCACCTCAACAAATTCAGGAACATTTGCGTGGATGTTCTGGTTGTTGAGTGAAACTTTAATTTTTTCCGGTGTGGTAGTCATATCAATTTTGATGCACAAGTATTTCAAGCGTACTCCAAATCCTTTCGCGGGCAAGTTGCAGGGGCGAAGTAACAATTACCTTCTGCCATAGCTGCGCCTGGTCCTTCTTATTACCCGCGTCAGCCATAACCTCCTTCAATTTCGAAACAACTTCTTCTGCAGAATTCAACCAGTATACCGGCTCCAGCCCTTTCATGGTATAAAAGTGAATAAACCGATAGACTTTAAAAATATCCCAGCGCGGGTCATGTACGGCATTGTATTTAAAAAAGGCTGATGGTTTATTCAAAATAGAAAAATCAATAGCCATGGTAGACCCCACATTAAAAACGGCCGTGCAATGATACACAATTGAACATAGTAACGTGTAGTCCTCCGCCAACGGTATAAGCGAAGCCCATTCATTTCCTCTTGCCTCTTTCCATTGAGGCGGGACTTTTTTTATGATAGTCGGGAACTCAGCAATCACTGCATCATATCGCGATGAAACATCTGCCGGTGAAGGCCGAAAAACAATCTGCACCCTACCTCCCTGCCTGTTCAGTGAATCAACTGCCCTGGCAAGATCACGCAGATAAAGGTGATCATGAGGGGATGTCAGTTCATCATCACCAGAAAAACATATCCACGAACACGCGAAATCTAAATCATACTGCTGCGAAAAATTTTCACGGCTTATGTAATTCGAATCTTTAAAGTAAGCCAGAAACTGAGGTGTGCCCGTGATATGTACGGCTTCCGGGCTTACCCACGGATAATATTGCTGCACTTCCTTTTTCATATAATCGCTCCATACGAAATAATGATCTGCTTCTACCATCAATGTTCCTTTAGGAAGGTTGTCCCACGAATAAACAAATGCACCGGTGGCTATTTTTAAATTCCGGGCAGCTCGAATAAGAGCCATCGATTCGGGTGACCGTTGATGCGTGCAAAACACAAAGTCAGGCTTATGGTCGGCTAATACCTGTTGAGCAAGGTCATAATAAGACGTTTGCTGTATTCTGGTATAAATAATTTTTCGCAAGCGCACTACCCCCCAATCAAATCCTAAAATATTTCCGAGCACCCGGGTAAACAACGCTTTAGTCCACAACCTCCACCCTTTGTTCTTCCGTCTGATTATATAAAAAAAATAATCGGGGCTTTTAAACTTACGGGCATTGCGACATATTTCGGCCCGTGTAACTGCGCTCCGTAATAATTCAATAAGCCCGCTGGTTTGATAAGGCGGTAATTCAAGAACTGTATGACCTAAATGATTTACATACGGTATAATCGCTTTACTGCACCATAAAAAAATTTCGTCCTGGTGCCTGTGCGTTAGCACATCGCTGTGTACAAAATTTCGAAGTGCCGCACCATCGGTAAGAATAAAAAATACTTTCAAATTGCTTTTTGAATTAACTGTGTAATGAACCTTCCTGAGTAAGGTCTTTAAAAAAGAGTGGTTTAATTTTTATCAACTCCGCTTCGTCTTTATTCCACCATTCCAGCGCCTCTGCCTCTGCAATACGTTCCTCAGAAAACCGGTACTTAATAACCCTGGCCGGAATGCCTGCAACAATACTGTAAGGTGGAACGTCTGTTGTAACCACCGCTCCGGCAGCAATAATAGCACCATTGCCCACTCTAAAATTCCCCACCAAAATCGCATTGTGGCCAATCCAAACATCATGGCCGATCTCAATCCTACCCGATTTTATCAAAGCTTTTAATTCTCCATTAAACAAATTTCGGTTGATGTAGGTTGATAAATAATGAATGGGATGGTTGGTGGTATGAATTGCCACATACGCACCAACCTGACAATATTTTCCAAACGTAATGTTACCATGAAAAAAATTATGAATACCTAAAGTAGTCCTGGCATCAACAACAATGTTCCCTGAAAAATTGCAGTATTCCGGTACAACATTCTTCCCGCAAAAAGAAACATTCCTGACTCCTTTAGAGGTGATGGATGCTTTGACCGATGCACTCACCCGCAATGGCCTGATGAGTAAGAGGCGATACAAATAGCTGAAAAGTTTATACATCATCGCTTAAAAATAATTTTTTTAACCAATTCACGATCCTTTCCACGGATCGAAAATACGATCCAGAAAAACAGTACAAGAACTAAACTCGTCAACAACGTTAAAGGTGGCGAGAGGTAATCCGTGCTTGAAACTATTATCTCCAAAACGCTCAAAATTACCAATATGAAAATAACATCGGAATTTTTGAGGACAAAAGAAAAGACCGATCCCCCGATTTGTTTTAGCCCTGCATTGGCTTTCAGCAAATCAAACAATACCGAAATCACAGAAAATGCGAAACAATACCAAATAAGATCGTCAACAAAAACGGCAAAGGTAAAGAGCACAGGAATTAACACGATCATTTTAGCAAGGGTAATCTTACTAACGATGTCAGGCCGGCCCAAAGCAGTTAACAATCCATTGAAAGGTGTTAAAAAACTCAGAAAAAAAAAGTAAATAATAAACACCTGAACATAAACGCCTGCCATCAGCCATTTGTCTCCAAACACAAAGGTTACTATGTAATCACAATTAAAATACGCTAGCACATACAAGGGTCCTGTCAACAGAAAAATAATTCTGCTCATATCATAAATCCTTTCAAGCAGTAACGCAGGCTTGTCTTTAAGATTGGCAGAATAGGACAAAATCAGTTGTTGCTGCGGAGAAAATATATACGTGAACGGAATTCCGGCATTGCTATAACCAAAACTATAGAATCCGATTTTAGAAAGATCAAAAAAACTAACCATGATCAACTTATCCATTTGCTGCGAAGCGTAGGAACCTATTGAACCCAGTAATACATGCTTTGAAAAATTATAGACTCTCAGGAAATAAGATTTGTCCCAGAATTTCCAATCCACCTTCATCTTTTTGGCATACCGGATGCACACCGCCTGGCAAAAGCTTCCGATCACAGCGCCAAAGCCAAAACTTAACGGGCCAAATCCCAGGCTGGCAAACAATACTCTTGAGACAACCGAAGCCACATCGCGCGCGGTGTTGGCAATGGCTATTGGTTTAAAGGTTAGTTCCTTTTTGAGTATGGCCCCATTCACAGAACTGAGTATTTCAAAAATATAGGTGAATGAAAAAATAAGTAAGAGTTGCCCCACAATAACCTTCTCAAGAAAAAAATAGAAAACCAGTGCCGTTACTACCTGGATAGCAAAAAGGACAGCATTTGTAAACAGACGCAGTTTAAACACAATCTGTAACACGCCTTCTTCTTCTTCTTTGCTGCTTGTCTTTTCCTGAAGATAGAAAACCTCAATTCCAAAATTTCCGATCTGTTGAAGAAAAACGGTGAACACGGTAGTGAGGGTAAGGTATCCGTAGTCTTCGGGAAACAAGATGCGGGCTAATACCACACTTCCTGCAAAAGTGAATATCTTAGACACCACACTTCCAAGCAGGATAAATTTGGAAGAGGAAATTACTTTGGAAGTCATGGCTGTAGCAATGCAGAATTAATCCATTGCCATATATGAAAACTGCTGTCGTTGTTACCCGCTTTAAAAGCATCCCATTCGCGCATCAACTCCTTTTTATCTACCCAGGGTTGTTTTGCAAAATCGGTTATGCAGTCTTCTGCCCAATCAATCAATTCATGTGAGAGCCATTCCCGTTGTGGTGTTTGAAGGGGCCGTTTGGGCGCGAGCCGAATCGTATCGGGTAATAGTTGATGGGCAATTTTCCGCAGCAAATATTTACCCACCCTGTCTTTAATTTTCCATTCAACCGGTAAGGCAAAAGCCATTTCGACTAACCGGTGATCGAGAAAAGGTTCGCGTAATTCGGTGCTGTAGGTCATGGACACGCGGTCATTGAAGCGAAGGGCACGCGGTATCTTCGTATAAAATAAATCCCGGTATTGAAGGTTGAGAAGGTTTTCCGAAAAGGGTGTAGCATATTTCGGACTATCCGCCATTTTTTTAAAATCCTCAGTTAACACATTGGGACGTAAAGGAGAACTGCTCACACCTTGTACAATTGATCCTGAGTTTGATTGATAATAATCATACCCTGCCCACGCCTCGTCCATTCCCTGTCCATCGAGCAAAACAATTGTATTATGATTCCGAGCCGCTTTGAATAGGGTAGCATACGCCAGGGTAGGCAATCCGCCATAAGGTTCGTCTTGCATGCGCGCCACCGTTTCCGCTAAGGGTGGAACTCCGTTGGCTTTAAGTTGAACAGCATGTAAAGGGTACAAGGTGGTATTCATCAATTCTTTTACCCAAGGCAGTTCATCATACGCAGTATTGCCGGTATAAAAAGTAAAGGCCTGAATGGTTGGATTTTCCGGAAAGGACTTTTTGATTAACGAGAGTAGTAACGAAGAATCAAGGCCACCGCTCACATTAAAACCAACAGGCACATCGGCACGAAACCGGAGGCGAATACTTTCTTGCAGCAATGCAAAGTACTGCTCTGTTATTTGTTCTTCATTCAACAACCTTAAAGCCGGTTGCATGTTTTTAACGGTATCTTCAAAAAAGTACCACCGGTTAACAACCAGTTTATCGGCTTGCCATATCAGGTAGTGCCCTCCGGGTAATTGATGAATATCCTCCCAAAAAGTTTCATGGGGCATGCCATAACTTCCGTAAACAAAAAAAGCAGACCAAGTGGCCAGCTCGGGTTTACGGTGGACCCCGGCATGCCAGAGCGCCTTTATCTCGCTGGAGAACAGCAGTGCATTGCCAGCGGTATGGAAATAAAACGGCTTAACACCAAACCGATCGCGGGCGGCAAATAAAACGTTTTCACGATTATCCCAAATGGCAAATGCAAACATGCCTATGAAACGCTCTACGCAATTTTTACCCCATTTTCGATACGCTGCGAGTAAGACTTCCGTATCCGAGCAAGTGCGAAAGGTAAAGTGCGGTTGAAGAGTGGTCCGCAATTCCACGTAATTGTAAATCTCACCATTAAAAACAATCGTAAACCTGCCATCGTCACTCACAAAGGGTTGATTGGCAACTGCCTGAAGATCAATAATACTTAACCGGTTGTGGCCCAAAAAAACATCATCAGCTACCTTCATTACTTCCGTATGATCCGGCCCACGGTGTTTCATTGAAGCAAGCATGTTTGCAACCAACCGTTCGGCATCTTGCGGGTTACCGCCCGCTATTCCTGCTATTGCACACATAACCTGAGGTACTTTTCAACCTTCCTTTCCGCTTCTTTCCAGTCTTCCGGAGTATCGATATTTACATGCCATGCTGCATCGTTTATTATATAGCCTACTGTAT
Organism: Flammeovirgaceae bacterium UBA2786; assembly: GCA_002352225.1. Classification (GTDB taxonomy): domain Bacteria; phylum Bacteroidota; class Bacteroidia; order Cytophagales; family Cyclobacteriaceae; genus ELB16-189. The sequence continues at coordinate 28,993 of DEIA01000008.1, forward strand.
CGCCATAAAGCGAGTGCTTTTCCATCAATACGTTAGTTCGTGTAATATAAATAGAACCATCCCGGAAGTAGGCCGGTGGCAAGTCTTGCCTGCGCGAAATAATAGTCTGTTCTCCGGTAGCAATTTTCAGTAATCCGTTGGTGTCGGGTTCAAAGAGCCAATGCGGGTTATATTCCAACGGTACAGGCAAGACCGATATGAGTGCATCCACTTCCGATTCGACAAATTTCGAAATGGCCTGATCTATAAAACCTGGAAGTCTAAAAGGATTAGTTGTTTGAAGAAGGCATACGGCATCAAATTGTATTTCTTTCTCAAGATAAAATTTAAGGGCATGTTGAATCACTGGCAAGGTAGGCGAATGATCCTGCGCCAGGGAAGCTGGCCTGATATATGGAACTTCTGCACCTAAAGGACGGACACAAGCCGCAATCTCTTCACTATCGGTAGAAACTATGCTTTTAGTAATCAGTTTGGATTGTTGCGCTACCTCCAGTGTATACTGAATTAACGGTTTATCTCCTAAGAGCTTGATATTCTTTCCCGGAACACCCTTCGATCCTCCCCTGGCAGGTATTAAACCTAAGATTTTCATTCTTGTAAAATCGTTATTCAATTTTCATACCTTGAACCATTCAATAGAAAATTGTTTTATGGAATCTTAATGGACAATCCGCAAGCAGAGTCGCAATTTCTTTTCCGGCTTCACCTCCACCATAGACGGATGATCCTTTCGGGCGAGCGGATTTTTGCCAGTACGAAACAGCTTCTCTTATAGCTTCTTCACGATAATCCACATCGATCACATTGTTACCCCGATCGCGTTTGTTTTGTCGAGATCCGATATTAACAACAGGTACTCCTAAATACGCACACTCACGAATACCTACACTGGAATTTCCAATAAGGCAGTTGGCATGAATCAGCAGCGTAAGAAAATCATCGGGCTCCATGTTCTTGAAAAAATGAACATGATCCAACTGATGATTCTCCCGAAAGGCACGAATACCACTCGATGTTCCATCTGCCCCTGCGTCAACGTTTGGCCAGAACCACACGGTAGGTTGGTTAATTGAGGCAATGGCTTTCAATGTTTCTTCGATATGAACCCTTGATTGATTATTCTCATTCGTTACCGGGTGTTGCATCACCACCAAATATCCGTTGGACAAATCAGGTTTTCGTCCAACCCCACCGTACTTTTTATAGGGGTCAAAATCAAAATGTGTATCCTTCAACGATTGAGCGGCCAGATCAATGGAAGGGCACCCTGTATTGAAAACAAAATCTGGGTTTTCACCCAGCTTTAACACACGCTCTCTGGCACTTTCAGAGGCGACAAAATGATAGTCGGCCAGTTTTGTAATAGAATGCCTTACTTTCTCGTCAATATTTCCGGTAACCTCACCTCCCTGGATATGAGCCAGTGGAATATTCATAAAGGAAGCAGCTATGGCTGTAGCCATGGTTTCAAAGCGATCGGCAATAGTGACTACAATATCTGGCGAAAGATTGTCGAATACCGTTGATAACTCAAGTATACCAATACCGGTTGTTTTAGCGGCTGCCGTCAGATTCTCACCTTCCAATACATTAAATACTCTTGCATCGATCTTAAATCCATCCTGCTCAATATAACGGACAGCAGAACCATATCGATCGAGCAAAGCAGATGCAGCAACCACGAGCTGCAGCTCCAGGTTAGGATGATTGTTTATGGCTTCCAGTACGGTCTTTACCCGACTGTAGCTTGGTCGGGCAGTAATCACCACACATATTTTTCGTTTGTTCATTCTAAATCTTTATAATTTAAAAATGAATATGCTGCTAACTCCCGCGTAATTTTTTTTCCAATAACCTTCTGAAATTCCGCTGCGCTTATCCCCTGATCCGCTGGTTTCTTGCTTTCGAGATCTGCCAGTTCAATACGATGTCCTACTTTCAATGCTTTGTTTATTGCCAACGACTTTCCAAACATTTTTTTTAAATCTGCATAACCTGCTGTATCATTTTTACGAACAGGGTTGGATAATGCCGATTCAATTTCACGAACACCTTTAACAAGTGTTCTGGTTTGCTCGATCGTCAACGATGCCTTTGCATCCGGACCAAACATTTGCTGATCAAACACTACATGAAATTCGAGTACGGTTGCACCCAATGCTGCGGCACTCAAACACGCGTAAATTTCACCCGAATGATCTGAGAACCCTACCGGTGTTTGAAATTGATTCCGCAAATCAGCAATTACATTTAATCCCCATTGTTCTGGTTTTGTAGGATAGGCCGTAGTGCATTGCAAAATAGTTATCGGATTCCCAAAGGGACGCAATATTTCCAGGGCGTTTGTTAATTCATCAAATGAACTCATACCGGAAGAAAGTATGACCGGTTTGCCCGTTCGGCCAATCCTTTCCAACAGTAAATGATTGGTTATTTCACCTGACCCTATTTTGTAACGTTTCACCTCTAAACTTTCCAGCAATTCTACAGCAGCAACCGAAAACGGACTGGATAAAAATTCGACTCCTGCTCTTTCACAGTGTTCTTTCAGGCCAGCCCATTGAGTGGATGTAAACTCCATACGTTTCCAATAATCGTAACGGGTTTCATCTTCATAGGAAAATTTGACCCGGAAAGATTCATAAGGGCTACTCTCAGCTTCAGCAATATGCGTTTGAAATTTTACAGCATCTACACCTGTTCCTGAAAGGGCATCAATATAACTATGGGCAATTCCCAGACTTCCTTCGTGCGCCTGAGCAATCTCGGCTATTATAAATACCCTATCTTGTTGGGTGACGCTCATGCTTTTTTACGAAAAAACTTAACAAAACTTTCCTTCTTCTCAGTGTCATCACTATAATATCCTCCAGAACCATAAGCGCCATAACCATAGCCATAGCCATATTGATAGGCATAGCTCTGTCCATAACCATACCCCAATCCTGATTTATAGATATCATTCAATAATATACTGATATCTTTTATTTTCCCTGACCTATAGTATTCATCAATACTATGCACAAATTCTTTTGGTGAATAATTCTGTCGCATTACAAATACTGTATGATCCACAAATTTAGACATCACAAATGCATCTGTTACCAAGGCTAATGGAGGTGTATCAATCAATATAAAATCATATATACCCAAAGCCTTTTTTATGAATTCTTCAAACTTTGTAGTTAGTAATAATTCTGAAGGGTTTGGAGGCACAGGACCACCACTAACTAAAAATAGGTTTTCAATATCCGTTTCCTGTATAATTGAATTGAAGTCGGAAATACCAGAGAGATAGGTACTTAATCCCAAATCATTACTTCTGTTGAAATCCTGAAATATTTTTGGACGTCTCATGTCTGCTCCAACAATTAGAGTCTTCTTTCCAGACAAAGCAAAAACCGTAGCCAGGTTAATCGTAGTAAACGTTTTTCCTTCGCCACTTATACTACTACTAACCATAAACACTTTCTTGGTTTTAGTACCGGTAAAGAAATTTAAGTTAGACCTCAACGCCCTAAAGGATTCTGATAATCCTGACTTGGGCTTATCCTTTACGACTAAATTACCGGCAGAGCTGTTGTGTCCAACTCCTCCTATAAACGGAATGGAAGTAATTTTTTCAATATCTTCCTTTGACTGAATCTTATTGCTTACCATTTCAATGATGATAAAAATAAGTAAAGGAATTACCAACCCAATCAACACACCAAGTAAGTAATTCTGTGTGGGTTTTGGAGAAATTATACCCCCACTCATAGGCGGGTTTACCGTTATGACATCCGAGGTATTGGAAGCCTCTGAAATACTTGCTTCTGACAGTTTTTGCATCAGAAAAACATAGAGGTTTTCAAGCAACGAATAATTTCGCTGCACAGCTATCAACTGACGCTCAGACGCGGGTAACAAAGCTAATTGCTTTTCAATGCTTTGAATCTGCTTTTTCATAAAGTCAGATTTAATTTGATCGGTTGATCTTAACGTTTTGAGTGCTTCATTTACATCTCTTTTAATTTCTGTAATTCGTTCCATTTTGCTCGCAACAAATGGATTTGTTCCCTTTTCAGAATTCAGGTGAAGTTTCATTTCTAATTGCAGATCCATCATGCGCGTTAAAAGAGAGGTGATCACAGGATCTGATAATCCAACGGAAGATGGTAATATAACCTGATCAAGGTTATTTGGATCTCCTTTTAAATATTCCTCTAAATAGTTATAATAATTAGAGCGCATCATTAATTCAGCACGTTGTACATCAACTCCCTCGGCTCTTTCAAACAATCGTTGAGCCTCTATGCTCTTATCTTTTACACGGCTACTGTTTCCGAATTTTTCTAATTGAAATTCTACTTTACGAAGAGAATCTTTAATGCCTGTTAATTGTGACTGAATAAATGCAATTGTACGTTGCGCGGTCTCATTTTTCTTATTCAGGTCCAGTTGGCCGTAGGCTACAATAAGACCATTCATAAAATCAATTTCTTTTTCCGGATTAGTTCCGTTGATACTCAGATTAATTACCCCAGCACCTTCTTCCGCCCAATCAACATTCAATTTGCCTATATAAGCACCAGCCAATGGTCGCACATTTTGAACAGTTAAAATAAATGGAATTCCAACGTACTCCTTCACAGACCTTCCCTGAAGTTCGAAAATACAGACAGAAATGCCTTTATAATTAATGGAATCGCCTAATTGAAATACTGCGTCTGTAGCCTCATCATCATCACTAATACTGCGTAAGGAGTATTGTTTTTCATTCTTTAATGTAAAAATAAATTGACCTGTTTTGCTTTCTTTTGGGTTCCATCGCAAACCCTTTACCGGAATATAACTATAGGCATCTGACGTAAGTATATATCCTTCTCTGGAAAAGGACACATCAAAATTGAGATCCTGGATTACTCTTTCAATCAGTGGGTATGACCTTATAATATAGGGCTCATTTAAATAATTTCTATACGGATCAATCAAAGAATTCTTATATAACAACTCTGCACCTCCTGTTTCCTGTGTTTCGCGCAAAACGATAGAGGCAAAAACGGGGTACACCTTTTGGCTATATCGTGTTTTGTAAAAGGCAACAGTTAACGCAATCACCAATGAAAGTATGATTACATACCAAAACCGAATAGCACGGGCTAATACTCGTTTAAAATCCACTGCAAATCCTGTGGAATGATTTGTTCCCTCTGTATCAAAAACCGGATCTGTCATTTTTTACTTGGTAGAGTTAATAAGGGTGATGGTGACCACTACTAACGATAAGGAGGATATTACCAACGATAAATTCCTTCCGAAATAGGTTTGATAGGGTCGTTGCCGAAGGGCCGGAACAATTAAAATATCATTCTGGTGAACATAGTATTCCGGAGTATTAATGAAATTTTCATCCAACAAATTCAAATATCGCACCTGGGCTTTGCCATCAATTTGCCGAATCAGTTTAATATTTCTTTTATCCGCAAAATCGGTTAACCCACCAGCCAAACCAATAGCCTCCATATAGCCAATACGATTATTGGGTAACACTACGGTACCCTCTTGCCTGGCCTCGCCTAATAAGGTGAATCTGAAATTAATTAAGCGAACTTTAACAACCGGTGATTCCAGGTATTGATCGGCCAATTGCTGAAGCTTATTTTGAATTTCATATACAGTTAATCCTGACACTTTTACTTTGCCAATTACCGGAAACTGAATTTCACCATTTGGATCAACCAACTCGCCAATCAAGATTGCATTCAGTTGATTAAGATTTTGTGTTTGCTGTTGATTCATGATATTCCGATTAAAAATATCATACTCCTGAGGGGTCAAACTTTCAAACCTTACCGAAATATTATCCTCAGGCTGAATGCGATACTCATAATTCTGAATAGTATATGACCTCACAATGGTATCCTTGGGCAGATTCTTCACATTTACATCATCTTTTTGAAGATACATGTAGCGTTTATTTGTTACGCAGGAGGACGCCAGCAGACTAACGCAAAGGATAGTGAATAAGATTTTACTATTCATATACAAAAAAGCCAAGTTTCAAATTTACCAAAAAACATCCGCACACCCAATTTTACATTTTCAATCCGGTAGCAACCTGGTTACAGGTTAGCCAGCGTATCTCCAATATACTGCAATTGATCTTTTGCCAGTTCGGTATGCATAGGCAGGGCGAGTACATGTGCCGCAAGCTTTTCCGAAACCTGCAAATTTTCTCCCTGCACATAACCGTAGGCATTAGTCTGATGTAATGAAACCGGGTAATAAATCATATTCGGTATTCCATTCTCAGAAAGATGTTTGCTAAGTTCATCTCTGTTCCTGTCCTTCACTAGAATTGTGTACTGATGAAATACATGAGTACTGTATGCCGCACGGGCAGGAACCGAAAGCCAGGATATAGTACGTAAATGCTTATCGTAATAATCCGCAGCCTGCTGCCGTTTAGTGATATAGTGATCCAGGTGTTTCAATTTTACCTGTAATATGGCCGCCTGAAGGGTATCTAACCGGGAGTTTATCCCTACCCGATCGTAGAAATACTTTTTCGATTGGCCATGTCCGGCTATGCTTCTCATTATAGCAGCCAGTTTTTCGTCATTTGTTGTTATGGCTCCGCCATCGCCATAGCAGCCCAGGTTTTTACTTGGAAAAAAGGAGGTTGTGCCAATGTGCCCTATCGCACCTAATTTCTTTTTTGATCCATCTTTAAAAATATAATCTGCACCAATAGCCTGCGCATTATCTTCCACCACCAACAAACTATGTTCAGCTGCAAGTGCCATCAGGGGTTCCATAGCAGCGGCTTGCCCAAACAGATGCACGGCAATAATCACTTTAGTCTTTTTTGTTATTTTGCGTTTTACATCTTCCACATCGAGGGTAAACAGGTGTTTATCCACATCGCAAAAAACCAGTTTATATTTCAGCAATGCTACCACTTCAGCGGCAGCTACATAATTGAATGCAGGAACAATCACCTCGGCATCATCCGGAAGGTTAAGGGCCATAAGGGCTATTTGAAGGGCATCGGTTCCATTGGCGCATCCAATAACGTGTTTGGAGCCCAGGTAAACACCCAGTTGTTGCTCAAACGATTTTACGGCCGGGCCATTAATAAAAGCCGTACTTTCAATTACCTGCCGCATGGCTTCATTCACTTCTTTTTCAATATGCCGGTACTGCCCCAGCAAATCTACCATTTGAATTTTATCCATGACTAACTTTACTAACTACTCCTTCATTAAGCTGATACCGTTCGTTGCTCTCGGAACAAACCGCAAAACCCGATGCATCAAATTTTAGTTTCTGTCCATACTCGCTCATCCAACCTTTTTGGCGGGCCGGATTTCCTATTACCAATGCATAAGGCGGAACATCTTTTGTTACCACAGCGCCTGCTGCAATAAATGCAAATGCTCCTATTTCAATACCACAAATGATGGTGGCATTAGCACCAATAGAAACGCCCTTTCTAACATAGGTCTTTTTGTATTCTGATTTTCGGTTTACGGCACTTCGGGGGTTAATTACATTTGTAAATACCATGGAAGGCCCCAGAAAAACATCATCTTCGCAAATTACGCCTGTGTAAATAGAAACATTATTCTGAACCTTTACATTGTTTCCTAATCTTACATCGGGAGATACAACCACATTCTGGCCAAGGTTACAATTTTCACCAATCACACAATTGGGCATAATGTGGCTGAAGTGCCAGATTTTTGAACCCATACCAATTACACAGCCTTCATCAATAACAGCGCTGGGGTGTGCATAAAAAGTTGTATCCATACTACTTCTTTCTGAATTGATAAATCCGTTCAATAATATCAACCACTTTCAATCCCTCCAATGCATTAGCTGTAATGGTATCGTTTCCTTTCAGTGTGTTAATTACGTTTTCAAAAACGTAATGATGGTTTGCGGCACTGCCTTTAAACGGGCCATAATCATTTGGCGGATTCGTTTCAGGAAGTTGGGGCATGGTGTAGTTCTGAATATGGCAGTACTCAATCTCGTTCATGTATTGCCCTCCTACTTTTACCGATCCCTTTGTACCTACTACAGAAATAGAACTCTCCATGTTAGTGTCCCACACAGAAGTTGAAAAATTCAAACAACCTAATCCTCCTTTTACAAATTCAAAATTAACAATTCCCGAATCTTCGAATTCCGTAGTAGTTTGATGATTAAAGTCTTTTAACGCAGCGTGTATATTTTTCACATCACCAAAAACCCAAAACATAATATCAATAAAATGACTGAACTGGGTAAACAAGGTGCCACCATCCAAAGCCATTGTTCCTTTCCATGAACCTTTCTTATAATACCGGTCATCACGATTCCAATAGCAATTTACCTGTACCATTAAAATATCGCCCAGGGTTCCATCCGAAACAACTTGCTTCAACCACTTGCTGGGCGGGCTATATCGATTCTGTTTTACCACGAAAACATGACGGGCTACCTGCAATGATTTTTCAACTACCTGTTCGCAGGACTGGCGGGTTAGCCCCATGGGTTTTTCTATTACCACATGGCATTTGTTATCCAAAGCTTGTAAGGCATGCTCAATGTGAAGTCCGTTAGGCGTACAAATACATACTACATCAACAGGAATTCTGGCATTGAAAAAATCCTGAATGGACTGGAAGAAGGGTACATGCTTTGGGTAGAGGGTGTGTTCCTGTAAGGATGGCTCGGATTCAACAATTGCCACCAGGCTGGCGCCTGGAAAATCACGAACAATAGTTGCGTGCCTTCTTCCGATATGCCCAAACCCAACTACTGCAAATTTTATTTCACTCACAATGCAAAAAATAAGAACAACAATTAATTACGGTTCTCCAATTCAGTACAATTAAAAATACAGCGTCTATTCGGCTTTGCTTAAATCCCAATGCTTTTTTATCGAAATCAAAAATTCTTTCATCTCCCTCAGGGGCACCATATTGGGGCCATCGCTTAGTGCTTTTTCAGGTTGCGGATGGGTTTCAATAAAGAAACCATCTACACCCACAGCAGCAGCGGCTTTCGCTAAGTAAGGTGCAAATTGCCGGTCGCCACCACTTTTGCCACCTAAACCACCGGGTCTTTGAATACTGTGCGTAACATCAAACACTACGGGCGAGTATTGCCTCATTATGGGTAGCGAGCGCATATCTACCACCAGATTATGATAACCAAAACTGGAACCACGTTCGGTTAGAAACACATTCTGGTTTCCTTCGCCTCGTATTTTCTCCAATGCATACTGCATATCTTCCGGGGCCATAAACTGACCCTTCTTAACTTTTACAGGCTTACCTGTTTTGGCAGCGGCTATTAACAAGTCTGTTTGCCGGCAAAGAAAAGCGGGTATCTGCAATACATCCACTACAGCGGCTACTTCAGCACATTGGCTGGACTCGTGTACATCGGTAACTACAGGAACTTTCAAATCATTTCGAACCATGGAAAGAATCTCAAGCCCCATATCTACCGAGGGGCCCCGGTAAGAACCGGATGAAGTGCGGTTTGCTTTATCAAACGAAGACTTAAATACATAATCGATCCCTAACTCGGCACAGATTTTTTTTACTTGTGTACCTGTCTCCATACAGATATCGTAACTCTCTGCCGCACAGGGGCCGGCAAATAAAACCATTCTGTCGCCACCTAAGGTGATGTTATCTGTTATCGAAACTTTATTTTTAAACAACTCCACGTATCTAAAATTAATTTTTTAAAATTTTATCCAATAAACCCTGCGCAGCCAGTATTAAATCACTGATTTCGCGTACAACACCCTGGCCACCATTTCCATCGGTTATAATGTCCACTCTTGATTTTACATAACCAATGGCATCGGCCGGGCAGGCAGAGAGGCCACAGCTTTGTAACACTTTCAGATCATTAATATCATCGCCAATATAGGCTACCTGTTTGCGTTTTAATTTGTGAAACTCCACCAGTTTTTCAAACACACTATACTTATCCACTATACCCTGATGACAAAAGTCCAGTTTCAGTTCGGCTGCGCGGTTGCTCACAATCTTAGATTCCCTTCCGGTAATGATACCCACCAGAATGCCGGCTTTTTTCAGGTGACTGATGATATAGCCATCCTTCACATTAAATCGCTTGGTTTCGCACCCGGTGTTATCATAAATTATTCCGCCATCGGTAAGCACGCCATCCACATCAAAAAAAAGGGCCTTGATCTGGGCCGCCTTCTTAATTTGCTCCTTGGTATACTTGCCAAGCACTTCTTTTACCGCCATTTGCTGCGAAAATTCTCAATAAAAGCCTAAAATTAAGCAAAAACAATTGACAAAAGGCAATTGACAATGCACATTGAATTACGGATTATTACTGATTACACCTCTACAATATGAAGCTGATTAAAGTAGGTTTTTCGCTTTTGATTACCGTTGGATTGGTATATGGCTTGAACCAAAGCTGGAATTTCGGTTCGCCTATTCCGCCACTGGGTAAATTTCTAGACCCTTTTGGTGGGTTCTGGCAAAATGCCGAAACCAAAAACCGAGCAGATGAGGTACTGAATCTCACCGGGTTAAAGGATGAAGTAATCGTTCGGTACGATAGCCTTCTTATTCCTCATGTATTTGCTAAAAATGACGATGACCTGTACCTGGCGCAAGGGTACATTACCGCAGCTAACCGACTCTGGCAGATGGAGTTTCAAACCCACGCTGCTGCCGGAAGGGTTTCAGAAATAATTGGCAATGCCGCCCTGGACTATGACCGTACCCAACGCAGACGGGGAATGGTGTATGCTGCCGAAAATGCATTAGCCGCCATGGAAGCCAACCCAATAGCAGCCAGTATGGTGAACAGTTACACAAATGGAATTAACCAATATATTCAGGCGCTCCACTACAAAAATTTACCTGTTGAATATAAGCTACTCGGTTATGAACCTGAACTATGGACTAACCTGAAGTGCGCTTTGTTACTTAAAAATATGGCGCTTACGCTAAACAGTGGAGATAAAGATCTGGAGATGACCAATGCGTTGAAACTTTTTGACAAAGCATTGATCGACCTGGTTTGGCCTGATAATGAAAACGTAGGCGACCCGATTGTCGATAACACAGGTAACTGGAACTTCACCCCTGTTAAACTGGATGGTTGGCCAATGGCCTTACCCGATGAGTTGGTAAATGTTAAACCCTTGGAAAAATCACCTCCCGATGTTGGAAGTAACAACTGGGCGGTAAGCGGAAGCAAGACTCATTCCGGTGCGCCTATTCTCTGTAACGATCCACACCTGAATTTATCCTTGCCTTCCATCTGGTACATCATTCACTTACAGGCACCAGGTATAAATGTAATGGGCGCATCTTTGCCTGGTTCTCCCACCGTTATAAGCGGGTTCAACGATTCAATAGCATGGGGCTTAACCAATGCACAGCGCGACCTGGTGGATTGGTATAAAATCGAATTCAAAGACAATTCAAAACGCGAATATAAAAGCGATGATACCTGGAAACCTTCGCGCCAGGTAGTTGAGAAGTTTAAAATAAAAGGCGGTAAAGATTTTTATGATACCATTACGTTTACCCATCATGGTCCGGTATTGTATGACGAGACCTT
>DEIA01000082.1 GCA_002352225.1 Flammeovirgaceae bacterium UBA2786
CCGGTATTGTATGACGAGACCTTTAAGGGCGATAGTGAAATGAAACACTTCGCGGTAAGGTGGATTGCACACGATCCCTCAGAAGAAATTATTACGTTCTTTAAACTTAACCGGGCAAAGAATCATACCGATTACATGGGCGCATTAAATCATTATGCTTCGCCTGCACAAAACTTTGTGTTTGCCAGCGTAACCGGAGATATAGCCATGCGCATTCAGGGGCGGTATCCCGTTCGCAGAAAAGAAGAAGGGAAATATATTCTGGATGGAACCCTTACCCGCACCGAGTGGCAGGCGTTTATCCCAAACGAGCAGAATGTAATGTATAAAAATCCTGCACGCGGGTTTGTGAGTTCTGCTAATCAATATCCGGTGGATTCCACATACCCCTACTATATTAATGCTACCAGTTACGAAGCCTATAGAAATCGCAGAATAAATAAACTACTGGCAGAGATGAGCGACATTACACCGCGCGATATGATGGAGCTGCAATTCGATAATTATAATCTGAAAGCAGAAGAAAGTTTACCCACATTCCTCAGCTACCTGGATACCACCCAATTTACGCAGGCTCAAAAAAGTGGTTATTCCATTTTAAAGGCATGGGACTATGAAAATACAACTGAATCGCAAGGCGCCTCCTATTACGAAGCCTGGTGGGATGCCCTGTTTCCATTAGTATGGGATGAAATAAAGAACTCGAAGGTGGCGCTGGACAACCCTACGGCTTACACCACCATTAAACTGATTAAAGAAAAGCCCGATCTTATTTTCTTTGACCTGGCCGACACACCCCAAAAAGAAACAGCCCGTGAGATAATTCAGCAGGCATTTGTAAAGGGCATCGATACCATCGAAAAATGGAAAATTGAAAAGGGAAAAGATCCGCGCTGGGCCGATTACAAAGATACATTTGTGGGGCACCTGCTACAGGGTTTACCCGCCTTCAGTTATCATGTACAACATGGCGGTAATCATGATATTGTAAACGCATCATCGCGCACGCATGGCCCAAGTTGGCGCATGGTAGTAAGTCTGGAAAAAACCGGAGTACGTGCGTGGGGTGTTTATCCGGGCGGGCAATCGGGAAACCCCGGCAGTCCATATTATAATAATATGTTGAATACCTGGGCTACCGGTAATCATTATCCATTTCAATTCAATGCAGATTCAAACCTTAAATCCACATTGGCAACGCTCACCCTCAAACCTCAGGTTCCATGAAATTCTTTTTACAAATATTAATAACCATACTAAGTTGTCTGCTGCTTCAGTTTTTACTGCCCTGGTGGAGTATTGCCATTGGTGCTGCGGTAGTGGCCTACCTGACAGGGAATAAAGGATTTGTTTCTTTTATAGCCGGCTTTCTTTCCATTGCACTACTGTGGGGGCTTTTTGCATTTTATATTGATCTGAAAACCAGTTCGATTCTTACCGAAAAAGTAAATCAGCTTTTACCTGTAAATGCTTTTATACTAACCACATTGGTAGGGGGATTAGTGGGTGGCTTTGCTGCTCTTACAGGGGCCTTGTTAAAATCAAAATAAAGATTGCTTACCGGTTACAGCTGCTATTCTTAAAAATTCATTGCAAATGCGCTTATCAAGAGCATTTGAACATTATATTTGCACTCCTTTTTAAGGGAAAACCACGGAGAGGTGGGTGAGAGGCTTAAACCAGCAGTTTGCTAAACTGTCGTACGGGTTAAACCGTACCGGGGGTTCGAATCCCCCCCCCTCCGCCAGTTCTTTTAAAAGGTCTCATAGCTCAACTGGATAGAGCAGCTGCCTTCTAAGCAGCAGGTTGCTGGTTCGAGTCCAGCTGGGATCACAAATATTGGGCGTTCAGATTGTTTTTATATCTTCGCGCCTTCATTTAAAGAACGGGGTGTAGCGTAGCCCGGTATCGCGCTTGGTTTGGGACCAAGAGGTCGTCAGTTCGAATCTGGCCACCCCGACAAAGCCTCTCCAATTTTGGAGAGGTTTTTTGTTTTATAAATGAGCTATTCGCTAATTCAGGCACTACTCGTCTTTCAAAACATCTACCGGGTTGGTATGCGCAGCGCGCACCACATGATAACTTGTNNAGCGGCACACTGGTAACAACAGCAATAATAATCAGGTAGGTGTAGTCGCGAATGATCAGTACCCAAATACTGGTAACGGAAGCCCCCACAACCTTTCGCACCCCAATTTCCTTCATACGTTGTTCCAGCGTATAAATAATCATACCCAGCAAGCCAAAGCAGGCAATCATAATGGCGAGGCCGGCAAACACAAACAGGCCCTGACTGAATTTTTCTTCTGAACGGAATGCTTCATCAAACGAATCGTCAACAAACTCATATTGGAAAGGACGATCGCCTGCAAACTGTGTCCAGGTTTTAGAAACTTCTGCAATAAGATTCCTAAGATTTTCAGAATCAGTCGGTTTAATACGCAACGCCATTTCGTAACCTCCAAAGTTGTACATGCGGCCTTCGGCATGAAAGATTGCCATGGGCTGAATGGGCGACTGCAAAGCCCAATAGTTGAAATCGCGTACCATGCCTACTACTTCGTACGTGGTATCACCCGGGTATTCTATTTTCTTTCCAATAATACTTTCGTCCACCGGCCATCCAAAAGCTTTTACTGCCGATTCGTTCAGGATAACTCTTCCCTTGTCGCCCGGAATATCTTTTGAAAAATTTCGGCCCACTATAATATCAAGGCCTAATGTAGCTGCATATTCTTCATCGCCATGCAGAAAATTAAGGGGCGTAGTCGAATTGCTTTCTCCTTCCACTTTGAATGAATCGCCATTGAAGAGATTGGGAGGTACGGCCGTACACCACGAGGCACGCTCCACACCGGCAATATTTTCAAGGGCTTGCTGAAAAGTTTCTTCGTCATTGATCCACTCAGCCCTATCTATTACCATCAGATTTTCGCGGTTAAAGCCAACGTCTTTCTGGGCCAGGTATTGAAGTTGCTGAAACACAACAAGGGTGGAAACAATTAAGACCATTGAAATAAAGAACTGAAAACCCACTAATCCGTTGCGAAGGACTTTCCCCTGCTTTCCGGTGTTGAGTTTTCCCTTCATCGCTTCAGCAGGTGAAAATTTGCTGAGAAAGACGGCCGGATAACTTCCTGAAAGTACACTCATTACTATAACCAATGTGATCAATACGAGTAAAATCTCTGATGTATTGCCGAAAGTAAATGCCAGACTTGTACCTGCCAGTACATTGAAGAATGGAATAACCAGTTGAGTTACCCCCAATCCAATTACGGCAGCTACCAGACAAAACATGAAAGCTTCTGAAAAGAAATGAACGACCAATTGATTTTTACCCGATCCCAGAATTTTCCGCAAACTCGATTCCTTAATTCTGCGTGTGTATTGGGCAGTAGAAAGGTTCATAAAATTTATACACGACAGCAGAATAATAAAAACCTCAACTCCAATTAATATATAAACGATTTTAATGTTGCCTACTTCATTTAGCCGGTTATAGATATTAGATGAATACAGGCGAATGGAAGTTAAAGGTTGTACAAACAACTCCCACTTTTTGCCTGCTTTCAGATAATCGTCAAAGGTTTGCCCGAAAGCACTTTGTACGGTGGCCTCTGCATACCTTCGTGGCAGAGGATCTAATTTGGCCTGAAGCTCTTCAGGCGAAGTCTCCTGATCAACAACTACAAATGTTTCAAAGGTTGTCCACACCCATTGGTCATTTGAATTCAGGATGCGCGGAAACGTAATCATAGGTAAGAGTATATCAAATTGGATATACGAATTATCCGGAGCGTCTTTAGCAACACCGCTAACCTCATAGGTATAGGTTCTATCCTTATCCGCAAAAAGCAGAAGTTTTCCCAGCACATCTTCGGTACCGAAATACTTCTTTGCGGTTGACTCGGATAACACCACATAATTCGGTTTTTCCAAGGCAGTTTTCGAATTGCCCTTAAGCAATGGGAAGGTGAAAACTTCAAAAAAATTGGAATCGACCGCCAGAATTTCCGATTGATCAAAAGTTTTAATGTCGTTTTTGTTTTCAGCATTGGTAACAAGAAATTCTCCGGCAGGATGGATACGCGTAACCGCTTTTGCCTCGGGCACATCGGTATGGATGGCGTAAGCTACCCCGGGACCGAGCGAAGCAAATTGATTGTCGTCATGCTCGCCCCAGATGAAGGTTTGGTTAATGCGATATATATTATCTGCGTTAGTATGAAAGCGATCGTAACTGAGTTCGTGCTGAACATATAAATAGATAAGCAGTGTACTCACAATGCCGGCTGTAAGACCAAGCAGATTGATGATTGAGAATAGCTTTTGTCGTTTGATATTACGGACAAAAAGAAGAAAGTAATATCGAATCATTTTGCTGTGGGTTTGCTACCCTGTTTGGCAAAGGCCATACCAGCCGAAAAAACTAATTATTGAGCTAATTTCAAGACGTTCAACACCTCCACTCGTTCGGAATCGAAACAAAACGTGCGAAAACGAACTTATGAAATCCGCTAAAGCCTTGGTATAAGTAAGGGTTTCCATAGCTGGAATGAAAACAGAATACCCATGCCCTCGCGTAAATGCAAGTACGAAGGCATGGGTATTGAAAAAAAGATTGCTTACTGAATCACACAAGCCCCACCGGCACAGGCCGCTTCGGCTTGCAGGTCGGTGGCATCATCGGGTTCGTACACGTTCGACAGGTCGATGGAATGTAAAGCTTCCTCCAGTTCTTTAAAGCGTTCCGGAGTAATGTCTTCAAACGGTGGTTGTTTGTAGTTGCCGTTATCGTAGGGTAACACACTAAGTCCATTGTAACTTGCTTTGTTTTCCCACATCCACCTGCCTACTTTATCCCACTCTTCATCCCGTATGGAAACGGTAGCCGAAACGTTGTTGGCATTGTATCCCATCCTGAATCCATTGCGCACCCATTCGAGGTTAAATTGCTTAACACGCTCCAGCATATCCATTACATCTTCTGTTCTAAGAATGCTGCCACCTGGCGCTTGTTGCGGAATGCAGACAATGGCCTGCTTGCTATTGAGCAAATCATCTTCCAGTAATTCGGGATGGCTGATTCGCAGGTATTCGTATAACGCTTCGTTCTTACCGATACGCATTCTCCTGAGATAGTAATCGTTATGCCAGGCATGAATACCCGATGATGTTCCAAGCACCAACGAACTTGTACCCGATGGCTTAATGGTGGTACAACGCGCTGCAAACTCGATATTGATTTTCGCTGAGACCACATTATTAATGTGTCTTACTTCTTCGGCTGCTTCTTTTAAATCGAGTTTTGCAACCCTACCACTGGCAATGCCTGTCATACCCACACCTATCAAGGCATCCTGTTCAGTTGTTTTTTTCCATATCTCACGTAAGTAGTGAAAATCGGTAAAGCCCGCTTGCAGGGTTCCCAGAAAACCGGCAGCACGAGCCCTGGCATTCAGTTCCTCCTGTGTTTCCACATCCGAAACATTTACTTCGCACAGGTTACAAAACTGGAATGGCCGCAGCGCAATTTCGCAGCACGGATTAGTACCCCAATCCGGATGATTACTGAAATAAAATCCGGGTTCTCCTGCCCCCGAGAGTTCTATTTTCTTCCA